>DAINSK010000010.1:0-85158 GCA_036741355.1 Chloroflexota bacterium
TCACCGAGAAGGACATCGACGAGGCCGGCAAGATCGAGGCGGCGTCGAAGCAGCGCGGGTGACGGGCATCCGACGACTTTGTATTGCTGGGGACAGCAACATTTTCACCCTGACTCACCCGTAACCCCGTCAGAATTCGAGATCATCGAACAAGACTTTTCAATCGCGTCGCCGTCTATCGGCTCTGCCACGGCCTCGCCCTACTCACCCGCCTGTGAACCAGACAGCCAGGCGATCACCAGCTCGAGCGCCGCTTCGGCCACCTGCAGCTTGTAGGCGCGGCGGGCCGAGGGAAACAGAAACCGCTCAACCTGGGTGCCTTCGGGCGCCGCCAGCGCTATGTAAACCGTCCCTATCGGCTTCTCGGGTGAGCCACCGGTAGGTCCGGCGATGCCGCTGCTGCCCAGGGCCAGCGTCGTGCCGAAGGCTCGCCGGGCGCCTTCCGCCATCGCTTTTACCGCGGGTTCCGAAACCGAGCCGCCGTGCTGCAGCAGCTCGGCCGGCACGCCAAGCAGTTGCTGCTTCGGCCGGTTGTGATACGCGACGATGCCGCCGGAGAAGACTTTGGAGCTGCCGGGGATGTCGACCAGCAACGAACCGATCAGTCCGCCGGTGCAGCTCTCGGCAACACTCAAAGTGACTCCGCGGGCGGCGCAACCGTGGATCACGTCGTCTTCAATCGGCATTGTTATTCCTGCTTTCGTTACGGCTCAAGCTGCATTCGCGGCTTCGACCTCGTGAACGAAACCGAGCACCAGTTCCACCATTCTGTTGGGCTGGTCCGCCATGACGTTGAGCTGCAGCCCGAGAGCGCGCTGGTGTGACAGTGAAGGTCAATCAGCACGCCTGCCGTATATCCTTTATGAGCCGACGTTCGCGTGGCGCCATCTTCTCCCACCAGACCGAAGCGGGCAAGGAATTTGAAAGCAGATGGCAGTTCCGCCTTCGAGTCACCATGGCTGGTTCGAAGGATAGCGCCGGCCGCGCGCTGTCGCGTCGGCGCTATCCTTCGTATGATGCACCGGAATCAGGCGGGTTGTCGTGTGAAACTCGAACAGTTCCGCGCTCGTTTAAGCGGTACTGGGCTCCCGCGATCCAAAGAACGCGCGCACGGACCGCCGGACCCCGGATGGTTGATTCAACGGTGATCGAAGAGGCCGGCGGCCAGGTTGTCGTCAGCGATGAGTCGCTGGTGCGCGCCTTTCTTGCAGTCGATTCGAGCGCGTTTGAGGACCTGGTTCGTCGATACAGCCGGCCCATTTTCAACTTCGTGTACCGAATGGTCGCCAACTACAGCGATGCCGACGACGTGGCGCAGGATATCTTCGTGCAGGTCTACAAGTCTTTGCCCGCGGCGCGCACCGATCTTCCGTTCAAGCCGTGGATTTACGTGGTGGCCCGCAACAAGTGCCTGGATTTTATCAAGCGCAAGCGTCCGCTTTCGTTCGCGGACGTTGAAGGTGACGACGATGACGGCGACGGACTGGCGGCGCGCGTACGGGACACCGAGCCGCTCCCAGATGAGATGGCTGAACGGGCCGACCTGCAGCGTGTACTCCAGGAAGCAATTGCTGGCCTCCCGCCCAAATACCGGCAGGTGGTTGCGATGCGCTACGCCTCGGAGTTGAGCTTCGACGAAATCAGTGATGCGCTTGGACTACCTGAAAATACGGTGAAAACGCACTTTCACCGGGCGAAGGCACTGTTGCGCGCGAAACTGAAGGGGCTGGTGTGATGCGATCGGCAGTGCATCGGATGAAACCAATCTGGCCGTTCGGACGTGTAGAGCTTGGAGGTCCGGAATGGTGACACCAGACGAGCGGCGAGACGACATCGACCGTGTGTTCGCCTACCTCGAGGGCGCGGATCCACCGGCCGACTTCGTCGAACGGGTGATGATGCGCGCCCGGCAAAGTGAGGCGGCGCGCTGGCGCCCCTGGCAACAGGCTGTATTTGCCGCGTTGTATGTTGCAGCACTTGTGGCCCTAGCAATGCTGGCCTATCTCACGGGCGGCGAGCTGGAGAATGCCCACCTGCGCGACCTGATCTCACTCGCCGTTCACGACATGTCGCTGGTAAGCGACTCGCCGGGCGTCTATCTGTCCGCAATCCGCGACGCAATTCCCTGGGTACACGTCCTCGCGGTGGTCGGGGATACCGCCTTACTGTTTGCCGCGACCAGGCTGGTTCTGCGGGCGGCGCGTCCGGTTCATCTGTCGACTGGTGTCGCCGCTTGATTTCTGACGGGCGCGGGTCCTGTTCTGCAAGAGTATTGGCGGTTGCGGGCCAATCGGGAAGACGGCGATGAACCGATTTCTGGCGATGGTCGGACGGCACGGACGGGCGATGACGCTCGGGAGCGTCGTCGCTGCTTTCGTCATCATTGGCGGCGGACTCGCGCTCGGCATGAGCACCGCCGCCGGGAGCCCGGCACCGCCGGACCTGCCAGCGGCCGGGCCGGTTAACGCCGTGACTCTGCCCAGCCGGCACTACCTTGTCGGCACGGTGGCAGAGGTCGTGGCTCCGCAGGTGGCCCTCGTGCGCGGCACCAACGGACGCTTTTTCGTCGTCGAATACGACGCCTCTACCGTAGTGAAGCGCGACCGACAGCGGGCGCCTATCCAGGCGCTGCGACGGGGTACCCGAGTGATTATTCTGGGGTCGCCCCGTGACGGACGGTTCCACGCGGACATCGTGACCATTACCGGCACCGCTCCGGCGCGCCAACTGCCCGTCCCGTCGCCGGATACAACCCCGAGGCCGTTTGTCACCCCGACAAGAACGCCTGCCCCGGCTCCAACCAGGCCCTGACCTAGCGCGAGCAATTGCCGGACAGCGGTCTCGACGGCGCTCTGCACTTATGATGGGCGCATGCGAACGGTGCGACCCGGGATCCTCGTCGTCCTGTTTGTCGGCGTTGCCGCCGTCTCGTCTGCGGCATTGTTCGTGCGGCTCGCGAACGCCCCGGCGATCAGCACTGCCGCAATGCGGCTCCTGTTCGCGTCGGTGCCGACGCTCATGTTGCTGCCGTTGCGCGGCCGGCGAGAGTTACCGCGACTTACGCGCGGCGACTGGCGCTGGATCGTGTTGTCGGGACTGTTCCTATCGCTCCATTTCGCCACCTGGATTGCTTCGCTCGGGATGACCACGGTCTCGAGCTCGGTCGCACTGGTGACGACGTCTCCGCTCTTCGTTGCAGCGTTCGTCGTCATTCGCGGCGAGCACGTTTCACGGGCGACGCTGGTCGCAATGTTCGTCTGCCTGGCTGGCGGGCTGTTGATCGGTTATGCCGACTTCGGGCGCGGCGCAAAGGCGATCGAAGGGGACCTGCTGGCGCTCGCCGGTGCCGCATTTGCCGCCCTCTACTTCGCGATCGGAAGGCGTCTACGGGGATACACGTCGATGACGACGTACATCGGCGTCGTCTACCCGATCGCCGCGATTGGACTGGTGCTGATCGCGCTGGGTGCCCGCCAGCCGCTCAGCGGATTCAGCGGCAAAACGTACCTGATGTTCGTCCTGATGGCATTAATACCACAGCTGCTCGGGCATTCGGCGCTGAACTGGGCGCTTGGGTACCTATCGGCCCCGTTTGTTGCCATTGCGGTGCTTGGCGAACCGGTCATCGCGACCATCCTGGCCGCGATCTTCCTTTCCGAGCTCCCCGGCCCGTGGCGTATCGTCGGCGGCGCCGTCGTGCTGGGTGGCGTTTACCTCGGCCTCCGGGCGGAATTGCACGAGGTGTGGCGATCGGACAATACAACCGCGGCGCTGATCTCGGCGTCCGAAGTGATGTAGGTTCATCTGACCCGCGGGGCTCAGCGATGTACCATGAGATCGAGTTTGCGATTCCGCAAGCTCGAGATAGTTATGCGACGAATTCGTGCTCTTATAACGTTGCCGGTCGTGTGTATGCTGGCCGGTCTATTCGGCGGGCTGGCGCTGGGATACGTGCTGAGCCGCGACGGTGGCTGGCTGACGCCCGGTCCGTGGGTTGTCTACACCGTGCTGCTCGTCTGCGCGGTTGCGATGCTGTCGTTGGTCGACGAGCGTAGGCGGCTGAGGGTTGCCGAGGAAGAGTGGCCGCTGCCGCCTGGTTACCGGCCGCCCGAGGTCGAGGTACCGGCCGACGACGTGGCCGTCCCGTCTTTGAACGGCCAGGAGCAAGAGAGCGCCGTCGAGGCGGCAGCCGATGAAGAACCTCAAGCTGTCAAGGTAGCGCCAAAGAGGAGGCGGAGCCGAGCCGGCCGGCCGCGGGTGGTGGAGAGGGGTAGGGATGGCGAGTAGCAACCAGCCTGGATCGCTTTTACGACGGCGCGAGTTCCTGTCGCGCTTCCTGGGAAACGGCATGCTCGCGCTGGGTGGCTCGCTCTTCGGTGTGGCGGCGGCCTACGAGATCTATGCGCGCCGGGCGCAGGCGGGACTGTCGAACCTGCGGCGCGGAAACTTCCGTTTCGACGGTCGGCCGCAGCAGTCTGTCGCGGATGTCGCGAAGGACTCCCCGGCGTTTGGTCCGCAGATGGCATCGCAAGCTCCTTCTACGATAACCGCGGTACCGCAAACACCAACACAAACGCCGGCGCCGACGCCTCCGCCCAGCGGCGACCCGGCCGTCTTCGCCGCAAGCGCCCCGGCGCAGCAATCACCCGACGTGACGCCGGATATGCTGCCCGTGAAGATCAACATCCCGTCCATCGGCTTGAACGGTGCCCGGGTGATCAACGTCGGCACCCGCATCGAGAAGGGCGTGTTGGTCTGGGAGACCGCCGACCATGCGGTCGGCTATCACATCGGCACGGGGGTGCCCGGCCGCCCCGGAAACGTCGTCCTATCCGGTCATATCAGCAGCCCGCTTCGTGGCGAAGGCAGCATCTTTCATAGCCTTCCCAGCCTGGCCGACAAGATCGGCAGCCATGTCGCGGTACAGGCCGGCGACGGGACCTGGTACGACTACGTAATTACGGGCACCGACGTCGTCACGCCGGCCGATACCTGGGTGATGAACACGACCACCAACGCGGTGGTCTCCCTGCTGACCTGCGTTCCGGACGGCGTGTACACCCACCGATTCATCGCCCGCGGTGAATATCGAGGCAAGTCCACGACTTAGACCGAATCGCTCTCAAGCGATCGCCGGGCGGTTGGAACCGCGGGCTCGTACAACAAAACCGGCCTGGTCCGGTTCACCAGTCCGCGGAGGCGGACTTTGTTAAGTGAGCCCGCGACTTAAGTCGCCGGGCGGCGGTGGCGGTGCACCAGCCATCGCGGTGGCCCGTTAAAGCGTCCCGGGGGATCGCCCGGCGGTTAAAACCGCAGGCTCATGTAACGAAACCAGCCGCGGCCGGTTGGTCGCGTGCACTGCCCGTTGGTAGCCCGCGGACGCGGGCAAGTCTGCGCTATGAGAAGCGCTCTTCCTGCCACGGGTCGCCGTGGATGTGGTAGCCGTAGGTTTCCCAAAATCCCGGTCGGTCGCGGTCCATGAACTGGAAGCCGCGCACCCACTTGGCGCTCTTCCAAAAGTAGAGCTTCGGAACGACCAGCCGCAACGGCCAGCCGTGCTCCGGCTCCAGGTCTCTGCCGTTATGCGCCCAGGCGAGCAGCACGTCGTCGTCGATAAGCTCTTCCAGCGAGATGTTGGTCGTGTAGCCGCCGTAGGAGTGAATCATGGCGTACTTTGCATCGGGCTTCAGGTTGATGAGCTCCATAAGGTCGGTGAGCTTCACGCCGGTGAAGTCGTTGTCGAACTTGCTCCAGTGCGTAACGCAGTGGATGTCACAATGAACGGTCGTGTTCGGCAACGCTCGCAGTTCGTCGTAACTGAGTGACAACTCTTCCTGGACCAGGCCCGCTACCTGAAACTTCCAGGTGGCCTTGTCGAATTTGGGGATGCCGCCATAATGGAGCACCGGCCAGCCGTCGGTCAGCTTCTGCCCGGGCGGCAGGCGGTCGCCAAACTGCTGATGATCTGCCTTCTCGCGGCGTCCAAAAAGATCGATTGCCACTCCTGCCTCCCGGTGCAAGTCGCGCGCTTCGAGAATATCGTAGGTAGCGGCCCGGCGCGTGGTCAAGGCGGCGCTTCGCGCTTACGTAATCAAGGGCGCACAGAGGCGGCATTGCAGTCTTCTGCTGGTCCTCGCCGGTCGCCCGATGGTACGATCCATACGTGAACGACGCCGTCGAGACGAGTGTGCCGATACAGCCCCCGTACCGCCCATCGAGCCGCACAGAAGGCCGGCAATGGTGGGTACTGTTTCTGGTCGGCGCGATCGCTTTCTCTGCCGATCAGGTCACAAAGCACCTGGTGCGCACGCGGCTGCCGATTGGCGACACCTGGCCGTCGTCTGACTGGTGGGTGCATTTCGAGCACGCGACGAACACCGGCGCCGCGTTCAGCATCCTGCAAAACCAGTCGGCGTTTCTTGTCTTCACCAGCCTGATCGGCCTGGGAGCAATCGTGCTCTACTTCGTCTATCCGCCGTTCAATCACCCGGTGCTGCGCGTGGCGTTCGGCATGCAGCTTGGGGGCGCGATCGGCAACCTGCTGGACCGCGTCCGCCTGGGCAGCGTCACCGACTTCATCAAGTTCCCGCACTACCCGACGTTCAACGTCGCGGACTCGTGCATTGTCGTCGGCGTCTGCATTCTGGCCTGGTTCCTGCTGTTCCACGACGGCGAGGACCAGCGCACCAAGAGGGCTTGACGCCCCGTTCCTCCGCTGCGTCTCGAGTCACGGATCCCGGCGCCGCAGCGGAGCAGGCAGCCGGGACGCTCATGCATACCCTGAGCGCCGATCTCTCGGGCGAACGATTGGATGTCTTCATCGCGCGCACTATTCCAGATTGTTCGCGGGCGACAGCACAGCGGCTGATCGCGGAGCGATCAGTGGCGGTCGACGGGCGCTTGGCCGAAAAGCCGTCGCAAAAGCTCGCCGAAGGCGACGCGGTGACCGTCGCGGTTCCGGCCCCGCGGCAATCGCCGCTGACGCCGGAGTCGATGGAACTGGACATAATCTATGAGGACCGTGACCTGATCGTTGTGAACAAGCCGAGCGGAATTGTCGTTCACCCGTCGGCCGGGCACGAGTCGGGGACGATGGTCCACGCGTTGCTCGCTTACAGCCATGACCTCTCCGGAATCGGCGGCGAAGAGCGTCCGGGCATCGTCCACCGTCTTGACCGCGACACCAGCGGGCTGCTGATTGTGGCCAAGAACGACCGTTCCCACCGCTCGCTATCGCACCAGTTACAGGAGCATACGACGGGAAAGTATTACCTGGCGTTGCTGCAGGGGACGCCGAAGCAGCGAACCGGAATCATCGACGCACCGCTCGGCCGCGACCCGTTCAACCGGCAAAAGATGGCGATCGTCGGACGCGGCAAGCCTGCCAGGACCAGGTATCTCGCACTGGCCGAAGCAGCCGGGACAACGCTGGTCGTTGCCGGCCTGGAGACAGGGCGCACCCACCAGTTGCGCGTCCACTTCGCGGGGATCGGCTGCCCGATTGCCGGCGACCCGATATACGGCGCGCCGGGCGGTCCTGCGGGTAGACTATGGCTGCACGCTTGGCGGCTCGGGTTCAACCGACCGAGCGATGGCGAGCGGTTCGTCGTGGAAGCGCCGCTGCCTCCAGCGCTTGCTTTGTCGTGGCCGCCTGAAGCCGGAAAAGGCGCGGCCGTGGCGCCGGCCCTGGATGCGCTCCTGGAACGGGCGCGGCGCTGGGCAGTCGACCCCCCGCTCTCGACAGATCAAGGAGAACACCCGTGAGCGTGCGCGTTCGCATCGCACCGAGCCCCACCGGATTCGCCCATATCGGCACGGCGCACACGGCGCTGTTCAACTGGTTGTTTGCACGTCACCACGGCGGCACCTTCGTCGTTCGCGTCGAAGACACGGACCGCAAGCGGCTCGTGCCCGGCGCGGTGGAGTCCATTATCGAGATGTTGCGCTGGCTCGGACTCGGCCCGGACGAGGGGCCGTACGTAGGCGGCCCGTATGCTCCGTATTTCGAGTCCGAACGGCTGGACATTTACAACTCCGAGATCGGAACGCTGATCGCCAACGGCAGCGCCTACCGCTGCTACTGCACGCCGGAGCGGCTGGCCGCCGTCAACGCCGAAAAGCAACGTAACCGGCAGCCTCCCGGCTACGACCGCCACTGTCGCTTCATGAGCGACGAGGAGCGGAAAGAGGCCGAAGCGTCTGGTGTGACGCCGGTCGTACGGCTGGCGGTGCCACTCGAAGGCAGCACGATTATTCACGACGTCATTCGCGGAGACGTGGTGTTCGAAAACGCGACGCTGCAAGATGCGGTGCTGATGAAGTCGGATGGCTATCCGACCTACCATCTCGCCGCGACCGTGGACGACAAGTACATGGCGATCACGCACATCATGCGCGGCGACGAGTGGCTGCCGAGCACGCCTCTGCACGTGCTGATCTACCAGGGCTTTGGCTGGACTCTGCCGATATTCGCCCACCTGCCGCTGATCCTGGGGAAGGACAAGGCGAAGCTCAGCAAGCGCCACGGCGACACGTCGTTTCAGGCGTTCATCGACCATGGCTATCTGCCCGATGCGCTCTTCAACTTCCTCGGCCTGCTGGGCTGGTCGCTCGACGACAAGACCGAGTTCATCACCCGAGAGCAGTTCATCGAGAACTTTGACATCGACCGTATCGTCAAGAATCCCGCCGTGTTCGATTTCGACAAGCTGAACTGGATGAACGGGCAGTATATCCGCAAAATGGACCCCGAGCATTTCGCGACGCTGTTGACGCAATGGCTGCGGAAGGACCTTCCGCCCGAACTTGCGCAGCGGCTATCACCGGAAACGGTCGCGCGAATCGCGCCGCTTGTGCAAACGCGGATCGAGCGGATGGATCAGGCGGCGCCGATGCTGGCATATTTCTGGCTCGGCGCTGAGCTCGATTATGACCGGGTCGCTCTGCTGGGGAAGCGCTTTGTCGACCAGCCGGATCAGGCCCTGTTCGCTCTCGACGAGGCGCGGACGGAATTAGAGGAGATCGAGGAGTGGGAGGACGAAACCATCCTCGAATCATTGCGCAAACTGGCCGACCGGATGGAGATGAAGCTGCGCGACCTGGCCGGCATTTTCTACGTCGCGATCACGGGGCGCCAGGCCGCGCCGCCGCTCACGGCGTCGATGGAAATCCTCGGCAAGCGGCTGAGTTTGGAGCGGTTGAGCATCGCGATCGAACGATTACAACGCTGAGGTATGGACGTCCGCGCAGGCGTGAATCGGGCCTTCAGCGTTGCCCGGCAGGCAGGAATGCCGTACCATAACCGAGATACTGGGGATTCGTCTAATGGTAGGACAGCAGATTCTGGATCTGTATGTGGGGGTTCGAATCCTCCATCCCCAGCCACGCGGCGCATTCGTCTAGCGGCCCAGGACGCCGCCCTCTCAAGGCGGAGATCAGGGGTTCGAATCCCCTATGCGCTACCAATTCCAGGTCCTGGGGCCGGCAACTCCGGCCCTTTGCTGTATCCGGCGCGTGCGCCCGTAATGGCGCAACGGCGAGCCCGGTGAAGGCACGGCGAAGATGGTCAGATCGGCCGTAATCCCACCGCTGCGTACCGATGCACGCTTTCGGCGTTTCTGGCTGGGGCGGCTGCTCGCGAACACGGCCCAGAACGCGATCCTGCTCGCCCTGCTCGTCACGGTCGTCAACCGCACCGGTTCGACGATACACAGCAGCCTGCTGGTGCTCAGCTTCATTGTGCCGGCGGCCGCGCTCGGCATTTTCGGCGGTGTGGCCGTCGACCGTGTGCCGAAGCGCGGCGTCCTGGTGTTGTCGAGCCTTGGGCGGGCAGTGCTTTGCCTCGTCTTTCTGCGCTCCAGCGAGAGCGTCTGGATCATCTATGGCACGAACCTGGCGCTGTCCGCGGTGAGCCAATTTTCCGGGCCGGCCGAATCCGCGGTTGTGCCCGCGCTCGTTTCCGGCGAGCAGATCGCGTCGGCCACCGCGCTTCTGAATGTTGGCGCCATCGTCGCGCAGGTTTTGGGAACCGTAATCCTCGCGCCGCTATTTCTCAAGACGGTCGGCCCAGACCCACTCTTCTTCCTGACCATTCTGCTCTTTCTCGGCGCCGCAGTAGCGTACGCCACGATTCCGCGAATGCGCCGAGAACATATCGGGCGCGAGGACGAAAAGCCGGTGACAAAGGAGGCGCGGTTCCGTGGCCTGCGGGGCTCGGCTTCCGAAAGCTGGCAACTGTTGCGCGGCAACCGTTCATTGTTCCTGGCGGGAGTGCAGCAGACGTTGGTGATGACCACGCTCATCGTGCTCATCTCGCTGTTGCCCGCCTTTACCCGCAAAGTGCTGGGACTTCCGGCCGAGGATGCCGTCTTTATCTTCACTCCCGCCGCGCTCGGCGTTGCAATCGGCAACTGGCTGGTACCGCGCCTGGTGCGGCGCGGCGGCAAGAGTACGCTCGCCGGCGTCGGTTTCGCCATCTTTCTCATCTGCCTCGGCGGACTGGGACTGAGCCAGCCGATCCTACACGTGCTGCGGACTCACTCGGCATTCGGAGCGCTCGGGCGCGTCTCCCCCGGCTTCTTCTATTCGCCGGCAATCGTGTCCGCTATGCTTTCGGCGCCGCTGGGGTTCGGGTACGCGATCGTGCTGGCCGGTGCCCGCCTGATTACCTACGAGCACGTTCCCGAGGAGATGCAGGGGCGCATCTTCGCCTTTCAGGGGGTGCTGACGAGCGTCGCCTCGATCGTGCCGCTGCTGCTCGTCGGACTCCTCACCACGTGGCTCGGACCGCGGTCGGTGCTGGTGATCATCGCGATCACCGACTTCCTCGCGCTGATGTACGCGCGATCGATGCTGCGCCACGGCCCCGGCCGCCGCGGACTTTCCCTTCCCGGCCGCCGAGGGAACGTGCACCTGTAAGACCGATTCGGTTAGGGAGGTACGACGTTGCAACTAAGCCCCGAGCACCAGGCGGCCTACCGTGAAGCGTACGAGCGTTGGCGCCGAGATCTCGACGCTGTTCACGCCGTTATTCTGGACGGGGAGAAGCTCGACCCGCTGCACTTCGTGGCGCTTTTACGGCGTGAAAGTAAGTCGAAAGCCAAGTACGACGAGGCGCGGGAACGCCTCCTCGGACTGCCGGGCGGCGAAGAGGACGATCCGTTTGGAGACTCGAACTAGGGGTAACCCCCTCTTGCCCCCAGAATTGGGGGAAAAAGGGCCGGGGAGAAAGGGGCCGCCTCCCCACGACTGCCGACTGCCGACTGCCGACTGCCCGCAATTGACCCTGTTCAACGGCGGGCAATAGACTGGCAGTAGACATTCTAGGCGCCGCTCGGGGGTGGATCACCGCTGCATGGAGCAGAATTTCGGGCTCGATCTCGACGAAGTTTGCAACGTCATCGACACCGCGGACGTCATCATCATCCGGTTTCGCATCATCGAACAGCGCCTGCTGATCGATTCCCGACATAACGAATCAACCGGCCCGATCATCCAGCTTGTGCGCAGGGCGCAGTCGGTCGAGGACCGTTTCCACAGCTTGAAAGAGCTACGCCCCGGCTTTCCACTTCCCGACCGGATCATGTCGTTCGAGTGGCCCAAGCACGTTTCCATTCTCGCGACTGCCGGCATCTGGGGGCACATCGAGGAGCGCTTACAGCGCGAAGGCGGCGACTCGGCTCGCGACGAGGCAAGGGCCATATATGAGCAGTTGCTTGCGGCCGAGCGGAGTGAAGAAGTTGAAGCGATCCGCGGAGGCGACGGCTATCAGACCCTCTGGCAACGGAGCAGTTGAGCACGGGCTACATCGCAGACGGTTTCAGGTGGGGCCCGGCGGCCCCTTTTCTGTGCAGCCTGGGACGGCACGCAGAGTGAGGACGAGCATGCAAACGATCGATCTCCGCAGCGACACGGTGACAACTCCGAGCCCCGCGATGCGCAGCGCGATGGCGAACGCCGAGGTCGGCGACGACGTATACGGCGAAGATCCGACCGTCAACCGGCTGGAGCAGCGCGCCGCCGAGCTGCTGGGTAAAGACGAAGCGCTCTTCGTCGCCAGCGGCACGATGAGCAACCTCGTCGCGCTGCTGACGCACTGCGGCCGCGGCGACGAGGCGATCGTCGGCTCCGAAGCGCATATCCTGCACTATGAAGTCGCCGGCGCGGCAGGGCTAGGAGGCATCCAGTTACGCCAGGCAAGGAACGACGAACGCGGACGCCTGGATCCGGATGAAGTGCGGGCGCTCATCCGTGGCGAAAACGTACACAATCCGAACACGCGGCTCGTCTGCCTGGAGAATACGCACAACCGCTGCGGCGGCGCCGCGATCACCGCGACCGAAACCGACGCGGTGGCCGAAGTCGCGCACGCGGCAGGTTGTGCCGTCCACATCGACGGGGCGCGGATCTTCAACGCCGCGGTCGCTCTTGGGGTGCCCGCGTCCGACCTGGCGCGGAGCGCGGATTCGATCGGCTTCTGTCTCTCGAAAGGGCTGTCGGCTCCCGTCGGATCGCTGCTCTGTGGGAGCCACGACTTCATCGAGCGGGCGCGGAGGAACCGCAAAATGGTCGGCGGCGGCATGCGCCAGGCGGGCATCCTCGCGGCCGCGGGCCTGGTCTCGCTCAACGAGATGATCGACCGCATGGAAGACGACCATGTTAACGCCCGCCGCCTCGCTGAGGGTCTCGCGCGACTTCCGGGCATCGGCATCGACGCGGCGTCGGTCGAGAGCAACATCGTTATCTACGACGTCCAGGCCCGACCCGTGGCTGAATTCCTGGCCGCGATTCGCTCTCAGGGTGTGCTGGCCGGCAGCCCGGGACCCGGGAAAGTGCGGATGGTTACCCATTACGGCATCGAGTCCGGCGATATCGACGAGGCTTTGGAGCGCATCGCCCGCACCCTGCCGGTGGCCATGGCATCGTGACGCGGCCGGCCCGAAGCTTCCCCGTCCTACGGCTCGGCAAGACCCTGTTCGTATTCCTATTCTTTGTCGCGCTGGCGTCCGCCTGCGACTCGACCGGCGCGCCCCAGGTCGTCACGATCAAGCAGCCGCTTCCCGACCAGGAATCGCTCGCCTACAACCTGGTTGACACCGATGGCGCCAAGATCGGAACGGCCGCGGTGTCGATTCAGCGTCAGGGCGACGGCCTTGTGCTGACGCAGAACTACGACGACCTCCAGCGGCACATCGACAACCGGTCGGTGGTCGTGGACCGTGTGACGCTGAAGCCGCACTCGGCGCACCACCAGATCGACGACGACAAGACACAGTCCGCGACCGACACGACCTACTCGGGCGATACAGTCAGCACGGTCGCGGGCAACGGGCGCAAGCACCAGACGAAAGTCAATGCCGGCAGCTACGACGACGGCGAGGTCTTCTTCCTGATGCGGACGGTCGACTTCACCCAGGGCTATACCGTGCAGTTCGCCGACGTGGTCGTGGCCAACGACGGCACCATCAGTCGTGCCGCGGCCGTATTGAGGGTGAACGGCACCACCAACATCAGCGTTGGCGGCAAGAGCTTCAAAGCGTGGGAAGTACAGTTGACCGTCGCGGGCGCGACCAGCACCGCCTGGTACGAAGAGGGCCCCGACCGCCGCATGCTGCGCTACGCCAACAGCCGCCAAACCGCAATCGAGCTGGCGAATCCGTAGGGGGAAGTCGCCGGCATCAAGGCGCCTGCGCCGGTGCGGCGATCCCAATCTTCTATCGCATCTGTAAGCATAACCCGCCGATCGTTGAGGATATCGCGCGGCTCAACCTGCACGAGGGAGGAGCGATCACCTGGGAGCAGACGTACCGCAGCGACCATTTCACCCTCTGGGGCAACCCTGAGGCGGTGTTTGCATGTGTAGAATTGGTAAGGCCGGTTGAGCCTGACGTTCCACCGGGAGGATAGCAGCATGGGCTACGACTTGTATGACCTTGAGTCAGCGAACCTGGTCGCCCATGCAGCGACGAGGGAGGAACTGGTCGCCTACGTACGCCGTGTGATCGAAGAAGATGGCGAGGAGTGCGCCCTTTCCTTGGCGCTGGGGCGCTCCGATCACACGGGCGGATCGGTAAGCGGCCCGGAGTTGGTGCGGCTTGCAAGGGCGCTCGCCCGCGCCTGAAGTCGGGCTGGCGCACGACGTCCGCGCGAATCCTCTTCGAACGGCTGGGCCAGGTTCCAAAGGGTCCGGTCAGGACAGCCTACATGGATCAGCGCGACATCCGTGGCTAGAGCGGAGCCGCCTGCTCAGCCGGCAAGCGCGTCGCTCGCAGAACCGCTCGCAGGACTGCTCGCATGGCTCATGGCTGTCTCACCTCGTCCGCCGCCGCAAGGGTGAAGCTCATCGTGTACTCGAACAGAGAGACGTTCGGCATAATGGACGCCGCGTACCGCAGCTTCTCATTCACCGTCCTTGCTACGATCACGCCCCGCACCGCGTGTTCGCCAGCGAGATGGCGTTTTGTCCAGCCCATGTAGCGGGCAAGCTGCCCGACCGCGGCGTCCGGGCCGCGTCCGAGCTTCAGCTCAAAGACGACGAAGTCGCCGCGAGCGTCCACGGCAAGAATGTCGACCGGCCCAACGCCTGTCGGGTACTCCACGCCCGATTGACCCGCCTCGTCCACGTAGACGCTGAGCGGCGCGTCCGTGATCCCCAGCGAGCCGATGTTTGCGGCAAGGAAGTCGCGAAGCTGCCGTTCCAGGCTGAAGAGGAACTGTGTCGGGACGCTCTCAGCCTCCCCTTCGTAGCCCTCCTCGGGAGCGGGGGCCAGCTCTTCGGCCGGGCCTTCTTCCGACACTGCGACATGCAGGCGGCCGTCCGCGTCCCTCAGGATCTCCCAGATGCCGTGCCGCGCCGGGTCATAGAACTCTACCTGGCCGCGGCCGACCCGATAGAGGAAGTCGTAGCGTGGGTCGGACGCTATGCGCGGTCTCAAGTTCTCGGGATAGTGGACGCGCGATGGCGAATTGACGGAGCTAATGGCGATCTGCGCGTAGATGGAGCCAGTGTTCACGGTCGGGAAGCGGGCGAGGATGGCATCGCGGATCTGCGTGTTCGTTGCCCTGCCGCCCAGCTCTGCCACGCTTTGCTTGACCATCTCCCGGATCGGCGGGTTGTTCGTCATCGGTCACCACCCGGCCATGGCTGGGAGCCGGCGGTTGGCGCACCGCTCGCTGCCCGTTCGCGCTCTGCATGCGCCACCCGAGGATCCGTGGGCGGGCGGGTCGATGAGAATCAAGCGGCCTTTTTGACCGGGCACACTGTTGCGGGCCGGCCCGCTGACCTTACGGGCGTGCCGCAGCCGCTGCTCGATCAGGCCGGGTCGAATCTGGTACGCGAGGACACGGGCGTACATACTCACCCCTGGAGTCGAGTAGCTCATCGACTCGGCTAATCCGAGCGAGCAGCTCTCGCAGTAGGGCGAGCTCGCCTGCGCTAATCGCTGAGGGATCCTCGTCGAGCGCCGCGGACAGGACGATGGCGGCGGTATAGCGCTGCTCAAGCGCGTCGTTGACGCCGGCATCATTCATATGAGGGGCGTTATACACCGCTGCGACGTTTGTTGCTCTCGCTCAAAGGCCGACTACGGCCTAGTGGAGTTGCCCTTGCTGAAGCACGGCACAGCTTGTACTCTGACATAAGAACACAAGTTCTATCAATAGCCAGCGGCAGGCGTCATGGGTGCTGGTGACGATAGCCGACGGATGGGCAGTTTGCTTCAGCCTCAATACCTTCCCCCCGACTCGCCTGAGTTTTTCATCGTGAAGCTAGAGGAAGCCTTGGGCGTGGCCGACGGCCAGCCGCTCACATTTACGGACATTATTGAGCGATTGCGGACCATCTGGGCTGATTATGACCGTCAGCTTGTGCTTACGCGCTTGGAGCACATGGCCCAACGCGTCGAGCAACCCGCATCAAGTGAACTGCACCTTCCGATGCAGCGACGACTTCCTGAGGGGCGACAGGAGCAGCTCGCTAAAGCCCTGACTGATTTAGTGAGTATAGGCGGAAGTTTGCCAGCCAGAGACCGCGACCGCGCTGACCGGGCTGTCGCTCGATTGTCCCGGTTGCTGTCTGTCGACCGTGCCTGGTCCGCCGTGGAGCCCTGGTTCGGAGACCCTCGCGTCTTTCGTCGTAGAGTAGTGGTTCGGGTGCTGCTTGAGCACGGTGTGCCGCACTCTCTCGCAGCCGCGGTTGTTGACCAATACCGGGTCACGCAGGAGCGCGGTTTGCTCAAGCTCATCAGCCAAAATCCTCACGTGGCTGCTCTGCTCGACGAGAGTGACGTGCTCGGGGCATTGGCGGTGCCTTCACACGACTACCAGATTGGGGCATTCCTCTTCAAGGACAGGGATGCCCGCTACTGGAGAATGCGGGCAATCGAGGCGTACCTGATTGGCGGCCACGTGCCGAGTGATGACCTTGGGCTTGACCACCCGATGGAGTTTGCGTGGGCGGTGGGACGCCAGTCACACAAGGCCAGCTTGCCCTTGCTCCGACGGGTACTAACCCGGTATCTGACAGACCCGGAGTTTATCTGGCGGTGCATACGTGCCTTCGACCGGGTAGGCGACGCAAAAGATGTTAAGCATATCCGTGCCTTAGCCTCTTCTTTGGTCGAGTCAGTTCGACTTACACAACCGCCCAATGTTGTGGCCTAACGGCCTGAGCGACGGTATCCCAACCTTCGGGCTCATGCTGAGATTCTGGCAACTACACATCAAGCATGCGCAATGACGCTGGCGCCGCACGATCCGTCATTTGCGGCGCCTGCACTCATCGTGTGGCTACCTGCCGCGCAGAAGAGCTCCGTAGGTCCGAACTTCGATCCGGCCACCCAATGCCCGATTAAGTGATGCCTTCATACGTGCCCGTCTGATATCAGTTCCGAATTCCTGTTCATGTCCTATGATTAGCAGGCCACGTGGTTCCCGAAATGCAGTGAGTTTCATGGCATCGCGTAGATACGATTGCTGCGCACTGCAGTAGTCGACATATTCGAGTAACTGACAGATACCGCTATTGGCGACAGGTGAGAGTGACAATCGACCATCCTTACGGTGAGCGAACAAGGTCTGGTTGACGCCCTTCAGTTCGACGACGTACCAGACGAACCCATCTGAGCTCGTCCCACCGACGATGTAGTCCGGTATCAGGCCCCGTTCGGTCGCTGTGCCTGGCGCACGTATCGCCTTCTGCGGTATCACCCAACTCCCGTGATGTCCAAAGCCGGTGCCGCGTATGCTGGCTGCCAAGATAGCAGGGTGTTCACGCAAGAACCTATCCACCTCAGTCTCCGCGCTCCGTGCGTCCACCAGAGCCCGCAGTTCATCTTGCAGATAGTCCGTAGCGAGCAGGTCGACGTAGTACTGTCTCGGCGGCCAGTCGCCGGGGTATTGCTCCATGAAATCGGTCGCTAGTGCAAACTTGAATGGATCCCCTGCGCCCACTGGTGCTATCCCCTCGCTAGGCGCCGGCAAAATGGTCGTCGCCACGCGCGCCTCGGCGACATCCCTATGACAATGGCTGGAACCACGGGTTTCTATCTAGCCGTACCGCCTGCACTTTTGCCCGGAGAAACTGCGCCAAATCGCCTTCCTGTTCCACGAGCTGAGCAAATTCGCTTACCGCAGTCAGGATTGCGACGTGCCCCATGGCGAGTGTTCGGCACGTCTCCACAACAGCATCTGTGTAACCAGACGCGGAGATGAAGATGCCGCGTGCATCTGCTCGACTGAAGATTCGAACGAAATGCTGACTAGTTTCTCTAGGTCCCAGCGGCGCGGCCCACCATTTCATTTCCACGAGATAGAGATGACCATCTAGTTCAATTGCGCCATCGATTTGCTCGATGATCCCGGAACCATGTTCTCCGGCCACAGTAAACGATTCGCGTATCAGCACGCCATAAACACGAAACAGTTGATTGAGAACGACTTCCAACATCTTTGCTCGTTTGTACGGGTCAGTCTCTTTAGCGAGCTCACGGCACTGTCCTTCGAGAGCCTTCAGCTCGGTCCGCCTTCGATATTGTTGCTCTACTACACGCGCACGTTCAGCCGCCTGCCTCTGCCGTCTTGTCTCATCTTGTGCGTTTATAATCCGGCTGAGCAGGTCTTTGGCGTTGACTAGCTCTCGTACTTGGGCCAATAGACCCCTCGCCTTGAGCTGGTCATCCGGCCACGCCGAAGTCAGGTCGTCATACTGCGTCACGCGCTGCAGCAATCGGCGACGTATCCCAAGGTATTGCTCGCCTCCATCATTTAATCTCGTAAGTACTGCTCGTGTGATGGCGTACTTGTTAATGCTCGACCGGTCGTCAGCCAATCGACCTGCCAAGTCTTGTGTCATGCGCTGCGGCACACCGGCGCCTCGAAAAAAGAGCATCAAGTCAGCTTTGGAGCGGCAGAGCAATGGAATAGTATCGATGAGCAGCGTCATCAAATCTGGTGGGAAGTGATAGGCATTTTCAGAATTCATGGAAGTTGGTCCGTCATTGTATAGAGCCGTATGCAGCCCCGGTTGGTGACATCCTACTCGCCGATTGTCGCAATATTCTGGGAGTACTTCACGTCAGGGCAAAGAGCTGACGCAAGTGTTCATTGGTTGACACGCCTTTTACTCGGTCACGGATTCGCTCGTCGCGTAAGTCGAGCCGCTTCACCTCTTCACCATCAATTACGATGGGCTCGATACGGCCATACTGATGGCTGTGCCGAGCTGCATAGTCAGCGAGACCGGCTGCTTTAGCAGGGGCGTCTTCGAGCAACAGTACGTGTGATTGCTAACCTAAAAAGGACCCACCTCGGGGGGGTATCTCCATACCTCCCACGTCACGCTCAGCCAACCACGGGCCGAGAACCTGGTGCGCTCTTTAACGCAACATGACCGTTATTTTACGACGCGTTTTCACAGCTAGTATACAATTTCCCAAAGCCAGCGGTCAGCGCTGAGGTTGACGCTATCATAGGAATGTAATTATGGATGAACCATCAATTCTAGCCACCGTAGAGCAGTACTTAGAGGGCAAAATGATGACCTCAGAACGAGTCATGCAGCGGATGTTTCCTGGCAAGAAAATTCCAGATCTCCGCGTTAAATGGAGCGATGGCGGAATCTTCTACTGTGAGGTCAAATCACCACAATTGGTATTGGAGCAGAAGACCAACCTATACAAACACGATACTACAATATCGAAGCTACGGCAGTTTTTACACACAGCCACCCAGCAGTTTAACAGCGTCAACCCGAACCACCTAATTCCTAACGTCCTAGTTTGGACATCAGAGCACTTTCAACTGAACTGGCATAACTTCGTAGCCAGTATATTGGGTGCTATTACGGTCGAAGACCGGTCCATTCGCGACTTGACTAAACATGGAGCTGTTGTAAGAACTGCAAAGGACTGGGAGAAGGTGGACATTCATATCTGGCTGCAACTTAATGACAGCGGCGTGTATCAACAAACCTTCTTTTGCAACCACAATATAGACGATGTGGCGAGACGTCTATTTGACTTACTGCGATTAGGCCGCGATGGAAGGGCTGCAGGCGATTGGTATGAAATAGACCTGTCGTGACGGAGGAATGCTGCTTCCATGATCGGACCAGGCTGTGTTGGTTCAAAACAGCGCCAGTTCAAAGCCACATGGGTCGTTTTCTGGCAAGGGCGGCTCTGCGGTTCATCTCGACCCTTGCGCACGAGGGGGCTGGCGCCTGAAGCCCCTTCTCAGGTGGCGGCGGGAATACAATCGTCGGTCTGCAGGAGTCTCTTATTGGCGGCGGCACCGCCGAACTCAAGCACCCACCATAACAGCGGGTGCCCGGCGGTCGGGTATTGCTACCATGCAGTGAGCCAGCCGATGTGGCCGCAGGCCCGTGCGCTACGACGGACCGAAGCTCCCGCAGCGGCTGCCCACCGCCGCGAAGATGAGAGTGCCGGCCGGGGAGTTTGGCCTACCCTGGTCAGCCGATTAGCCAACGTTGACTATACCCGTTCCGCCGACCGTCCTGCCCGGCGGTATGCTCGCGTCAAATCAGTCGCAGACTGCTCATGACATCCAACGATGGAGACACCAACGTGAGTCACGCCGCCTTCGCAACGTACGCCGCCACTATTGAGCGCGACCTTCGCGCGGGTACCGCAACAGAGCACACACATAGAACTGCATTAAAATCATTACTCGAGACGCTAGATACCGCCGTACTCGCCACAAACGAACCTAAACGTGTTCTGTGTGGAGCGCCTGACTACGTCGTCACTCGCACGCAGAGTCATGGTCCACTGATAGTGGGCTACATTGAAGCCAAGGATGTCGGAGCTCACTTATCAGACGTCTCGGACTCAGAACAACTTAAACGCTATCGCGCCGCGTTACCTAATCTAATATTAACTGACTATCTGGAATTCCACTGGTATGTCAATGGGGACGAACGCCTCATAGCACGCCTGGCGCACGTAGATAAGTCCGGCCGGGTCACTGTAGACAGACATGGAGAAGAGGAGGTGCAGCGGGTACTGGAGCACTTTCTCAATAATGAGCCTGAACCGATACGTACGCCACAAGCATTAGCAGTACGCATGGCGCGTATAACTCATCTAATTCGCGACAGTATAGTCGCCTCGTACGCTCAGGATATGGCGTCTAATCTTCTCCGAGGCTGGCGTGAGGCATTCTCTAAGGTCCTTATCTCGGACCTGGACCAGCCGCACCGCACTGCAGATTTTGCTGATATGTTTGCACAGACTCTTACGTACGGGTTATTTTCTGCCAGGGTTACCACCACGGCTGAAGTATTTACCAGACAATCGGCACAGCGACTCATTCCGCGCACAAATCCATTCCTTCGTTCGTTCTTCGCTGCCATCTCTGGAATAGAATTAGATGATGAACCATACTCAGTGTTTGTCGACGACATGGTGTCTATGTTTCAAGTATCCGATATTGATGCTATTCTTACTGATTTCGGCAAACATACTAAGCAAACCGACCCAATTATACACTTTTACGAGACATTTCTAAAAGCTTACGACAATAATATACGAGAACTGCGCGGCGTGTATTTCACACCGGAGCCGATAGTATCTTACATTGTGCGTTCAGTCGACAATCTATTGCGGGAACGCTTCGGTTGTGTGGATGGGTTGGCGGATACCACCACCGTGTCAGTGACCAATGTTGACCCGAGTCTACGCGTCAAGGGTCAAAGCAGCGAGATGCGAAAGACCACGTCTAGCCATAAGGTGCTAGTGCTAGACCCGGCGTCCGGAACTGCCACTTTTCTGTACGCGGTTGTCGAGCTTATCCGTGAGCGTTTTATGGCGCGGGGGAACGCAGGGCTGTGGTCTGGCTATGTTCGCGACCATCTTCTACCACGGCTGTTCGGATTTGAGCTTCTCGTGGCGCCGTACGCGGTAGCCCATTTCAAACTAGGACTGCAGCTTGCAGGTCGGACCTTGCCAGCGGAACAACGGCACGATTGGGCGTACGACTTCACTAGTGATGAGCGCCTCGGTATCTACCTGACGAACTCCCTGGAAGCGCCCCACGAGTACACCGGTCTGCCGCTTCTTACCCAGTGGGTGGCCGACGAAACGGACGCCGCCAACCAGGTCAAGCAGAATTTGCCGGTGCTGGTAATCATGGGCAATCCCCCGTATTCGCCCTCGCAATTCGAGGGTCCGTGGATTATGAGCCTGCTCGACAACTACAGGACCGGCCTGCGCGAGAGGAAGAGCAACGTCAATCGCGAGGAATGGAAATTCCTTGCCTTCGCCCAATGGCGCATTGAACGCAGTGGTAGTGGCATCATAGCGTTCGTCATCAACAACACATTCATAGATGGCGGGACGCTACGCCTTCTGCGTCGGTCGTTGTTAGAGACGTTTGATGATATCTATGTTCTCGACTTGCATGGTAGTGTCATGCGAAGCCGCTCAGCTCCGCAAGCAGCGAACGATGCGAATGTGTTTGACATCGAGCAAGGCGTCGCCATTTTGATTCTATCGCGTAATCTTGCCCCAAAGAAAGCAGCGAATGGTTCGAGGCAGGCATCCGTGCACTACGCTGAGCTATGGGGGAGTCGTGATAGCAAGTACGATTGGCTGCTGGAGCACGACTGGTCCGACACACCGTGGCAGGATGTGCAACCAGACACAGAATATTTCCGGTTTCTACCTAGAGATACTGATATAGAGGCAGAGTATGCCAGTGGTGTTGAAGTCGCGTCAATATTTCAGAAATACAGCTCTGGCATCCAGACGAAGCAAGATAGACTGGCAATTCAGCCGCGGCGAGATTTGGTCATGCCGATGTTGCAGCGGCTTATAAACCTGAGCCCCGATGAGGCTAGGCGGACGTTTAATCTCGGTGAAGATAGCAGTGGTTGGAATGTCGTATCAGCACAAAATGATATTAGACAGACCGGCATCAAGGAGGAATTGGTCGTTCCTATATTATATCGGCCATTTGATAGACGTTGGACATATTATACCAAGAAGAGCGGCGGATTTTTGGGGAGACCGCGGCGAGAAATTATGCAACATATGATTGCTGGAGAGAATGTAGGTCTAATCACGATGAGGCAAACTGTAGGTGGGGACTATTCATATGTTGGAGTAACAGACATACCGTGCTGTCACGGTACGTTTTATCTTGGTAACAGGGGACAAGATTATCTCTTCCCATTGTGGACGTATATGTCCGGTGAAGGGCAACTTGAAGCGGCAGAGTTAGAGGTGGGATGGGCAGCTGGGCGAAATGGTCGGCGGCCTAACATAGCTCGCGCAGTGGTTCATGATATCGAAGCGAAGCTAGGTATGACGTTCACAAGTGACGGTGGGGGTGACCTGGCGACGACTTTCGGACCCGAGGACCTGCTGGCTTACGTTTACGGTGTCTTGCACATCCCATCGTACCGGTCTCGGTACGCGGAGTTCTTGAAGAATGGATTCCCCCGGGTGCCACTCACGTCGAAGAGGGTTCTCTTTAAGGAGCTGGTTGAAGTGGGCTACGAGCTGCTCAGTGCGCACCTGCTCAAGAGCCCAAACCTGCATGAGCTGGTCCAAGAGATGCACTTCCCGCGTCCAGGCTCCAACCGAGTGGCGCCTGGATATCCGCGATATGTGGCACCCGGCGAGGTGGAACCCTTGGGCCGGGACCTTGTTGAGCAGGGGCGAGTCTACATCAACGGTAATGCCGGAGGTCAGTATTTCGAAGGAGTAGGCGCCCAGGTGTGGGAATTTCTGATGGGTGGCTATCAGGTCTGTGAGAAGTGGCTAAAAGACCGTAGAGGACAAGAGCTGAGCTACGACGACCAGGTCTGCTACCAGCAGATAGTGGCAACGATAGGCGAGACAATTCGCCTGATGAACAAGGCAGAGGTGTTCGTCTCAAGCTGGCCACTCACGTAGAGCTCGTCGAGCATGGCTAAAATAGCCGCGGCTGCAGAATGTCTGACGGAGACGGAGCAGACGAAAGCATGGGCTCCGGCGTTTGTGCCGGCGCTTGATAGAGAACCACGGGAGCTGCTGCCGGCGGCAAGGCCGATGATTCCGGGAGCTCGACCGCGGCGCTGGTTGCGAGCATCGCGGGGCCAAATGCAGACGTCGCCCGCGTGCGCGATATCTACCCCGATCTGACGTCTGCTGAGATACAGGCGGCAGTCGGCTTCGAGAAAGCGCTCGGCCGCCTGGCGGCGTGAGGCTCCTGCTCGACGAGAACTTGCCGCTTGTCCTGGCGAACGCCTTCCGCATCATGCGATTCGACGTTGAGCACGTGCGCGAGCATCTGCCGGCGCGATCGCCCGATCACGAAGTCGTCTCGCTCGCGAAACGCCTCGATGCCGTGATCGTCACGCGGGATAGCACCTTCCACGAACAAGAACTCGTGGCGCAGGTGCTCGAGGCGGGCGGCGTGGCGGTCATAACCATTAGACTGCCGAGCGGCTACGAGGACTTCGGGGCCATCCGCGACGTTCTCTGGGCGCTGCTGGAGGATCCGGATCGGATTCCCGTACGCACGGCGGCGCACATCCGTTGCACCGTGCGCGCGCCCAGGCCGCAGAAGCGCCGCCGCGGGCAATGCCCACAATGCTCCCGAGCGGGTCGTCCATCGTAAACACGCGGTAGCGCGCCAGTTCGTGCGGCGGGACGAGCTGTTGCCGCGCTCCCCCTTCGGAGCCGGGCGCACCACGGCCACCGTTTCAGCTCCTTCCTTCAAGGCGTGGGGCCGTCCGGTATGACGCACTGCCTCAGCTGCGGCAGGGTGGAGGATTGGTACGAGTGTGCCTGATGTCCAAAGAAGGATCCCGGCAGACGCGCAAAGTGAAGGAGCCTGGGCAGCTCAGGCAGGTGAGAGGCTTATGGTTCGAGAGCGAGCGTGTGACCGCGGTCAATGGTCAGCGTGAACCGGCTTACCACCTGCATGCCGATGATGGCTTCGTCTCCCATCTCGGTGATGGCGACGGGTCGCAGCGTGGTGGCACCAAGGCTCAGGACACCGCGGTAGGAAGGAGCAAACACCGTTGACCCGTCAGCAAGCCGGAGCCTGAGACGGTGCTCGTGGACGGCGCCGTTGGTGAGGGATCCCTGCGGGACGACGAAGTAACCGGTATAGCCGGTAACGACCAGCGCTTCAAATTCAAGCTCACGAGCGGGTCAGCAGCGACATCCACCAGTCGTAGAGCGAGTGGGTTGTCGACGGTCGATAGCGGCTGCGCCGGCTCACCAGTGTGAGTACGTGGGTCATTCGTTCCGCCGGAACGTTTGATAAATCCTGCCAACGGTGCAGAAGCTCCGGCGTCGAAAGCAGTGAAGCCCCTCGCTCTAGCGCGATGCGTCGTGCCTTGCTGTCGTCGGTTGCCATGACTATCCCGCGGGTCAGGGCGATCGCAATCACCTCGGCCTCTCCGTCATCCACGAATTGGGCGAGTGCGATCACCAGACCCAATTCGCGGTCTTCGAGGATAACCTTGCTCAGCACACCGGCTTCCTCCGCCGGCGTGAGGTCGATCTGCTCTCTCTGGCCACCTACCTCGAGACTTTCGAGGTATAGCAACTCACCGGCTACTGTTGGGCCTGTGAGCAGCGTTAGTTCCAGCGCCCGGAGGATCTCCGTTGCGCAACCCGTCGCGAGCAGGTTCATCAGGACGTCGGCGTCCACAGCAACGGGTATGGGTCTACCGAGCAAGAGGCATCGATTCCGAGAGCCGCATGTCCCAAGCGGCGTCTTCAGTGAGGTCGCGATTTCTGGTTGAGAGTTGCTCTACGATCGCTCGGACCGTCAGCCGGTCCTGTTCAAGCAGATCTGCGAGCTCTCGCTCGGTGAGAAGCTCGCGATCGTATGCCTCGAGCGCTAGAAAGATAAAACGCTTCGGGAACCGCACAGTGTCGGAAGCCGGCTGCGCGCGCTGGATACCCAGCATTTCGCTGGCAGCACTGATGTTCACGGCAGAATTAGTGAGCACGTCCCAGGTTCCAGCCGGGACCGCTCGAATGGTCTCCAATCGAAGCACCAGTGCCTGGAGCGATACCTCATATTCATCGGCAATCAGCAGCAAGTCGGCTACAGAAAGCCGGCGCTCGCCACTTTCCAGCTCTCGAACGCGGCGCTCCAGTCCAGAATCCGGCATCAGAAATGCGCCCGCGAACTGCTCCGCAAATCTCTCCTGCTCCGGCACACGCTGATAACCGGAGAGACGAGTGATCTCGGGGCGATCAAGACGAGTAAGGAAGTGCCCGAATTCGTGAGCTAACGACCACCGCTCACGAACCAGCGGATGCTTCGAATTGATCGCAACACATGGGCCTGCTTCCTCCGAAATGCCGTACAGTCCGGCGATGCCACTGGGAAGTGGGATATGGAAGATGCGCAGGCCGGCCTCACGTTCCAGGAGCTCGCGCAGCCTGAGTGCGGGACCACCACCGATTCCGAGTCTCCGGCGCTCCGCCGCCGCGATACCCTCCGCATCCTGTTCGATTCTGCGTAACTCATAGCTATAGCGTGGGACCGGGTTTCCCCGAAGAGGGCTATCGAGAAGCCGCTCCAAACGCAAGTAATTTGACGCCAGCGTCTCGAGCGCGACCACAGCGCTTTCCAATTCTTCGCGCACGGTGCCGGCGATGTCCGCGGGTAGCCTGAACTGCGCCTGCAGGGTAGTCCGAGGACCGGGTTCTCGCACGAGTTCCGACAGACGTGCGCCGTAAGCACGTGCGAGCTCCAACAGAAAGCGCGAATCGATGCGCCTCTGGCCCGCCTCGATTGCCGCCACGGATGGCCTTGAAATTCCCAGCTTCCCGGCGACTTCCATTTGCGTGTGGCCGTTCAGCTTCCGTATCGTCTGCAGGCGCTTCCCGAGTTCGATTGGCTTGATTTCGTCGCGCTGATTGGTCATTGCACCACTTTCCACCCGAGTCTTGCGGCCAGTGCAGAATCGCTGGCGGCATCAACCCGGAATGTGATCTCTGTCTGGCATGGTCTGACCATGTTTGTTTGATACAATGATTTTAGTGGTAATGAACGAACAATGTCAACACCAGGGTTGTGCGGGAGGTCCGCGTATTACTCGAACGCCACCCTGGTCCCCTTGTGTCGCGTTTCGGCCCTACGACTGACTCCGCTATACTGGGGAAGACGCAAACTACATATCGAGCTCACCAATTTCGTGTCTCGTTGGATCAGGGTTTCTAAGGATGGTCCCCCTTACCACGCGGGAGTAGCTCAGTGGTAGAGCTCCTGCCTTCCAAGCAGGCTGTCGCGCGTTCGAATCGCGTCTCCCGCTCCAATCACCAGATCGTGCGTGGCACGACAGTATAACTGGCGTTTGAAAGGCAACCCGGCTTGGCCAGCGGTGTGCGACGCTATAACTGGACGGGCTGCCGCGACAGCCTGGCCGGACGCAACAGCCTACATTGATGCGGCAAAGGATTGACCCGCCCGCCGCGCAGCCTCGACTAGCCCTTCCGCTATACTCGGATGCCACAGAACCAGCGCGCCAAGCTCCGCGAGCGGAAGCTCGGCCTGCATCGCCAGCGACGCCAGCGCGATGATTTCGCCCGCGCCGGGACCGACGACGTGCACGCCCAGCAGTTCGCCCAACCCGCTCTCCGCGACCACCTTCACGATCCCCTGGCGGGCGCCGAGGGTGACAGCACGCGCGTTGAACGACAGGTCGAACACGCCCGTCACCGCCTCGAAACCCTGCTCGCGTGCCTGCGCCTCGGTCAGGCCGACCCAGGCGATCTCGGGCGTGGTGTGCAGTAGTTGAGGCAGCGCCCGCAGCCGCGTGCGTGCTTCGCCCCCTGCGGCGTTGGCACCGGCAACCTCGCCCATATGCAGCGCGGCGCTGGTGAGCATCGCCCCGCCGGTTACGTCCCCCGCGGCGAAGATGTGCGGTACGCTGGTGCGGCAGCTGCGGTCGACGGCGATATGCTCGCCCGCCTGCACGCCCGCGCTCTTCAGATTGAGCGTTTGGAAGAACGGCCGTCGTGGGTCCGCAAAGACCACGACCTCGGCCTCGGCGCGCGTGCGCTCGTGCCTCTGGATCAACATGATCGAGCTGCCGTCCGCCTCTGCGAACGTGGCGTCCGTAAGCACCGTGGCACCCACGTCGGTCAGCACGGCCGCCGCCGCCTCCGCGAGCGCCGCGTCGAGCCCCGGCACGAGGCGCTCGCCGGGCGCCGCGACCGTGACGTTCACCCCTGCGACGGCGAGCAGGAACGCGTACTCGAGCGCGAAGCTGGTCCCGGCCGGTCCATCCGCGATCACGAGCGCCGAGGCCGGCAGCGTCAGCAGCGACTGCACCTGGTCGGCGGTGAGCAGCCGTTCCGGTGACAGCCCCGGCAGTTCGGGCGGCTCCCAGCGCGTGCCGGTGGCGATGACGAACGCCTCGGCGCTGATCTCTTTGTCGTCACCGCTGAGCGTGATGCTGTCGGGCGAGACGAAGGCGGCGCGACCGAACACTCGAGTCACGCGGCGCTGCTTCAACGCCGCCGCGATGCCCTCTTCCAGCCTGTGGATCAGCGGCAGCCTCCGTGCGCCCGCGCGGGGGTAGTTGAACTGTTCGCCTACGGCAAACACGCCAAGCGCATCCAGTTCGCGCGCCGCCACGAACGTGTCCACGGCGCCGAGCATGATATTCGTGGGGATGCAGGCGTGGTGCACGCAGGCGCCGCCGAGCTGTTCGGCCTCCACGAGCGCCACCGACGCGCCCCGCCTCGCGGCTTCGAGCGCTGCGGTGTATCCTGCCGGCCCGCCGCCGATCACCAGCACGTCGAAGGCGGCCATACCAGCGGGCCTCCTATCTGTTTCGCACCGTCCCCTCGCCCGACGTCACCTGCCACGGGCGGAGGGGTGCGATTCGCGGTTCCACACTAGACGAGCAACCGGTACGGGGCCTCGAGCAGCTCCTTCACCGCGGCGAGGAAGCGGGCAGCGGGGGTGCCGTCCACGGCGCGGTGGTCAATCGTCAGGCTCAGCGTCATCTGCTGCCGGCGCACCGGGCGCTCTCCCTCCCAGGCGGTGGCGTCGTGGATGCGGCCGACGCCGAGGATCGCCACGTTGGGCGGGTTGATGATCGGCGTGAAGAAGTCCACGCCGTACATGCCCAGCGGCGTGACCGTAAAGCTGCTGCCGGCCATCTCGTCGAGGCCGAGCGCGCCCGCGTGCGCCGCGTCCGAAAGGCGGCTCGATTCGGCCGCGATCTCCTTCAGGCTGTGAATGTGCGCGTCGCGGATGACGGGCACGACCAGCCCGTCGTCAAGGGCGACGGCCATGCCGCAGTGTACTGCGGAGAGCAGCTCGATACCCTGATCGCCCGCCACCGCGTTGAGGAGGGGGTGCCGGGGGAGCGCCTTGGCGACGGCCTTGACCACGAGGTCGGTGTAGGAAGGACGCACGCCGTCCGGCTCCCAGTCGGCGACGAGCTGCGTGCGCAGCTTGACCGCCTCGTCCATGGTCACATCCATGCCGAGCGTGAGCTGCGCCATCTGCTGCAGGCTGGCGTGCATGCGCTCTGCGATCACCTTGCGTATTCCGCGCCAGGGGATCGTCGTTCCCGCCGCAGGACCCGCTGCCGTGGCCGGGCGAGCGGGCGCCGTCGTCGGGCGCGGCAGCCGCGACGCGTCTTCGACGTCCTCACGGGTGATGCGACCGGCCGGCCCGGTGCCGCGCACGCCGGCGAGGTCCAGGCCGAGCTGTTCAGCCAGCCGGCGGGCGAGCGGGGAGGCGGCGACCGCCGCTGCACCTGCCGGAGCGGGCGCCTCGGGAGTGCCGGGGGGACGCGCGCGCAGCCGGGCAGGCGGCCGTGCCCGGGCGGCCAGTACGTCTGCCTCGACGATGCGGCCGCCGGGACCGCTGCCGGCAAGGCTCTCCAGTGCGATGCCGTTCTCCCGCGCCAGGCGGCGCGCGATCGGCGAGGCGACGTGACGCCCCTCGGACGTCCGTGCGGCCGCCGGTGACGCGGACGCGGCAAACTCCGCCGGCGGCAGTGCGGCCGCCGCCGCGGCTGCTACGGCGCCCTCGGGCAGCGCTTCGCCGGGCGCCAGGATGAAGGCGACGACTGTGCCGGGGGGCAGCCTTGTGCCCTCGGGGACGAGGTGGCGCACGATGCCGCCGCTCTCGGCCTCGACTTCGAAATTGATCTTCTCCGTCTCCAGCCGGTAGACGATCTCGCCCACCTCCACCTCGCCGCCGTCGGGCACGCACCACTCGGCCACGGTGCCCTCGGTCATCGTCATGCCAAGCTTGGGAACCAGTACCTCGGTCGGCATCGCTTGACCTCTATCTCCTACCCTTGCGCTGCGCCGAGGCAGAACAGCCCGTGCTGCGCCGCAAAGAGCAGGGTCGCGTCCACGTCGATCACGCGCGGGCCGTCGCGCAGCACGGTCAGGATCACACGCTGTCCCGGTTTGAGCGCGCACTCCCGCTCGCCGTCCAGCGCCAGGAGACCGGGACCCTCGAACGTCGTGCTGCAGCCGAGCGTGAGCGGCTCGGCACTGCACAACGGCACCCGCTCGAACAGACCCGGTGCGATGGGGGCAAGCACGCTGCGGCCCGTACCGCCGAAGCGGACCAGCAGACCGGCATCTTCGTCCGCTCTCAGCGGGGCGACGAGGCCGGCGACGGCGGCGATGCCGACCGCGGCCGGCTCGGCTCGCGTGAGCACGGCGGCCCTCAGCGCCCGTGCTTCCCACAACGCGCGTGCGCCGATAAAGCGCCCGTCCACGAGCACCGCGTCGATCAGCGCGAGGTCCGGCTTCTCGCCTTCGATCTCGACCTGTACCCGTTTTGCCTGCAACGCGACCCGGCCGAGCGGCACGCGGCCGGTCGCCACGAGACCCGCGGCGGCGCCTGCGACCGTGCCTTCCAGCAAGCGTGGGAAGACGTTGTTGGTGCCGGTGGAGATCGCGACCAGTGGCAGGTCGAGCCAGCCGAGCGCTACCGCGCGGTTTGTGCCGTCGCCGCCCAGCGTGACCACAACGCCGCACCCGGCTTCGCGCATGCGCCCGGCCGCCACGATCGTGTCCAGGGCGCTATCGGTGCCTGGGCTCTCCAGCGGCTCGCAGCAGAGCCCGTCCAACCCAATGCGATCGATGGCCCTCTCCACCAGTTGGTGTGGGTCGCTCAGGTACAGGAAGCGCCGTGCGCCCGCCGCATGGGCGCCCAGGATGACACGACGAACGATGCTGCTCTTCTCGTCGTTGTCGAACACGGAGGCATGGGCGACCAGGCGGCGGATGTCCTTGCCCGACGCGGGGTTGGCGATGATGCCGATCGGCGCGTCGCCGGACGCATCAGCCACGCCGCGCCGCTCACTCAACGAATGTCCCAAGCAGCTACCCGCCGTCCTTTTCGCGCCCCGTTCGGACCAGCCTCAGATCTGCCGGCCGAGGATGCGGCGCACCTCGGCGGCGATCGTCTGAGCGTTCGGCACGTAGAGCTTCTCGAGCGCCGGGCTGAACGGCACGGGCGAGAACGGCGCGCCGACGCGGCCGACCGGCGCGTCGAGGTAGTCGAACGCCTCTTCCTGGATCTGCGCCGCGATCTCGCCCCCCAGGCCGCCGAAGCGTACCGCCTCGTGGACGACCACCGCCCGATGGGTCTTCTGCACCGACTTCACAACTGCCGCCGTGTCGAACGGCTGCAGCGTGCGCGGATCGATAACCTCGATGTCGAGACCCTCCGCCTCCAGCTCGGCAGCGGCCTTGACCGACTCGTGCACCATGCGCCCGGTGGCGACGATGGTGAAGTTGGTGCCGGGTCGGGCGACGGCGGCCTTGCCCAGCTCGATTTCGTACGGCGCCTCGGGAACCTCTCCGCTCAGCCCCAACAGAAGCTTGTTGCCAACGAAGATTACGGGGTTGTCGTCACGTATCGAGGCCAGCAGCAGCCCCTTCACGTCGTAGGGCGTCGAGGGCATCACCACCTTGAGGCCCGGAATGTGGCAGAACCAGGCCTCTAGGCTCTGGGAGTGCTGCGCGGCCATGCTGCGCCCTGCGCCGGCCATAGTCAGCACCGTCACAGGCAGCGTCGCCTTACCGCCGAACATGTAGCGCATCTTCGCCATCTGGTTCAGGATCTCGTCGCCGCACTCGGCCATGAAGTCCATGAACATGATGTCCACGACGGGGCGGCAACCGGTCGCCGCCGCGCCGACGCCTAAACCGATGATCGCCTCTTCGGAGATCGGCGTGTCGAACACTCGCTCCTTACCGAACTCCTTCTGCAGGCCGCGGGCGGTGCCGAACACACCGCCGTAGGCGCCGATGTCCTCGCCGCAGACGAAGACCATCGGGTCCTCCTGCAGCGCCTGGCGCAGCGCTTCGACGTAGGCGGCGACGTAGGTGAGCGTGCGTGCCGGTGCTTGCGCGGTCGTCATCTTGGCTCTCCTCTGCGCGTATGTCCGTCGGGGTACCGGCTGCTAGGCGCGGCCCGCGGGCACGAAGTACACGTCCTGCAGTAGCTCGGACTCGTCCGGGTACGGGCTGGCGTCGGCGAAGGCGATCGCCTCCTGAACCTCGGTCAGCACCTGCTCGTGTACGGCCTGCGCCGCGGCCTCGTCGAGCACGCCTAGCTCCGCCAAACGCGCTTCCAGCAGGGTGATCGGGTCGCGCTGGCGCCACTGCAAGACCTCGTCGTCGCTACGGTAGGACACTCCCATGCCACGTACGCCGACGTGGTCGAAGAAGCGGTACGTCTTGCACTCGAGCAGCGCGGGTCCCTCGCCGCGCCGGGCGCGGGAAATCGCCTCGCCCGCCGCCTCGTAGACGGCGACTGCGTCCATGCCATCTACCACCAGTCCGGGCATGCCGTAGCCGCGGGCGCGGTCGGCGACGTCCTTGATCGCCTGGTGGTTCGCCTGGGGTGTGAACTCGCCGTAGCCGTTGTTCTCGCAGACGAAGATGCACGGCAGCTTGTACAGCGCGGCGATGTTGGCGGCCTCGTGGAAGGAACCTTCGTTGCTGGCCCCGTCGCCGAAGAAGCAGACGGCGACGTTCTGCGTGCCGCGGTACTTGTTTGAGAACGCCGCGCCGACTGCGATCGGCGGTCCGCCTCCAACGATGCCGTTGGCGCCCAGCATGCCCAGCTCGAGGTCTGAGACGTGCATGCTGCCGCCTTTGCCCTTGCAGTAGCCGGTGGCGCGGCCGAACAGCTCGGCGTACATCTTCTTGTAGTCGCCGCCCTTGGCCACCAGGTGGCCGTGGCCTCGGTGCGTGCTGGTGATCTGGTCCTGGGCTGAGAGGTGCACCATCACGCCGGCCGCGACTGCCTCCTCGCCGACGTACAGGTGCAGGGCGCCCGGAATCTTTGCGGCCTCCTGCAGCTTGCCCGCCTGCTCCTCGAAGATGCGAATGCGCACCATACGACGGTGGATGTCGAGCAAGACCTCGTTGGGGATGTCCACGGCAGCGTTCCTCCTGTGCCTTCGGGCACCGGCGACGCCGCGATTATACTGCGCCATCTATCGTGGGCGTACTGGTGCCGTGATTCAGGAGAGGTGAGACATAGCCGAGGCGACCACCAGGTGACCGTCCAGAGGCCGAGCCTGAAACGATACAGTAGCCCACTCCCTCCTCTTACTTTGCCATGAAGCTAATACGCCGAAAGCATTGCTATTACGGTCAAAGCTGCGTATGCTTCGGCTTCTGAGCGAATACGCAACTTGATGGCCCTGGAGCGGCTGCGGAGTGGCAGGTACAGGCGGCGCAACAACCAGGCGTATTAAAGTACCCGTATGACGTGGAGGTGAGCTATGGCGAAAGGTGTGCTTTTCATCGGTTGGGGAGAAGTTATCGCGACGCGAGAGCAAAAGGCGTTGCAGGTGTTCAACGAGACGTTGCAGTACTACGGCAGCTTGCAACAGCGGGGACAAATCGACAGCTTCGAGCCGTTTCTGCTTGAGGCGCATGGTGGCGACCTCAACGGCTTTGCGCTCCTTCGTGGCGACCGCGACAAGCTCGACAGCCTCCGTTCCACCCAGGAGTTCATTCGCATGACCAGTCGGGCACAGCTTATCGTGCATAATGTAGGCGTGATCGCCGCCTACACCGGCGACGAACTGCAGACCTTCATGACCGACTTTCAGCAACAACTGAGCGAGCTCGCCTAGCAAGTGGTTGCCGGCCGGCTCTGCGCGTTGCCGTCCGGCGATGGGCTCTGGTGGACCGCTGACAGTGTGCGTAAACAGAGTGCCGTTCAGCCAGACTGCGGGGCGTTCGAATGCGTCTCCCGCTCCAAAACACAGGACTCTGTCTAGCGCCCGACCGCAGGCAGACGCCGAACACGGCTGCCTCGAGGAGTGGTCATGACTGGCTGCCAGGAGACGTTATATGAAGCTCGCGACGTTTACGCACGAAGGCAGGATTCGCATCGGCGTCGTGGACGCAGACGGCATCATTGACCTCGAGTCAGCGGACCCCCGGCTGCCCGCTTCTATGGTCGATCTACTAACGGCAGGTGAGCCGGCGCTGGATGCCGTGCGCGCAGCCGCAGCGCGGGCCAGCCATCGCATCCCTCTTGGCGCGGCGCGACTGGAGCCACCGGTACCCCGGCCGCGAAAATACCTGGCGATCGGTTTGAACTACGCACAACATATTGCGGAGGCCGGCGGCGTGGCGCCGGAGTTTCCTCGCTTCTTCAACAAACAAACCACATGCATAATCGGAACCGGCGACCCCATCCACCGGCCGCGGGCATCCGAGGAGCTGGATTATGAGGGAGAGCTCGCCTTCGTTATCGGCAAGCGCTGCCGGCACGTGCCGAGGGCTCTGGCTCACCGGGTTATTGGCGGCTATCTGATCGCGAATGACGTCAGCGTGCGCGACTGGCAGCGGAAGGCAGCAACGGTCACCCTTGGCAAATCCTGGGATACGCACGGCCCGATTGGCCCCTGGATCGTTACGCCCGACGAGGTGGGCGATCCACACGCTCTTGGTCTCAAGACGTGGGTAAATGGAGAGTTGCGCCAGGACTCCAACACGAAGCTGCTCGTTCACGATTGCTTCGAGATTGTAGAGATCCTATCGACGGTCTTCACTTTGGAGCCCGGTGATATCGTGGCGACCGGGACGCCCTCCGGAGTGGGGATGGGCTTTAAGCCGCCGAAGTATTTGAAAGCCGGCGATGTGGTGCGAATCGAGATCGATGGGATCGGCGCGATCAAAAACCCGGTGATCGACGAGCCGTCCGACAACGTGCGTATCGAGGAGCGCTAGGGCGCTTTGCACCGCAAAGGACCAAGGGATGGCTACTTCACATAATCCGCAACGGCAATATTGTTAGGCCGCGGAGTGGCCTTTCACCGGACCGACTGCAGGGTGGGAGTACGGGAGCGATCCGCCGGCTGGTCCCAGCCTTTGAAGTTGGGCTTCCGCTTCTCGGCGAAAGCGCGGCGCGACTCCATCAGGTCCTCCTTTGCCCCATGCTCATGGAGTTGGTCTGCGAGGCGTTGGAGCTCGGGCGACACGACCGGCCGCATCGCTCGCATCATCATCAGCGTGTTGACCCGCGAAGCCGGCGGCAGCGTTATCAGATGTGCTGCCAGCTCTTGTGCAACCGACAGCAGGTCGCCTTCATCCGCCAGCCGGTTGATGTAGCCAAGCTCGTGCAGCCGCTCGGCGGTGAACCGGTACGCAAAGGCCATCTCCGTCGCTACCGCGTGAGGCAGCCCTCCCATGAACCCGTGCTGATAGCCGCCGAGCAGCCAGCGCTTCGCCTCTGACATCTCGAGCACAGCTCCGCGGACAGCCACACGCAGATCCGCGCGCTCGACGAGCTGGAAGCCGCCGCCCATCGCATAGCCGTTCACGGCCACGATCACCGGCTTGTCGATCGTCCCCGCCAGATACGGGTCCTTCCGGGTCAGCGGCGCACCCCCCGGGGAACCGCGCTCCACCGACTCCTTCATGTCCTCGCCGGCACAGAATGCCCGTCCCGTACCGGTGAAGATAGCCACCTCCGCGTCCGCCGCATCACGAAATGCGCACCAAGCGTCCGCGAGGGCGGCGCGAAGTTCGGTTCCGAGGGCGTTCAGCCGCTCTGGTCGGTTGAGGCGGATCACTGCTATGCCGTCGCTGTACTCGGTTTCGACGATTGCCATTGTTATCCTCCGGAGCCGGAGCGAAATTAACATGCGCTCACGCGAGGGTCAAGGCAGTCAGCGGCCCCGGCGGACCGATTCGGGAATAGTCACCCAACGTTTTAACACTGACCGCCGGCTACAAGTCCGTCACCGTAGCGCCTGCACGATAATGACGACGCCGACAACCGCAAACAGCCCGGCGCTGACCCGCGTGAGTAGCTCAGGGGCGAGAAAGCGGGTCAATTGCGAACCGGTCGCTACTGCGATGACGGTGACCGACAACAACGCAGCGATCGCACCGATTGCAACTGGTAGCGGTTGACCCGTCTTTGCCACCAACGACGCGGTTGCGAGTTGGGACAGATCACCCCATTCCGCGGCGAAAACGACCAGGAAGGCGGCCATCCAGGGAGCCCGCCGACGAGACCGCGCGATCGTCGCCACTTCGCTCTCTTCTTCCTCCAGCTCCTCTTCTTCATTGCGGCGCAGCGCCAACACCGCGAACACGAGAAAGCCAACCCCGGCGGCCACATGAACGGGTCGGGCGGGCAGCAGCGTCAGCACGCTGCCCGCTGCCACGCCGACGCCGGTTTGCACGATGAAAGCGAGCCAGGCGCCGGCGATCACCTGTCGAGCGCCGTACCTCGTGGCGAGAACAAGCACCGCAAGCGCCGTCTTATCCGGCAACTCGGCTAAAAACACAATGCCGAACGTAGAGAGCAGGGTGGAGAGCATGGATGATTCGATTATTGCACGCGCGGGTTCCCACCATAGTCCGCTAGGTCATCGCGACGCATGCTATGCTTTGGGTCGGCCCGAGACCTCCAATTGGTGAGGCTAGCTGATGGTTCTGCCCGCCCAGTCCGTTCCCGCTGAGGCACTGGTGCAGGAGCTGCGTCGCTGCGGCGTCAAGTACGTTATCTCCGTCCCTGACACGCACCAGAAGACGCTGCTGGCCGCGCTCGATCACGTGGATGATCTCAAAGTCATCACCCTCTGCACCGAGGACGAAGCGGTGGCGATGGCGGCCGGCATGTGGATCGGGGGCGCACCCTGCGTTGTCATGATCCAGCACGCCGGCCTGTTTGCCTGCGTTAACAACCTGCGCGGCATTGCTCTCGATATGAAGGTACCGATGTTCATGATGATCGGGCTGCTGGGCAGGGAACTCGACAAGACACCGCGGGAGAACAAGGGCTCCATGGTTCGCCTGTCCGAACCCCTGCTGGACACCCTTGGCATTCCTTACTATCTGGTCGATGGGCCTGCCGACGTGCATCGGCTCAAGCAGGCGTATGACGAGAGCCGCGAGCGCGAAATGCCGGTCGCGGTGCTCATAGGCGCGCCCACTTCATGAGATGACACCGGCGAACACGCACTCTGGAGATGAATCATGGGCATGTCACGGGACGAAGCGCTAAGGGCGCTGGCACAGCAGCGCGATGACCGCATAGTCGTATCGACCATGCAGGTAGTAACACCCTGGCACGTGCTCTCGCCCAGCCCGCTCAATATGACCTGCATCGGATTCATGGGCGGTGCTTCGTCACTGGCGCTCGGAATCGCTGTCGCACAACCGGACCGCAAAGTCGTCGTTCTCGACGGTGATGGGAGCCTGCTCATGCAGTTGGGCTCGCTGGCGACCATCGCGGGCGCGGCGCCACGCAACTTCCACCACTTCCTCTTCCAGAACGGCGTTTACGAAACCTCGGGCAGCCAGCCGATCGCATCCGGCGACCGTATCGACTTCGCCGGCATGGCCGCCGCGGCCGGGTACCGCGCCGTTTATACGTTCGACGACGTGGGCCGCTTCCGCGAAGAACTGCCCGGCATGCTCGAAGAGGAAGGCCCGGTATTTGTCTGCCTCAAGATCGACCTCGGGGACCAGGCGACCCAGTGGGATGCGGTCCGCGTGGACGTCTTGGTGGAAAGTCGCGCAGTGCAGAAGGCGTTAGCCGGTACGGCGTGAAGCCAATGGTGGGGAGTCTACTATAATCAGTGGTCCCCGGCCGCCTTACCCACTCCCAACTCCGCTTCAATGCCGAGACGTTCGCGGTATGCAGGATCGTGGCTGTGGATACGGCCAAGCCGAACCTGCTCGTAGAGCGGTATCGGACGGGGCGCCGGCGGCGGCGCCCCGAGCTCGCCCGTGAGGCGCTGCACGACCAAGCGATCGAACGTCTTCGAGGACAAGCCAACGAGATCCTGGAGGACGTACGCGTTCGCCTCGCCGAGGAGCGGCGACGCTCGCCGGATCGAAACGGGCGTCCTGTTGAGCCGCCAGGGCCGGCCGATCACCGGACGGCGGCCGATGCCGGTAACCGGCGCATGCTTGACCATCTGATAGAACCCGCGCTCCCCGGATCACGGATGGAGGCAACAATGGCGGTCAACAGGACGGGGGGGCCGGCGCGATTCGAGCCGCGGGATCATGGTTTCATGCGCGCCTTCTCGTCTCTGCGGGTCTACAATTACCGGCTCTACTGGACCGGCCAGCTCATCTCACTCACCGGTACGTGGATGCAGCGGCTGGCCCAGGCCTGGCTGGTCCTCAACCTGACAAACTCGCCGTTTGCTCTGGGCACCGTCATCACCCTCCAGTTCCTACCGCTGAGCATCTTGTCGTTGTTCGGCGGCGTGCTCGCCGATCGCATCCCAAAGCGACGCCTGCTCATCACCACTCAGTCCGTCGCCGCGGTTCAGGCCCTGATCATCGCAGTCCTTACCTCGACGGGACTCATTCAGCTTTGGCACGTCTACGTGCTCGCGCTGATGCTCGGCTTGACCAACGCGTTCGATAATCCGGCACGGCAATCGTTCCCGGTCGAGTTGGTCGGGCGGGATGAAGTCGCCAACGCCGTCGCTCTCAACTTTACGCTGATGAACGCCAGCCGCATCGCCGGACCGTCGCTGGCCGGTATCGCGATTGCGACGATCGGCCTCGCGGGCTGCTTCTGGCTGAACGCGGTGAGCTTCCTCGGAACCATTTGCGCCCTGATCGCGATGAAGCCGGACCTGTTCTTCTCGATACCGGCGAGACCGCATGGGCGGACGCTATCACTGCTGCGTGATGGCGTCGTCTACGCCCGGCGCACGCCCGCCGTGTTTGTACTGCTGATCCAACTCCTATTCTTTGGAACCTTTGCCTATAACTTCAACGTAGTCCTGCCGTTGCTGGCAAAGTTCACGCTGCACACCAGCTCGCTCGGCTACGGCTTCCTGTTTGCCGCCCTCGGCGCCGGGTCGCTCGTCGCGGCGCTGACGCTTGCCTACACGCGAATGCAGAGCCAACGTACGGTCGTGCTCGGGGGCTTGGCGCTGGTGGTCGCGTTAATCGGCCTCGGCCTTTCGCACCAGTACGTCATTAGTTTGGTTCTGCTGGCGTTGACCGGCGGTTGCAGCATCATGTACAGCGCATCCACGCAGACGCGGCTGCAGGTGATCGTGCCCGACGCCTTGCGCGGCCGCACGATGAGCTTGTACACGCAGTTCCAGGCCGGTACGACGCCGATCGGCAGCCTGTTCATCGGCGCAGTATCCCAGCGCTGGGATCCAGGCGTCGCGCTGGTCACGGCCGGCGGGCTTTCCGCGATCGGGCTCGTGCTTGCCGGCATGTATGTCCGAGGGCGCAGTCCGAACGACATGGTGCGTGGGACGGTGCTCGAGCCTGGATTCGAAGCGGGCCTTCCGATGGCCGTGGTCTTGCCGCTCGGCGGGGGCTCAGTGGCACGCAACTAGCGTACGGTGGTCTGGGTTATCAAATCCTGGGCAGGGACCTCCATGCAACGATGCTAATCGACCTCCATACGCACAGCCGGCCGTACTCCGGCGACAGCGCTCTCGATGCCGAAGAGTTGGCTGAGCGGGCGGCAGATGCAGGCCTCGACGGGATAGTTCTGACTGAGCATGACGCATTGCATCCCACCGATGAAGTGCGGATTCTCAGCGAGCGCGCGGGAATCCTCGTCCTTCGCGGCATGGAGATCACGACCGATATCGGCCACGTTTTGGCCTTCGGGCTATCTACTTACGCGCCCGCGCTGCGATCCATTGAAGTCTTGCGGCGAGAGGCAGAAGAATGCGGCGCAATCATCTTCCTCGCCCACCCCTATCGCGGCTGGAACCGCCCGATCGATTGGGAGCGGTTGCCGGAACTGGTGCACGGTGTCGAGGCGCTCAATGGCCAGGAACACGCGACCCGGAACGATCGCGCACAGACACTGGCCACGCGCTTCTCGGTGCCGGGGATCGGCGGCAGTGATACGCACTTTCTGCCCGGCCTCGCCGTGTGTGCCACTCGCCTGACCCGGCGGCCTGCGGACGAAGCGGACCTGGCCGCGCTGTTGTATACCGGACTGCACGAAGCCGTACAGTTGCGAGTGCCGGCCTGGAGCCGCATGGAATACCCGACTCATGAGCAGGCAACATAGGGGTAGAATTCGCTGGGCGCTGATATAGGTAGCCCGGTTGCGACGCGAGAGCGTAGAAGGATGACGTAAGCAATGGACTCGGATTCTCAGCTGAGCATGAAGCCTTCAAGCAAGAGGTAAAGCAATTCATTGCCGAGAACGTAACGCCGGAGGTCCAGCACGAGATCGACCATGGCGTCGAGGGCCGTCGGGGCCCGCTTGTGGCCGGCATATATTAAGAAGGTGGCCGAAAAGAAGTGGCTCGCCATTAGCTGGCCCAAGGAGCTCGGAGGCCAGGAAGACGACCGCATGAAGCAGTACATCGTCGAAGAGGAGTTCAACCGCATTGGCTTTGCAGTAGGCAGCGGTGGCGGCAGCGGCGGCCCGGCCATCATTGCGGCTGGCACACCCGAACAAAAGGCCTACTTCCTCCCTCGCATCGCCAAGGGTGAAATCTCATTCTGCCTGGGGTACACGGAGCCATCCGGAGGCGCCGACCTTGCCAGTCTGCAGTGCAGGGCCGTGCGTGATGGCGACGATTACGTGATAAACGGCCAGAAGATCTTCACCACCGCGGCGCACTCGGCCACCCACATCTACTTGATGGCCCGGACCGATCCGGATGCCCCGAAGCACAAAGGCATCTCTATCTTCCTCATCCCCATGGATGCCCCTGGGATATCGGTGCGACCGCTGTGGACTCTGCAAACGGATCCCGTTGCCCCACCTAGAACGACCTACGGAACGGCCAGGACCAATGAGACCTATTTCGAAGACGTTCGAGTACCTTCGTCTGCTTTGCTCGGCAAGGTAAACGAGGGGCCCAGACTGCAGTGGGGCCCGGCTGTACCGGCTTGGCGTCACCCCCTCTTATGAACTGCCGAGCCAGCTGCGCCCGTTGAGCGCACCAGCATTTGTGCACCGCATCGAACCAGCGCCGCGTGGCCGGGGCCTCAGTGCAGCGGTGAGAACGCCAACGGAACCAGGATCTTGTTCTCCTGGCGAACGAGCCACTCGCGCGTCCGTGGCGGCCAGTTGGGATCCTGCGAAGCCAAAGCCCGGATTCGATCTCGATCGGCAAGGTTCGCATATGGCCATAGGTGGAAGAAGCGGTTGAGGCCGCCGATGTCGCTGTACCAGCACGCGGCCAGCGGCGAGTACCGCTCCCGATGCGGCACTCGCTCGGCCCACTCTTTAAGCACCATCGGCATCGTCCCTGCCCGATACGTGTAGATGCGCAACTCGTAGATCCCGCCCATCGCCGCGGGTTGCGTCGGTCGCATGAACGGAGCGGGCAACAGGATCTCCGACTCCATCGCGTCGATAAGATCGCTCGTGGGCGGCGGCCAGCCACCGCGTTCGACCGCTTCGCCGCGGATGCGCGTTCGCTCGTCCACAGACGCGTAGGGCCAGACGTGGATCATCTGGTTGAGCGGGCCGATCTCGGTGCGCCAGATGCCGGCGAGCGGTGAGAGCTGCTGTCGGCCCGCGATCAGCGGGGCCCAGCGTTGTTCAAACTCAGCGGCGCTGCCCGGCTTGATGGTGTAGGTGCGCATCTCGTAGATCATGCCCGCTCCTTTGCGGCGGCCGGCCCGTGGCCGGCTGCATCATGCTCTGTGCCACCGATATTCCTCCACATCGGTGAAGTCGGCCAGGTCTGTCTAACAGCAGCGAAGCCGAATCAGATCCCGCGGACTACGCTTGGTCGATTCCGCGTGGCGGAGAGGTCACCTTTGACTGGACGACGACGAACTCGAGGTCATCCGGACCGAGGCTCCGGATGCGATGCGGGATGGCGGCGGGGAAGAACAGGAAGTCGCCGGCGCTGGCGTGGTCGCTCCAGGGACCACATTCGATTTCCGCCTCGCCGCGAATGAAGTAGTACACCTTCTCGACGTCTGCGTGCACGTGCCGCTCGTTGACCTCGCCGGCAGGGATGGAGTTGTGCAGCACCGCGTGTAGCGAGCTCTCGAAGCTCGTGTCACTGCTCGTGAAGATGGTGCGACCGCGGACAGCGCCATGGCCAATCCGTTCCGGAACGTCTTTAGCGTTGCGGACGCGCAGCCGAGGCTCCGCTGCAGCGCCGGTCGACTGTGTCTCTGCCATCGTTACAGCTCCATCAGGGGATATCGCGCGACCTCGGCTTACGCTTGCTTTTGAATTCGGGCGCGGGTGCCTCCGTCGCGAGAGGCAGCATAGCATGCCCGATCGCGCATTAGACAGTGCTACAAATGGAACAATGGATTGCCACCGTGCTCGGCGCGATATGTCTGCAGCAAGCGGCTGGAATCCTGCCCGACCGTCCCGAGGAGGCCGAGGCGTTGGCGGCGCATCTTGAAACGCGACTTTTTTGGCTCACCTTTACGCGAAGCCGCAGCAGCGGCCCTCACAGGTGGTAATCGCGTGCTCGAGGTATTCGCATCCCAGGTTTACGCCAATGAGGACGTTCAGGAGGGCAGTCCAAACGATGCTCCGGTCAGCAATGGTGCGCGGAACCGGAAGGTCACATGAATAGTCACATTGCGCTGCGCCAGTCAACGCATCAGCCATGGTTGGAGGAACTGACTTGATAGGAACTCTTATTGGGCTGATCCTCCCGTTGGGCCTGGACTCCTTCGCTTTGTCGGCGGCGATCGCCATCGCCGGCGTAAAAGGGCGCGCAAGATACCGGATTTCGGCCGTGATGGCATGCTTCGAGGGTGGCATGCCGCTCGTCGGCCTCTTGCTTGGCCGGCCGCTGGGGAATGCGTTCGGCTCAACAGCGGACTACGTAGCAATTGGCGTGCTCATCGTTTTCGGCGTATGGATGCTCGTCCACGACGAAGACGAGGACGACCAAATGCGCAAGCTGGCGAGTTTGCATGGCTGGGGAATGATCGTCCTCGGCCTGAGCATCAGTATGGATGAACTAGCGATCGGCTTCACGATCGGACTGCTTAAGGTGCCTATCATTCCGGCACTCGTGGCTATCTTCGTTCAAGCGTTCGTTCTCTCACAAATCGGCTTCCGGGTAGGGGCGCGGGTGGGCGAGAGGTTCACCGAGGGTGCTGAAAAACTCGCGGGCGTTGTTCTCGTTGGCCTCGGCTTAATCCTGGTTATCGACAAGATCAGGGGCTAATCCGGACGGGATTCTTCAGCGGACGGAGGAATTTGCGCCTGCTGCACCAAACAACTCTGATCATCCAGCGCCGGGAGCCAGTGTGGATCGAACGCCGAGCGCCCGCTGGCGCAGGCGGCGTATCATGAGCGCTGGGCGACGACGGTCATAGTCCCCGGGCCAGCACCGATTAAGACGGGCGAAATGGCCTGGGGATTTTGGGGGGAGGCTGAGCATGAGCGGACCACTTGACGGCATTCGGGTGCTGGATTTTACGAGGCAACAGCAGGGTCCATACGCGACCGCGCTGATGGCGGATATGGGGGCGGATGTACTCAAGGTTGAGCCGCGCATTGACGGCGAGCACGGTCGTCAGTCTGAACGCGACAAATTCGGCTTTTCCGCCTATTTCGAGTCGTATAACCGTGGCAAGCGCTCGATGACGCTCGATCTCAAGCGCCCTGAAGCGAAGCAAATTATCGAGCAACTGGTACCGTCAGTGGACGTACTGACAGAGAACTTCCGGCCGGGCGTGATGGACCGGCTCGGCCTGGGCTATGAAGCGGTCAGGAAGCTCAACCCGCGATTGGTGTATGGCTCTGCCTCCGCATTTGGACCAGAGGGGCCCGACTCGCGCCGGCCGGGGTACGATCACGTAGCCCAAGCGGTGACCGGGTTGATGATTGAGCAGGGCGGTGGTCCCGGAAACGATCCGGTGCCGGGCCTGCCAGGACTGGCAGACCAGGTAAGCGCGATGTTATTCGCCTTTTCAATCGCGTCCGCGTTGATCGCCCGGCAAACCACCGGACAGGGGCAGCACGTGCAGGTATCGCTGCTGGGCTCGACGATTGCACTACAGGGTCGGCAGATCATGCGCTTCATGCGCACCGGCAAGCAAGGCCGCGTACGTTGGCGCCGGAGCCCGGTTTACAGCCACTACCGCGCTGCGGACGGCTGGGTCGCGATCGCGGCGATCGAGGAGAGGATGTGGCTGGACCTATGCCGCGCCCTCGATCACCCGGAATTGGAAACAGATCCGCGCTTTGCCGGTCCGTGGGACCGTTATCACAACGCCGACGAGCTCGAGTCAGCTCTGGAGGCGATCTTCCCCGAGCGGACGGTTGCCGAGTGGACCGAGCGCCTGACCGCCCAGGATGTCCCCAACGGCCCTGTGAACGACTACCGTCAGGTAGTCGACAACCCGCAGGTCCTCGCTAATGGCTACGTCGTTGATGTGGACTATCCCAGCCTCGGAACGATTCGCACCACCGGAATTCCTATCCATATGTCTGGCACCGTTCCCGGTCCCGTCCGCCCTGCTCCGGAGCTGGGACGACACACCGAAGAGGTATTGCTCGAGCTCGGCTACCCCTGGGAGCAGATCGGCAAGTTACGTGAAGACGAGGTTATCTGACGCGGTCGCCGCAATCCAGGAGTCGAGATTATGCTTGAAGCGCTACCGCTTGCCCGATATACCGTCCTTGATCTCACCATCGCCCGCGCAGGCCCGACCGCCGTGCGGCTGCTTGCCGACTGGGGCGCAAACGTGATCAAAATCGAGGCACCGCCCGACAGTGATCCCGCGGGCCGTTCAGGCGCGGGCGGCCGGCACGGTCCCGACGAACAAAACCTGCATCGCAACAAGCGCGGTCTCGCCCTGGACCTCAAGCATCCGGACGGGCACCGTGTCTTTCTCGACCTCGTCGGCCGGGCGGACATCGTCGTCGAGAACTTCCGTGCCGATGTGAAGCGCCGGCTCGGCATTGAGTACGAAACGCTGGCGAAGACCAATCCGCGCATCATCCTGGCCAGCAATTCGGGCTTTGGCCAGGACGGGCCCTATCGCGATCGGCCGGGCGTCGATCAAATCATCCAGGGCATGAGCGGCCTCATGTCGGTCACCGGGGAACCGGGTCGAGGGCCGATGCGCGTCGGCGTCGCCATTTCGGATACGGCCGCCGGCATGTTCCTTGGCCAGGGCATCCTGCTTGCCTTGCTCCATCGGGAACAGACCGGGCGCGGTCAATGGGTGCACACGTCGCTCTTGGAATCGATGCTGTGTAAGCTCGACTTCCAGGCCGCTCGTTACACGATGACCGGCGACGTACCAGGACAGGAGGGCAACCATCACCCCACGGCGGTACCAACGGGGGCGTTCGAATCGAGCGACGGCCTCGTCAACATTGCCGCCAGCAGAAACAGGATGTGGGTCTCGTTGTGTACCGCGCTGGACGCCCAGGATCTGCTTGCCAACCAGGACTACGCCGACGCCCGGTCGCGGGCAAAGCACAGAGAGCGCCTCCGTGCCGACCTGGGGGAGGTGGTTAGGTGCTTTACTACCGCCGATCTGGTAGAGAAGCTCAACGCCGTCGGCGTCCCCTGTGGACCGATCAATACCATCGGCGAGGCGTTCGAGGATCCGCAGGTCAAGCATCTGCAGATGACGCGAACGGCACCGCATCCGAAACTGGGCGACGTGCGACTCGTGCGTTCGCCGTTTACCCTCTCCGCCGTTCCGCACGCGGCGGCATTTCATCATGCCGCGCCCGATGTAGGCCAGCACACAGACGAGATCCTGCGTGAGTTCGGATACGACAACGTACAAATCCAGCAGCTACGGGAGGCAGGAGCGATCGCATGAAGCTTTCGACCGGCAAGATTCTGGCCGAAGTCGACAACGGTATCGGCTGGTTGACGTTTAATAACCCCGCCCGCCGCAACGCTATGTCGATGGAGATGTGGCAGGGCGTAGGTGACGCGATGGAAGCGTTCCAGGACGACTCTGCCGTGCGCGTTGTGGTCATGAAAGGCGCCGGCGGTCGAGCGTTCGTCTCCGGCGCCGACATTACGGAATTCGATCAGCACCGCGCCTCGGCTGAGCAGCGCAAGGAATATGGCGCGATAAACGCTCGCGGACATCGCTGGCTGCACCGGCTGGACAAGCCGCTGCTCGCCATGATCCACGGGTACTGCGTCGGCGGTGGTCTCGCCGTGGCGCTCGCTGCCGATGTGCGCATTGCCACGCCGGACTCCCAGTTCGGCATTCCCGCCGCCAAGCTCGCCCTTGGGTACGACTTCAACAGCATCGCAGCGCTGGCGCGACTCGTCGGTGCATCGGTCGCCCGCGACATCCTGTTCAGCGGCCGCTTCCTGGCGGCCGACGAAGCGATCCGCGTCGGTCTGGTCAATCGGATCGCGCCGGCGGAAACGATTGAGGCCGAGGTGCAGGCGTATGCCGCCCTGATCGCGAGCAACGCGCCCCTGACCGTTCGGGCCGCCAAAGCGGCATTGCGGGAGTGGGAGCGCGACCCCGTCGACCGCGACCTGGAGCGTGTGGAAGCGATGGTCAACGCCTGCTTCGACAGCGAGGATTACAAAGAGGGACGGCGGGCATTCGCCGAAAAACGGCAGGCGGCGTTTCGGGGCCGCTGAGAAATTGCTGGGGCGTGTTCGCTCGTACGTGGTAGGAGAACATGCTGCGGCCACGATGAAACGCACGGGTGAGCAGGAGCGGCTCCCGGCAAGGCTGAGTACTGCACCGCGGGCATCCGGATTGAGAGCAGCCACCCCGGTGGAATGCCTGTGGAGGGTACGGCCACGGTCTATCTTCCATCCCGGGAGAGCGGCCCGGTTCAGCTCCCTATCCCACACAGCAGTACCCCGGAACGAATAAGCTACGAGACCTATCGGAGTGATTGGTACTAGGGCTTGGTGAGTTGATTGGAAAACGCCTTCACGGTTGACAGCGGCGGCAGAAGTTGGTGATGCGTTGGCCGGCGGTGATTTCGCTGATCGGGTTGCCGCACACTGGGCACGGCTGGCCACCTTTCCGATGCACGCGCAGGTGGGCGCGCCACTCGTCGTATGCCAGCTCATCGCGCATGTGCTCCGCGACGATCGGGATCGCCCAGTTCATGACCGCGCCGATGGCCCAGTAAAGCCTGGTTAGCTGCTCGTCGGATAGCTCCGAGCGTTTGCGATAGGGATGAATCCCCGCTACGAACAGGATTTCGTCTGCATACGCGTTGCCGATGCCGGCCACGACCGTATGATTGACGAGGATATTCTTCACCATGCCTGGATGACGCTTGAGCCGGGAGCGGAAGACCGTCTCCGTGAGTGCGGGATCGAGCACGTCCGGGCCCATTTCGGAAAATTGCGGCACCGTTGCGAGCGCCCCATCGTCAATCAGGTAAAGCTTGCCCATCAGGTTTGCGTCTACGTAGCGCAGCTCGAAGCCGCTTTCGAAAGCGATGACCGCGCACGTCTTGGCGCGCATCCTCTCCTGCGGTTGCACATACTGGAAGCGGCCGGTGAGCATCGGATTTACGGCCAGTATCCGGCCGCTCTCGAGACGGAACAGCAGGAATTTTCCGCGCCGGGCGATCGCTGAAAAACGGGTTCGGACGAGACGGTCGGAGAACTCTTCCTTGGGGAAGCGCGCGACGATGGGGATGCGAACCATTGCCGAGCCAATCGTTACCCCACAGATTCTCGGCGCGAGAAACGACCGGATCGCCTCCAGATCGGGCGCTTCGGGCACGAGGGTCCTCCGTTAACCATTAACCATTACCGGCACCAGACAATGTACCGGCGCGCCACGCCCGCCCGCTACTATAATCGTCGGGCGGTGGTAGCCGCCACCAGAGCGAATTCGAGGATGCTCCATGGACGAAGCAGAGATCCGTACGGCTCTGCGCGATGTCGCTGACGAGGGCGGCGAGCCGGTAGTGAACCCCGATCAGGTTGGGCAGGTGCTGGTGGACGGAGACTGGGCCTGTGTGGTGCTGGCGAGCGAAGCCGGCAGCCGGCAGCACCTGGACCGAATATATCGTCATTTGCGTTCGTCCTTTCCTGGCGGGCAGTTCGAGATCCGCGCCGGCAACCGCATTCACCGAGGTGGCGCCGGGTTAGGCGAGGGGCGCCACCTCATCGCAGTACTCGGCGGCAAGGGTGGAGTTGGAAAGTCGACGCTCGCCGTAAACCTGGCGCTGACTCTGACCGCAATGGGCATGAAAGTAGGGCTGATCGACGCAGACCTCAACGCGCCCGACATCGCCCACATGGTCGGCGCACACCCGCGCATGGCGCCCGGCGGCGGCTGGCGTAATACGAACATGTCTCCGCGACCACCGGATGCCGGCCGCTCGCCGGTCCCGTGGTACGGCATGGAAGTAATGTCGGCGGGGTTCGTGGTTCCTGAAGGGTTTCCGCCGATGATCACGAGCCGTGGCCTGGTCTCGACGTTGCTGAACGACCTGGTTTTCGGGACGGCGTGGAATGCGGATGTGCTGTTGTTGGACGCCCCACCGGGTACTGGCGAAGAGTTGCAGGTGATGACGCGCGAGTTGCCGTTGTCGGGCGCGATCTTCATCACGACGCCGCAGGACCTCGCTCAGATGGACGCGGAACGCACGCTCGCGCTGCTCGAAGGGCGCGGCGTGCCGGTTATTGGGCTAGTGTTCAACATGGCGGGGCTGACCTGCCCGCATTGTTCCCAGGAAATCGACCTGTTCGCACAGTCCAACCGGCTTACTGGCGCCGGCATGCGGGCGATCGGTCGCATTCCGTTTGATGTGCAACTGTCGGTCGCGGCCGATCAAGGCCGGCCGCTGGTGCTGGGCCAGCCGCGCGGGCCGGTCGCGTTCGAGTTCGCCAGGATCGGGGCAGCCGGGCGGCGTTGGCTCGGCGAGCGTGACACCACCGTGCTGCGCTAGCGGTGGTTATAAAACTCGACGCGCCACCGCCATTCGCTTCCATCGGGGGCACTCCACCACGACTGCAGCACACCGACCTCGCCGCCCGGCAGAATGACCGGGCTGAGTCACGCGATTCTCCGTGCAATTGCGTCTGCTTGAGCACCTACACTACGGTACTAAGGCCGAAGCTCGCATGTGAATCGCTCCGTCGAAAGCGGCGTGGAAGCATCCTGGAGGTTTGAATGCGGAGATCAGTTGCGCTGGCAGCCGTCCTTGCGGTGCTGGCGCTGACGGCATGTTCCAGTGGTAATAGAAACAAAAGTTCGTCCTCGGGAAACGCCGCGTCGTCGGTGCCTGCCACTGGGGCGCAATCCGGGGGCACTCCGGCGCCGCTGGCCGGAAACGCCGCGATAGAATCTCGATTGCAGAACACTGGCTTGACCGACGCGGATGTTGCTCCGCTGACGGTCAACTCAAAGCGTCCGTGGAACAACCACGACTTTGCAATGATGCAGGCCGACCCTGCCGCATTTGAGAAGATGCTGAACGACGGTGGCCGTCTCTCCGGCGCCCTGCTCCAGTTCCTGGCACCGACCGCGCCGACGCCCGGTACGGCCGCCCCGCTCGGAGTGCTGGAGATCCTGTCGACCTGGAAGACCGAAAACGACGCGAAGGCCGGCCTTCCTGAAATGCTGAAAACAATCAGCACATTATCGGCGCAGCCCAACACAGCGACGACCAAGACCGACCCTGCAGACCTCGGGAAGATCGGCGACGAGGTTACTGCGTCCCACATCGCACTTACGCCCGTGGGCGGCGGGCAACAAAGCGATGCCTACGTTGTCGGCTTGCGGCGCGGTCGCGACACTGCGCTGATGGTTTTCACCGGCACCGGGGGTGCGCCACACCTCGACGAGGTAAAAAGGCTCGTGCAGCTTCAGAACAGCCGGCTGGGATAGCCTACGTCTGTCCGGCCTCCTTTGGCGCACTGCGCCGGTGCTTTCCGCCTTTGCCGCGCATCACAGGCGCCTTTTCGGAGGACGGCAGAGCAGTCCGATTCGGCAGCAGGCCTTCCAAGGGCTCGATCGTGAGGCGGCGTCCGGCAACATCCACTTCGCGGATGACGTCAGCGACCATCGGGATGAGCACCTCTCCCAGCGGGCCGCGAACCACGAGCACGTCGTTGGCACCGGTCGCCATAAAGTCGGCGACCGTCCCAATCCGCTCGCCCGTCGTGGTCTCGACGTCCAAACCCAGGATGTCGGACCGGTAGTACTGATCGTCGTCCAGCGCGGACCTTGCACTTTCGGCAACTTCGAGAAACTGTCCGCGCAGCTCGGCGACCGCTTCGGGAGAGTTTATGCCGGTCAGCTTCACATACACATGTGAGCCTTGCCAGCGACTCGACTGGATTCGGCGCTCACGGCCGGCGAACCAGACCCGCTGGCCCGGCTCGTATCGCTCGGGGAAGTCGGTTAACGGTTCGACCTTGACGTCGCCGCGCAGGCCGAACGAGGTAAGCGCCACGCCGACCGCGACAAAACCCTCCCGCACCTCTGGTTTCAATAGTGGAGGGGAGGGCCGCTTGGCGCCAGAATGCGGCGGTGGGTCAGCCGATTTCGAGGGTGGCATAGACGTGTTCGTGAGCGGCGGCGACTTTCAGCAGCGCCCGCATCGCCTGCGCAATGCGGCCCTGCTTGCCGATCACGCGACCCATATCGCCTTCAGCCACGTGCAGGCGCAGAACGACGCGATCCGCGTGGTGGATCTCGTCAACCGAGACCGCCTCGGGTTCGTCCACGAGCTGACGGGCCATGTACTCGACGAGCTCTTTCACATCAGCGCCTGCTTTTTCAGGGAGTGGGAGCGGCGGAGGGCGTTTCCAGCACGCCCGCCTTCTTCAACAACCGCACCACTGTTTCCGAAGGCTGAGCGCCCTTGCGCATCCAATCATGAACCTTTTCGGCGTCGACGGTTACCGTTGACGGCTCGGTCAACGGATCATAGACGCCAATGATCTCTACGAACGCGCCGTCGCGGGGTGCGCGGCTATCGGCCACGACAATTCGGTATGCCGGCGCCTTTTTCTTCCCTACACGACGGAGTCGGATTCGAAGCAAACATCACCTCCGGCACGGCAAAGGGCCGCGCCCGCTAAATACTCACTGTCATCTTAACGGAACATGCTCCCCAGCAAGCCACGGCCCTTGGTGCTGGCGAGAGTTTTCATCATCTTCTTGGCATCTTCGAACTGGTTCAAGAGCTGATTCACGTCCGCTACGCTGCTGGCAGAGCCCGTTGCAATTCGCCGCTTGCGGTTCGCGGCGCTGTGACCTTTGCGCATGATCCCCGGATTTTTGCGTTCTTCCGCCGTCATCGACAGGATGATCGCCTCCGTCTTTTTGAAGAAGCCGTCGTCCATGTCGTCGACGCCGAGCTGTGAGCTGATCTTGTTTACACCCGGAATCATCTTTACCAGGTCTGCGACGCGACCCATCTTCTTGACCTTGCCCATTTGCGTGAGAAAGTCCTGGAGGTCGAACTGCGCAGTCTTCATCTTGCGTTCGAGCTCTTTGACGTCGTCGTCGCCCATCGCTGCCTGGGCCTTTTCGACGAGCGTTTGGATGTCGCCCATACCAAGAATGCGTTGCGCCATGCGATCCGGGTAGAACGTGTCAAGGGCGTCGGGCTTCTCTCCGATGCCGATAAACTTTACTCCGACCCCGGTCACGGCGCGGATCGATAAGACGGCGCCGCCGCGCGCGTCACCGTCTAGCTTCGTCAAGATGAGCCCGGTGGTACCGACCGCTTTGTGGAACTCCTCCGCGGCTTTGACCGCGTCCTGACCGGCCATAGCGTCGGCGACGAAAAACACTTCCTGCGGCTTAAGCAAGTCGCGTAGCTGCACGACCTCCGCCATCATTACTTCATCGACGTGCAGACGACCTGCGGTATCGACGATCACGACCGTGGCGCCGGTACGCTTCGCCTCGACCAGCGCGTGTTCGCAGATCGTGGCGGGCGATACGCTGGTGCCCTCCGCGTACACTGGCACATTGAGCTGGCGGCCGAGGGCCTGAAGCTGGTCCACCGCGGCCGGGCGGTAGACGTCGGCGGCGACGAGCAGCGGCTTGTCGCCGCGCTGGCGCAGGTGCAGAGCGAGCTTGGCGCAGTGCGTCGTCTTCCCCGAGCCCTGCAGCCCTACGAGCATCAAGACCGTGGGCGGCTGGGGAGCGCGGTTAATGTGTCCGGGCTCGCTGCCGAGCAGCTTGACCAGCTCTTCGTTGACGATGCCGATGATCTGTTGAGTGGGTGTGAGGCTGGTGAGAATTTGGGAGCCCAGCGCACGTTCTTTTACCTGGGCGATGAATTCGCGCACGACTTTATAGTTGACGTCGGCTTCCAGGAGCGCCAGGCGCACTTCGCGCATCGCCTCTTCGAGGTCCTTTTCTGTGACCGTGCCGTGGCTGTTGAGGCGGCCGAATACGCCCTGCAACTTGTCAGTCAGTGACTCAAACATCGCTATTCCTGCGTTGTTGGGAATTGCGGTCTTGCTGCACGCCGGCCGCCGTTCTGATTGACGGGGCCCCTGCATGATGCTATCAACATCGTACCCTATCCTCACATCGCCAGGGGTCCGAGCCGGGGGCAGCCGGCGCGCGGAGGCGCAGTATGACGGCGGACCGTCCCCCGCTACGCCTGATTACGACCAAAGATCCGCAACACGCATCGCCTCTCGACTCCTCCCTGGAAGCAGCGCTTCGACTGATCGGGTGCGATCGCGGCGCGATCGTCCTACGCAAAGACAGCGACGCACAGGTAACGCTTACCAGTTTCAATCTCTCGCCGGAGGAGGAGGCCGCGTGCAGGTCCCTGGCTCGGAGGTTGTGGGACCGGCACGCGCGAATCGGCCCGCTCTCCAGCAGCCTCGGCGGCAGCACGTTGCTCGCGCAGCCCATCGAAACGGGGGAAGGGCAGGCGGCACTCGTGGTCGCGGTCCGAGGCGGAGCGGGGAAGGTCGACGCCGAACGGCTCGCAGCGCTGCGTGACGTCGCTTCATTGCTTTCCGGTACCGTTGGGGGTTCGATCGATTCTTTACGCGCGGCGGAGCGGATCACGGAGGAGCGACGGCGCACGGACCGGGTCCTGGCGTTGAACCACGCGCTGCAAACGCTCGCGGCCACGGAAGACGTCGCTGATGCATGCTGCAACCTGCTCGCCGAGCTCGAGCCTCAGTTTCCCGGGGTCGACCTGACGTGCGTGTGGCTGCTGGAAGCGAGCGGCGATCGGCTGCGGATGGTGGCCGCCCGCGGCGGTGACGAAGACGCACTCGAGACTGTACGAGTGTTGCCGCTCCGTGCCGGCTATGGGGTAGATGAAGCCATAGCAACGAGCGAAATCCAGGCGCTGGATTTCGCTCGCGGAGGGGGCAGGAGCGCCTCCGCCCGGCTTGCGAAGCGGCTAGGGACGGTATCCGTTCTCCATGTGCCGTTGCGCAGTCGCAACTCCGTCACCGGCGTGTTAATGCTCGGCGCACGCGTGAAACGCGAATTCAGCCCGGACGAGCGCACCTTTCTTGGGACGCTCGGCGCTCAGCTCGGCGGCCAACTCGACGCAATCAGGCAGTTGGAACGCGCTGAAGCGGAGCGCAAACGGCTGCAGACGTTGATCGAGACGCTCCCCGCCGGCGTGGCAATGTACGACGCCGGTGGGCGGGTCATCTTGTACAACCGTGCTGTCGAAGAGATCTGGGGATATCGCCCGGTCGATACCGAGATCGGCCGCTACGCCGAGATGGTCGGGCTGTTCACGCCGGAAGGCCGGCTCCTGACCCCGATGGAAACGCCGCTCGCACGGGCGGTACGCAATGGCAGCGCCGAACAGGTCCAAGAACTGATCGTCAGGCAGTCCGGTACCGGGCGCGAGATCCCTGTACTCGTGAACGCTGCCGCGATTCGCGACGCGGAAGGGCGGCTCTCAGGGGTAATTACGGTTTACCAGGACATCACGCAGGTGCGTGAAGTCGATCGATTGAAGGACGACTTCATCAACACCGTCTCACACGAACTGCGAACGCCGACCACGACGGTGCGCGGCGGCGCATTGACGTTGCTCAAGCGGGGCGACCAGCTTGAACCCGACGTTCGCCGCCAACTGTTGCAGGACATGGCCGACGAGGCTGAGCGGCTCTATAACCTCGTCGAAGACCTTCTGAGTCTTGCGCGGGCCCAGGCGGGGATGCAATTACAGCCCGAGCCGATGATCGTTCACCGTTTCGTCAACAAGGTGATCCTCGACCTCGGCGGCAGGGTAGGAAACCACGCGCTCACGGTCGACGTTCCTCCCGACCTGCCGTTGGTGGAAGCCGACCCAACCTTCCTCGAACAGGTGCTTCGGAACCTGTTGGAGAACGCGGTAAAGTTCTCGCCCAAGGGCAAACGCATCGAAATCTCGGCGGAAGCGCGTGGTGCCGAGGTGCTGTTCAGCGTTCTGGATCGAGGAAGCGGCATCCCGTCTGCCGACATGGATCGCGTCTTCGAGCCGTTCTACAGGACTGCAGATGCCGTGCGCACGGCGTCACAAGGGGCAGGCCTCGGTCTGGCGGTAAGCAGAAGGCTCATGAAAATCATGGGCGGCCGGATCTGGGCCGAGGCTCGGCGCGGCGGCGGCACCGCGTTCCGTTTCACCTTGCCGGCGTTGAAAGACGAGGTGGAGTAGGGGCGCTCAACCCCCGTTGCTCGCTGCTCCTACAACCCCTTCTTGGCCACGAAGGCGCACAGATCCGCGAGGCGGCAGGAGTAGCCCCATTCGTTGTCGTACCAGGATGCGACCTTGACCAGGTTGCCGGCGACGACGTTGGTCGAAAGACCGTCGACGATCGACGACCGCGCATCGCCTTTGAGGTCCATCGATACCAACGGCTCCATCGTCAGGCCGATGATGCCCTTCATCTTGCCCTCCGCCGCCTCGCAGATCGCGGCGTTGATCTCTTCCTTCGTGGTGTCCTTTTCGGTGAGCGCCACGATCTCGACGATCGAGACGGTCGGGGTCGGAACGCGATAGGCGAGGCCGTCGATCTTGCCATCGACTTCGGGGATCACGAGCCTGAGGGCGCGAGCGGCGCCGGTCGACGTCGGCACGATGTTCATGCCGCCGGCGCGCGCTTCGCGCAGGTCGTCCGAGGCGAGATCGAGGATCTTCTGCGAGTTGGTGTAGGAGTGGACGGTCGTCATCTGCCCCTTGACGATGCCGAAGTTGTCGAGCAGCACCTTCACCATCGGCGCCAGCCCGTTGGTCGTGCAGGAGGCGTTCGAGATGATGTTGTCTTTGCGGGGGTCGTATTTGTCCTGATTCACGCCTAGCACGATCGTGACGTCTTCATTCTTGGCCGGCGCCGAGATGATGACTTTTTTGGCTCCGCCGCCGTCGATGTGCGCCCGGGCCTTGCCGGCGTCGGTGAAACGGCCGGTGGATTCGATCACGATTTGCACGCCCATGGCCTTCCAGGGTATCTGTCCCGGATCCGGGTATTTGGTCACGCGGATCGTATGCCCGTTGACGATCAGGGCATCCTCGCGCGTTTCGACCGTGCCTGGGAAGTTTCCGTAGTTGGAGTCGTGCTTCAGCAGGTGGGCATTGATGCTGGTATCGACGAGATCGTTGAGCGCCACGACCTCGAGTTCGTCCGGATGGCGTTCAATGATCGCTTTCAGAACCTGCCGCCCGATGCGCCCGAACCCGTTGATGCCGATCTTCGTCGCCACGTCGTTCTCTCTCCTTCGGCTGTCATGAAGCGACTCCTCGGGCACGGCAAAAGAATCTGCGTTCCGGTGTCGTGAACGAGCCGCAAACATAACGTTACCACCGGAATCGGCGCGACGTGCAAGCGTGGTAGTACACCTGCCGGTTTACGTAGGCCTGGTGCGCCGCGCATTGGGTGATGAGCTTATAATTGGTGGGTCCTCCGCATTCGAAACGGCGCAGAAAATCGGCCAAAGGAGCCCGTAATGGTCCTTACTCGCTACTCGCTTGAAGACTTCATTCAAGATATGACGTCGCTGATCGCCGATAGCCCCGACCAGCCGCTGTTGTTCGAGAAAGGCACGCGTTTGCTGGAGCGGCTGGTGCAGGATCCCGAGGCGATACCGTTGCCGTACCGCCGTCCATCGGGCAAGGGCAGGCGACCGAATCACGGCAGCTACGCGCTGCATCGTGGACCCGGGCTGTTTGTCAGCGCCGTCGTTTGGGGACCGGGCGACCACGCGGGCCCGCACGACCATCACACGTGGGGAATGATCGGCGTGGTTGGCAACGGGATCGAAGAAACGCGTTTCCGCCGTGTGGATGACCGCGACCGCGAGGGCTTCGCCCGGCTGGTGAAGCAACGCACCACCCGCGTCCTTCCTGGAGAAGTTTCGTTGCTGGTGCCGGAGATCGACGAGATCCACCAGATGGACAATCTTAGCGATCGATCAACAGTCGAAATCCACGTGTACGGCAAGGATCTGGTCGGTCTCGACCGGTGCAGCTACGACCTCGAAACCGGCGCGATCAAGCCGCTCGTCAGCGGCAAATTCGACAACTGCTGACCGCGTTTACAGCAATAGCTTGCGCGGCGCCCCAGCGGACTGCCGGCGGAAGTTGACGATCAAGAACCGGCGGTCCATGCCGGCGTCTACCTCTTCGACCCGACAGCGGTCAGGCTGTTTCAGCGCCGCGTCTACTCGTTCCCCCAACGCTTCGATCGCCGCGCGGCTTTCGTCGGTTGTGCCGAGCACGTCCGCCGCGACCGCGAAATCGAGAATCAGCGCGCACAACGACAGCAACCATCCGAGCTCGAGTTGCGCCCAGCCGAAGTGGAATGCCTGGTCCCCAAACGTTACCGCGAGCTTCTGGATGTTGGATTCCGGCGCGACTTCGATCAGCGTCGCGCCAAAGTGTGGACGCGCCAGTTCGGTGCTCGTGCGATAGACCAGGCCCAGGCGTGCGTCGCTCGCCAATGTTCCGCCGGCGTGGTAGCTGCCACGGCCGACTTCGGTTGCGCGGTGGGCTTCGTCGGGACGGAGGCTTGTTTCCAGGAAATCGAGTAACGCGGGAAGTTCATCGCCGCCGAGCTGAACGGCCGCGGCGACGCACTCGCAAGCCGTCCGCATCAGCGGCGGTACTCCCACGTATGAACCGCGGCTCACCAACAGCGCGGAATCGCTCAGGTAGTGGAACACACGTGACCAGTACAGCTGGAACGCCGCGGCTGCATGCGTGCGGAACTTCGCGGGATAGCTGTCCGCAACCACCCGAAGCTGCAGGTTCATGCCCTCGTGCAACAGGTGCAGGTCGTGCTTGAGCTGGAAATCCGTTTGGCGGTACGAGTCCAGCGAGGCAGCCGGACCCTGTGCCGGCTTGCCCGGCAAGTCCCAGTGCTCGGGAAATATAACCGGTGAGACGCGTTGGAACGGCTGCCGCACGGCGTCCACGATTACCGAATCGAGCGGTCGATGTTGTAGAACGCACCCATGCCGGGATACTTAGCCGCCGGTCCGAGTTCCTGTTCGATCTTCAGCAACCGGTTGTACTTTGCGACGCGCTCGCCGCGGGCAGGGGCGCCGGTCTTGATCTGTCCGGCATTCGTCGCAACCACCAGGTCGGCGATCGTCGTATCTTCGGTCTCGCCGCTGCGGTGGCTCACGACGGCCGCGAAACCGGCGTGTTTCGCCATCTCGATCGTAGCAAGCGTCTCAGTGAGCGTACCGATCTGGTTGAGCTTGATCAGAATCGCGTTGCTGGAACGCTCCTTGATGCCGCGGGCGAGGCGTTCTGTGTTGGTGACATAGAGGTCGTCTCCGACGACCTGGACGCGGTCTCCAATCCGTTCGGTCAGTAGCCGCCAACCCTCCCAATCGTCTTCACCCATGCCGTCTTCGATGCTCACGATCGGGTAGCGCCTCACCCAGTCGGTCCAGAGGGCGACCAATGCGCCGCTCTCCAAGCCGCGATCTTCGCGCGTCAGCTTGTATTTTCCGTCGACGTACAGCTCGGAAGCAGCAGGGTCGAGGGCAACATGCACATCCTCTCCGGCCCGGTACCCAGCGGATTCAATGGCTTCCAGGATGAGGTCAATCGCACCGGCGTTGTCCGTTAAGGACGGCGCGAAGCCGCCTTCGTCGCCGACGTTCGTGTTCAGCCCCCGCCTGTGTAGAACCGATTTCAACGACTGGTAGATCTCGGAAGCGACCTGCAGCGCCCGGGTGAACGACTCGGCGCCGGTCGGCATGACCATGAACTCCTGGAAATCGGTGGAGTTCTCGGCGTGCTTGCCTCCGTTGAGGATATTCAGCATCGGCACCGGCAACGTGTTTGCCGAGGGTCCGCCGAGGTAGCGGTACAGCGGCAGACCGGCAGTCGCGGCGGCTGCGTGTGCTACTGCCAACGACACACCGAGGATCGCATTGGCGCCGAGCCGCGATTTGTTTGGCGTCCCATCGAGCTCAATCATCGCCCGGTCGATCCGCGACTGATCGAACACCGAGAGATCGTGAATGGCATCCGCGATCTCAACGTTGACGTTGGCAACAGCCGTGAGCACACCTTTGCCGCCGTACCGGTTCTTGTCTCCGTCCCGCAGCTCGGCGGCTTCATGGGCCCCTGTGGAGGCACCCGAGGGGACGCCGGCCCTGCCTGTCACGCCGTTTGACAGTGTGACTTCGACCTCGACGGTTGGATTACCGCGCGAATCGAGGATCTCTCGCGCAAGAACACCGTAGATCGTCGCGTGCTTCACATCGCCCCCTGACGGCATGATCGTGACATACATAGCGGTGATCGGTATCGCCGGTGAGCCCGCGGATAGCCGTCAACCGTGACCGGAAGGTATCACACGGTGGGTCAACGCTGAACCGCAATATGCCGCGGTCCGTGTGGATCGCGGCATTTTGCGGACGGACCGCCTTTCGGCGGAACGCGGGCAGAGTGATGGGTACCGTCTCATCCGGCCCGCGGGTGGGCACGGTCGTAGACCTCGCGGACGTGTTCGTTGGTGAGCTGCGTGTAGACCTGTGTTGTAGAGATGTTGGCGTGGCCGAGCAGCTCCTGCACGTGGCGCAGGGGGGCGCCGCCGCGCAGCATGTGTGTGGCGAAGCTGTGACGCAGCGTGTGCGGGGTGACGCCGGACTTGATCTGCGCCGACTGTGCGTAGCCCTTGAGGATCAGCCAGAAGCCCTGGCGTGTAAGCCGCTCGCCGCGACGGTTGACGAACAGCGCCTTCTCATGGGTTGTGCGAACGAGGTTGCGCCGGGAGTCGCGCAGGTAGAGCAGGAGCGATTCGGCGGCGTGCTCGTGGATCGGCACGGTACGCTCTTTTGCGCCTTTGCCGAGGCAGCGAACGTAGGCATGGCCGTCGTTGAGAATGATATCGGTGATGTTCAGGGACACAAGCTCGGTGACGCGCATGCCGGTCGCATACAGCAACTCGAGCATCGCCTTGTCGCGCTTGGCTTCCGGCGTGGAGCGACGCAGCGGCTGTTCCAACAGTTCGTCGACCTCTTGCGGCGAAATCGGCTTCGGCAGCGATTTGCCGACGCGCGGCGACGAGAGACTCTCCGTCGGGTCTGAGCTCGTGAGGCCTTCAGCCTGCATGAAGCCGAAGAACGATTTGATCGCGGCAACTTTTCGCGCCACGGTGGCGTCGGCGTACTCTTTGGCTTGCAACGATCGCAGGTACTCCTGGATGCGGGTCCGGTCGACCTGGTTCCAGGAAGAGCTCTTACCGACGGTACGGGTGCTACTGCAGAAGGCTGCGAACTGCTGCATGTCGTTGCGGTATGCCGCGATCGTGTTCTGGGCCGCGCCCTTTTCCACGGTCAGGAACTCAAGGAACTGGCTGACGGCTTCATCCATCGCTCGGCTCTCCTAGCCCGCTGCACTTATCGGCGGCCGGCCGCTGCTGGGCGTTAGCATAGCATACAATTACAGTATGTCCAGTAATTTAATAACAACTTTTGCACATACTTTCCGTAATGTAGGCGTGGATGTAACCAGAACTTGTTGCATTAGAACGCGCGTTCTGTTATCTTTCTAGCGCGGCGCTGCACAGAGTAGCGTAAGTGTGTAGGGAGAACGAAAGTGAGCGAGCAGCAGCAGAAGACCCTGGACCAGAGTCGCGGTAACGGCAGTTTCGACCCTAGTCGGTATCTGACCAAGCTGTCGCGGCGAATGCGGATGCCGGACGGCCAGTGGAAGAACATCGAGCTCGATTACATGGAAGTGAAGTGGCGGCTCCTGTGGCTGCGCACCGAGCATCCGGATGCCCGCATCGAAACGGAGCTGGCGAAGCACGAGTCCGACCTGGCGATCTTCCGTGCCCGCGTGGTGCTGCCAAACGGCGCCGAATCGACCGGTTGGGGCAGCGAAACAGCCGACGACTGGAAGGACTATATCGAAAAGGCGGAAACGAAGGCGCTCGGCCGCGCGCTGGCCGCGCTCGGATTCGGTACGCAGTTCTGCGAGGACTTCGACTTCGGGCAGGGCGCGGGCAACGATCAGAAGGTCGTCGACGCACCGTTAGACATCCGAACGACGCGCGCCGGCGTGCAGCGCCGGACTGCGCCGGTGGGGTCCGCACGTCGGGCCACCGCTTCGGACGGCGTCCCGGCTGCCGTTCCAGCTCATGAGCCGTCCGGCGGATGGCAAGAGCGCCCGGCGACCGAGCCGCAGATCAAGGCGATCTACGCGATCGTACGTGGCGCCCAGGCGATGGACGACGGCACGCTCGAGGAGTGGTGCCGCACCCGTTACAACTGTAGTCCCGCGGAGCTGACCCGACGGCAGGCGTCTGAAGTCATCGACGCGCTGAAACTGGGGGCGGCGAGCTAGGGCGGGAAGCCGGCGACCTAACCCCCGGCCCCTTCCCTAACGAAGGAAGGGGCCGGCGGAGTTTACCTCCGGCCCGGCGTGCCCTCACCCCCGACCCCCTCTCCCAATACTGGGAGAGGGGAACTTGTAGTCGGTACTTGGTGCCGCATTCCGTCTACTCGTAGGGGCGCATTGCCATGCGCCCGGCTGCGCGCCGACGCTGCAACCAAGCTCGCGCCCACGTTCAATGATCGCCCCTCTCTGTCGCTCCCTGAGCGATGGAGAGGGGAAGGGGGTGAGGTTTCCCGCCACGACTGCCGACTGCCCGCGCTACAACACCGACTTCAGGCGCTCCGCGAGTTGAAGGTTGATGCCGTCGGTGCCGGCGATCTCGTCGACGCTGGCTTCGCGGATACCTCGAACCGAGCCGAACCTATGGATCAACGCCTGCTTCCGGCGCGGACCAACGCCCGGGATCTCGTCCAGCGCGGACTTGATGCCTGATTTGGCGCGGACCTGCCGGTGGAACGTGATCGCGAAGCGGTGGGCCTCGTCGCGAATGCGCTGGATCAAGTACAGCGCCTGCGACGTACGCGGCAGGATCGTAGGACTGGCCGTGTCGGCGACGTAGATCTCTTCATTCTCTTTGGCGAGACCGGCAACCGGCACGTCGCCAAGGCCCATGTCGCGGAGCACGTCGAGCGCGGCGCCGAGCTGCGGTTTGCCGCCGTCAATTAGCAGGAGTTCGGGGAGGACGCCCCAACCGCCGCGCGCTCTCTCCGCATCGCCGCCATCAGTCGCCTCTTTGGCGCGTTTGAAGCGGCGTTGCAGCACCTCGGTCATGCTCAGTACGTCGTTGTTGCCCTCTGTGTGCTTGATCTTGAAGCGGCGGTACTCCGACGGTTGCGGGCGTCCGTCGACGAACACGACCATGCTTGCCACCTGGTTCGTGCCCTGGGTATGGGAGATGTCGTAGCACTCGATGCGATGGGGCGCGGACGGCAGGTCAAGCTCGTCGCGCAGCTCCTCGAGTGCGGCAAGCGTCTTGCCCTTGTCGGCCATCCATTTGACGCGCAGCATGGCCAGCGCTTCGCTGGCATTTTCGTTGGCCAGCCCGACCAGGTGCTTCTTTTCGCCACGCTGCGGCGCCGCCAGCGTAACCGACCTGCCGCGCTTCGCCGTCAGCCAGGTCTGCAACAACTCCTTGTTGCCGGCGTCGGCGGGCAGCAAAACCTCGCGCGGAACGTAGACCGCGGACTCGTAAAACTGCTGCAGGAAGCTCTCAAGCACGCGCGCCTCGGTCTCGTCCCTGGTGCCCTGCAGCACGAAGTGGTCTCGCCCAATCACTTTCGTACCGCGGACGAAGAACACCTGCACGCATGCCTCGTCGTCGGCGCGCGCGATGCCGAATACATCCATGTCGGCTGGCGTCGTGAGCGCCATCTGCTGGCGTTCCATCACGCGCTCGACCGCCTTGATCTGGTCGCGATATATGGCGGCCCGCTCATAGTCGAACTCGTCGGCGGCGACCGTCATCTTATCGCGAAGCTCGCTAACGACCTCGTCGGTCCGACCTTCGAGGAATTTGATCACCTGCTGGATGACCTCGTCGTATTCCTCTTTCGTGCAATACGACGTGCAGGGGGCGATACAGCGGTGGATGTAGTAGTCGAGGCAAGGGCGCGGGTCCGTGCCGGTGATCGTCTTCGTACACGACCGCCACGGGAACAGCTTTTTCACGAGGTCGAGCGTCAGGCGCACCGAGCCCGCGCTCGCATACGGGCCGAAGTAGCGCGAGCCATCCTTCTCCACCCTGCGCGTGATGTAGACGCGCGGCCACGGGTCGGTGAGGTCGATCTTCAGGTATGGATAGTGCTTGTCGTCCTTGAGCCGGATGTTGAAGTACGGTTGGTGCTTCTTGACCAGCGTCGATTCGAGGATCAGCGCCTCCTGCTCGCTGTGGGTGACGATGAACTCGAAATCGCTGATCTGCGCCACCAGCCGGCGTGTTTTGCCTTCGAGGCTGCGCGGCGAGCCGAAATAGGACCGCACTCGGTCTTTCAGCCGCGCCGCCTTGCCGACATAGATGATGTCGCTTTTGGCGTCGCGCATTATGTAGACGCCCGGCTTGGCCGGCAGCGCCTTCAATCGCTCGGAGAATCCGTCAATGACCATACATACGCAGTATATCGTCCCAGCACGCCGCCGCGACGACTTCCGTTGACCGGCCTCTGCCGCGCTCCATAGACTCGATTTGGATGAGTGGCGTAACCGCCGGAGAGGTAACGATGACGGCCACGGTTGACCCGACCGAGGTTGAGAAACGGGCGCGGCTGGTCGCCCTCGCCGGAGAACTCGCGGACGATTTCGCGACGCGCGCTGCCGATCACGACCGCGACAACACCTTCCCGTTCGAGAATTTTCAGAAGATGCGCGAGACGAAGTACCTCGCGCTGACCATTCCGGACAGCCTGGGCGGGCTTGGTGCCGGCATCGTCGATTTCGCCTACTGCCAGGAGCGGCTGGCGCAGGGAGACGGTTCGACCGCGCTGGCCGTCAACATGCACCTCTTCGGACTCGGCGCCATGCTCGAGGGCGGCGTGCCCGAGGATCCGGCGCGCCAGCTCCTGATCCGAACGGTTGCCGGCAACGGCTGGCTGCTGGGTGGCAGCCTCACCGAGCCCGAGTCCGGCGGCAACTGGGGCTATCCCGTCACCCGCGCCGAGCCGGTGCCCGGCGGCTACAAGATCAGCGGCCGGAAGATGTTCGCGAGCATGGCGCCGGCCATGAACTTCTTCCTCGTTAGCGCCACCGTGCCGGGCAAAGACGGAGCGCCGAACGACGTAGGCACCTTCGCAATTCCAAAAGGGACGCCCGGTCTGGAGATCGTCGAGACCTGGAACACGCTCGGCATGCGGGCGACCGGCAGCCACGATCTACGGTTAACGGATGTGATCGTGCCGGAACAGATGCTGGTGGAACGCCGGCCGCCGGGAAACGTCGACGCGGCCGGCGTAGCGCTGTTCGCGTGGTTTAGCACCAGCATCGCCGCCGTCTACACCGGGATCGCCATCGCGGCGCGTGACTTCGCCGTCAACTACGCCAAGCAGCGGCGGCCCTCGGTGCTCGAACGCAGCATCGCGCATATGCCCGCCGTCCAGTTCGCCGTCGCCGATATGGAAGTCATGATCGCGACGGCGCGGGCGCTGACGTTCACGGTCGCCGAAGAGTGGCGGCGTGGCGAGCACCGGGACGCGGCGACGGGCATGGCGCGCATTCTGCAGCCGAAGTATTACGGCACCACGACCGCCATCCAGATCGTCAACAAGGCGATGGACGTCGTCGGTGGTCTGGGCATCTTCAAGACGACGCCGCTGGAGCGGTACTACCGCGATGTCCGCGCCGGCACGTTTCACCCGATCAGCCACGACGTCACGCGGGAGTGGATCGGGAAGACCGCGCTCGGCATCGACCTGACCGCGGAGCCGCGCTGGGGCTGATTTTCTGATTGACCGGGTGAACGGCCCGTTGATACGATCCTCGCGCACGGCAGGGTAGCTCAGCGGTAGAGCAGGGGACTCATAAGCCCTTGGTCGGGGGTTCGAATCCCTCCCCTGCTACCGGGGTTTGGGCGTGAAATAGAGCCAGCGGGCCCGCCCGCCGCTTCTGAACCGTAGAAAATACAGCGATTGATAGACCGACAGCTTGGCCGTTATACTTGACAACTGTCCCTACAACGCATACTTTGCAAGTGAATCGCCCAGTGCCCGAATAGTGGTGGCTAATCGTCGCGTGCCGTGGCAGGTCCACGGATAGGGCCGGGAAGTGGGAGCCCCACGGTGCAGACCGTGGGGCTTCGTATTGCACCTCACGCCGGTCCTCGCCAGAACTGCCCTTCCCGCCCCTCTTGCTCGCTGATCGTCGCCATGAAGCCGTTGAGTTTTTCCACAAATGCCCCCATCTGCTCCTGAGTGATTGCCTCTTCGCTCACCACTGCTCTCCTTATTCTCGTGCTTGGCCTGCACGCGGTGCCGGCCGCTCCGCAACTATGCGTGTCCTGCGACACGCGCTCTATTCGCCGTACATCTTAGCGATAGTAATAGGGCACCAAAACCGCCTGCCCGTGGCCTGCCCCGTGGCCACGTCTCGTGGCGACGGCGTGAGGGATCCTACACGCGGAACTTGAAGTTCTTGTACGGGTCGAAGCGGACGAGGGATCCTACGCCGACCGTCGTGAATGTGAGCGGTAGGTTACCGCCCGGGACAACCGGACTGGTCGGCGCCAGGTAGCCGCGGACATCGCCGTCTGTGAGCTCCTGTTCCAGCCCGGCTACCTGCTCCTCGGGTACGCGGTTCTGCTCGAGTAGCTCGCGTGAGAGGACGTAGTACCGCCCGTGGTCGTCGCGGAGTAGAAGGACTTCTGTCGCATCGGTGGACACGATTGTTCTCCTGTTCACTCTACCGGCAATCCTAGCATCGCGATGGCCGGCGTCTGTAACGCGCTGTACACAAGGGATGTGAACCCGTTCACCAGCGAGCGACAGCGAAAAGTCTAATCCACGCACTGCTACCTCTCGCGACCGTCTTCTATCCCACACAGTATCGAGGCGGCCTGTGGGCTTGTTCCGTCCACCGCCAATCTGACCGATTGCGGTGGCGGGCAGCGAGAGATAGCTCGCCAGCCGCTCCCGCCGCGATGAAGCGATCGACCGCGCCCTCGGAGGCCGGCGCGGCACGGCCATGGCTACGCTGCGGTACGCACGCTGCCGCAGGTGGGCGCTAGCCGGCACTCTCGCTGCTCAGGTACCGCTCCATGATCTCGCGGCCCTGCCGCCCCTCGCCGCTGTCGCCCAACGCCTTGGAACGCGCATGATCGCTGAGAAAGCCGAGCATCACGGCGACGAGCGGGCCGGTGCTGGCACGCAGCGTCTCCGTATTGGCCTGGTAGGGTCCTCAGGCGGTGGCCTCGTGTCGGCGGCATTGCTGCCCGCCGCCAAGCGCGACCGCGTCGTCGAGGTCTGCCCCAATGGCTGTGCAGATGGAGCGCATCCTGCGCATCAACCAATTGCAGACCGTGACCAAAGAAGTCGTCGAGGCGGCCCGCGAGACGCTTGTCATCGGTCTCGCCTGAGCAGCCATGCGCTGTCCTAGCCTAGCGTATCGCCGCGGTGGCCGCGACTTGGTCGAGCGCGGTTTGGAGGCGTTGCCGCGCCTCCGCTGCGAGTGGCTCCAGCGCAGCGTTGCCCACCAGTCCGAGCACGGGTTGCGGGTCCATGGCCGCGATGACGCTGCCGCCCCCGTCCTCGTAGACGATAACGTTGCACGGCAGCAGTAGCCCGATGTCTGCTTCTGCCATGAGCGCCCGTTCGGCAAGCGAGGGGTTGCAGGCGCCGAGGATGATGTACGGCCGAAACTCGATACCGCGCTTCTCCTTCATCGTCTGGCGCACGTCAATCTCGGTGAGCACGCCGAAGCCCTGCTCCTTCAGCGCGACCTTCGTGCGCGCGACCGCTTCGGCGTACGGAAGGTTGACCTTCGCGCCAAAGCCGTAGGGGGTGCGTTGCTTGGTCGTCATCGTGGTTCCCTTTTGCTCCTGAGCGGCCATTGTCAGGCCACCCGTGATGTTGGACCGCTGCCGGAGGTCAGGCGCCGGCGCATCTCCTCGAACCGTTCTACACCGATGTCGCCCCGAGCGTAGCGGCGTTCCAGAATCTCCAGCGCTGTCGGCTTGTGTGGCGAGTCCTGGTCGCTGGACTTGTGTGGCAGTCGCGTCATGAGCGCGTACACGGCCCAGATGATGAGCCCCCAGAACCCGACCATGCCCAGCCAGCCCATCGCCATCCACCAGCTCCCACCGTCGCCCATGGGCCACATAGCCATCACCTCAACGCTCGCCCTGCGCGGGCCCCGTGCATGGAGCCGCGCTCAGGCTAGCGGTGCTGCGGCCCGCCTGTCTGCCGGGTAGACGGAGACAATAGTGAAGCCCGTCTGTCAGACAGTGCTTTCGACGGCGAGCGCCCGCCAGGGCTTCGCGCTAACGCGGGCCTGCCCCGCACGTCTCCCTGGCGGACCTCGATCGTAGACTCCCCCAGCCGCATGACCGGAGCGCACGTCGACGTGTTGGGACAAGCTGGTGCAGGAGTCGGGATTATCATTACAAGCCGTGAGCGTCATGGTATAACCCGTTGGATCTTGTCTCAGGCCAGGGATGGCAGGATTTGTGTCGCCGCTGGTGAAAAAGGGATCGCCCGAGCCGTAAACGGACGATACCGTCCATTTAGTCCCGGTAACGGTTCCCGTGGTCATGGGCGTGCACTGGAAGCCCTGGTCTTGCGTCACCTTGCCCGCGCAGCCGAGCGACTGAATCTGCGGTGGAGGGCGTTGGCGACTTCCACCGGCATCAGGTACGGCGCTACAGGCTGCGTTCCCACTCGCGCCCAAGAGCGGGCAAGAGCGTACGCCCGCTCCGAGTAAACCTCGCTGACCAGCCACTTGACCGCCAGGCTGGCGTCCACCACGACGAGGCCGTTTATTGCGTCGCCGCCCTGCTTGCTCGAGCCTCTCGAATCAGCTCAGCCGAGTCCCCGGGCAGCGTCCGTCCCTCAAAGACTTCGCTCTTAAGCGCCTCAAGGCGGTCCAGGGCTTCCTGGCCAAAGGGGAGGCCGATCATGCCCTGCACCTCGTCCTTGGCCAGATCCTTCTCGATAGCAGCCTGGCAGTACTGGCGCATGCTGGTCCCCCTGAGAGCCGCAACCGCCTTGAGGCGCCGCTGCACAGGGGGGTCAAGGTCCAGGGTTAGCCGCTTCTTTTCGGTGTCCACGTTCCCATCTTCTCCATGAGGGTGACCATCCAGACGGAGTATAGCCAGAAGCGAGTCGCCGACCGGGCACGTAAGCCCGCTGAACCGCTCGAGTTGCCCGTGGCAGAGGGCACGTCCGCGCTGTCGGGGATGGATACAAAGGCGATCCGCTATGGAATCCCTTGCTCCGGGCTGGGTCGGAGCATTGAGATAACAGTACAGTCGTTCTGCACGCTCATGCGGCTCTCGACCGATTCTTCTATTAGATCGATCACTAGCTACACCCCGGTGCGGGCGTAGTGATGCTCGGCAGTGGTGTGCCGATCGACCAACCGGGCTACGGTCTTTCGGTTCCTAATTTTCGTCCTGCGGGATGCCATCTACAGTGACGCATGATACTTGGGGATGTATGCGGACGCGCACGGACGGACAGAGGGATGCCCCGTGACAGCACTACCGTCGAGGCGAACACCTCGCGTGCCGGCCGCGCCGCGAAGCTCGCGCTTCGAGAAACGCGAGCTCCGGGCGATCGAGGATTCACTTGAGCCCGACGATTACATCGGTCGTGCGCTCCTCGGAGAGCTGCGCGCCGGCACGACCAGTTCCCTCGAAGAAGTCGCGGCAACGGGCTGGCGAGGCGACGGTTTAGCGGATCTTTGACCAGGTGCCGCAACTTGAGGACGAGAAGCCACGGTCGCCGGCGCTAATCGTGACGATGGTTGAGGTGCCGAAGGCGTTGGCGGTCACGCTGCTAAGCGTGCCGGAAAATCCCGACAGCCTGGCCCAGTAACAGCCGTCGCCGCTGCTCGCCCGCCACGTTCCCGGCGCGATGTCTACCCCGACGATGTAGGTTCCGTCACTAAACGGAGACGTGGGGTTATCCGTGATGGCCGAGAGGTCAGTCGTCCAGTCCCCACAGCCGGACGACGTGAAGCCGGCATCAGATGCACCGATGGTGATCACTGCGGGCGCGCTGGTGAAATCGTTCGCGATAACGTCACTGAGGTTACCGGAGAATCCGGACAGCCGCTCCCAGTAGCAGCCCTCAACAGCGATGCGTGTGCGATAGGTGCCGGGATTGATGTCGTCGCCGACGATCCAACTCCCGTCACCGAACAGAGGGCGGGCGTCGGCGACGGTAGCCATACTGAGCAGGAATAGGGCAGCGAAGGTGGCTAGGATAAGACGGCGCATGGCGGGGCGCCTCCTTTGCGGCACTCACTATCGTCGGGAACGTATGCGGCCCGTCAAACATCAATCCGGTATGCGCGAACGGCGTTGTCATGGAACAACGCGGCGCGCTCGGCTGCCGAATAGCTTTTGGACAGCCGTTTGAACGCGTTATACAGGACATTGTAGGAGTAGGACACCTTATCAACCGGGAAGTTGCTTTCGAACATCGACCGGTTGGGTCCGAACTGCTCGATGCAGTAGGTCATGAAGGGGGCCATCGCTGCTGCGAGCTCCTCTGAGCCGATGGGTTTGTTGCGCGCGTGCCAATCAAACCCGGTGCGGGGCATGCCGATGCCGCCGAGTTTGACGTACACGTTGGGACACGCTGCCACCGCGGCGATCCCGCTCCGCCAGGTGGCCAATACTTCCTCGTTGCGGTTGGCGTAGGGGCCGATCCGCAATAGTCCGCCAATATGGTTCAGGATGATGGTCAAGTCGGGGACGGCCTTCGCCAATGCCGCCAACTCGGGCATCTGATGAAAATAGAGCCAGGCTTCCAGGGAGAACCCCATCCGGGCCAGCACCCGCGCCCCCGCCCGAAAGCTGTCACTGGATAACTGTCCTGCCAGGTTGTAAGCGGCGGTGTTCTCTACGTCCGGGTGGGGGTCCCAAGTAACAGAGTGACGGATACCACGAAATCTATTGGGGCTGGCGGCCTGTAATGCTGCCAGCACCGGCTCCACCCGCTCGCCCAGGTTCAAGTTGGCATGCCCAACAATGGCTGCCGCAGCGCGACCGGGACCATACAGACCGCTGGCGCTGGCAGCGGCCAGCCCCTGCACGAATTCGACTTCACCAACGGGCTTGAGCTCCTCGGGTCCGTCAGGGCGGTACATCGACCGAGCCTCGATAAACACCGTGGAACGAACGTTGTGACCGCTCCCAATGTCCGCGGCCAGTTCGTGCAGCAGATAGCGCTGGTAGGGGATACGTCCGGTACGAAAGTCCCAGAAGTGGTGATGGGGATCGCAGATGGGCAGCTCCGGCTCCAACGGCAGTTCTGGGGTTAACGCGAGCCAGTCAGGGCCGCCGAATGGCATGAGCGCCTCGATTGGTTGCTGGTGAGCGGATGGTAACAGAAGCGGGCGAATGCGGTCGGGTGCTTTGTGAGAATCGACGCGGAGCCTATCGCTTGGCGACAAATTCGTCATAATCGCAAAGCAGGAAAGGAGTAGAAAATGCTTAGAATTATCTGGAATCGCATGTCTATAAAGGCTTAGAATTTTCCGGCGTCACGTGTCTACAATGGCTTTGATGGGCGTATTCAACGAAGGGAACCAAACTATGCTGTATATTATCGTCATTGTGATTCTACTCGTGGTCCTGCTCGGTGGCGGCGGCTATCACCGCTCACGCCGCCGTTAAGCTACTTCCTGGGCCACACTACCATGCAGTGCCGGCCGGGAATGGGACGGGATGTCCCTACCTAGCGACCGCACGTGGTCCTATGTGAAGGGGTTCTTCTGTGCAAGCCATTATTTTGTGGGTGGTTGTTGGGCTGGCCGCAGGCTGGCTGGCTGGCAAGGTCTTGGTCAGCCCGCACGGCATTATCATGGATCTGCTCCTCGGTCTCGTCGGGGCGCTCCTCGGCGGCTTCCTGCTTCGTGAGCTCTTGAAGCAGGTTGGCCCCATCACGAATGCGCAGTGGGAGCGGTACCGGCTGGCGTCCCAACAGAGCCTCGCTTGGACCGCGGAGTCGATGCTTACCCATATCGCCGTCGCTTTCCTGGGTGCGCTATTGCTGCTGGCGCTCCACCGCCTGCTCTTTGCCTCGCGGCGAGGGGGCTGGCGGCACGCCTAGAACCGGCCGCCGACGCCCCACATGGCGGGCTCGTGCGGGAGACCTAGCCTCCATCGCGGCTCATGCAGCACCGGGAGCATCGCATCCCAGCGGTACTCGTTTATCGCTTGCGAATGGGCAGCGAAGGAGAATCTGCCAGCCCGGACCCTTACCTCAGCGCTGGTGGCGCCCTTCGTCTTTGTTCGCGTACTTTTGCGGGCGGTTGAGGCTCGCACCCCTCGGGTCGCCGTGTCGGGGCATTAGGTGAGCCGATGCTGGCCGCCGGCCGGCAGCCTTCTACGACGCGTCCACCACATGAACGATCCCGTGCATGTCGGGGTGGACCTGGCAGGCGTAAGCGTAGTCGCCCGCCGTACTGAACGTGACGGTGTAGGTATCTCCCGGCGAAAGTACCCCAGAGTCCCAGCTTCCGTCAGCCGCGGTAGAGGTGTGCGCGGTATCGCTTTCCCCGTTGACCCAGGTGACGTTCCCCCCGGTCTGGATCGTCACCTCGCTCGGCTGGAACGCTAAGTCGGCGATCGTGATTATTTGCGTGGTGGTGAGGTCGGCTCTCGCAGATTGCGCGCGGACCGTTCCACTTACGACAATAACCAGCGCGAGCAACAGGCAGACTTGTAGGCGTCGCGGAATTGCCATGGGTGGGTCACCTCAGGGAACGTATACGTACTTCGCCACGTCCATGGTGTGTATACGACGGCCGCGAGTCAACGGATTGGAAGCAACAGCTCCGACACGGTGACTCGATCAGGGCAGGGCGATTCCCCTGCACGTCCATCCCTGCGAAGAGGCGTTCGTGGTGCTGGAGGGTCGGCTGACGTTCCTGCTAGGCGACAAGACGTTCGAGGTCGGTCCCGAGAATGCAGTCCGGATTCCGCCTCACACGCCGCACGGCGTACAGAACGACCATCCCGAACGGGTCCGCGCATTCGCCGGAGCGCCGTGGAACCAGGCGACGTTCTATAACGAGGCCTCGAAGTACCTGGAGGGTGCTCCGCGCGGCGGATAACGAAATGCGTCGCGGACGCAGCGATGAGGACTGAACCATGGCCCGCATGAAACCCGACGTGCTCGACGAGTTCCTGAAGAAACCGATCATCTCGGTGCTGGCCACCGTGCGACGCAACGGTATGCCCTACCAGGTACCCGTATGGTTCCTCTGGCGCGACGGTGCCTTCTGGTTGACCGGAACCTATACCCGCGTCTGGTGCAAGCACCTGCTCGTCGATCCGCGGGCGTCGCTCTGTATCGAAGACAGGGACCCGGTCGCGAAGTACGTCGCGGTCGAATGCACAGTCCAAGCCGTCGAGCCAAAGAACTCCGACATCTGGGCTACCTCGCAGTTGTTGGCGGAGAAATACGTGTCGTCTGGCGGTGTCGCGGCATTCATGGCGAACATGAAGACGGAGCCGCGACTGCTCTTCCGCCTGACCCCGCATCAGTGGCGCGCAATCGACCTGACGGTGTATGTGGGCTCGAAGGGCGATCTAGCGTATCAGCGGGCGAACCAATCCGAACCGGCATGATTGCACGAATAACGGAGAACAGCGAAGTCGCAGAGTGCCGGCGGGAGGCGTTTCCCACTTAGCGTCGCTCGACGATCCAGACGGCCAGGACAACGATCAACGAAAACGCGAGCAGCATTGGTCCATAGCCGTAGCGCCGTCGCACCGAATACGTCGGCACGGCGCTGAGCACGAACAGGACGAGAAAAACGATCAGGACGAGGGTGACCACGTGTGACCTCCGGCGGGGTCAGTGGCGAAACACCCGATGTCGGACGTGAACCGTGCGTCACAACGTGATCAGGCGGACAGCACCTTGGAAGCGGCGCCCAATCCGGCGGCAACGTCGACCGACCTGCCTTGCGCCTCGACGGCCTCTGCAAGGGCGCGTGCGATAAGCAGCACGTTCGCCTCGGTGGACGAATATCCCATCAGCCCCACACGCCATACTTCGCCCCGCAGCGCTCCCAGCCCGGCGCCGATCTCGATGCTTCTCTCTTTGAGCAGCCTCGCGCGAACGGCCGCCTCGTCCACGCCGTCGGGAACTCGAACCGTCGTGAGCGGCGGCAGGCGGAACTCGGCGGCGACCCGCAACGGCATGCCCATCGCTTCACACGCGGCAGCAAACGCGGCAGCATTCTTTTGGTGCCGGGTGACCCGCTGAGTCAGTCCCTCTTCCAGGACCAGCCGCAGCCCCTCGTGCAGTGCGTAGAACATCGTTGCCGGCGCCGTGTGGTGATAGACGCGCTCGGGACCCCAGTACTTCTCGAGCAGCGTCAGGTCGAGGTACCAGTTCGGCACTTTCGCGCCGCGGGCGTGGATCGCCTGCATCGCGCGTTCGTTCACGGTGATCGGCGAAAGTCCGGTCGGGCACGAGAGCCCCTTTTGGGTGCAACTATAGACGTAATCGAGTTCCCATTCGTCGACCGCGAGCTCGCAGGTGGCAAACGAGGTCACGGCGTCCACGATCACCAGCGCCCCGGCGTCGTGGGCGACGCGGGCAACCTCGCTGACTGGTTGAAGGACGCCCGTGCTCGTCTCGCCGTGGACGATGGCAACCGCCTTCACCCGTCCGGCTCCGCGCACGGCGTCGCGGATGCGCTCCGGTTCCACGGGCGTGCCCCACTCGGCGTCGACGCGCACAACCCTCGCTCCGTAGCGACCAGCCATCTCCGCCATGCGCTCGCCGAAGTAACCGGCGATGCCGATCACGATCGTGTCGCCGGGCTCCAACAGGTTGGCCATCGCGGCTTCCATGCCCGCGGTGCCGGTGCCGGGCAGTGCGAGCGTTACGCGGTTGCGGGTGCGGAACGCCGCCCGAAGCATGTCCTGCACTTCGTCCATGATCTGCAGATAGGCGGGGTCCAGGTGGCTGATCACGGGCGACATCATTGCCCGGTACACGTCGGGATGGGTGGCGCTGGGGCCGGGTCCCAGGAGCGTGCGAACGGGTGGGTTCACGGTCTGCGGCAGCCCTTCGCTCGTCATCTAAACCCCTCCCGCTGATCGATCGTGTCCCTCGTATCCTGCCTGTAGTCTTCACCACCGCCTGCGCCAAGCGCAACGCGGGCGAGTCTCGTGCGAAGTAGCGGCCGGTCATCGACACGCCGAACTGTACTTGCCACATCTGCCGGCGCCCATCCACACTGGTTTCATGGAACCTGTTTCGCGCTCGTATATGTCGCAACGGTTGAACCTTAATTACGTCGTCTGGGGCGACGAGAGCAAGCCGCCCGTTGTTCTCATCCACGGCGGGCGCGACCACGCCTGTAACTGGGATTTCGTCGCCGATGCGCTCGTGCCCGACTTCTCGGTGTACGCCGTCGACTTACGCGGACACGGCGACAGCGATTGGTGCTACGGCAGCATGTACAGCATGCCGGAGTACACGGCCGACGTTGCGGCGTTCATTCGGCTGCTCGATCGCGGTCCGGTGCGGCTGGTGGGTCATTCGCTCGGCGGCGGTATCGTCCTGCAGTACGCTGGCACGTTCCCGGAGATGGTTACGCGTGTCGCATCGGTGGAGGGCCTCGGGCCAGGGGTACACGAGCGCCGGCCCGCGCACCACCGCATGCGCGAGTGGATGAAGCACTTGCACGGCTTCGAGGAGCGGAAACCACGGCACTACCGCAACCTTGATGACGCCGTGGCGCGAATGCAGGAGGCGAACCGGCACCTCTCGCCGCTGATGGCGCGACACCTCGCCGAGCACGGCGCGCGCCGCCACGAGGACGGCACCTACACCTGGAAGTTCGACAACTTCGTGCGCATGCATTCGCCCTACGAGTTCATGATCGACGATGCGCGGGAGCTATGGAACCAGATCCGCTGCCCGGTGCTGCTCATCCGCGGCGACAAATCGTGGGCTCAGGATCCCGATAAGGACGGCAAGGCGAGCGCCTTCCACAATTACCGATCGGTGCAGATCAAGGACGCCGGCCACTGGGTCCATCACGACCAGCTCGACGAGTTCCTGGCGGTCCTGCTGCCATTCCTGCGCGAGGGATTGTAATCGATGGAAGTCGCCAACGAGCTAATGTTGCGCGGAATCGTCGTCGGCGTCTTTCAGGAGAACTGCTGGGTGATCGGATCGCGGCGCACGGGCGAGGGGCTGTGCGTCGACCCGGGCGACCAACCGGACGAGATCCTGGCGCTCGCCCGCGATATGGGCGTGAACATCAAGCTGATCGTCAACTCCCACGCCCACATCGACCATATCCTCGGGGTGCGCGGCGTCAAGAACTCTACCAACGCCCAATTTCTTTTGCACCCGAGTGACTTGAGGCTCGCGGCCGAGGGCTGGAAGATGGCCGGCCGCATGCTCGGCTACACGCCGGAGGCGCCGCCTCCGCCGGACGCGGCACTGGCAGAAGGCGACGTGGTGGAAGCCGGCGGCGTGCGGCTGCGGGTGATCCATTCTCCCGGACACACGGCGGGCAGCGTCAGCTTCTACTGCGAAGATGCCGGGGCGCTCTTCAGCGGCGATACGCTGTTCCAGGGCTCGATCGGCCGCACCGACCTGCCCGGCGGCGACTACCAGCAAGAGATGAACAGCATCGTAGACAGGCTGCTCACCCTTCCCGACGAAACGATCGTCCTTCCCGGCCACATGCAAGAGACGACGATCGGCCGCGAGCGACAATCGAATCCGTTTGTGTTGCAGGAGCTCCAACGACGGCGGCTGGCCCCCTAACCCCCGTTTCCTTCTGCCCCTAGAAAAGCATCAACTGCTGCCCCTCGGGTTCCGGTTCGACATAACGCTGGCCCACGGCGGAATGCGGGTCTGTCATATCCTTTGGAAGCGCTTAAGAGATGAAGCGGCGCTCGTGGGCGATGAGGAAACGTTTCATTTCCAGGCCGCCCGCATAGCCCGTAAGGCTACCGTTGCTGCCCACGAGTCGGTGGCACGGAATGATGATGGGAATCGGATTCGAGCCGTTGGCGTGTCCGACCGCTCTCGCCGACCGCGGACGGCCGAGCGCCTGCGCTATCCCACCGTAGGTACGGGTCTCGCCGTACGGCACACGGCGGACCTCCTCCCAGACTTCGTGCTGGAAGGAGGTTCCACGCGGCGCCAGCGGCAAGGTGAAGTGAATCAGCGAGCCGCTGAAGTATGCATGCAGTTCGTCCGCGACCCGCCTCACCAGCCGATGAATGTCGTCGGTCAGGCAACTGCGTTTGGCGAGCCCCTCGGCGCGAGTTCTGAAACTCACCGCGTCCTCACCGGGCAGTGAAAGGGCAACCAGGCCGGCATCGCTACACAGGATCGCGATTCTGCCCAGAGGCGATCGTGTTTCACCCAGGTACAGGACGCACGCGGCGGTGGGGGTCACAGCTTCATCACGATCAGCTCGCGCTCCAGGCCGGACGCGGTGACCTCGAGCCGGACGTAGGTCACGCGGACCTTGATTCGCGCTCCGCCCTTTGTCGTGAGAGAGATCATTCGCGTTCCCCCGCCTTGCGGTTCTTCCGAGGCGGCCAGATGGTCCGATACGACTCGCCCACGATCGCCGCGCGTTCCTCTTTGCGATCCAGTTCCTTCAACCGTTCCAGGATCCCTTCGCAGTCGCTCCGACCTTCCTCGCCTGCCGCTTTGACGCAGTGGTCGACGATCTGATCCCACACCTCCGAATCGAGCAGACTGCTGAGGCCTAAGGGCCACTGAATGAAAACGTAGCGTTTGGGATCGTCGAGGCCCGGTCTGAGCTTGCGCAACTGCGCGAAACGCTCTTCCGGCGTGCGGACGGGCGCCACCAGACGATACAGCGGACGGTCTTTGCCCTTGCGCGTATCAAAGAGCACCCGCGGCGCGAGGTGGAGGAAACCGAGGACGAGTACGTCTGACTTGCCGACCGCTTCGAAGACTTCGGCCAGATCAAGGCTCAGCCCGTTTTCGGCGTGCACCCGCTACACCACAACTCTTGGCAGGCTGTCGGCGAGGAATTCGGCCAGGTGCTGAACGCGGGTCTTGCTGCCCCGTGCGTGCAAGGCGCCCCGCAGGTGCATGATACAGCCCGGATTGTCGGCCACAACGAGCGGCGCGCCCGTTTCGTCGATGTGGCGTAACTTTCGCTCCGCGATTCGTTTCGCCACATCCGGGTGCTCGAACGAGGTCGTACCGCCGAATCCGCAACAGGTGCTCGACTCCGCCATCTCTGTGATCTCGCCGCCGCCGACACACCCAGCGAGGCGGCGTCCTTCACCGCTGAGACCCAGGCAGTTAAACGACTGGCACGCGTCGTGGTAGGTCAAGCGACGGGGAGCCGGGGTGGCGAGTGATCCATCGGGAAACTGTGCAACACGGTCGAGGAAGTGCGTGAGATCGATAACGCGCGTTGCCAGAGCCTCAGCCTGGCTCACCCAGGCCGGCTCGTTCCGCAGCGTGTGCGGGTAGTCCTGCACCATCGCGGTGGTACAGCTTGTTGAAGAACTGACGATGTAATCGACGCGGGCGCCGCGCAGCGCATCGATCGTCTGCTTGGCCATGTCCGCCGCGCGTTTGGTGTCCCCTGAGTTCGCCGCTGGCAGTCCGCAACACGCCTGGGCCGGAGGAAATACGACCTCGCACCCGCTGGCCTGCAACAGCCTCACAACGGCAACGCCCATCTCCGGGTAGAAGCGGTCGGTAATGCAGCCCGGGAAGTATGCGACACGCAGCCCCGTCGCTTTGGCGCCCGGAATCGGCGGCTGCCGCTGTGTAAGCACCGCCCCCTCGCGTTCGCGCTGATTCAACCGCTCACGGAACGGAACCGACGCCAATGCAGGTAGATGCCGCCAGTCCGAGCCAGGCAAAAACGGCCCGCCGATAAAACCATCGCCCTTGCCCAGCGGCTTCTGCAGCAGTCCGCCGACGGCCGAAAACCGGCTGAAGCGTCCGGGGTCTTCGAGCATGTCCAGAGCGATTCGCTTGCCCAGCGGTGGTTTCTTGTCCTTCGTCGCCTGTTCGCGCACGTCGAGAATCAGCCGCGCTAACGGGATGCTGACCGGACAGACCTGCTCACAGGCGTTGCAAGAGAAGCAGAGGCTTTGCGGCCCGGCCGCGGCCTCGATTCCGTGGTGCCACGGCGTCAGCACCAGGCCGATGGGGCCGTTGTAAATGTAGCCGAAGGCGTGACCGCCGACGACCTGGAACGGCGGGCATACGTTCGAGCAGGCCGCGCAGCGGATGCAGCGCAACGCCTCGCGGAACTCGGGATCGTTCAGCATGCCGGTGCGCCCGTTATCGAGGAGGACGATGTGCACCTGCTTAGGGCCGTGGACGCCGGTCGTCAACGACAGTTCGATGTCGCCGGTCCTGCTTGGGCCGGTAATGAATGAGACGTAGCTCGACTGCTTCTGGCCCGTTGCGCTCCGCGCCAGCACCTTCAAGATCGCGGTCGCATCGTCGATCGTCGGGACGATTTTCTCGATCCCCAGAACGGCGACGTGGATCGGCGGCAATGTCGTGGTGAGACGCCCGTTGCCTTCGTTGCTGACCAAAACCAGCGTTCCGCTGTCGGCGATGGCGATATTGCAGCCCGAAATGCCCATGCCGGCGTCGATGAAGTACTGTCGCAACTGCTCCCGTGCGACCTGCACCATCGCCGGAATATCATCTTTGGGAATCGCCCTACCGGTCACCCTGGTGAAAAGCTCCGCAACCTCTTCGCGCGTCTTGTGAATGGCTGGTGCGATCAGGTGCGACGGAGTCTCATGGGCAAGCTGGATGATCCACTCGCCGAGGTCGGTTTCCACGACGGTGAGTCCCAGATTTTCGAGGTAACCGTTGAGCTCGATCTCCTCCGTCGCCATCGATTTGCCCTTGACCGCCAGCGTGACCCCGTTCTCTTTGGCGAGTCTGCCGATGATCGATCGGGCCTCCACGGCATCCGACGCGAGGTGAACGACCGCGCCCGCCTGCTGCGCCTCGGCGGTGAACTGGCGCACGAGTTCGGGCAGGCGCTCGAGCGCTTCCTGCTTGCGGCGCGTCACGTCGGCGCGGAGTGCATCGAAATCTGCCTCGCGAAACGCCGCGGCGCGGCGCTCGCGAAAGCTGCTCAGCGTGCGCTCCAGCGCGAGCGGCAGCGTCTCGGAGGCGAGCGCTTCCTTCAGACGCTGCTTGAACGGTGCGCGGGCGCCGGACATGTACGACCTCGGGAACCAGCGTTCACCCGATCATCCCGGTTGTCCCGGTGCCGGTCAAGGCGGCCGCGCCGCCTACTGCCCCCCGTCCAGCGCCTGCCAGTAGCGACGGTCGTTGAGGCGGACGAGACGGCCAAATCCGGGGGCGGGAAAGTGGGTGCCGATGACCAGTTCTTGCTCGCGTTCCATACGTTCGATCATTTTGCGGCGCGTCTCTTTGGCCATCTCCGGGTCGAGGTCGGCGCGAAACGTCCATTCCCACTCGGTGAGCTGGATCGGGTGATGGGCGATATCGCCGGTAATCAACGCCTTCTCCCCGTTGGAGACGATGGCTATGCTCACGTGGCCGGGGGTGTGGCCCGGCGACGGTACTGTCGTAATCTCCGGCGTTACCGAGGTTACGTCGTCGATGAGGTCTACCTGGCCGCTGGCCTGCACCGGTAGCACGCTCTCGCCGATGTACGGCGTTTTGGAAGCGATATCCGGCTGAGTCCAGTACTCCCACTCTCGCCGCTGGATTACGTAGCGCGCCCGGGGAAAGAACGGCACGTACGCCCCGTCGCGCTCCACGGTGTTCCAGCCGACGTGATCGACGTGGAGGTGCGTATTGAGCACGATGTCCACGTCCTCCGGCGCGATCCCGGCTTCGGCCAGGCGGTCCGGCAGGTTGCCGTTGCGGAAATTCGGGTTGTTCTTGTTGCCGATGCCGGTGTCCACCAGGATGAGCTTTCCGGACGAATGCACGGCAAAAGCGCCGATGTTCAGCGTGAAATGACCGCGCTGATTGATGTAGTGCCGGAACGGCTCCAGTTTATCCGGGGTGGCCATTGGGAACATGATCTCCGGCCGCGCCGGGGTGGCAATGTCCTGCAGCGCCTGGATCGTGACGTTGCCGACTGTAACTTTGTCCGCGGACATGTTGAGGGCTCCTTCGGCCGCTAGTTTCGCGCCACAAAGCGGAAGACGACCGTGTGGTGGATCTGCATCACCGCGATGCCGTTGTGGTCCTCGATCTGTACGTCCGCGACCAGGTAGTCGTTACCCCGCTTGCTATAGACCTCGACGAGTTTGCCTCCGACGCGATACGTTCCACCGGCCAGGGCACGCCCCAGGTGACGGATCTCGCTTCCAGTGTGAACGCTGGGCCCGTACGAAAAGTGCTCCCGCAGCCAGCGCGCCGGCTGCGAAGCGAGAAGCGCGGGCGGAACAAGCGGCAGCCCGAACGGGGAACCGCCCCGATACCACGGATTTGGGTCGTCCGCCTCATTCGCGTACGCTGCCACCGCCTCGGCGTCGATCGTCACCGTGCGTGGCTGCAGTGGGACACCGATCGGGGCATTGTCAGGCGTTAGCAGCAGTCGATCACCGGCATCGAGCCGGTCTGTGGGCGTCAGTGACCCTAGGCCGATGACGGTGAAAGCCGCCGCATCGGTGGGTTCCAGCGAGGCCGATCCGGTTACGCACACGCTGCCGTCTGGGCCGATAACCGACAGCTCAAGCGCAATTCCGCCGGCGCGTTCGGCGCCGCTCCCACGGCGCGCGGCCGTACACGTGACCTGATCGCCTTCGTAAACGGGACGCACGAAGCGAACCGACGACGTACCGCGCTCTAGCCACGCCGGTCCGAGCAATGGCAGAACGTGCTCGGTCAGGTAAGCATACAGTGTGACGCCCGGAACGAGCCCGCCGCGCAGCCCAAGGCGCCGGGCTTCGCCGTCGTCGTGGATCTTGTTTTCCGAAGCCGTCGAGGTGTTGTGCGCGATCTTGACGAGTGGCGGCGCCTGTTCGCCCGGTTTCAAATCAATGGCTTGTGCGTGTGGCATCGTCATTGACTGCCCTCTGCTATAGCCGGCGCTCCAGCCGGTAGATGGCCGGATTATACATCGGCGGCCCTGAATCACTGTGGCTGCGGCGCGGCTGTACCATTGGCTCGCCGGCGTCCGGTGCAGCGAGCAGGAACGCCGACGACTGGCCGGAACCCGCAATCAACGGGCTACATGTCTATGACAAGCGTCGACCAACCAAAACCCTGCGCGCCGCCGGGTTCGCCCGTATCCGGGTGATAATACTCACGAAAACCGTGCCGCATAACGTCCGTCAGCAAAGATGGAGTTGACCATCACGTCTTCGACGTTGAATGCATCGGTTGCAAACATCGCCGTCTCGTCACCGCGAACCGGGCGGTAAGTGGCGAAGAGTGCATCCATAGCACGCCTCAAACCGGCTGCAGATGGCTCATGCAGGCCGAGGAGGGCATCGTACTTGGGCGAAGCGTCGAGTCCCGATTCGTCAGGCTGAAGGATGCTTATCAGGCCGTCGCAGTCCGGATCGCGATTCTGCCGTAGCCAGTCGTAATATCGCCGAACACGCGGCAGAAGCTGATCCAGAAGCGCTTTCGAACGCCCAGCCTCCCAGACAGTCCGCAGCGCCGTCGCAAGCAACGGCGGCTGTATCGTATCGGTCGTCCACGATTGTGGTTCGGGCAAGTTATAGCCGGCGATCGCGTCGCGATAGGTGTCGCGCTCCCACAACAACATGTGCGGAATGAATCCATCAGTCCGCTGACCCTGCAAGAGGCAGCGAAGCTCAATCTCCGCTAGCCCAACGTCGATCTGGCTAAGCGCGATTGCGTGAAAACAGGAGTCCCTGCACCATTGGAACGGGTAGTGCGCCGTTGATGGGCACACGAAGTCATAGGCCAGCCCGTTGAGCGGTGAAATGCCGCGCCGCCGGTTTGCGCTGAGCTGAGCAGCTGCCATACCCAGGAGGCGTTGCCGGGAGTCCATGCGACTACTCACTGCCCTCACGATTGCCGGCTGCCCGGCCGCAAAGGTGCGCGGGCTCCCCCGACCGGTGCAGGCCGGTTTCGTGGTCTAAGCCCGCGGTTTCAACCGCCGGGCGATCGGGCGGGCTGTCTCCTGCGCGAACCGCACAATACGTTGACTCAAACCCGAAGCGGGTCCGCGCGTTGACCGCACATTCCTTGATGCCTATCCTGAAGCCTGCCGGGGTATGTCTCCATAGCCCGGTGACGCACTCAGATTCGTAACAGAGATCGGAACCTCATGACCCTCGCCGACCTTACGCCGGCGCCTCCGGGCTTCAAGAAGATCGACTTTCACATCCATACACATTTCTCCGCTTGTTACGTGGACCACATCAAGCCGGAAGCGAACCGCCGTACCCGCCCCGAGGAGATCTTGCAGGCAGCGCTCGACGCGGGCGTGGACGCAATTGCGGTGACCGACCACAACGGCGTCGAAATGGTGCAACCGCTTCGGGATCTTGCCAAGGGCACGGGACTGACGATCTTGCCGGGAACCGAGCTTTCGACCCGCGGCGGCCATTGCCTCGCGGTCTTCGACGTGGACGCCGACCTTGAACCGATCCGGGAGATGCTGATCGACGTCGGCTTCCCGCAAAAAGTATGGGGTGACGGCTTCAAACGGACCGACATGTGGATGGACGAAGTCATTGACCATATCGCACGGCGCGGCGGCATCGCTATCGGTGCCCACGTAGACCGCGAGCCGCGCGGCTTCATCGCATCGGACGAGCGGCATTCAGACAAGCTTCGCATCTACACGTCGCCAAACCTGTCGGCGTTGGAGATCACCGACCCACGCAAAAGGGAAAAGTGGAACAGCGGCGCCGACCTGCGCTACAAACAGCCGCGCGCCTGCATCCAGAGCTCCGATGCCCACGCCCCGGAGGAGATCGGCAGGCGGCCGGTGTTCTTGAAGATGGACGGCGTCTCGTTGGACGGCATTCGCACGGCACTGGCCGCCTACCGGGAGAGCATACTCTTTCCGGCGGACGTTGCGGCAGCATCATGAACACAGCCGGAGATAACGGGCCGGCTGGGAGGGTATGACGATGGCGGTAGTTCTGTACGAGCGGCAGGAGCACGTTGCGGTGATCACGCTCAATCGCCCCGAGGCGCTGAACGCTATCACCCCGGAGTTGACGCGTGAATTGGGCGAAGCCTGGCGGCGCTTCGAGTCGGATGAAGACGCCTTGGTGGCCATCCTCACCGGAAACGGCCGGGCCTTCTGCGCCGGACTCGACATGAAGCAGGCCGCCGACGCGGTCCGCAGCGGTGTGCAGGGGGGCATTCCCGGCGGCGCGATGCGAATGCCGAATCCACGGGGAATCGCAAAGCCGATCATCGCCGCCGTAAACGGTCCCGCGGCCGGCGGCGGCATCTCGTTTGTGCTGGGATGCGACATCGTGCTGGCGTCGGAGACGGCCCAGTTCGTCGTGCCGTTTGCCGCCCGTGGCCGAGGCGGTGCGCCGGTTGCCCTCGACCTGGCACGGAAGACGAGCATCAGCGTGGCGCTCTACGCCGGTCTCACCGCCGGGCGTATCAATGCCGAGATGGCGCTGCGCATGGGGATCGCCCATGAAGTGCTGCCGCCGGATGACCTCATGCCGCGTGCGCTCGAGCTCGCGGAAAAGATAGCCGGTTTTTCCCAGCCGTCCGTGAGGAGCATCAAGCAGGCACTGATTCGCGCCCTGGAAGCCGGCATTCCGCAGGCGATGAAAGACGTGTCCGAGATAGACGCCGAAGTACGCAAATCCGCAGATATGCGCGAGGGAACGCTCGCTTTCGACGAGAAGCGCCGGCCGCAGTTCCAGGGAGACGCAAAGCCGGAATAGCCAAGAGATTGGCCGTCCAGAGCCGCACCGCATCCGGTAAGGACACAGCGATGCCGAGAAGCACTCCTGCGTATCAGCCGCTGCTCAGCCAACTGTGGACGCCGCTGGTCGCGGTCACAGCGTCCTGGAACGGGCGCGCGAGCGGCCAGATCGCCGTTTCCGCCCACGGCGCGTCCATTGTCCTGGACCGGCCACGCATCCTCGTGCAGCTCTACAAGAGCAACCTGACGCACGACCTGGTCCGCGACTCCGAAGCATTCGCGTTGCACCTGCTCGGCGAAAACCAGCTCGACCTCGCGCACCTGCTTGGATTCGTGTCGGGGCGGAGCGTCGACAAACTGAGCGAAGTTCCACATCACAGAGGTGAGACGGGGAGTCCCGTTTTAGAGGAGTGTCTTGGCCACGTGGAGTGCCGCGTGATCAATGCGATGGACGGCGGCGACATGACCTGCTTCCTCGCGGACGTCGTCGCCGGCGCGTTGCGCGGCGATCAAAATGCGAGTCCGTTGCGACCACTTTGGTGGTACCAGATGCGCAGTCGTATGCCGGAAGAGTGGCAACGCGAGTGGGACGACAAGATGGAGGCTGAACTGGCATTTAGCGAGCCGCTCTTCGATCACATCGATCGGACGCCCTGGCGGCCGGCCAGGACATCGACATAACAAGCCGATTTCACCTGATACTCATTCGCGACCCGGCGGCGGGTCATCCTTCCGCGCGTAGCTCGGCGAAGACTTCTTTTGCGGTGAGCAAGGCCTCCCGAACGAGCGGCACCCCGACGTACCCGGAGAGATGGAGCATGACCTCGACCAACTCGTCTTCGGTCCAGCCCTGCCGGCGCGCCATGCGAATGTGGATTGCCAGTTCGGGCGTGCGGGCGGTAGCAACGTCCGAAACGACGCAGATGAGGGTTCGCGTCTTGAGATCCAGCCCGGGTCTCGTCCAAAGGGCGCCAAAGACGGTCTCCGTCGCTACGTCGACGAACTTCTCCATGATCGGGTCGTTGTAGACCGTCTGACTGGCTCGGTCGACGAATGCTTCGCCCATGAGTTGACGCCGCAGCTCGCGGCCCTTGCGATGCCTATCGCTTTCAGCCATGTGGGTTCCCCCTCTGTTCTCGTTTTCCGCACTATGGCGTACTTCGCCGTCCTTGCATCTGCGGAAATCCCTCATCTGTTCGATACGTACGCCTCGGTCTTCAAGGCTAGAACGACCTGGTGCCGTTCGTCGCCCGATGCGTCGACGACACCGTGGAGAATCGCGAAACCGGCTGCTTCGATCAGGCCGGCGTTCGTGACGCTGTCGTACTGGCTCCAATACATCGGCACTCCGTGAAAATTCTCTTCGGTGCCTTCCGAGTCGCTGGTGCCCATCGTCACGAGGATGAGTCCGCCGGCCGGTAAGAAGCTGTGGAAGGTGCGAATCGTTTCGAGATGCGTTGCTCGCCGGGTGTGGAAGATCGCATAGAAAGAGACAACAGCGTCGACCTGGAATTCGCCTCTTTTCAAGGTTGACATGTCCCGGACCTGGTACGTCGCCTGGGGCACAAGCGTTCGGGCCAGGGCGATCTGCTTCTTGGCGATGTCCAGTCCGATGACACAATAACCGTGCTGGACGAGGTATCGGTCAATCGGTATCCCCGCACCGCAGCCAGCGTCCAAAACCGTTGCCCCCGGCTTCAGGCGCTCCGCAAGCATATCCAGGTATGGCGTACTCGCGAATTGGTCGCGTTGAGCCAGGTATCGCTCGGCGGCATTCTCGTATCCCTTGCGCACCAGCTCGTTGCTCATAGGCTTAGGAGCTACCGAAAGTCATCGGCCTGAAGCCTTGTCATCAACCTCGCAGTTTCGCATCGAACTGGTGCTTGAGTCCGCGGAGGATCCGTTCCTGCTCGCGGGCAACGTCGTCGTCGG
>DAINSK010000011.1:0-84691 GCA_036741355.1 Chloroflexota bacterium
ATCCCGGCGCCATGACCCCGTTTGAGTACGGCGGCTGGATGTGGCGCTGGCTGCCCGACGTTGATCCCCGCTCTCCCGCCGTCGATAGGATGTTCGAGCGCATGCTCAAAGCGGGGACGGCGCTGGACCCCACGCTGGTGCTGTTCGCGGCCCGGCCGGCCGCGATCGGCGACGATGCGGGCGACACGTCAATGGATGACCCGGAGCGGACGCCATTACTATCCCGGCTCCCGGATCTGGTGGCCAAAGAGCTCGTGAATAGATGGGCGGAACGCCACCAGGCAGCAGCGGGCGCATCGGAGCGGGCAAAAGAACGTACGCGCCGCGGCTGGAGCAACATCTTGGAGCTGGTCGGTAGCTTTCACGCCATGGGCGGCACAGTGCTTGCCGGCACGGATTGTCCCAACGTCGCGATCGTTTCCGGCTGGTCGTTGCACCGCGAACTGGAGCTGTTGACGCGTGCCGGACTGTCGGCGGCGGACGCGATTCTCGCTGCAACCCGCCGCCCGGCCGAGCGCCTGAACCAGACCAGCGTCTTCGGCGCCATCAGCCTCGGCCTGTCTGCCGACCTGCTCCTGCTCGACGCGGACCCGCTAGCCGATATCCGCAACACCCGCACCATCAACCGTGTAATGGCGCGGGGACGGTGGGTGGCGGGGCCGGGAGAACACCCAAGCGAGCAGGCGTAGGCGCATGCCCAGAATGCGCTGACCCCCAAATCGCGGACCGTGCGCGTGAGCTTGGCGTCGATATCACTGAGTTGTACATCACCCCCTCTAAAACCCATCCGGGCAGAACGGCGCGTAGGCGGTGCGAAAGATGGCGTCGGCCTTTCGGAGTGCCTCGGTGTCCGCGGTGGGGATGATGCCGGCGTGCACCAGCATCGTTGCCGTCAGATGGCCGCTGGCCAGGATCGCGAGTGCGCGAGGAGTCAGACAGAGAGCGGGGTCGACATTTGAGCGCCTCACCCGGCCATAGCCGCCCTCGGCTGACAACTCCCACGTGCCGGTATTCCAGGGGCAGAGGTCGTCGGTGATGCTGAAGATTAGGCTGCCGTCGCCGTCGTAGCCACGACCCTCGAGCGCCTGCTGCAGGTCGACGATGCGAACCAACGTGCCGTCGCGGTCTACCATGTTGAGCAGGCGGGGTTCCTGGGCCTGGTAGAAGAGCGGATCGTCTACCGGCAGGCGCCACAGGTTGATGATATTAGCCAGGTCGTATCCGGCCAGCATGCGGATGAGGGCGCGGTGAGCGGCTGGCGTAAGCCAGATCAGCTCCTTGACTTGGACCTTCTGGGTCGGGCCGGGGGCCGAAAAATCGCCTTGCTGCACGCTGTAGACGGCGTAGCCAAGTACCTCGCCGGCTTCCTCGTACGCGACGACCAGCCAGGGCGGAGAGGTATGCCATGCTCGCAGGACGCGTCCCCACCATTCGTCCTGGCGTTGGATCGCCAGCGTACGTGGAGCGGCGAAACGGGTATATGCGTCGCGGATGACTGGTAATGCCTCGGTGTGCTTCAGCAGACGCAGGCGGCCCGGCGTCGGGATCTCGTCCACAAAGCGCAGATGGCGCGGGTCGAACTGGCACGTCCGCATGGTGTAGGCAATGCCATAGCCGAATCGCTGGTAGATCGCGGCCATCGACGCCCATAGCATCGCCACCGGCTCGCCATTCTCCTCCATCGCCGCGAACGAGCGCGGCATCAACTCGCGCACCAGGCCCCGGCGACGGTGCGTGGGCAGCGTGCTCACATCCACCACGGCGCCGCAGCGAATATCGTTACCGTTCCAGCGCATTGTGACCGGCAGCCAGGCCACCTGGGCGACGGTCGAACCGTCCTCGAACACGCAAAGCGTGTTCTCGGGTTTGACCCCCGTCCGCGCCAGGCTCCGTTCGATGTCCTCGTCGCCGGTCGGCGCGCCGAAGCCGACATGGTCGTGGTAGGTGTACATCCGGAACTCGTCCGGCCGCACCGGCCGAACTTCGATCGTCATCGGTGGCTCCTTGTTAGCTGCAAAAGCGCCGTACGACTTCGTACGTCAGTTCGCAGCCCAGATTCAGGTTTTCGATGCTCAGTTTCTCGTTGTTCCCGTGAAACCCGGCGGCTTCGTCCGCCGATAGCAGCACCGGGATAAAGCCGTACGCGGGGATGCCGCGGTCGCGCAGGAAACGGTTGTCGGTACCGCCGACGGTCATCGTCGGCAGCACGACCGCATCCTCCATTGCTTGGCTGACCACCTGCTGAATCACGTGGAACAGCTCGGTGTCCCAGTCGCATTCCTTCGTTTCGCTGCGGAAATTGGCGAACGAGACCTCGATGCGCGGGTCGTCTATCCGGTCAATTACCTGCTGCCGCCACTCTTCCGCGTCTGCTCCCGGAAGCAGACGGCAGTCGAGCGTAGCCTCGCTGAGCGCCGGAATCACGTTGATCTTCGTGCCGGCGTGGATCGTCGTCACGTTGAGCGTGTTGATGACATCGCGCTTGAGCGGCGTTCCCCGCCGCGCCAGCAGCAGGAACGCCATTAGTTGCATCACGCCGGCGCCCTTCATATCCACGGCGCCGCGGCCGTAGACGAAACCGTCCTTGATCACGCCTTCGAACGGCGGCATGTCCCAGAAATCGGCTTCCACGGGTACGACGTCCAGGTGGTTGCCGAGCATCAGGGTGCCTTTGGAGCCATCGCCCTTGAGTCGCGCGACGACCGCTTCGCGGTTGGGCTCGGTCTCGATGTACTCGCAAGACACACCGGCCGCCTCTACCAGTGAGCCCAGAAAGCGGGCAGCGGGCGCTTCATTACCGGGTGGATTGACAGAGGGAATGCGCAGATACCGCACGAAGATGTCGAGCGCCTCCTTGTACACCGCCTGCCAATTGATCGGTTCCTGGGTGCGCGTCGCTGCCGTCATTCGGTCCCCTATCCAGGCTTAGCCGTCGCTTGCGAATGGCCAAACGATGGTACCCGATCGGGTCATGTGCAGGTCGTCGCGTTGGTCAACGTCAGCACACCGCCGGTGGCGGAGTACGCCCAAGCGCCCTGGCCGGGATGGAGCGTCACGGCGTTCGTGTAGACATCGATGTCAGGGTCGTACACGTACAGCGCGTCGGCGCCTCGCGCGGTCACCAGGGCGGGTATGGGATTGCCGATCAATACGTACTCGCCGGCCGGAAGCAGCAGCGTAAGCGATCGTGGCGAATCGACGATTGTGGGGCCGGTGAGCGGCGCGGGAAAGTACGCCCAGTACCCGACTCCTGTTTCGAGCGGCGTATTCGGGGGTTCAGCTATGTACGAACTGTCATCTGGCCGGTAACGGTATATCGGACCGAGATTGCCAGACAGCACCCGGTCATGGAAGCCGGCGACCAGGTTCCAGCCGGCGCCGTAGCTGAAGTAGGAGTTGCTGATACGCACCCCGGCCGAGCAGAGGATCACCCCCGTGGATCCGGGAGTGGTGGTGGGGGCCGGTTGCCCGATCGGAGGACCAGCCGATAGTTGGCCCGGGGTAACGAAGCTAATCGCCGCGAGCGAAAGCGCGGCGAGGATCGCGACGCCCGTGAACACTATCGCAGGCTTCATTTGACTCCCAGCTCGATAGCCCGGTCTTGCTTAAGCGGCATTGCAGCAGCCTCGACTGATGCTAGCACCGGTGTGCCGGGAGCAAGCCAGTCAGAGCAGGGCCACCAGGTCCTTCCGAATCGACCGCCGCGAGCATCTATGGTACCGCAGGCAACAGCAGCCGGTTACCAAATAGCGGGCCCATGCGCGAGCCGGGAATACCTCCAGGGGGTTACGTGCGGTTACGTCCTCCTAGCTTACCTGCACGTAACGCGGTGACGATCAAGGCGTTATGATCCATGGCAGCACAACAAGCCGGTTAATGTAGAGGTGACTTATGCACTGGCTGGTACGGCGTCACACGAGGCCTCTGAATTTGACCCTGTTCATGGCGCTCGCGGGACTGGTGGCGCTATCGTTCGCCGTCGGCGCACCGCACGCACGCCGATGACCCCGATACGACGGGCTGCGCTGCCCCCAGTCCAACGGCCGCCGCTTCGGCCATCGCGCAGGACCGCGATAACCAGGTAAACGACGCGGGGCAGACGGATAGCCACAGCGGAGCGGCCGATGCCGCGAGCCCGTGCGCCAACCCGACCGCGGCCGCGACCCAGGCTGACACGGGCGATTCTCAGGACGGGGCTACAAATGACCAGGGTAGTAGCTCGCAGAGCAGCCAGGGCAACTCGGCGGCGGCACAGGACTGCGCCGTGGGCACACAGGCAGACCAGGACGCGCATGGCGACTGCGTGAGTGCAGCCGCCCAGACCACGGGCAACCAGGGAAACCAGGCCAATCAGAGCGAACAGAACGACCACGCGGCCCCCACGCCTCAGAGCGGCAGCGGGTCCGGTAACCAGGGCCAGGGCGGCAACGGCCAGCCACAGGGCGGCCACGGCCGCTAGCCCCGCGATCTCCCACCTACCTGCCTGGAACAACGGCAAATAGGACGGCGGTGCTGCACGCAGCCTGGAAGCGAACCAACGCGCCTCCAGGCTGCGTGTTGCCTTATGCGCTCGCCAGCCGCTTTAGGTCGCGCCAAGACACCCAATTCGAATTACTCCGTCTGCGCTCCGAGTGGGTATTCCGGCGACGACCGCCCGGTATTACGTTCCAGATGAGGCACGCCCTCGGCGTGCTAGTTTAGGCGATCTCAGGAGTTACCACGTGCGCGGCTTCATGACACTGGTCAAACGCAGCTTCATGTCGTTCGGCAGCGATCGCTGCTCCACGCTTGCCGCTTCGATCGCATACAACACCGTATTTGCGATATTCCCGATGGCGCTCGTGGGCGTCGCGGTCCTCGGCTTCATCGTCGGAGATGGTTCGGCCCGGCAGCGGGTCGTAGACGGGATCACGAAGGTTATTCCGCTGGGCAGTCAGGGCGCCGACGCCCTATCGAAAACGCTGAAAGGCGCCTCGAACGCAAAGGGGATCGTCGGCATCATTGGTATCGTGACCGCAGCATGGAGCGCCAGCGGCCTGTTCGGATCGATCCGCACCTCACTGGATTCGGTTTGGGACGTGGACCGCCCGCTACCCATGCTGCGGGCCAAAGTACGTGACTTGAGCTTGTTCTTCGTCTTTGGCGGCCTGCTTGGGGTATCCGTTGCCAGCACCGGTTTCTTGCACGCCGCCCGATCGGCGGGTGACAGCAGCTTCCTCGGGCCGATCGTCAGCCTGGCGGGACCGTTGTTCTGGCTCCTCGCGCTGCTCGTGCCGCTCGTGATTACGTTCTCGGCGTTCATGTTCCTCTATAAAGTCGCCCCGCACGCGCGTCTGTCCTGGAATAACGTTTTGCCCGCGGCGGTCATCGCCGGCGTCTTCTTCCAGTTCGGCATGAACCTGCTATCGCTGTACATCGCTCACCTGGGCAACTTCAACGCACTGGCCGGCACCCTGGGCGCCGCGATCTTATTGCTCGTCTTCATCTACTACAGCGCAGAGGTGATTTTGCTCGGAGCAGAATTCGCCAAGCATCGCATGCTCGTACAGTCGGGCGAGCTTCCGGCCACCGACCCGGCAACCGATGCGCCCAAGGTATCGATGACGGAGAAAGTCAAGGGCATCCTCGTGCGACAGTGGGTGATCGAGGAGCAGCACCATGACCGCGACCTGCCGTATCAGCCCGGCCGGTTGGACCCCGTGACGAAGGCTCCCACGAATACCAAAGAAGAGGTGCAGTTCAACATCCGCCAATCACAAGAAGATGCCAAGGTCGAAGCCGGCACGCCCGGCGTAAACCGCAAGATGCCGGGCGTGGCGCCCTCCTCAGGCGTGGGACCGGCTATCTGATCGCGTTGCTGCTTTCGCTGATTGTGAGCCGTCGCGAAAGCAAGCTTAAGGAAGCCGAGAGAAAGGCAAATGAACAGGTGAGGGTGCGACGGTGGCCGCCCCATCGGATGGCGCACTAGCTCCCGGCGCGACGCCGCATTATCAACTGTCCATCGAACATGATCAGCGCCTGGCGCGCCAGCACTTCGGGAGTGTCGCGCGGATCGGCGTCGTAGAGCACGAGGTCGGCCGGCGCCCCTTCCTCGAGCTGGCTTTGCACGTCACCTAGAAATGTGCGGGCGACGGTCGACGCCGCGGCGAGTGCATCCCGCGGCTCGAGGCCGCTTTGCCGCAGCGCGGCGTACTGCCATCGGCGTCCCATCGCAGTCCAGGGCCGGCGCCGGCGCTTTCACACGATCGCACGGCATACTGGCTCCTCTACAAATGACGCCGGTACAATCGAGCAGACTGCTACGAGAACGAACGGAGAGACGGGCGCTATGACCACCACGGACGCGGCATCCGAACGGGTGCGGGGATATCTCAACCAGATCCTGGGCCGTATCTTGCAACTGCGCGCCACGGGTCCGAATCCGTTCGACTACTTTCTCTGGGCAGATGAAAGCACTGGCATCCTCGGTGAGCTCTTCGGCGGCGCGTCGAACGAAGTGAAGGCGTTTCGCCTGGCTGTGTCCGACAGCGGCCGCACCGCCGATCAGCGCGGCATCTTGAACAACATGACGCTCGGACTTCACGGCGAGTGGGGTATCTGGGCCCGCCTGGACCGCGCCGAATACGTTCTCCGCCAGATTCTTGGTGAGTAGCCGGCGTTGCTGAATCGCTTGACCGCTTTCGCGAGGTCGGAACTCATACCGATGCATGTGGCCAAGTCACGATCCGCCGCATTCAGCAGCTCTTGGGTGCGCACGGCGATTGGTGCGGCGGTCTCGCTTCTTACTCCGCCACGGCCAATCCCGCTCCAGTGCCGCGTCGGGAATGTCGATGACGCGCGCCGCAAAGGCCTCGACGGCCCTGGAAAGATCGGTGTCCGACATGTTTGTCAAGTCCCTGTGCGATCTACTGTTTTCCCGGCATTGCGGAACGTAGCGGGCGTGAGCGGGGGCGTCAAGCAGCAGCCTGATCCGAATCGTGCGAGAATCCTTGTTGGTAGCGCCATGAGGTACAGCCATGCCTGGTTACCGCGCCGTCATTTTTGACTTCGGGGGCGTGATCACAACGTCGCCGACGCTCGTCATGCGATCGTTCTGCGAACAGCACAGTCTGCCGTGGTCGGAAGTCAGTCCGTTGCTCGCCGCTCACGAGGGCGCGTGGTCGCGATTCGAAACGAGCGCTCTGAGCCGCGACGAGTTCGTTCGAGCCTTCGAGCTGGAGTGTGGGACGCTCGGTCATAGCATCGACGGGGCGGCCTTCCTATCTCACTTTTTCGGGGGAATGACGCTGCGCGAGGACATGGTCGCGGTGGTGAGGGATCTACGGCGGCGGCTGCGAGTCGGCTGCATCACTAACAACGTCCAGACCGGTTCGCGGCAACGGCTCATCCAGTTCGAAGAGCTGTTTGACGTCGTAGTGGAGTCGTCGATCGAGGGCATCCGCAAGCCCGACCCGGCCATCTACCTCATCGCCTGCGATCGGCTCGGTGTGAAGCCGGAAGAGGCGATTTTCCTCGACGACTTCGGCGTCAACCTCAAGGCAGCCCGCGCCCTCGGCATGGCGACGATCAAAGTTGACGAGACCCAGAGCGCGATCGGCGAGCTGGAACAACTGCTTGGCTTCGAGCTGCCGCGGGGCGGTGCTGGAAATGTCGTCGCTGCCGGGTGATCCCGACCAATTACTCTTGTTCCTGCGCCAGAATGGCCTGCAACATCGATTTGAGCGGCGGCAGGTCTTCGGTGAGCGTTTGCCAGACGACCGTCACATCGGTACCGAAGTATACGTGTACCAGAAGGTTCCGCATGCGGCGCATCTCTGACCACGGAACATGAGGATAACGGTGCTGCACATCGTCAGGCACATGCCCGGCCGCCTCGCCGATTATTTGCATGTTATGAACGACAGCATCGATCGTGCGGCTGTCCGCGCTAAAGGATTGGAACGTCAGGCCGCTGGTATATCGGTCTACCTGGTCGGCGGCTTCCAGCATATCCTGCAGGCGTTGCTTCCAGTCTCTAAGCTGCAGGGATAGCCTCCCGAAGGATCTGATCCCGCATCTGGCGCCGTAATCCCCCTTCGGTAACTAAGTCGACGCGGGCGTCAAGGATTTGCTCTAGATATTCCTGGAGCCGAGCGAACCCGAAGAGCCCGATCGGTTTGGCAAATTCGACCAGAATATCGACATCACTCACCGGCCCAGCTTCATCCCGTGCGACTGAACCGAAGATGGAAAGATGCTTGACGCCGTAGCTCAAGAGCACTCGCTTATGGGCCGCGATTACCGCAAGGGCTTCGTCCCGCCGCATGACTGACCTCCCGACCGGGTATGTTCAGTCTACCAGCCACACGGCGGAATGAGACACTGCATTGACAAGGTGGTAGATTGAGCACCCGGACCAGGCCTCGTGAAGGAGCAATCGTGGGGGGAGGAGACGGCGGAATTTCGGGAGTGGCCGGAGTGATCGTCTGGACCGGAAACTTCCGCAAGATGGTCGATTTCTACCGGGACACGCTCGGTCTGCACCCGCGCTCGGTGAAGGCGGCCTTCGCGAACTTCGAGTGGGGACGCTTCCGGCTCAGCATCGGCAAGCACGGCGATGTCCAGGGACCGTCACGAGACCCGTTGCGGATCATGATCAACCTGGCGGTTGACGACATCTTCGCCTGTCATACCCGTCTGACGGCTGCCGGCGTACTGTTTCTGCGGCCGCCCGAGCGCGAGGAATGGGGCGGCATGGTAGCAACCTTTTCGGATCCGGACGGCAATACGTTGCAACTGTTCCAAATGTAGGGAGATCGTCATCGCAGAGGTCTACTGTACGATACCCTTTGGTTGAAGCGAGTCAGGTTGGCTTCGACAATCGATAGGCGCGGGTAATCGCCGTGATCATTGCTCCCTGGGTACATCGATATCACTTTCGGCGCTCACACGGCCGGAATGTGTTCGACCAATCGCTGACGCCGGAGCCCAAACGGCCCGCGGAACCGCCGGAACGGCAGCTCGTGCTTCGGGCCGTGTGGGAACTGTCCGGATTCGATCGGGCACTTTTTTACGACGTGCCGCGCTCTGAGGCCCCCGAGCGGATTCCAGGCAGCCCCGTCTATTTGCGCGGCTCGCCTGCCTGGCACTTCTATTTGATGGAGCGGCGCGAAGTAGACGATGGCCGGCTAACGCCGATCATCTCACCGCGTCCCCTGTCTGATGGCGAGCGTCTTCTCGCCGTGGACTGGGGCTCGACCTTCGCGAACACGTTTCTCCTCATTGAACCGAGTGACGAAGCCTGCGATCTGACCGATCCTTCCAACCCGGCGTTCAAAAGCCTCGAACAGGCCGCGAAGAAGCTGCTCGAGCACAAAACTCCCGATGGCGACCCCGGCGTCGCTTGGACCAGAGAGACCGCCGTGGGAAGTATCTTGCGCGTGCTCTACGGCAACTGGATCTATTGGACCGGGACGTACGGGGACCGGCGGTCCCATAGCGTGCAGCTATCACCATTACGACCGAGCGACACACTGGCGGGTCTGCTTTTGCCGCAGCTTCGTGATCGGTTTCCGCAGCCGGCGTTCAACCAGGCTTTGGAGGACCTCTACGCGCGGGAGCTGGAGCTATTTCACGGCGCGGTAACGACGGCCCGCATGCCGTTTAGGACGCGTCTTGGCCTGCCGATCCTGCACGATCCTCGCTACGCCGACCGTGCGCTGCGTCAGTTGGTGAACGCCGGCCGGGCGCGGGTCCATCGCCGCATCGAAGACAGCCTGTTCCGGTACGGAGCCAATCGCCCCGTCCCCGCCGGCATGACCGAAGCCGAATTCGAGGCGTTGCTGCTATAAGCCAACCTCAATCTTGGGGCGGGCTCATCATTGTGATCGAAAAAGGGGCGGGGCTGACCGCACAACCGATCAGCCCCGCTAATTGCCGTTATCGCGGCGCCGATGCGTCGGCGGCCGGGGCCGGATTTTCGATGCCCTGCATCAGGTTCTGCGGCACCAGGCGCCGAAGGTCGTCGATCGTCCAGATGTCTTCCTTGAAAATCGTGCGATACGGAGTCGGGTGGTAGAGCAGCGATATATTGCCGCCGGAGCAGGCAAAGATCTGCCCGTTGATGTAGGCCGCTTCGTCCGTGCAAAGGTACGCCACCATCGGCGCGATCTGCTCCGGCGGGTTGGTCGGCCGTTGCACCGCCGCCGGCGCCGCCGCACCGGCGATGCCGCGCGCCGCGCGGGCCTGTCGGGCACTGTCCGGCACGGTCGCCGTCATGCGCGTGTTGGCGCCCGGCGAAATCGAATTGACGGTAGCGCCGTAGCGGCCCAGGTCCTTGGCGACGACGCGGGTCATGCCGGCGATGCCCGCCTTCGCGGCGCCGTAGTTCGCCTGACCGGAGTTGCCGCGCAGCCCCGATCCTGATGTGAAGCCAATAACCCGTCCCGACCGCTGCTGGCGGAAGAGGATCGACGCCGGCTTGGTGACGGCGAAGTAGCCCTTGAGGTGGACGGCGATCACGGCGTCCCACTCTTCCTCGGTCATGTTGAACACCATGCGGTCGCGCAGAATGCCGGCCACGTGTACGACGGCATCGAGCCGCCCCCACGTATCCAGCGCCTGCTTGATCATGCTCTCGCCGCCTTCCATGGTGGCGACGGTGTTGTAGTTTGCGACCGCCTCTCCGCCGGCCTTCTTGATCTCCGCAACCACTTCGTCCGCCGGATCCGAACGGGGCGTGCGTCCATCGACATCCACGCCGTAGTCGTTGACCACGATCCGACAGCCTTCTTGCGCCATCAGCTTTGCGCAGGTTGCACCGATGCCCCGACCGGAACCCGTGATAACCGCGACCTTGCCTTCGAGTGAGTTACCCATTGCTTGCCTCCTAACAAGTTCAGCATCGGCTTACGCCGCCGGACATATCCGTCCCGCCGCATTATGGCAGGCAGACGGCATAATTATAAGCCCCTACCGCGGAAACGTCCCGAACGAGCCCCGGTCACGGTACCATACGCGCCGGATATAGCTGCGGCTGCCGGCCGCGCCGTCCCCGAAAAGGAGCGCATCATGGCAATGGTCGCGACCGTCCTGGGCCCTGTCGACGCCGCGAGGCTCGGCGTCACCCTCAGCCACGAGCACGTGCTTGTCTCGATGGGCGAGGACAACCATCACTATCCATGGCGCTTTGACTGGGAGAAAACGCGCCAGAACACCGTTCGCGAGCTCAAAGAGGCGAAAGCGGGCGGCGTCGACTCGCTCATCGACCTCACGACGCCCGACCTGGGGCGCGACGTGGAGTTCGTACGCGACGTCGCCCGCGAATCGGGCCTCAACGTCATCGTCGCCACCGGTATGTGGCGCGATGTGCCGCGGTCTTTTTGGGCGCGCGACCTGGATGAGATCGCGGACATCTTCGTCCGAGAGATCGAGGTAGGCATTGGCGATACGGGGATCAAGGCGGGCGCGATCAAGGTGGCCAACGATATGGGCGGCGTCAGTCCCGAGGGCGAGCGCGTGCTGCGCGGTGCAGCGCGGGCGCTCAAGCGCACCGGTTGCCCGATCAGCACGCACCACTGGGCGCCCGAGCAGGTTGGCACGCGCCAGGTCGAGGTTTTCCAAGAAGAAGGGGCGCCGATGGACCGCATCTGCATCGGCCACAGCGCCGACACGACCGATATCCCCTATCTCGAATCTTTGCTGAAAACGGGTGTGTACCTGTCGATGGACCGTTACCCGGGCGCCGCGGGCCGCACCAACTGGGAACAACGCAATGCGACCGTGAAGGCGTTGATCGACCGGGGCTGGTCGGACCGCTTGATGCTGGGCCACGACTACGCACCCGCGGCGATCGTCAAAGGAGCGAAGGCTCCGGCGCGGAACGGCCCGACCCGCTATCTCTTTTTGAACACCGTCGCGATCCCGGCCCTTCGTAAAGCCGGCGTCTCCCAGAAAACGATCGACCTCATGCAGCGCGACGTGCCGCGCCGTTTCCTGACCGGTGAGAAAGCGTAAGGCACTTGGAGCGCATAATTATCGTCATCTGCTTTATGATTCGCGGTGATCGACCGATCGCAGGCCGTGAATGGTTAGGGGAGCGGGCCGATGCCCAGCAGTCCGGTGGGAGGCAGCCATAGAATCGTCGCTCGAGCTCGGCATCTTCCATGAGTTCGCCTGCCGCCAGGGACAGAGTGAAGCAGAGAGCTTTGCCGAAAGCTTTGAGCTGGTTGATGCCGCGGAAGACTGGGGGCTCGACGCCATCTGGCTCGCCGAGCTGCACTTCGCGCCGGGCCGATCGGTGCTGGCAGCGCCGCTAACCATCGCGGCCGCCATTGCCGCGCGTACGGAACGCATGAAGATCGGCACGGCGGTCCAGGTGCTGCCGCTGGCGGATCCGCTGCGCCTCGCCGAAGAGGTGGCGACCGTTGACCAGATTAGTCGCGGCCGGCTAATCTTCGGCGTCGGCCGCAGCGGCTTCGCTCGCGTTTACGAGGCGTACGGTATCCCCTACGAAGAGAGCCGCGAGCGCTTTGCCGAGGCGCTCGCGATCATGTGCAGCGCCTGGACAGAGCCGGCGTTTTCATATGAAGGCCGGTTCCACAGCTATCACAGCGTCAGCCTCACGCCGAAGCCCTACCAGCGGCCTTATCCCCCGATCCGCGTTGCGGCCAACTCGGCCGACACGTTCCCGGCAACCGGCGAGCAGGGCCACGCCCTTCTCGTCGCCGTCCGCCTCGGCACCCTCACGGAGCTGGTTCCCAACATCCTGGCCTACCGCGCTGCATACCGGGCAGCGGGCCATCCCGGCGAGGGCCAGGTATTCCTTCGCGTTCCCATCTACATCGGCGAAACCGCCGAGCAAGCGATCGATGAGCCCGAAGCAAGCATTATGCAGTTCTACCGCGGCCTTGGCGCCCAACTCGAGAAATCGGCGACGGGTCCAGGTGCGCGCCCCATCGAGTCGCGCGCCGACCGCGGCCAACGGCTGCAGACCGTTTCCTATCAAGTGGCACGGCGGGAGAAGGTGATCGTCGGCACGCCCTCCATGGTGGTCGAACGGTTGCAGGCGCTGCGCGACGAGCTTGGACTGAACGGGATACTGGCCGAACTCAACTGCGGCGGTCTGATTCCACACGAGCGTGTGCGGCGCTCGTTGCGGCTGCTCTGCCACGAGGTACTACCGGCCTTCCGCTGAGATGAGGTGCTGGGCGGTTACTTCGACGCCGATCTCTGCTGCAACCGCGGTCATGGGACGCGTCCGACCGGCATCGTACTCAGCAAGGACCGCCTTCGAGATCCGCCCTTCAGGCTCAGAGGTTGATTGGTTCGGTGCGGTGGGCTTCAACGATCGCCGGCGGCTCTCAGCCCCTCTGCAACAGCGCGGGCGCGGACGGCGCCCTGGCGTGCGTAGACCGGCGCTACACCCACGTACGACGCCGGATTGAGCAGCGCGTCGATCTCGGCCGGCGTGAGCCGCTCACGCACTGCGGCGTCTTCCAACAAGAGATCGCGGAACTTGCGGCCCGTCGTCGCCGCGGTTTGCGCGGCCTCGTAGACCACATCGTGCGCCCGCTGCCGGCCGAGCGTCTTGCCGAGCGCGAGCATCACCGCCTCGGCCATGATCAGCCCGCCGGACAGGTCGAGGTTGTGCCGCATCCGTTCGGGGAAGAGCTGCATGCCGCCGATCAGCACCGGCAGGCGCGCCAGGATATCGCCGGTGTGCGAGCAGGCCTCCGTTATGGCGCGACTCATCATCAGGCTGGTTGCGCGATCGGCTTCGTGTTCGGTTTGCATCGCCTCCAGCGCCAGCGGCACCAGCGCCCGCACCTCCGCGGCGGCGGCCACGATGTCCTGCCCCAGCTTCGGATTCCGCTTCTGCGGCATCGTGCTGCTGCCGACCGTGCCCGGCGGCACCGGCTCCTCGACTTCGCCGAATTCGGGCTTCATCAGCTCGTACAGCTCGCGGCCGATCTTGCTGCAGGTCGCGGCAAGCAGGCCCAAGAGCGTGACGTACTCGGCAAGGTGATCGCCGAGTGTCCGCGCCGGCACCGCCATCGGCTGCATCCCCAGCCGCGCCGCCATCTTCGCCTGGACTGCCGGACCGATCTCGCCCAGCGAGGCGAGCGTGCCGGCGGCACCACCCAGCATTGCCACAAAGACGCGCCCCTCGCAGCCATGCAAGCGATCGATGTGACGGCACAGCTCGTCGATCCAGACCGCCGCTTTCAGCCCGAAGGTAGACGGAACCGCGTGCTGGCCGTGCGTTCGCCCGGCCATGAGCATCGTATCGCTGCGATCGGCAAGGTCTGCCAGCGTAACGAGCGCGGAGGCCAAGAGGTCGAGGAAGATACGATGGGCGCGGCGCACCTGGAGCAGCAGCCCCGTTTGCGTGATGTTCTGCGTGGTGGCGCCCCAGTGTACGTAGCCGCCGGCATCGCCCTCGCAGACACGGTCCAGCTCCCAGATGACGGGAACCAGCCCGTGTCCGGTGCGCCTCAGCCCTTCGACAATCGCATCGCGGTCCAGCAACTCGACCTTCGCTTTACGCCGGATCTCCGCGGCTGCCTCATCGGGGATCACGCCCAACTCCGCCTCGGCTTCCGCCAGCGCCACTTCGACGTCCAGCCACGACTGCCAGCGCGCCGCCTCGGTGAACAGCGAGCGTACGCCCGGGTCTGCTATGCGAAGCGCCGTCGGTTCCTCGAGCATCACTGCTACCCTCCATCGTGTGATATCATCCGCGGCCATCTAACCACATTCGACGCCCGCCGCCGCGGATGCTGGTAGACTCCCATCGGACCGAAGCGTTGCAGATAGAAGGAGCTCAGACGTGGCAGACGCAAATCGACCCCTCGCCGGTAAGGTCGCACTGATCACCGGAGCGAGTCGCGGTATCGGTCGCGACATCGCGATGGCGCTTGCGGAAGCGGGCGCCGACATCGTGGTCGCCGCGCGGAGCGAGACGGTCACTGACCCGCGTCTGCCGGGAACGATCCACACCGTTGCCAAAGAGGTGGAAGCGCGCGGGGCGCGGGCGCTGCCGGTCAAGCTGGACGTCGGCAAGGACGAGGACATCGAGGCGGCCGTCCAGAAAACGCTGGACACGTTCGGCCGCATCGACATCTTGATGAACAACGCCGCCATCCTCGTACCCGGCACGACACGCACTGTGCAGCCGCGCCACATCGACTTGATCTACCGCATCAACCTGCGGGCGCCGATCATGCTTATTCGCGCTGTCATCGATGCGATGGCAAAGAGCGGCGGCGGTCACATCATCAACGTTTCGTCGCGAGGCGCGGTGTTTCCCGGTCCTGGACCCTACAGCGAGGATCAGGTGCAGCGGGCGCGCGGCGCCTTCTACGGCATGGTGAAGGCCGGGCTGGAGCGCTACTCGCAGGGGCTGGCGATGGAGCTGCAGCCGGACGGCATCTCGGTCAATGTGCTCTCGCCCCAAGGCCGCATCGCGACGCCGGGCAACAAGTTCGCCGCCAACAGCCGCGAGAACCCCGACCTCGAGTTCGAAGAGGCGGTCGACATGGGCAAGGCGACGGTCTGGCTCTGCCGGCAAGACCCACACCGATACACCGGCAACATCCTCTTCGACCAGGACGTGGTGCGCGAACAGGGGCTGTAATGCCAATGCACTGTGATTGGTTCGGATGGCCCCCAAATCTCCGTCTGCAGCCGGCCCCCTAACCCCCGACCCCTTCCGCCCCAATACTGGGGGGAAAGGGCGATCCCGGGGCGCCGTGTACGAGCGGCGTCGCTAGTCCGACCTCCGTCCTGCACCGAATCGACCTATCGCCACCGCCCAAGCTCCCTCTTACCCCTAGAATTGGGGGAAAGAGGGGTCGGGGAGTTAGGGGGCACGCCGCGGGTCCGGGTGTTTGGGGGCCGATATCATACGACGGTTAGACGAACGGCGCGGAACCCCCCATTCCTCCACCGCTTGCGCAGATCATTGCGCCACTCTCAAGCTAAGAGGGACCGATCTGCAAAGGGACGCTCGGTGCGCGTCGATCAAACCGCCGAAGACGCGCGGGCCGGGGCAATTGGAGAGCCATCGATGCCGGAGGATGGTTTCGCAGGGTTCGTGCGCGTTGCCGCCGCGGTGCCGCGCGTGCGCGTGACGGACTTCGCCTATAACCAGCAGCAGACGCTCGAGCTGTGGCAACGGGCATCCGACGAGGGTTGCGCCGTCGTCTACTTCCCCGAGCTCGGGCTGAGCTCGTATACCGCCGGAGACCTCTTTCTGGATCGCCAGCTTCAGCGTAGGGTGCTGGCGTCGCTGGAGGAGTTGCTCGCGGAGGGCGAACGCCGCGACATCCGTACGCTCGCCTTTGTCGGGATACCGCTCTTTGTCCACCCGGGCGTCTACAACGTGGCGGCCGCGATCCAGGGCGGCCGATTGCTGGGACTTGTGCCCAAGGTCTACCTCCCTAATTACCGCGAGTTCTATGAGCTGCGCCAGTTCCGCGAAGGGCGGGAGGTTCCCGACGGCATCACGATCGACGTGCTCGGCCGGTCGGTGCCGTTCGGTAGCGATCTGCTCTTCGCGGCGGAGAACCAACCCGAACTGGTGGCCGGCGTAGAGATCTGCGAGGACGGCTGGGTCCAGCTTTCGCCAAACGCTTTCCAGACGTCGGCCGGCGCGACAGTCTGCGGAAACCTTTCCGCCAGCGATTTCAACCTAGGAAAGGGTGAGCTGCGGCACCATTTGTGCTGGAAGGCCTCGGACCCGGGCAAGTGCGCCTACATCTATACCGCCGCCGGACCCGGCGAGTCGTCGTCCGACCTCGCGTTCGACGCGCAGGCGCTGATTTACGAAAACGGCCGGGCTCTGGCAGAGTCCAAGCGCTTCTCCCGCGACCCGCAGCTCATAACCGCCGACGTCGACCTCGAGCTCTTGATCCACGAACGGCTGAGCACCGGCAGCTTCGGGAGCTGCGCTCGCGACAACGAGCGCGTCTTCCGTCGCGTACCGTTCGTGGCGCACCGGCCGGCAGCACCGGTCAAGCTGCGCCGCAGCATCGACCGTCACCCGTTCGTCCCGCGGGATCCGGCCACGCTGGCGACGCGCTGCTGGGAAGTTTTCGAAATCCAGACCAGTTCGCTGGTGACGCGGCTTCAGCACTTCAAGAACGAGCACATGGTGCTGGCGCTGTCCGGGGGCCGTGATTCGACGCTGGCCGCGCTGGCCTGCGTCGGCGCCCTGGACCAGATGGGTCTGCCGCGCACCAACCTGCATTGCGTCTCCATGCCCGGATTTGGCACGTCTCAGAAAACTCGCGACGCCTCGCGCAGGCTCGCCGACTCGCTCGGCGCGGGCTTCGAAGAGGAGGACATCCGCGAGGAGTGCCTGCTGATTCTGCGCGACCAGGGCCACCCGGCCATAACCGGGTACACCACATGGCGCGCCGGCAGGGAGGAAACCGCGGCGAAGGATACGTTCGAGGTCTACCTCTCCGGCAACCTGGAACACGGCGACGTCGAGTTCGAAAACGTGCAGGCGCGAGTGCGCACGCTGCGGGTGATGACCAAGGCAAACCGCTACGGCGGCCCCGTGATCGGCACCGGCGATCTCTCGGAGAAAGCGCTGGGCTGGTCCACCTACGCGGGCGACCACATCGCCATGTACGACCTCAACGCCGGCATCCCCAAAACCCTCGTCAACTTCGTCATCCGCTGGGTCGCGACCGACCAGGTCGAGCACTGGACGGCCGGCGACCCTGACATGCTGCGCAAGGCGCTGTTCGACGTGCTGGATGCGCCGATTTCACCGGAGCTGCTGCCGCCGGGGGCCGAGGGCGAGATCGCGCAACTGAGCGAGAGCACGATCGGGCCGTACGAGCTGCAGGACTTCTTCCTCTACTGGTTCGTCCGCCATGGGACGCGTCCGCGCCGTCTGTTGCGGCTGGCTGAGCATGCATTTGAGGGAGCGTACAGCCCGGAAGAGCTGCGCAAGTGGCTGATCGTCTTCTACCGGCGCTTCTTCAACAGCCAATGGAAGCGGGACTGCACCGCGGACGGACCCAAGGTCGGCACCGTCGCGCTGTCGCCGCGTGGAGACTGGCGCATGCCGAGTGACGCGACCGTCACCGCATGGATCGATGAGCTGGAGGAAGGCTAACGGGCAGAAGTCATTCGGTCGTACGCGGTGACCAGCCGTTTTGGAGCCGTTCGTCGCCAGGCATCGACGATCAACTCCCGCATCTCCTCGGGATCGACGGAGGCAAGCTGCACCGTGATCCAGCCGAAGCGGCCCACATAGGCGGCGACCGAGAATGTTCCCGGCTCCCGCGCGACGAGCGCAACCTGGTCTTCCACCGATGCCTTAACGCTCGCGCGGTCCCCCTCGGTCGAGAGCGTCACGAAGATCTTCTCGCCGGCACGGAAGGTGGATTCGCCCCACGTCTCGCGCTCCAATGCTTCCGGCAGCGATAGCGCGATCAGGCGTAGCTCATCCGATGTGATCATCTTTGGAACCGTCTACTGGTCCTCCGCCCTCGTCGCGGGCGTGAGGTCATCCGGTTGCTTCCGGCGCTTAGCTCTCGATCCGGACGATCCCCTGGCCACCATCGATTGTGATGCGCGCTCCATCGGGAATGGTACGGGAGCCCGTACGCGTGCCGACCACGCATGGCAGCCCGTACTCACGGGCGACGACGGCGCAGTGGGAAAGCGCTCCGCCCGAGTCGGCGACGATTCCGGCCAGGCTCGCGAACAGCGGTGTCCAGGCGGGTGTGGTCATCTCACACACCAGGATGTCGCCTTCCTCGAGGCGGCCGGCATCGGCCAGCGTGCGGACGACCCGCGCAGTGCCGGTGGCCGTACCGCGCGCCGCTGGTAGGCCGTTGATAACCTTTGGATCGCCCGAAGGCTCGACCGGCGTGCCCAAGAAGTCCGCGGCCCAATCCGTCGTCGTATCGACCAGCGGTTTGGTTCCGAGCCGCCGCGGCGGCATGTAAGACTGCCAGCGCGCCATCTCCGCCCGGCGCTCGGCCACCGCTTCAATGCGGGGAGTCGCGTCGCCGAGAAGCGCCGTGTTGATCTCGTCGAGCGTGACATAGGAATAGTCCTCTTGGTCGCCCAGCAACCCCCGCACGGTCAGCCGGCGGCCCGCTTCCAGGAACGGAAGCCGCAGCAACGCCATGAACTTCTGGTCTATATGGAAATTGTGGTTTTCCTGGATCTGCGGGTATGACTTGCAGGCGTGGTAGAGCGCGTTGAACTTGCCCAGCGCCTCTGGATCGTCCCCCAGCAAAGCCCGGCACGCCGCGGCGCGCAACTCGGCCCGCTCGGCGCCCTGCCGCTGGTCCTCGGCCGGGTCGGTTGGCGCCCGCAGCATGAGCCGTACCTGGTCGAGCGCCAGCGTTGGGTCCTCGGCCCAGGCGGGACCATTGACGTCAAAGTGACCCTTGCGCCAGCCGTAGACCTGCAGGTACTCGTCGAGTGCGGTGAGGAATGCGCGACCCTCCTCGGTTTCCTGCAGGAGTTGGTGGGCCGTCGCGGCGGCCTGGCCGGTGATAACCTCTCGCACCGAAGAGGGAGCGTTGTGGGCCAGCTGCCAGAGACGGCTGCCGGACTCGACCGAGAGGTTGTGCGCCCCCTGCATCATCTCAAAGGCTTCCAGCCCCGAGAGGCCCAACCGATCGACGCAGAGCTGTTTGAACGGCATGGAGATCATGAAGCCCGGCAGGAGCAGGAAATGGATCTCCCACACCCGTTCCAGCAAACGAGCCGTCTCGACGATGAAGTCAACCAGCTCGGCATCGGTGGCCGCGGCATAGTCAAACGAAAGCAGCTTCGAATTCGCTGCATCTACCTCGGGAAAGTACTGATCCAGCCAGCGCTGGTACATGCCGGGGCCGCGCTCGGCTACGATCGCCTTCATACGCGCCGGTGTGTCCGCCAGTAGCTCCTCGTCAGGCACCACCGCTGCGTAACTGAAGGTGTTGATGCTCCGTACCCGTCGCTCCTTGACCGGCAGACCGCTCGCTCGCAGCCCCCTGGTCATACCGGTGCCGTAGGCGATGGCGAGCAGATCACGTCCCAGCGGCGTGATCGGATGCGGCTGATGCATCTGGTCCCAGGACCACAGTAGCGCCTGGTCCTCCGGGTCTTCCCAGGTAACGGGAAAATCGTCTGGGACCGGCAATAGTTCTGATTCGCTGACGGTGGCCATGAATGCTTCCCCCATAGACATGTGGCAACCGATGCATCGTAGCGGGTTCCGCACGGCATCGCCAGCCGTCCGAACTTATAGCGGCTCACGACTTCGGGATGGTTGGACCCGGCAACCGGGCTTCAACACTGCCGGCTCGACCCAGTAGGACCCTGTGATCTGCGGCCGCTCGGTTTCGACGAGGCCATTTGATAAGCGTCCTCGACGATATCCGCGACTTGCTCCCAGTCGACGTCGATGTCCAGACGCACACCGAGCCAACCACGAGTACCGACGTACGGTGGAACGAAAAACCGCCGCCCGTCAGCATGCACCAGCGCGTCTTGCGCCCCCGGTGGTGCGTCGCACCAGAGCGCCAGCCGCCCGTCATCGTGATGGTTGTCCATGAACATGACGAACGCCCTTTTGCCGCGCCAAAAGAACGCAGGGGCGCCGTGGCTCAGACGCTCTTCAGTCTCTGGAAAGCCGAGGCAAAGGCTGCGCACGCGTTCGCGAGCGGACTCATCCACGATCGGTCCGTTCTAAATTACTAAATGCCTGCTCGGGGCTGCATGCTTTCGCCGGCAATCGTGGGTCGCGTCCCTTGCCTGGCGCCATGGCGCGAGTGGGTGGAGGGTCTGGAGAGGCATCACGGTGTGCCGCGCCGCCTTTTATGCCGCTATCACCGCGTCGCGGTGTTCGACCACCGGCTCGGGAGTCACGCCAGGTGTTGCGCAACGATCACGGCGCCAATAATCACCGCAAGCAGCGCAATGAAGCCAAGCGTCATACCGGCCGCCAATAGCAGCAACCGCTTATCGGCGTTGGGCACATCCTCCGCCGCCTCGGGGCCGAAGTGGAAGTCGCCGGCACCCAGTTCCTGGTAGCGGTCGAGGTCCGCAATCAGCTCTGCCGCACTCTGGTAACGCTCGTCGGGATTGCGGCGCATGCACTTCGCCACGATCCCGGCCAGGCCGGGTGGTACACCCGCCGGCAGGGTGTCTGCCTGGCCGTGGAGGTGCTGCCGCATGATCGCCAGCGGATCAGCTGAGGGATCCGTGTAAGGTGCACGACCTTTGAGCAGCTCGTAGAGCATGATCCCCAGGGCGTAAATGTCCGTGCGGGCGTCGCCGCGCTTCCCCTGGATCTGCTCCGGCGCCATGTAGGCCGGCGTGCCGCTGGCGTTGCTCAACCAGCGCCAGGTCATGCGCCGCGCTCCCTCCATGAGCGCGATGCCGAAGTCGATGATCTTCACACTGCCATCCGCGGCGATCAGTACGTTCTCGGGCTTGAGGTCGCGGTGGCAGACATGCTGCTCGTGCATGTACTGCAGCCCGTCGGCGACCTGGCGGGCGATCGCGACCGCTTCGTCCACCGGCAGGCGGCCGCGCTCGCGCAGCAAGCGGTGCAGGGGCACGCCTTCGCTGTATTCGAGCACTAGGTAGGGAGCCGACCGGTTCTCCGCTGCGTCGACGGCCCCCTGAATGTTGGGGTGGTGCAGCTTGCGGGTGATCGCAAGCTCTCGGCGGAAGTGCTCGAAGACGGTCGGGTCGCCCAGCAGGCTCTCGTCGGGCCATTTGAGCACCACCTGGCGGCCGTCGCGCAGGTCGCGCGCCAGGTAGGTCGAAGCAAAGCCGCCCTGCCCGAGCGACTCCAACAGCTCGTAGTGGTCGATCCGCTCACCTAGCTGGCGGGCCATACATCGTCCCCGACGCGACTTACTTTCATTCTACGGCTAGAGCCGTATTCGGGCTGGACGAGCTTCCGCCGACGGAATCTAGTGAAACAGCGATCGCCACCAGGCTTCGTCGAGCGACAGCAGTTCACGGGCGCGGATCTCCGGCTCGCCGGCATACGCCACGCGCGCGAATGAGAAACCGGTCGTGCGGATGCCCGCGTGCTGGCAGATAAAAAGCGCCCGCGGTAGGTGGTACGACTGGCTGACGGCGACGGCGCTGTGGACGTGAAACTGGTTATGGGCGCGCACACAACTGTCGCTCGTGCGCAGCCCGCCGCGATCGAGAACGATCGCGGTGTCGGGCACACCTTCAGCCCGCGCCTGTCGCGCCATTGCTCCGGGCTCGTCGTGTCCCGGCGTACGGCCGTCGCCGGAAAGGAGCAAACGTTGAACCTTACCGGCTCGGTAAAGCAGGACCGCCGCGTGGATGCGGTCGGCGAGAATCGGCGTCGGTGTGCCGTCGGGCTGTAGTCCCGCGCCAAAAACGAGCGCCACCTCCGCGGATGGTACGTCGGTAACGTTATCGTAGCGATCGCCCGACGTTCGCCAGTAGACCCACGACGCCGGGCCGATCAAGCACGCCAGTACGATGGCAACGGCCCACCCGAGGAGAAACAACGCCCGCTTCAGCTTCATCCGGCGCTCCGGCCCGAACCCTGGCTCACGGATACCCACCTCCGCGCATTCAACATGGTACTATCGGCAGGCAACGGTGTTCACAGGGCAATCCGTATGCGATGGGGAGGCTAATGCTGGACTCGAGACGTCTTCTCAAAAACCTCGCCGGCCGGTACGCGTGGCTCGCAGCCGGGCTGGTCGGGCTGAGCGCCCTTTCCGTCGCCGGCCGGGGCGGACCCACGAGCCCCGTCAGGGCGCAGGTAGACACGGTGCATTACGCCGCCGGCTGGAACCTGGTAGCGGTGCCCACCGCAACATTGCTCGAAAAGGCAACCGGGCCACAGTACGCCTTCGGCCCGGGGGGCGACGGTTACGAAGCCGTCGGTCCCGGCGAGGTTATCGGCGGCCGGGCAGTGTGGGCATACTTTCCCCAGGATACCGACATCACCGTCGGGCACTCCGCCGCCGAATTCAGCCGCGTGGTTGCGCCTGCCGACCACTGGGTCCTGATCGGAAACCCGAGTACTTCGGAGAAGCTGCCGCTCAACGGCACCGATGAGGCCCTTGCCTACGACGTCGTCGCTGGCTATCACGATGTCAGCGAGTTGCAACCAGGCCAGGGCGCCTGGGTCATGAGTCACGTTGGCGGCGACATCTCGCTGGGTAAAGCGCCCTCTGGGCCGCAGGCCGATGAGATCCGACGGCTGCAAACGCTGATGACGGACGCGCCAACCGACCGTGGTAACTTCGACGTTCTGGGCGCGGTGGCCGCCGAATTGGTAAACGAACGCCAGTACAGCCAGGTGCAGTCTGCCATGGACGACCTGCGCGCCGCCGAACAGGACGGACTGCGCAAGCAGGGGAGCGGCGCCTTCCCGTCATTGAGCTCGTTGCAGCGTGACAGCGCGGTAGGAGTACGAGAGGACCTGGCGCTCGCGCGGGACGCACTGCAGGCGGGCGACTTTGACCATGCCGACCGGGCAATTGAGGCCGCCAAGCGGTCGGCCCAGGCGGCGCAGGATGATGGCGTTGCGATTGCGCGGGGCCAGGGAAGCGCTCATTCCGCAGTATTCACGAGCGTGCGCCAGCAGTCTCCGGACGCGCTGGCGGCGTTCGGCGCCCTTGTGCGCTCGGCATTCTTTTCTACAAGCCTGGGCGCACCCCCAGCCGACCCATTCTGGAACGTCGCGACAGCCGTGCTGACTGGCCGTCCGCTGCCGCCCCCGGCAGGTGGAGGAACAAGCTCGTCACCGGACTCCGGCACCTGCCCCGCCAGCGCGTGCACCTTCAGCGGCGACGGGACCGCCGATCTGGCGCTGACCAGCGGCAGAAATGACATTGCTTGGAATGCCAAATTCACGTTTCAATTCTCGATATCGGGGGGTACGGTCAGCGGACAGGGACAGCAAAGCACGGTCTTAACGTTTATGATCCCGCAGGATCTGCCAGGCGGTTGCAACTTTCCACCCTCGTCAGGGCCAATCACGGTCAGCGGCACGCTGACGGGGACCACCCTGCGCCTGAGTTTCCGTAGCGCCGGCGGCGGCGTGACGACTGTGAGCTGCTTTGGCCAGTCGATTCCGACCGCTGACTTCCTGGCCACCGACGCCGTTTTTGACCCCGTGAACGTGGAGGCAAGGGACGGCGCCACCGGTACGGGGCAACTGCTTCCGCGGTTTACTCAGGTCTTTACGGGTAGCATGAAGGTGACCATTCACGCCGCCCAATCGGGGAGATAGGCACGGCGGTGGAATAACCACCCTGCCTGGTTCGGGGATGAGCAGTCGCGGAACGGCGGAGAAGAGGCCGGCGATGCCTGAGGGGGTCCGCGTTCTCGGTAAACCAGCCCTGGACACCCACCCGCCCACTTCGACGACGCCGTCTCCGCACTGGAACCTGGAGCGCCCCTGGCTGCCGTGTAGGGACGGCCTGGAGCGTTCCGTTCTCACGTATGTTCCGCGAGCTGGCCCGCAATCCCACCGCCATAGCTCCCTCTTTCCCCTAGAATTGAGGGAAAGAGGGCCGGGGAGTTAGGGGGCGCCCCCGACTGCCCACTGCCGAAATTAGGAAGCCTCAAACTCCTCGATCTCCGCGTCGAAGGTAATGCGAATCGCGTCTTTGACGCTCTGGTGCGCCGGGCAGCCCTCCGGATGGACTCGAAGCGCCCGCTCAGCTTCTTCGCGCGTTCCGTGGGGGATCACCAGTTTGTAATGAACGGCGATCTCGGTGATGCGGATCGTGTGGCCGATTCCCTCGATCTTGCCCTCGACGTTTGCCTCGTAGCGTGAGCGATCGAACTTCACTTTGCGCGCTGACAGCGCGCCGGCAAGTGTGCCGTACATTCAGCCCGCGACGGCGGCTACGATGTGGTCCAGCGTCGAGGCGATTGGCGGGCCTTCCCTGGCGCCGTAGTATTCGCGCAGCTTGCCCTGCACCCCGTATACGACCGGCTCGGGCACATCGCCGAGGTAAGCGTTACGAAGCCCATCCTTGTAGACCAGGCGGCTGCGTGACATGTATTCGAACGGCTCTGCCACGGGTATCCTCCTTTTGAAGTCTACCCCTACGCCTAACGGGGGGTACTGGTACCCCTACGCCTAAGCGCGCAGCCGGGTACTGGTCCGACGGTTATCGGGGGCTAGCCCCCGTTCACACCAGCATAGCTGGTCTAGTTCATGCCCCTGGAGCAATGCTCCTTGGCTGCTGGTCCGGCTTCTGCCTGACTAACGCCACACCCCGCCTACTGCCTCCGGGTTTGGCTGCCAACTCGCGACGGTCATCGGGGCGTCCCCTGCGACTGCCGACTGCCGACTGCCTACTGCCCGCTATCGGTTCATTTCATGGACCAGGCGCAGACCGATCAGCGTCAGGTTGGTGTTCACGACCCCGATCACCGACGTCTCGCGGGCGATGGCGGGCGCGTAGCCGCCGGTGGCGACGACTTTGGCGCCGCCACCAAGCTCGCGTTGAAAGCGGTCGATGATCCCTTCCACCAGCCCCACGTATCCGAACATGATGCCCGACTGCAGCGCGTGAACGGTATTCTTCCCGATCGCGGATTTCGGCTTCTCCAGCTCGACGTGGTACAGCTTAGACGCCTTGCTGAACAGCGCCTCGGCGGCGATGCCGATACCCGGTGCGATGGCGCCGCCGATATAGTCGCCCTCCGGCGAAATGGCGTCAAACACGGTAGCGGTGCCCGCGTCCACCACGATCAGCGGCGGACCGTAGAGCTTGATCGCCGCTACCGCGTCTACGACCCTGTCAGCGCCCACGTCACGCGGGTTGTCGTAAAGGATGCGTAGCCCCGTGCGTACGCCACTGCCAACTACCAGCGGATTGGTCTGAAAGTAGCGCCTCGTTAGTTCAATGAACGTCGGCGTCAGCGACGGCACGGTGCTGCCTAGCACACAATCGCGTACCTCGGTCGGCTCGATGTCGCAGGTGCGCAGCAGACCCAGCATCAAGATGGCGTACTCGTCGGGCAGTCGCTCCGCATCGGTGCCCAGCCGCCAACTCGCGCGCAGCTCTTCGCCGTTGAACACGCCGAAGTGGATGCTCGTGTTGTTGATGTCGATCGCCAGCAGCATCGCCGGGTACCGTCTCCCTGTGTGGCGCTCATTCTACAGGTTACAAGCGGATTTACAGCTTCACCCGTGTTCCGGCCCCCATCGCGGTCGCGCGGTCGAGGGCCAGGCGGGCGGCCGCGAGATCCTGAACGGCCAGGCCGAGCGACTTATACAGTGTGATCTGGTCCGCCGATGTGCGCCCTGGTTTACGATCTGCCAGCAGCTCTCCCAACTCCGCGTACACGTGATCGGCCGTGATAACTCCCTCTTTGAGCGGAATCAGAATGTCTCCGGCCTCTGCCAACGCTCCTGTTCGGGAATCGACCACCACCAGGGCGTCGCGTACGCTCTCCGAGTCCAGTTCCCGCGCCCCGGGGGTGGAGGAGCCCACCGCCACGACGTGTACGCCCGGGCTGAGCCACGAATGCTGCAGTACGGGCGTTGCCGAATTGGTGGCCGTCACGACCACTCCCGCGCCGGCAACGGCCTGCTCAGCGTCTTCGACCGCACGCACCGGAAACGGGAGATGCGGCGCCACCGACTCGGCAAGCGCCCGCGCCTTCGTGAGGTCGCGCGAATGAACGCGCGCCTCGCGGAACGGACGGATTCCGGCCAGCGCCCAGAGGTGCGCCCGAGCCTGCACCCCCGAGCCGATCACCGCTAGCACCGAGGCGTCCCGACGCGCAAGCAGATCGACTGAAACTGCCGATACTGCCGCCGTGCGCGCCGTCGTGATGAAGGTGCCGTCCATCACCGCCAGCGGCCGCGCCGTCTCCGCGTCGAACAGCACTACCAGCCCACAATGCGACTCCAGGCCCCGGCTGGTGTTGTCCGGATACACCGATACCAGCTTCGCCCCCAGCACTTCTCGCGATTCGACCCTTGCTTCTCCCGCAGCTGGTTCCCGTTCACTCCCGCCTTGCTCATGCAGAGAAGGAAGGGGACCGGCGCTCTCACTCAAATATCCGGGCATGGAAGCAAGGATCCGCAGCCGTTCTCCTGGCAGCGCCATGACCGTCCGCAACGGTACGACGGCGCCGCCGGTCGAATACGACCGCATTGCATCCGTCATCGCGGCGATCAGCGCGTCACGGTCCAGCAGCCGTGCCAGCTCGGCGCCGGAGAGCAGCAGTACGTCCGAGGGTTCCGCTTCCGGCCAGATCGATCCCATCTCGCACCTCCGTATTGCCGATATAGTAGAGCCTGGCGCGGAACGTGACGCGGGAGAAGCACCTGACAGCATCGATGATGGCAGTACTGCTCGACGTCGGCGGCACCATCTGGCCCGATGCATGGCCGTCGCAGGGACTGGACGATCCCCCACGGGTGGCCCGGCTGCAGCGAGTTCTGCCGGAATTGACCGCCGCAACCGCGAACGGCCTGGTAGAAGCCCTCAGGCGCGCCCTCGTTCCCTTCGAGGGCGCGCTGCTGCAAGATACGGACGCCGCGATCGCTGAAGGGATGCGGCGATCAGGCCTGCCGAACCAGCCCGGGTTGGTCATCCATGTTCGTCGGGCGATGTGCGTGCCCGCGGCGGGGCGCATCGACCTGTTTCCCGGCGCGCGGGCGCTCTTGAAGCGCATCCGCGAGTTGGGAATGACCTGCGCGGTCGTGTCGAATGCCGGCGTACGCGACTGCGACGACTATCGCCGGGACTTCACCGACCTCGGGATTAGTGGCGAGATCGACGCGATCGTCACGTCCGTCGAAACGGGATACCGCAAGCCACATCCGAAGATCTTTGAAGCCGCGCTCGTAGCAGCCGGCTGCCCGGCCGCCCACTGCGTGATGATCGGTAACTCGGAGCGCAACGACGTCGCGCCCGCGCTCGCTCTCGGAATGCGCGCCGTTCGGGTGGCGATCGAAGAGGACCAACCAGCAGAAAGCGCCGCGCACGCCGTCGCCACTTCCCTGGACCAGATAACTGCGCTGCTCACTGAGTGGGCGATCGCGGCCGCGTCCGGAGGCTGAACCGTTCCCAAATCTGCATCACTCTTTGGCGATCATCACCTCGGTCGCTTTGACGATCACGGTCACCTGGTCGCCCTGTCCGCACCTACAAACTGATTGCGTGCGCTGATCGGTATTGCGGCTCTTCGCTGTCGTATTGCACCAAGCGTACTTCAGCGCCGTCGACCCCCGCCCAATCAGATCCGTCCCGCCGAACCTGTGCATGGCAGACGCGCATGTCCACGCCTGTGAACCGAGCTAAGTGGTCCGCATGTCAGAATAGTAGCTGTTGAAGCCGCAGCGGAGGTTCGCATGAACGGCGTCGTGTCGTTACTCGACGACGAGCACGACGGGCTCGTCAGGCAGATCTGGTCGGATCTGGAAGAGAGGCTCGGCCTGCGCGGCGTGTACGTCACACCGTACCCGCACTTTTCGTATCACGTCGCGCGAAGCTACGACTTCGAGGCGCTGGCGCCCGCATTGCGGCGCACCACCGCATCCAGGAAACCGTTTACGGTCACCACCGGGGGTCTGGGAATATTCACGGGGCCATCGCCCGTGCTGTATGTGCCTGTGGTCCGGTCGCCGGAATTGACCTGCTTCCACCAGGCCCTCTGGCAGGAGATTTCGCGAACCGCGACCGGCAGTGATACCTACTATGCGCCGGAGCGCTGGCTGCCGCACGTTACGCTCGGTTTCGCTGACCTGGACGGTCATCTTTTGGCCGAGGCAGTGCGCATGCTCGGGACCGGGAACTTCAACTGGGAGATTTCAGTCAACAACGTCGCGGTGATCCGCGACACCGGCAAGCAACAGGAGCTTCGCGAGCGCTTCGACTTCGGCGCGGCCTAGCACGTCCGGGTCAACGTCCGATCCGGCGTCGCTCGAGCGAGGACTATAGTTGAAAGAGCACAATCGGGGAGACGCTCGTGTTTGTCGCCATGAATAACTTCAAGATCGCCCCGGGCCGTGAGGCCGACTTCGAACGCCAGTGGCGCGAGCGCGATTCTTACCTGAAAGACGTGCCCGGCGTCGTCCAGTTCTCGCTGCTGAAGGGCGAAGACCAGGGCGAGTACGTCAGCCACACGATTTGGGAGAGCCGCGATGCCTTCGTCGCCTGGACGCGGTCGCCGTCGTTCATCGCCGCGCACCGCCAGGGCTCCGTCGCGGGCGTCGTGCAAGGCCCGCCCCACCTGAAGATCTACGATTCGATCATCGTCGAACAGTACGGCACTCTCGCCGGCAGCGGCTCCTAAGCGACTCTGCGCGAAATGGGATTTGCGCCAGACAGTCTAAAGGGAGGCGTAGCCACGCCTCCCTTTAGACCAGAGAAGGAGAGAGCATAATTAGTATCGAATCCGTACGTCCGCGGATTTAGCGCAACGCAGATTGAAGCCGGTCTGACTCGCTCTCGCGGAGTTGCGCAGCCTCTTCGGCCGAGAACACCTTACCGCAACCCCCACACAGAAATCCCGTGGCGCGATCGAGGTGGCCAATATCTTCCGCGCTATCCCAGCGCGGTGTCATCGTCGTATGCGGGCAGGAGTTGAGGTTGGCCATTTCGGGCTGAGCCTCTTCTCGGACCTCGTGCCTGCCAAACAGCTTACCCAGTCCCATTGGACACCTCCATGTACAGGGATAGTACCGCGACGTATCGAGAGTAGTCGTAGCCCGACAGAATGAGATCACGGGTCGTCCTTTCGGTTGCCCGCTTTGTGCAACACCTGTCGCCCGCTGTCGTAGTCATGGACTTCGGGCCTGGAGTACAGTCGTACGGGCAACACAATTCGGGCGTCTTCAGGAGGTTCACGATGACCGCGGAGACCACCAGCGGTGTGCGCGCCTTCTACATCGACGTTCCCGAAGCCGTGCTGGAGGATCTGCGCGACCGCCTTACGCGCACACGTTTTCCTGGGGAAGTCGCCGGCAGCGGTTGGACCTACGGCACGAACCTCGACTACCTGAAGCAGCTCGTCAAGTATTGGGTGGACGACTACGACTGGCGGGCGGCCGAAGCGTCGCTCAACCGGCTGCCGCAGTTTGTCGCCCCGGTGGACGGCCTCGATCTGCACTTCGTCCACGTCCATGGCAACGGCCCTGCGCCGCTGCCGCTCCTGATCAGCCACGGCTGGCCCGGCTCGTTCTTCGAAATGGCGGACATTATCGGTCCACTGAGCGATCCGGCCGCGCACGGCGGCGACCCCGCCGACGCCTTCGACGTGGTGGTGCCCAGCCTCCCCGGTTATGGGTTTTCCCAGCAGCCCGACCGACCGGGGATGACACCGGGTGCTGTTGGCGAACTGTTCGTCTCGCTGATGCGCGACACGCTCGGCTACCGACGCTTTGCCGTGCAGGGGGGAGACTGGGGCGCGGTCATCACCGCATCGATGGCTCACGCACATCCGGACGCCATTACTGGGCTGCATCTCAACATGCTGGGTGTGAGGCCATTCACCGGCCCCGGTACGCCCGAGCTCACCGAAGAAGAGAAGGCCTTCATAAAGGAAGCCGAGGCGTGGCGGCAAGAAGCGACCGGCTACCAGTGGATCCAGGGCACGCGCCCGCAAACGCTGGCCTACGGTCTCACCGACTCGCCCGCCGGTCTGGCCGCGTGGATCGTTGAAAAATTCCGCGCGTGGAGCGACTGCGGTGGGGACGTGGAGCGCAGCTTCACAAAGGACCAGTTGCTGACCAACATCATGATTTACTGGGTGAGCGGCTGCATCAATTCGTCGACGCGGCTTTATTACGAATCGCGTCACAACCCGTGGATGCTGAAACCGGGCGAGCGCATCGAGGTGCCTACCGGCTACGCCGCCTTTCCGCACGAATTGACGCGTCCGCCACGTTCCTGGGCGGAGCGCGCCCTGAACATCCAGCGCTGGACACCGATGCCGCGCGGCGGTCACTTCGCCGCCATGGAAGAACCGGAGCTACTGGTAGAAGACGTTCGCGCATTCTTCAGGCCGCTGCGGGGGACCTGACCCCGAACGGACCTCACCCCCTTCCCTCTCCATCGCTCATGGAGCGACAGAGAGGGGCGATCGTTGGGACGTGGGTTCGGGCGGCGTTGCAGCGCCGGCGCGCAGCCGGCCGCATGGCAATACATGGCAATGCGCCCCAACAGGCGGAATGGACTGCCTCCCCAAATGCCGACTACAAGCTCCCCTCTCCATACCGATGGAGAGGGGCCGGGGGTGAGGTCTTCCCGGTCGCATTAAGGATCTCTATTACCCGTTCCGCAAGCGCCTCCGGCCAGGTCCAGCCATGTGTGGAGGCGATGTTGAAACAGACCTCGCGCCCGAGTTGGGCTCCGGTGATCATCGCCCGTAGCAGGCTCTCGGGACCTCGTGCGGGTACGCACTCTTCGAGGCGGGCCAGCCGTTCGGCGGAAAGCGTTCGTTCGATATCGAATGCCGCCGACGAGGCCCGCCACCGCTGCGTTGCACCGGCTTCCAGACGGAGCAGGTAGCAGAGAAAGGAAAGCGGCTCGGTCTCGAACACCGTACGAGCGGCCCAGCGCTCGCCGCGGCTCAGCTTGCTGTGGCAGTAGAGCAGAAAGTACCAGAAGTCACCGCACAGCCGCTCGAACTCCGCATGCGGGTCCGCCGGGGCGAGCGAGTTGCCGATCAACTGCTGTGCCAGCGCGGTTAGCCGGCCGGTGCCATCGTAGAGCACCAGCACTTCCGCGGACACGGGACTCAGCGGCCACCTCGCGAGGCTGTCCAGCTCAGATTCTCGCAGCAGGTCGAAGTCGACGCGCAGCGGTATCGGGGAGGTATCGTATACCGTCCACGGATGGCCGATCTGCCCAACGTAAGCGAGGAGCAGATAGCCGAATCCGGCAGCCCACGTCTTCCAATCGCGGGTAAACGCGTCCATATCGGCGTCGCGGATGAACAGCCCTGCGTCCACGTCCGACCACTCGTCGGCCCGGCCGAAGCTGCCCGAACCGTAATCGACGAGGCCAACGATGCGCGGGTCTTGCTCGGCCGCCGCCTGGAGCCGTCGCAGCATCGTCTCCCGCGGGTTCTGTCCTGGCTGCGAACCCATTGTCTCACACCCTAGCGGCTACCAGCCGACCGCGGCACCGTCGGCTCGTGGATCGGCTCCGCCGGCCATCAGGCCGGTTGCCGGGTCGATGACGATCCCCTGTGCATGCCCGGTCATTCCCATCCAGCCCCCGATCAACGTCACGTCGTGCCCCATGTCGCGCAGGCGCTGCACGGTCGCCTCTGGAAACCGGTTCTCCATCACGAGTCCTGGTGGGTCGCCGGGCTGGCCGCGTCCGTGGATCCAGCGCGGGACCTCGATCGCGGCCTGGACGTCGAGCCCAAAGTCGATGAGACCGGCGTACACCTGCTGGTGGATCTGGGGTTGGCCGTCGCCGCCCTGCGTGCCGAATACTATCGCGGGGCGCCCGTCGCGAAACGCCATCGATGGGATCAGCGTGTGCAGCGGTCGCTTCCGCGGTGCCACCGCGTTGGGGTGCGCTGGATCCAGCGAGAAGTAGCAACCGCGGTTGTGGAGCTCGATGCCGTAGCCCGGCACGACCATGCCCGCCCCAACACCCATGTAGTTGCTCTGGATCAGCGAGACCGCGTTGCCCTCGCCGTCGGCGGCGCAGAGGTAGATCGTATCACCACTCAGCACTCCCGCGTCGTAGGAGGCGGCGCGATCCGGGTCGATCAAGCGGCGCCGTTCGGCGATATAGCGGTCGTCGATCAGCGACCGGGGGTCGACGGTCATGTACTCCGGATCGCCGAGGAAGGCGTTGCGGTCGGCGAATGCGACCTTCTTCGCTTCCACCATCAGGTGAACCGTTTCAGCCGCGGTCGGGCCTGCGCGCAGCTCAAATCCTTCCATCAGCTTCAGCGCCTGCAGCGCCGTCACCCCCTGCGTGGGCGGCGGCATCTCGTAGATTTGGTAGCCCCGGTAGCTGATGCTCAGCGGTTCCACCCACCGTCCGTGGTGCGCGGCCATATCTTCGCGCGTCAGCAGGCCGCCCTCGCCGGCGATGAAGTCCGCCAACGCTTGGCCAATCTCCCCTTCATAGAAGACGTCCCGTCCGTGTTCGGCGATCAGGCGCAGCGATCGGCCCAGCTCGGGCACGCATAGAAGCGACCCGGCCGCGGGTACGCGACCACCGGGCTGGTAGGCTGCCCGCCAGCTTGCGTGCGGCCAATCCATCCCGGCCACGCGTCCCAACGAAGTGGAGAGCAGGGGCGTGACGCCAAACCCCGTCTCGGCGTAGCCGATCGCCGGCGCCAGGCAGCGTGCCAGGCCCAGCCGTCCGAAGCGCTCGCTCGCCATCTGCCATCCGTCGACGACCCCTGGGACAGACACTGCCAGCGGACCGCGTTGCGGAATCGAGCTGTAGCCGTGCGCGCGAAACCAGTCCGGGGTCGCGAGCGAGCCCGCACCGCCGCTGCCGTCGAGTCCGTAGAGACCGTCGCTTGCGGCGTCATAGATCATCATGAACACGTCACCGCCCGTGCCGCAGAGGATGGGGTAGACGACGTTCAAGACGGCGTTTGCCGCGATGGCGGCGTCGACGGCGTTGCCTCCGGCCTGGATCATGCTCAATCCCGCCTGAGATGCCAGGAAATGCGGGGAGCTCACAAGCCCGTGGCGCGCGAGCGTTGCAGGGCGATGTTGCATCGCCATCCCGGAATCACCCCGCCCTCTTTGAGCTGGATGATGCGATCCCAGTCGAAGCCAAGCTCGAGCAGGATTTCTTCGGTGTGCTGGCCGAGTTCCGGTGCTGGGCCGCGTGGTTGCCACGGTGTTCCATAGAAATCCATCGGCGTGGCCACCATCCGGACCGGGCCGTCGGGAAACGGCACGTCCACGAAGGCGCCCGCCGCCTCCATCACCGGATCGTGCGCCGCCTCGAAGACCGTCTGAACCGGTGCGAACCAGACGTCTTCGCGGTCGAAGATCGCGGACCATTCGGCCACCGACTTTGCGGCCATCACCGCATCGATCGCCTCGACCAGCGCGGCCGAGTTGGTGGCACGATCCATGAGCGTGGTGAAGCGCAAATCGGACATCCACTCCTCGTGACCAACGGCCCGGCAGAAGTCGGGCCAGTGACGATCGCCCTGCAACATCAGCAGCCAGATGCTGCGGCCATCGGCGCATTGATAGGGGAGGATCAGCGGGTTGGGAAAGCTAAGACGATCGTAGGCGCGCACATCGACGTCCAAGCGCAGCGCCATATTCAGGTCCCAGCCGATCGTGTAGGCGCCGGTGCGCGCCAGGGAAACCGCCACCCGCTGGCCCTCGCCGGTACGCTCCCGGTGGAAGAGCGCGGCCGAGATCGCCCCCGCCGCCTGTGCGCCGGCGTTATGGTCGCCCATGCCGCCGCGCTGAAGCGGGTAAGCGTTTTCCCGGTTGGGCGGCGTCAGCAGGTCGGCGATACCGGCCCGCGACCAGAAGGCGCCGACGTCAAATGTCGCGCGGTCGCGGTCCTCGCCTTCGGGACCGTACCCGGTAATCTGACAGTAGATCTGTCGCGGGTTCAGGGGACGAAGGCTCTCGTAATCGAGTCCCAGACGGACGAGCGCGGCCGGTCGCATGTTGCTGATGAAGACATCGGCCCGTTCTACCAGGCTTCGGGCGATCGCCTGCCCCTCCTCGGAACGCAGGTTCAACGACAAGCTACGTTTGCCGCGGTTGTCTAGTTCAAAAGCAGGGTTGGCGACCGGCCCCGCGTTGAGCAGCGCCATCAACCCTCGAAACGGGTCTCCCTCTTCGGGCTCGATCTTGATCACATCGGCGCCCCAGTCGCAGAGGATGCCTGCAGCCGCCGGCCCCGCCACCCAGACGCCAAGCTCCACCACCCGTACGCCTTCCATTGGTCCGGGCATGTAGTTTCCTTTCCGCTTGCGGGGTTGATAATACTATTGCATCAAGACAACCAGTGGAGGCCAGCATGGCAACGCTTAGCCCGGCACAGCGGAAGCTCTTTGAGGATAAGAACTTCGGCGCGGTGGCGACGGTCGGGAAGGACGGCACGCCCCGGAACACGATCGTCTGGGTGGACATGGATGGAGACAGAGTCCTGATCAATGGCGCCCGCAGCCGTGGCTGGCTCAAGAACCTCAAGCGAAACCCGAGCGTTGCGTTGACGATTTTCGATCGCGAGAACCCCTACAGGCGCGTGAGTGTGATCGGCAAAGCCACCGAAATCACCGAAAACGGCGCCGAAGAGAACATCGACACGCTGTCGATGAAGTACAACGGCCGGATGTATCCGGCTCACGAGGCCGGCAACCCGCGCACCATCGTGCGGATCACCCCGGAGCGAGTCACGACGATGGGTGTGTAGACCGGCGAGCACGTTGCCGATTGATGGTTAGATTCACTTGAGCCTCGAGCCGGACGGTTCCCGCACGGCGCGGGTCGGCGCACGCTGGAAACGGTCGATGTCGCTGATGCCGGCGAGCGCGACCGCCGACGCGCGGCGGCTCCTGGCCACCCGCGCCATGCGCGGCTTTGCGGACGGCGCCGTGAGCGTGCTGCTCGCGAGCTACCTGTCCGACCTGGGCTTTTCACCGCTGCAGATCGGCGCGATCATCACCGGCACCCTGCTCGGATCTGCCGCTCTCACCCTCGCGGCCGGGCTGGCCGGCCACCACATCAGCCGTAAGCGGATTCTGATCGCGGCGTCCGCGTTAATGTTTGCCACGGGCGTCGGTTTCACGGGCGTAACCGCGTTCTGGCCGCTCCTCCTGATTGCGATCGCCGGCACGCTCAATCCCTCGGCGGGCGACGTGAGCGTTTTCCTGCCTACCGAGCAGGCCGTGATCACCGAAACCGTGTCGGGGCCGGACCGCACCGCCATCTTCGCGCGCTACAACCTCTCCGGCACGTTCGCCGGAGCGTTCGGCGCGTTGGCGAGCGGCGTACCGGTTACGCTCGCCCGGCATGAGGGCTGGGGCATGGCCGCTGCCGAGCGCTCCGGCTTCATGCTCTACGCCTGCCTGGCAGTGGCTGCCGGGCTGATGTACAGCAGGCTGTCGCCGCATGTCGAAGGGGAACGCCACGGCGGACGCGCGGCGCCGCTGGCAGAATCGCGCCGCATCGTCCTGCAACTGGCGGCCGTGTTCAGTCTGGACGCGTTCGGCGGCGGTTTCGTCGTGCAGTCGTTGCTGGTGCTCTGGCTCTTTCGACGTTATGACATGTCGGTCGCGACCGCCGGTGCGATCTTCTTTGCGGCGGGGTTGCTGGCCGGTTTCTCGCAACTGATCTCGTCAAAAGTGGCGTCGCGCATCGGGCTGATCAACACGATGGTCTACACCCATCTGCCGTCTAACGCGCTGCTGATCGTGGCGGCGCTGATGCCGAACGCGCCGCTGGCCGTGCTGTTCATCCTGCTGCGCATGTGCCTCTCGCAGATGGATGTGCCGGCGCGCCAGTCGTTCGTGATGTCGGTCGTGCCGCCCCGAGAGCGGGCCGCGGCCGCGAGCGTCACCAACGTGCCGCGCAGCCTGGCCGCCGCGTCGGCGCCGCTGGCCGCGGGCTGGATGCTGGGCCACACGACGTTCGGTTGGCCGCTCATATGCGCTGGCGTCGCCAAGAGCCTCTACGACATCCTGCTTCTGGCAAAGTTCCGATCGGTCAAGCTGCAAGTAGACGAGGCAGTCGTGGACCCCTCCCAGCAATAGCCGACCGGAACCTCACCCCCGACCCCTCTCCGAAACGGAGAGGGGCGATCGTTGGGTGCCGGGCGCGAGCGTTGCTGCTTCGCCGGCGCACCGCCGTGCGCATCCACAATTACGGGAGATGCTCCGCAGACTAGGGGCTGGAAGCTCCCCTTCCCTGGCTAGGTGTATGGACCCAGGAGCTCGTAGTCGGTAGTTGGTGCAGCGTCGGGACGGGCGCATGGCCATGCGCCCGTCCCGACGCTGCACCTCGGCCCGCACTCAGCACCCAACGATCGTCCCTCTCCGCCGCTCGAAGAGCGATGGAGAGGGGAAGGGGGTGAGGTTCCCACGACTGCCGGGCTGCGCGCCCTACTGCCTACTGCCTACTGCCGGCCGCAGGCACCGGACAATACAGCCCCTGGGCTTCTACTTCGAAGACGCGGTTGAAGCGGGCGCGCAAGTTTTCCATCGCGATCGTCGCCGCCAATTCCACCATTTCGGCGTCGTCGTAAAAGCCACGCAGGCGGTCGTAAAGCTCGTCCGGTACCGTCACCGTTGACTGGCTCATCGCGTCGGCCAGTTCGAACGCTGCCTTCTCGGCGGGCGTGTAGAGGTTGCTTTCGGCGTAGTTTGGCAGGGCGTCGATCTTCTCCAAGCTTTCGCCGGCATCGCTGCCCCCGGCAGCGTTGATGTCGACTCAGAACGGGCAACCGACCTGCGCGGCCACCCGTACGCAGAGCAGGGCGCGCAACCCCGCCGGGATTCGTCCCGCCCTTGCCACAGCCGCGCTTAGCCCGCGGGCGCCGCGCAGGATCTCGGGACTATGGGCGATCACCTGGGTCGTATTCAACGGCGCGCCGAACGCCTGGATGTCGCTGTCGAAATAGCGGCGGATATCTTCTCGTGCCTCGTCGCGGCTCATGGGGCGAATGCGGGTCATGTGGCTCCTCCCATGCCGACAGGCACGATTCCGGCGTTGCCCGGATACTCCGGATCGTCGTCAAAGGGGCCGCGTGGACCACCGAAGCGGCCCTTGGCGCTCATTTCGTCGATCGTCATCTCCACCAGCGAGACCGCTTTCATCTCCGCCTCGGTGATGGGCGCATAGTCGCGTCCCGCGGTCCGGCCCGGGAAATAGCGATCGATCAGCGTATGGAACACCTCGCGCCGCTCATCGTCGTCCTTAATCAGCCGGCCGCTGCCGAAACAGACGACGCTGCGGTAGTTCACCGAATGGGTTTCGGCCGATTTCGAGGCGATCAGACCATCGACCAGCGTCACCTCGACACACGCGGGCGCTCCAGAGGCCAGGACCTTCACCGTGCGGCTTCCCGGTGCGCCGTGCAAATAGATCTTACCGTCGCGGTAGAGAAAAGTGAACGGCAGCACGTACGGCTGGCCGTCCTGCACAAAGCCGACGTGCGCAACCGCCGCTTTTGCCATGATCTCGGCGGCATCGTCGGGGACGAGGAGTGCGCGTTCGGGGTGACGGCGAATGGCAGCACGCGAACGGGCCACGATCGTTCTCCTCGGTCATCTGCCCCCACCATACCCGGTATTATGGTCCAGCTGAAGGCCCAATTTCGTGGCCGATATCATCAATCTTCATGATGCGTTGCTCTGCTTGACCGACTCACGCTACCGTGATGAGCAACTACGTGCTGCGTTGGCGCTGCCCGATATGTCGATGTGAGGTTATCGTGAGCGCACAGCTGGCTCGGTTTGTCTTTCAGCTGCGGCGCAACATCGTTATCGAGGGTGACTGCCAGCTGGCTGAGCTCGAACTGGGCGCGTTCCTGCCCGGTGAACTGGTCGCCTTGGACGACCTGACTACTGCTGCCGCGGAGTCACCGGCGCTGCGAGCACTGCATGGCTTTGGCACCCTCGGCAGGCATAGTCGGCCGCAAGGGCGACAAGGCTACGTCGCCACTGGTCCCCTCTCACTCTTGCCGGAGCTCATCCGCCGGCTGTCATTTATCCAGCGGCTGTACTGCGTGACGGACGAAACCGAGGCTGCGCGCCAGCTCGTTATCGCCACGGCGGAACGCCTCGGGCCAGTGATTGCCTGGCAGGCTGAGGTCGGCAGACTGGTTATCCAGGCCGTACCGCACTACGCGGTCATCGAGCTCTCAGAGGTGGTGGCCCGGCAGTCGAGCGGTGTGGCCGACATGAAGCGCAATCTTGACGCGCTGGTGGCAGCCCTCCTAGACTGCACGACCGAGCACCATCCCCTGCAGCTCGTTGAGAAGGCCATCAATGCTGGGTCAACGACAGCACACCTGTCGCATGACATCCACTACTACAAGGCCAAGTTCTTCCCGCGCATGGTGCGATCGCTTCTCAACGTCTGCTCGCAGCGGGTGGGGCCTGGCCCGCATCGCGCCATCGACAACTTCGCGGGCAGCGGGACGTCGCTGCTTGAAGCGTCATTGTTGGGCATTCCCAGCGTGGGCCTGGACCTCGACCCGTTGTCGGTCATAATTGCCAAGGCCAAGCTTGAAGTGTTGCACCTGGATGCTGACTACCTGGCAAGTGAAGCGACCAAGGTCTTTGAGGCAATACATGCCCGGATGTCGGGCCAACTCGCCTTGTTTGGCGCCCAGGCTGCTGACCTCCCCGATGAGGACGTCATCTTTCCGGCCTGGTTGATGAAGAACCGCAGGATGAGCGCGGCCATTGCCAAAGACCTCAACCGGGAAATCCAGACCGTACGCGCTGGTGTGGCTGCCGGGGCTCCGGACGTACAGAACGTCTTGCGGGTCTTAATGTCCGATGCCATTGCCCGCAAGATACGTATGCGCTTTCTGGGGACCGGGGTCGGGCGCTTTGCGCTCAGTTTCGCGGTTACATCCATGGTCAAGCATTTCAGCACCGCGCTGGCCCAGTACGTCAAAGTGGCCGCGACGTGTGAGTGGTTACGGGAGACCCTGCGCCTCCAGCTGGCCGATGCGCAGGTCGTGACGGCTGATACTCGCCGCATCCCGGAGGAGCTCGGCCTGTTCGACATCCTGGTTACCTCCCCACCGTACATGCCGGCTTCCAGCGGCCGAGAAAGCTACGCCAAGGCTCGGGCACCGTCTCTGATTGCGATGGGGATGCGGCGCCACGACGACATTGACCTGCTAGCCGATGAGTCGATTGGTTCGATGGAGGGCAACGGAGTCGCCCTTGACCAGCTGCGGCCCGAGGAGAGGACCATCGTCGACTGGTTGGCCACCGACGAACTTCGGGCCATCAAGGCGGCGCCGTCGGCCCGCTATTTTCTGGACATGCGAGCCACGTTTGCCGAGATGCGCCGGGTTCTCTCGCCGGGAGCATTGGCCGTCGTCGTGAGCGGTAAGCAAAGTACGTTTTACCAGTTCTCGACCCGCACGGCCTTGCATGTGGTGGAGGCGGCGAAGATTCTCGCGACCGAGGCAGAGAGTGTGGGCTTTGCGGTTGAATCGCTGATTGACGTGCAGCTGAACAAGTCGAACCGCAACGCCCGGCCGCGGTCGCTCGACGACTACTATGAGACGCTCATCGTGCTGAAACAACCAGCCGGTTCGCGACCAGCCGGAGATGCTTCGTGAATAATCCTGGCTAGCGAGTTAGGGCCGGCGCACGGAGATTGGCCCGGGTAACTCGCTCGCGTGCTCCCGTTATGTTGATACCGTGTAAGGCACATTGCCTCTGCCCTCTCTGCCAACCTTTGATGAGACACTGAAGACCTCGCCCCACTCGCCATAGCTCTTATTGCTGGTCAGAATGATCGCGCCACGCTCGTAAAGGCGGCTCACCAGTTGAAGGAGGAAGTTCGCCGCTGGCCGATCAAAGGGCAGATAGGCCATCTCGTTGATCAGCAGGTTCGGCTTGCAAAGCGCCACCAGCCGTGCCGGCATCTGCTCGAGGCTCAGCGTCGTCAGTTCCCCGGCGGAGAGGAAGTGCCCATGCTGGCCATGGACGAATCCCAGCGTGACCAGACTGCCCGACTTGACGCACGCCTTATACTCAGCAGGAGCGTGCCGTGACCGCGCCCGACGTCGTGCAGGAGGCGAGCGCATGGTGGCGTCGCGAGAGCCGTCCACACCCGCTGAGGCGACGGCCCAGATGCTGGCCTGGTTGAACAGCGACCTGCTGGTTCAGGCGCTGTACGCTGCGGCCGCCTTCGGCGTCGCCGACCTCGTGGCAGACGGAGCAAAGGACACCCACGAACTGGCGGCCGCCACCGGTGCCGCGGCGCGACCCCTGTACCGACTGCTGCGCATGCTCGCCAGCCACGGAGTGTTCCGGGAAGACGAGCAGGGCCGGTTCGGCCTCACGCCGCTAGCTGCGACGCTGCGGCGCGACCGGCCGGGATCAGTGCGGGACTGGGTCCTGTTTGTGGGAGACCCGGCCTGTTGGTCCGCCAGCGGCACCCTGCTCCGGGCGGTGCGCACCGGGGAGTCGGCATTCGCGGCCGCGAACGGGCTATCCCTCGACGCGTACCTAGCCCAGCAGCCGGCGTTGAGCGCCACCTTCGATGCCTGGATGACCCGCCAATCGGGTCTGCACAACGACGCCCTGATCGGCGCCTTCGACTTCTCCGCCGTTCACACCGTCGTCGACGTCGGGGGTGGCCAGGGTGCGACTTTGGCCGCCATCCTCCGCGCCAACGCGTCGCTTCGGGGCACCCTTTTCGACCTCCCTTACGTCGTCGCCGATACTGATCCGCTCCGCGAAGCGGGTGTACTGGATCGCTGCGCGGTGATAGCTGGAGACGCCGTGGTCGGCGTCCCGGCTGGGGGCGATTGCTATGTCGTTAAGCGGGTGCTGATGAGCGAATCCGACGAGGCTGCGGTCGCTATCCTGCGTAACTGCGCGGCCGTGCTGCCCGCGGACGGGCGGGTGCTCATCATTGAGATGATCGTGCCGCCGGGGAACGGGGCGAGCTTAAGCAAGGAGTTCGACATCCGGATGCTGGTTCAACGGGAGAGCGGGGCGGGGATTCGCACTGAGGCCGAGTTCGGGGCCATGTGCGCGGCGGCGGGCCTACGGCTGGTGCGGGTTATCCCGACCGCCTCCCCCAACAGCATCCTCGAAGCGGTACGCGCCTGAGCGCGTCTTCCCAGATGGGGTAGCGCGGACAGCTGCTCCACCACGCTTCCATGGCGTGCGCATAGGTGCGGGGCCTGCAGGCCACCCACGTCAAGAAGTCACGCGTCAGCGTCCCCACGACCGTCGCGGGGGGGAATTCGAACGGAGCAATGGACCAAGCCTATCAGTCGCTGCGACTGCTCTTCGCTCTAGCGACCCAGCCGGGGGACGAACCGACTTTCTGCCCGAGTATCAGGTTCAGCTGTGCGGCATGTTCCTGGACGTGGCGCATGGTGTACAGCAGTAACTCCGCGAAGCTGACCTCACCCGAGGATATTCTAAAAAGTTGACGAGCCTGCTCGTCCGTCATCGCTTCAATCGTCGCCTGGCACTTCTGTCGTCCGTGACCGAGATAGGCCTGAAGCTCGCCCTTCGTATACGGCCGGTCGGGCAGCTGCCCGGCGGGGTCCAGCTCGTCAAGCGTGAAGGGCGCCGGGGGAACGAAGCCGTCAGCCGAGCCAGATAGGTACAAGTCGAGCCAGAAGAGTGCGTGATAGGCAATATTCCAGAACTCGGCGTACGGGTCGCCCCAGACGCGGACGTTCCACAGGTCGTCGGGACAGGCGCGCAGAGCATCGTCGAGCATGTCAATCGCGGCACCGAACTGTTGCCAAATGATCCTTCGCCAGGTCGCGTCCATTTCAAGCCTCCCGTGGACTCCTACGCTGCTGATGGGCTGCAGCGCCCCTGTTCCGCGAACCAGTTTCAAAACGCGGTGAGCCAGGTCCCCCGATTGGGGGTGAGGTTCCCCGGCACGACTGCCTACTGCCGACTGCCGACTGCCCGCGGTCCGGAACCGTACCCTACGTCACATCCTGCGCGGGCTGGATCGCTTCGCCGATTGCGGCTTCTAAGGTGCCCGAATCAACGCCGGTCCCGGGCGTGGCGCTCCGGTTTACCAGTGCGATTCCGGCCGCAACCAGTGCGCCGCCGGCGACCGTTAACGGCTGCAGTCGCTCCCCCAACAGGACGACGCCCGAGAGCACAGCCACGAGTGGTACAAAGAATATGTTACCGCTCACGACTGAAGCTTCGCCCCGCTCCAGTAAATAGAGCCAGATCAGCCAGCCGATCGGTCCGATGATTACGCCCAGGAATAGTATCAACAGCGCCAGATGAACCGTGAGGTTGAGGCGGACGTGCTCCACCAGCGGCATCGGGACGAGCAGCGGGATCGAGCCATAGATGCCCTGCAGCGCAATCAGCCAGAGCAGGCTGGTGCCGGCGGGAAGCCGCTTGAAGACCAGCGTGCCAACCGTCCAGGCCGCGGCGGCGGCGATCAGTTCGATATATGCGGTCCAATACGGATGCGCGCCGGGACGGATGCGGTCCGCGAGGACCAGCACCAGCCCGGCAAAGCCCATCAGCAGGCCGGCGGTGCGCAAAGGCCCGCCGCGTTCGCCGAGCCAGAAGCGCGCGGCGACGGCCACCATTAATGGTTGGGTATACACGATGAGCGACGCCTCGCCGGAACTCACGTGAACCGATCCGAGGTTGATCAGCGCCGAGAGACCGGCGATGTTGCAAATTCCCAGGATTAACGCCGTACGGTGAAATGCCAGATCGGTCGGGAAGCGACCGCCGAGCCATAGCGCCAGCGCTACGCTGGGCACAATGCCAACCATCCGCGCGACGAACGCCAGCATGAGTGGCGAAGCGTCGCTCAGCGACGCCTTCACCGCCGGATACGTCAGCCCCCAGATCAGGCACAGCAGCGCGACCAGCGCGAACGTCCGCAGCCGCGGCACAGGCGTCGCATGACCGATAGTTGAAGTTTGCCCCGTCACCGGATGAGCCTGCGGCATCAGTGGCCCCAGTATACCGCGACGCCCAGCGTTCGCCGCACGGTATACTTGTGCGCACGCCCGGTGCCTAACCCTCGTCTCCCTTCCCGCATCGGGAAGGGACGATACTTGGATGCTGCGTTCGGGCTGGGGTGCAGCGCGGGGGACCTCACCCCCTTCCTCTCTCCATTGCGCTGCAACGGAGAGGGGCGATCGTTGGTAGATGGACACGGACGGGGATGCAGCGTGGGGCTGGGCGCATGGCATTGCGCCCAAACCGGCGAACGGATTGCTGCAGCAACTACCGAGCACAAGCTCCCCTCGCCCAGTATTGGGAGAGGGGCCGGGGGTGAGGGCAGCGCCGCAGCAACAACACCTTCGTGTTCAAGCTCCCCTTCCCCCCAGAATTGGGGCGGAAGGGGCCGGGGGTTAGGGGGCCGTCAGGGCCGGGTTAGGAGCAACCGATGCCTGTCGAATACCGTCCGGCGCGACCGGAAGAGATGCGCAAGTTCATTTACAGCGGTTATGTCGGCTTCGGCAATTCGACCGCCGATGAGGCCGTAGATCGCTGGGTCGAGCGGACGATGATCCGTCCCGAACACACACTTTGCGCCTTCGAGGACGGCGAGCCCGTCTCGAAGATGGCGACGCTGCCCTTCGTCATGCGCTGGAACGGCCGCGACGTCAAGTGCGGGGGCGTCACCTCCGTGACCACACTGCCGACGCACCGGCGCCAGGGCCATCTCCGCGAGTTGATGACGCGCGGACTGGCCGCCATGAAAGAGGCTGGCCAGCCGGTCGGTATGCTGTGGGCGTCCATGGCGGCGATTTATCAGCGCTTCGGATGGGGCATAGCCTTCACTGAGCGAATCTACGATTTTGACCCGCGCCATCTGCGCTTTGTGGACGAAATCCCTGTTCCCGGCCGCATGCGGATGATCGCGCAGGGAGACGCACACCCAGTGCTCCAGCCGGGATACGATCGCTTCGCGGAGCCTCGTACGCTCATGCTGCGGCGCGACCCCGAGTGGTGGGCGTCTTTGCGCCCCTGGCTTCCGACAGCCGCCCCGTGGCTCATCGCCGTCTACGAGGAGGGCGGCGATCTGCTGGGCTACGTTATCTACGGCGTTGAACACCGGTCATCAACCGAGCCCCTCCCCGACCAACGACTGAACGTGGAGGAACTGGCATGGACCACACCGGCTGCCCACCGCGCCCTGGTGCAATACCTGGCCGGTCATGACCTCGCCTATAACGTCCGCATGTCGCGAATGCCGTCGGACGACCCGCTTTTCTACCAGGCGCAAGAGCCGCGTCTGCTCGGCGCAACGAACTGGGACGGCACACTCGTGCGAATCGTCGACGTCGTGGGTGCGCTGGAAGGCCGCGGCTATGACGGCGATGGGCGTTTCACCTTCAGCCTCACCGACGACCTCTGTCCCTGGAACACCGGTGCGTGGGAGCTAACGGCCGACGGCGGCAATGCAACCGTCCGCCGAACCGATCTGCAGCCGTCCCTCTGCCTCACGCCGCGTGTTCTCGCCATTCTGGCCAGCGGCCATCTCTCCGCGACCACCCTCGCCCACATCGGCCTGATCCCCAACCCCGACGGAAAAGCACTCCGAGCCGCAGATGCCATCTTCCAAACCGCCTACGCGCCGTTCTGCGCCGATGGGTTTTGACTGCCCTATCACAGCTTCAGCTCGCTCGAATGTCCGGGGAAGAGCCGCGACTTCGGATCGACGCTGCGCTTGGCGGCGTTTGCCGCTATCGCCGCCTGCGCGAAGCCGGTGACGATCAGGTTCAAAGGCTCGCCGCCCTCAACGGCGGCGATGTCGCCGGCAGCGAACACGCCGGGCAGGCGGGTTTCCATCGACCCGTCGACGCGGATATGGCGGGCGTCCACGAGTTCCACTCCCCACGACTCGATATGCCCCAGCGCCGCCTTGAAGCCGATGTTGATCAGCACCGCGTCCACTTCGAGCTCACGCTCCTCGCCCGTTCGGTTCTCGAAAATCGTGGCCCCCTGAACGAAGCCATCGCCGTGGATCCGTTTCAGTTCCCAGTTGGTCAGGATCGGGATCTCGGTGGCGCGGAGGTGTGTCAGGCTCGCTTCGTGGGCGCGGAACTCGGGGCGGCGGTGGATGAGGGTAATCTGTCCTGCCCAGTCTTTGAGGTTCAGACACCAGTCCACGGCCGTGTCGCCCCCGCCGACGATGAGGATCCGCTTGCCGCGGAACGGACGCTTGTCTTTGACGAAGTAGTAGACGCCCTTGCCCTCATAGTCTTCGACCCCGGCCCGTTCGATCTTGTTCGGCGAGAAGGCTCCGATTCCGGCGCTGATCACTACCGTGCGAGAGTAGTGCGCCTCGACCGCCGTCCCAACGCGCCAGACCTCCTCGCCGTCCAGTGTCGCCCGGGTGAGTGTCTCGATCCGCTGCTCATAGACGTATTCCGGCTGAAATAGCTCGCACTGTTGCACGAGCAGCTTCACCAAATCTTGCGCGAGGATCTTCGGGTGTCCCGGCACGTCGTAGATGAACTTCTCCGGATAGAGCACTGCAAGCTGTCCGCCGGGTTCCGGCAGCGCCTCGATGATCTTTGTGGTCATGCCTCGTAGTCCAGCGTAGAAGGCGGCAAATAGTCCCGTCGGACCGGCGCCGATGATCGTGATGTCGAATGTCTGTGTTGCCATAGCTCCATTCTAGGACGGCGTCGCTCCGTGCCGCGATTCCTGGGCACGGTATTTGGATGCCGGCTTTGTGCCCAGGCAGCGGCGGGCATACAGTGTCGTCAGTCCGGACAGTTCGCCGGAACTACGCGAGGGAGCACGGGGATGGAATATCGGTATCTCGGGCATTCAGGCCTGCAGGTTTCAGTCGTGGGCCTTGGCTGCAACAACTTCGGCGGCCGGACTGACGAAGCGCAGAGCGTCGAGGTGGTCAACACCGCCATCAGTCTTGGTATCAACTTCTTCGATACATCGGACTCCTATGGCAACCGCGGCGGCTCGGAGGAGATCCTCGGTAGAGCGTTGAAGGGCAAGCGCCGCGACGTCATCATCGCTTCCAAGTTCTCCTCGCCGATGGGTGATGGTCCGCATTGGTCCGGTGGATCGCGCCGCTACATTCACGACGCGATCGATGCTTCGCTCCGCAGGTTAGGCACCGATTACATCGACCTCTACCAGTACCATTTCCCGGATCCGCACACGCCGCTCGAAGAGACGCTGCGGGCGCTGGACGACTTCGTTCGCGACGGCAAGGTGCGCTACATCGGCAACTCCAACTTCGCGCCATCCCAGGTTGTCGAGGCGGCCTGGATCGCAAAGACCGAGCACCTGACCCCATTCATCTCAGCCCAGAACCAGTACAACCTGCTGGAACGGTCGATCGATAAGGAGTTGGTGCCGGTGTGCGCCCGCTACGGTCTCGGCATCCTTCCGTTCTTTCCACTGGCGAGTGGCTTTCTAACCGGCAAGCATCGCCCAGGTCAGCCGGCCCAGGAAGGCACGCGTCTGGCCGGACCGATGGGTCAGCGCATCCTCAACGCGGGAAATTACGAGACCCTGCAAAAGCTCGAAGCGATCGCCGAGCGGGCCGGCCACACGATGTTGGAACTGGCGATGTCGTGGCTGGCTCAGCAGCCACAGATCAGCAGCGTCATCGCCGGCGCCACCAAGCCCGAACAGGTAAAGTCCAACGTCGAATCGGTCGCCTGGAAGCTGACGCCCGAAGACCTGGCCGCCATCAACGAGGCGACGCTACCCAAACGGAGCGGGCGATAGGGGACCTCATCCCCTTCCCTTCTCCATCCGCACGGATAGAGAAGGGCGATCATTGGTGGTGCGGATCGGGCATTGGTGCAGCGGCGCGCAGCCGGGCGCATGGCAATGCACCGCTACAATCAGAGGAACGCTTCAGACAATTCCAATTGCAAGCTCCCCTTCCTTGGTTCCGGTACCCGGCGGCGCGCTTAGGCGTAGGGGTAAGGGAAGGGGCTGGGGGTTAGGTCTCACGCGGCCGGAGGTCAGGGTCGCCGGGCTATCCCTCGGATGGCCGGGAACCATGCGGGAACTGCGATCGGTGACGCGCCATCACCGGCCAAGCGTGCTATGCCGGCGCCGCGGAAGATACTCCCGGCGCGGGCTTCGCTCGTGTCCGCCGGAGATTATCATTGCTCTGCATCACCCGCGACCAGTAGGGCCGAGTCGGTGCGCCCTTCGCGCATCGGGAACGGCCCCGGGAGACGATACGATGTTTGGCTTCGGTAAATCCGACAAATCCACCAAGACCGAGATATATGAGGTGCCGGCCGCGGATGGTAACGACTTCGGGTTTCGGCTCGAGGGCGGTGTCCATCTGCCGGACGTGGCGCTCGATCTGGCTAGCAAAATACCAGAGACCGCCAAAGACCTGGCCGAGCGGGCGCGCGAGCTTGCCGGGCGCGGCACCAGCCAGGCAATGGATCTGCTAGGAAGAGGCAGCGACCAGGCGCGCGAAATCGCCGAGCGCGGGGCCGGCGAGGCGAGGAACCTTCGCGAGCGCGGCTCAAATCGAGGCCGCGATCTGCTCGAACACGGCGGCAACGCGGCGAAGGCGCTGTCGGATCGGCTCCCGGACAGGGATACGGCGTTCGGCTGGGTCGATCGGTTGCCCGATCCAATCAAAGACCGCGCCAACGAGAAGCTTGGACGCAAACGGCGCTCGCGCTGGTGGATCGCTGGCATTATCGTCGCGACCCTAGCCGGCGTGGCGGGGGCCTTGATGTTCGTAAAGAAGGCCTTTGCCCCCGGCTACGACGAGGAACCGCTTTATCGTGGCGGCACCGAGCCCAGCGGCTCCGGTGAGCCGGTTATATACCCGGCACAGGGCTCGGGAAGCGGCTGGCCCGAGGGGCCGCGGACGCCGGAAAATACCGAAACGGTTGACCGGCGGGTGATGACAGGCGCGGCTGTGCACGGCGATCGCGACGGCAACGCCGGCGCTTCGCCGAAGACGGCTCCATCCCGCCTCTCCACGGGCAACGGAGCCTCGGGCCCGATCATGTCCGAAACACCATCTCCGAACGTCCCTGAAGTGCATATGTCCCGCGCCGGAAAGCGGACATCGGCCACTCGTTCGGAGCAGGCCGCCGCTGCCGGTGTGGCCGCGGCAGCGCGGGAGCCCGCCGGATCCTCTTATGCGCTCGAGTCGCGCGGCGGCGATGCGGCGCTGCCACAACGGTCGCAGCCTGCGCAGCGGTCAGAAGTACCGCTGACCGAAGTACAGGCGGAGATGAATGCTCGTCTGCAACTCAAACAGGACGAGTTATACGCAGCATTCCCCTCCATGACGCGCGAAGACATCGTGGCCTGCGACGGCTACATCGACCGCCTGGCGCAAATCCTGGCGCCGAAATCGGGGATGGACGTCACCGCCGTCCATGCGCGGCTCGACGCGATCCTGGGCACCGGCCCTGGCCAGGCGACGAATCCGGTCTTGCCTGACCCGGAGTAAAACCCGAACTTAGAACATAACGCCGACGCCGACGGTGGCGCTAATACCGGCCTTTTGTCCGGGGCTTAGATGGTTGAGCTGGGTCATGCCCAAAGCCTGGTGAAACCCCTGCAATACCACGTTGCTCTGAAACTGCGGATTCGGTGAGGTGGGGAAGCCATGAAATCCATAGCCGGAAACCTCTTCTTCGGCCACCGGGTCCTCTGAGGAAGGCGGGCACCGTTACCTTGCCGGCAACCAGCCCGTCAACGTACCAGGAGTCGGTGCTGCACGGCTGCGGGATAGACAGCTACTTGGATTTTCAGGTCACTGTCATGATGGTGGCGCCACAAAGTGCTGACACCGGCAATGTCGACCAGCTCCCGTGACGGAGCACCGATTTGAGCGAGCGCAGCACACGGTGTGCCGCCTAGGGTATTATGGCCCAACCATCCCGTCCTATGGCGCCGACCCCAGCTATACCGGTTCCCCCGGCTTGAAGCAATTCGATCCGAAGCTACTGGCCACGATGGCGGAGGCGGGGACAAGCATCGGCGACTTTGTGAGGGAAAGTCCGGGTTGGAAGTTCAATCCGAAGTCCGGCACCTTGGCGGGGTCGCTCTTCTATGCCGACGTCGTTCAGAAAGTGGTGGTAGGTAAGGAGTCCACCCAATCGGCGGTGACCTGGGGCGCACGGCAGATCCGAGACATCATGAAAGCCTAGGAGGCTGGGTCACGGTATCTAGCGCTTATAGGAGCGAGCGGATAGGCTGTGCCTATGATTGCTACCGAACACTTCAAGCCCTACGGTCCTGATCCGCACGCGGTCGTGCGCTTAGACACGGCGTTGCCGCCGGATCACCTGGTGCACGTGTTCGTGGACTTGATCCGCAGCATCAGCCTCGACCACTTTGTCGTGACGCCTGGTCCGAAGGGCGAGAAGCCCTACCATCCCCACGCGCTGTTCGGGCTGCTGGCCTGGGGCTACCTGCACGGGGTGCGTTCCTCGCGCAATCTGGCGCGGCTCGCCCAGCAGGAGGTGACGTTCGTCTACCTCGCTGGCGGGCAATCTTCGCCAGGACGAGCCTGCCGCAGCGCCAGCTCCGCCGCAACGGCCGAGGCGAACCACTGAACGTTGACCACCGTCACGAGACCGCGAACCCGGAAACCATTCACCATCGCGTCGTAGTGTGTGCAAAAAGGGGTCTTCCCCAGCTGAGGGCCATCCTGCAGTCAGAACGCCTCAACGGCACGGCACTGATGCGCGGTTCTGGACTAGCGGGCAGCGGGTCGCGGGACCGGCGGCGCTGCTGGTGTCCTGTCGGTGGGCGCTGAAACGCCCGCGATTCGGCCGGTACGTACCGCGGGCGTTCACTGAGCGCTGACTCGGCTTCTGGAAGCCCGTGAGCTATCTGAAGCTCGTTTGGCCGCCGATGCGGAAGTTGAACGCGCCCGGATTGCTGACCCCCGAACTCGGGAGTATGGAGCCGGCCGGTCACTTGCAGCTGGCCAAGATCCTTGGCAGGCCTGCCTGCATCAGATAGCCACGTACCTCAACGTCCTCACCGAGTGAGCCGACGGCGCTCCAGTCCATTGCCTTGAGCGCCGCAATCTCCTGCGGTGTCACGTCGCGATCCGTGAACACACCGTCAGGGTCATCGATCAGCGCCTGGCGGAATGCCGATTCAGTCGTTGCACGACTGACGATGCGCTGGACCGCTTCCAATGACATGGTACTCACCTCCTTTCCTGCTAGACGGATAAGCGCATACAGCCGCGGTCATGGCTCGACCGCGGGCAGCGCCTCCTGGCTCAACCTGGAGCCCGCCCCGGCACCGGCAAGGATTTGCCTCGCGATCCGTAGTTCCGCGAGCATCTCCGCCATGGGCGGGTAGTTCTGGTCACGCTCCAGGAGAATGCCCTTCACCGGGATCTGTTCAACCACCCACTCCACCATCCGCCAGACCCCATCAGGGACTGGCTGGCTGTGCGTGTCGACCCATTTGCCTGCCCAGCTGCCGCCCACCCGCTGCTCGCCGCCCGATACATGGATGTACACCGTGTGCTCAAGCGGCCCCTGCTCCAGCCAGGCGTACGGATCGAAACCGAAGTTCAACGCGTTGATGCACAGATTGGTGACGTCCAGGAGGAGACCGTGCTGCGTGCCTCGCAAGATCTCGCCGATAAACGCAGGTTCCGACAACCGGTCGGGCAGGGGCACCACGAACTTGTAGAAGATGTTCTCGATCACAAGGGGGCGACGAAGCCGGCCGGCAAAGATATCCATATTGCGCCGGAAGATGGCTGCCTGCTCGCGCGTAAAGGGGATCGGCATGCCGTGGAACAACATGCCGAGCTCATCGTCGGGCACGTTGCCCATGTCGATGTGGTCCCCGACCACAACCGGGTCGAGCCCTTCGACAAAAGGGGCAAGCCGGTCGAGGTACTCCATATGCGCGCCCGCCGCGTCACCGAGCGACATGTAGATGCCATGCGCAACCGTCGTGAACGTGCGCTGCAGGTCCAGCAAGCGTTCACGCCACTGAGGCAGCTGGCCCATGAACTGGTCGACCGGGACTTCAATGAAGTCGATGCCATCCCGGTGCGCCAGGATCTCGTCGTGCAGGTCTGCCTGGTAGCCCAGGCCGGCACCCAGGAAGGGGAGCTGCTCAAACATGACTCGCCTCTCGCGCCACGCTCCCGAAACCATCGGCCGGTACGTGCGGGGGCTCAACCCGCCGCCCGTCGCTGTTTCGCCGCAGATGTGCGGCACGGGCCGTATCGTGGATGGCCTCCTGCAGGTTACCGATCGCGTAATAGAGCCGTGCCCGCAGGTCGTAGATTGCCGGATCGCCCGGAGTAATCGAGGTGGCCAGGTAGCAGTCGCCGAGGGCGCGGGCAAGCTCACCCAGTTGCAGCCGGGCTTCCGCCCGCACGAGGTAGGGCTCATGCGCGTGCGGCACGCGGGCTCGCACGATGTACGGCCAATGCGCCTGCTCCACGTGGTCCTCTTCGATTGCGTGCCAGCAATCCGTGACGGCCCCAGCCGGGTCACCCAGGGCGAGACAGGCCCGCGCTCGGTCGAGATACAGTTCCGACGCATACCGCGTACACTCACCGGTGGCCAGTACTGCCGTGAAGTCTTCGATCGCTTCGGCGTATCGGCCAGCTTCCAGATAGACCATGCCCCGCCAGGCGCGTGCCTCCCAGTCATCCGGGGCCAGGCGGAAACCGTCCTCGACGTCCGCGACTGCCCCCGCAATATCGCCCTGATGCAGACGGCTCATGCCGCGCAGGGCAACAGGATGGCCATTCAGGCAGAGATCCAGCGAGCGGGTGGTGTCTGCGAGTGCCGCGTCCGGTTTACCCACTTGCAGGTGGCAGATCGCGCGGGCTGCATACGCGCGGCTGAGGAGCTCCTCTGGCAAGGCGGGGGTGCCAGTAATCGCGCGGTCCAGTGCGGCGGTCGTTGCCTGCAGATCGCGCACGGTCCAAAGCGCCTCAGCATATGCGAGGAACAGCTCAGGCGCCGTCTCCCCCTGCGCAATCGCGAGGCCACACGCCGCCAACTGCTCCATGGTAGACTCGAATTGTGGCGACTCCGGACTGATGCACATCGCATGTCCCTCTTCGCACCACCCGGCCATGGCTGCGCTTGACACCGGAGTCTACGTGCAGCAACCGCCGGGCAGCGCCATCGTGCCACACTACCGCCGCCCTGTCACCCTGTCAACACCGTTCTTACGTTAATTTTCAGTAAATAACAGCGCACACGCGGCGAAGGAGTCCAGGCATGGCAGCGGTAGAGAGCATTCCAGGATCGGGTGGTCCGGGAGGCGCGGGGCCGGGACGGCCGCGTCTCGAGGGCAAAGTGGCGATCGTCACGGGCGCGGGGTCGCGCGGCCCCGGCGTCGGCAACGGCAAGGCGATGGCGGCGTTGTTCGCCCGCGAGGGCGCAAGCGTGCTGATCGTCGACCGGGTGCGCGTGCGTGCCGAAGAGACACTTGCGGTCATCGAAGCGCAGGCAGGCGCGGCCGGAAAGGGCAGCGCGGCCGTGTTCGAGGCGGACGTGACCGAACCCGATCAGGCCGAAGCGATGGTGGCGGAGGCAGTAAGACGCTGGGGCCGGCTGACCACGCTCGTCAACAACGTCGGCATCGAGTCGCGCGGCAGCGTCATTGATACCGAGCCCGATCAATGGGACAGCGTAATGCGGGTCAACCTGCGCTCGATGTACCTCTCCAGCCGCGCCGCGATCCCGCGGCTCACCGAGGCCGGCGGCGGCGCAATCCTCAACATCTCCTCGATTTCAGGCATGCGTGGGCGCGGTAACGCAGCCTATGCCGCCAGCAAGGGCGGTGTGATCGCGCTGACGACAACCATGGCCGTGCAGCATGCTTCCGCCGGCATTCGCGTCGTCTGTATTGCACCGGGACCCGTCTACACGCCGATGGTCGCAGGCGGTATGCCGCCAGAGCGCCGGGCGGAGCGCCTTGCTTCTGTTCCGTTGGGGACGGAGGGCTCGGCGTGGGATATCGCCTGGGCGGCAGTTTTCCTGGTGAGCGACGAAGCCCGCTGGATCACCGGAGTCACGCTGCCGGTCGACGGCGGCAGCATCTCTGCCACGCGCCTCGCAAGAGGTGGTTGAACCCGCCCCTAACCCCCGGCGCAGCCGGCCCTCACCCCTGACCCCTCTCCCAATACTGGGCGAGGGGAGCTTGTGCTCGGTAACCGAATATCCTCTAAAAGCTATTGCGCTGGTGCTACAGAGGTGTTACACAGATCACGTGATTACAGCGACATTGCACCGCGCGCCGCTTTCTCAGGAGCACTCGATCTCGTGACGACCTTCCGCCAGCGGTCGCGCACTACCGGTCTCGCGGTGTTTGCCATTGTGACTGCCGTACTGCCCACCTTTTCTCCGAACGGAATGCGCGCTAATACATACGCAGCTTCGGCAGCCCCACTCTCCACCAACTGCGACGTCGACCCCAGCGCTCTGGGCGCGGACGATGAGGAGCAGTCGGCCCTCGACCAGACCAACGCCTACCGCGCCGCGTATGGCCTCCAGCCGCTGCAAGTGTCCTACACACTGACCGTCACCGCGGAGTGGAAGGCAAATGACATGGCGGCGCGCCACTATGCCGACCACAACGACGGCTTCCGCACCTGGGACCAGCGCTTCCACGACTGCGGCTACAACTATCCAGGCGCGTGGTTTGGCGAGAACCTGGCGCGCGGCAACTCCACCGGCTATGCGACGTTGATGCAGTGGGAGAATTCGCCTCTTCACAATGAGAACCTGCTGGACGCCAACTACTCCGCGATAGGAATCAAGCGCGTACATTCGACCGATCCCGGTGACTCCTACGGCTGGTACTGGACGATGGAGCTCGGCAGCACGGTCGATTAGAACCAGAACCCGGCTTCCGTCAGACAGGGCTGTCGGTATTACAAATTCAGCTTTTCCGATTTATCCGCATCACCGGCGTTTCGCTGCGTCAACCCCGCCCGCAGCGAAACGCCGGTTTGATTTGGGTCCTCACCGGGTGTTCCAATGGAGTACGGCCCGACTCATGATGCTATCCTGCGACAGGCCACATCATGCAGGAGAAACGTATATGAGCGCCGCCGAAGCGTATGCCGCCCGCATCGATGCCGTCACTGCCCAGCAGTCCCGCACGCGCAGGGCCGGCACGCAGGGCGACCGCTGGTCAGGTCCCATGGCGCGCCGATTCCGCGCCGACCCTCGCCGGCCGCTGGATGCAAACCTGGAAGTAATAGCCGCGTATGTACGGCCCGACGATGTGCTGATCGACGTGGGCGGCGGTGCGGGGCGGCTGTCACTGCCGCTCGCTTCGCGCTGCCGAGAAGTGATCAACGTCGACCCGTCCCCCGGCATGCGGGAGCAGTTCGATCAGTCGGTTGCCGAGGGCGGTGTCCGCAACGCTCGCTCTATAGCTTCGGACTGGATCGCGGCCGCGGACGTTCAGGGCGACGTCGTTCTGGTGGCGAACGTTACCTTCTTCGTCCGCGACATCGTGCCATTCATAGAGAAGCTGGAAGACGCGGCCCGACGACGGGTTATCATCCCGATCGCCAGTCCACCGCCACCGATGATGAATTCGAAGCTCTTTCGTCTCGTCCACGGGGAAGATCAGGAGCCGGTGCCGGGCCAGCCGGAACTGTTGCCAGTATTGTGGGAGATGGGCATCATGCCCGACGTGCGGGTCTTGCCCGAAACGTTTACCGGCTTTGTAGAGCCTCCGGCGAGCCGGGAAGAAGCGATCACACGTGCACTCCAAGCTGTTGAAGCGCAGGATGAAGCCCGCGCCCGTCAGAAACTGGAAGCGCACATCGCCGACCTGTTCACCGAAACGGCCGAGGGACTGGTCCCCTGCTGGCGTCCGGTCATGCACCAGCTAGTGATCACCTGGGAGCCGCATGCCCGCGAAAAGGGTTAAAACGGTGCATCGAGTCTTTCGTCCAGGCGCAGCCGCGGCTTCGGATCCCCCGGACGCCTCGGAGGACCTGCGCGCGTTTCTGCGTTCGCTCGGATTAATCGAACAGCCGAGCGCAGACTGTTTCCTGTTCTTGTGGCGACAACCCGGAGGCGTCACCCGTCAGTTTGCGACGCTGCACACGGGGCTCCATTCGGTGACCGTATACCTGTATCCCGACGCGCTCGGCCGAGCGGCCGGACATGCGTCAGCGTTCTACCGAATTCTCGACGACGCGGGTGTCGGCATGGGATCGAAATTGGGGCCATCGATCGGAATCAACCTGGACGACGTGCGCCAGCTCCGTCTCTTTCGCGACGGCGTCGCGGCGCTGCTGGCCGTGCCGGCACGGTAGGAACCCCGTCGCGATAACCGGGTAGCGTGATGCTTAGTTCGAACCGTTGCTCTTCAACAGAGCGACGAGGGCGGTTGGGGACATATCTTCCGAGAAGATGCCATTTGGATTGTTCACCAACCACACGTGCAACATCTCCGGCGTGACCCCGTTGTAGATGGTTCCCGACGGACACTTCCCCGAAGCGTCTGCCAGCGCGACCACCATCTGGCGGTTCGGCGTGTAGCACAGGTTGTCGTGGGCATGCCATGACGTCAGCACACCGCCAACTTTCGGCCCTGCCTGGCCCGGCTGCGCGAGGTACATGACGCCCACGAGCGTAATCGCGCCTCGCTGGGTCCGCAGGTAGATCAACTCTTCGGGTTTGGTCGGATCGAGCGTCTTACCCGCTGCGAAGTACGCCTGGTTATGGAAGTGCGCCAGTCCGCTGACCCACGGCGTGATCTGGCGATAGCCTTCCGCCTGTGCGGTTTTGAAGTCCTGCAACCGCGCCGTTCCGCTCTTGGTGTCGTCCCATAGCTTCATTGCCGCCGAAAGCTCGTCGGCGGTGATAGACACCTCGCCGCCGTGGGCGTGGATCACCCCTGCCCGCAAAGGCATGACGTCTGCCGGGCCCGTCATTGGGTCGTGTGTGTGTGGCTGGCTTTCGTCCACGGCCATGGAAGCCGCGTGCGAATGCGTATGGCCGGTCAGGCCGCCCGGACTGGCCATCGCAAACGAGAGGCTGACCCCGGCCAGCGCCAGAAGTCCGGCCGCAGGCGCCACAAACGCCAGGCGGAGGCGCAGTGAAAGCGCCGGACGCAGCGCCAGCCGCTCGAGCAGGAACAACAGGGCTCCCGCCACCGCGAGCATGACGCCCGCGGCGAAAAGCACGTGACCGGGATTCGTGAGTGTGAATATCCCTTCGCGCTCCGCCAGCGTCGGATCGACCCGATGCAGAATCGCGTCCCAGCCCAGACCTACCAGCAAGGCGATCACGCCGGCAGTGCTGATCCAGGGCGCGGCGCGCATGATTTTCCGAAGCATAATCTGGCTCCTCGCCGATTAGAAGGGAGCAACGCTCGTGCCTTGGCCGACGTATAACCATACTACAGGTTTCGCTTTGCTTGCCTTCGCACAATGCGTCGAGGGTGGCTATCAGGACGTGCTCCTTTTGCGTATTGTAGGCGGGAACGTTCCCGACGGCCCCTCTCAGTTAGCTACGATTATCGTATACCAATCGTATACAATTACTTCGACCGGAGGTTCGTCTGGCGTGCCGCGAATTGAGGCACTGGAGATCGAGGACTACGTCCTCGACAAGATCGAGTCGAAGCACGGGGTGTCCTTTGAGGAGATCGAGGTAGCATGCCTCGCGGCGGTACCCTACGTTCGTCGTGACCGCCGACGGTCTGCACAAAGTATTCGGCCAGATGAGCGCTGGTAGGTATCTGCTTGTGGTGCTAGCCAGCCTTGGCAGAGGTATCGGGAAGGTTGTCACGCCTCGCGTAATGACCGACAGCGAGCGGCGCCTTTACCAACGTGATAGAGGATGAGATGAACGGTTTGGAAGCAGCGGCCGAAAAATATGATGTGGGCGATGCCTGGAACGACACGGACGAGATCGTCCAGATCGACGTGAAGCGGCCCCTGGACAAGGTGATCCCGGTGCGCCTCTCCGCCGACAAGTGGGAAGAGCTTCGTGCTGAAGCGCGGGAACTGGGCGTTGGGCCGACGACGTTGGTCCGAGTGTGGGTCTTAGAAAAGCTCAGAGAGCTTCGTCGGTCAGAATCGGGGCGTCCGGCGGTCTGAGTTGACGTGGGTCTCTCCTTTCGGTGGCGCTCGCCGTGTCGGGTTGTCCGTCTCAGGGGCAACAAAAAACCGCGGGTGCGCTGAGACCCACGGTTGGCGTTCAGTAGGCCGGCGGCTTCACCCGCGGGCCTCCCGCCAATGCATCGGCGTAGCGCAGTAAGCAGGCACGGGAGACCTCCTTTCCAAGATGACCGCAGGATACGCGACACGTTTTGCCGCCGTCAAAGGGTTTTACACGAACTCCAACACGATCTTGCAGTCGGTGGGATCGCTCAGAGAGCGAAATGCGGCCGGGAGCTCGTCGAGCGTGACGGTGCGCGTTACCAGCGGCGCGGTATCAATACTGCCGTCGGCAATCGCTCCCAACGCCTCTGCGAACTCCTCGACCGTGTAGCCGAGCACGAACTGCAACGTCAGGTGCTTGTTGATGCCGATCAGCGGTCGGACGCGATCCTCAGCCATGCAGACGCCAACCACGATCACCCGTCCGCGACGCGTCACGAGGTTCATGGCCAGTTGCAGCGTGCCTTCGACGCCGACGCACTCAAACACGACGTCGGGCGGGCCGCCCGCGGCTGCCGCGAATCGCGAGGTGACGTCGTCCACGGCGGGGTTCAGCACCTGGTCCGCACCCAATCGCCCTGCCAGCTCACGGCGAGGCGCGGCCAACTCGCTCACGGTTACGTGGCGCACTCCATCCTTCTTTAGCCAGAGCAGCGTCATCAGACCGATCGGGCCGGCGCCAATGATCAGCGCGCTTTCGTTGGGCTGTAGCTTAGACTCCCGCACCGCGTGAAGGCCCACCGCGCACGGCTCGGTCGTGGCTGCCAGCCGGTCCGGAACGTGGTCGGGAACGGTCAGCAACAGCGGCGCGCCCATCACGACGAATTCGCCGTATGCGCCGGGATAGCGGCTGCTGTATCCGATCGAGTGCCGGCCCTGCGGGGTAGAAGGATCATGCAGCACCGGCACGCTGACCACCCGCGTGCCGGGCGCCCACTGTTCGGCCCCCGGACCTGCCTCGACGAGCTCGGCAACGAACTCGTGCCCCATGACCACGCCGGCCACGAGATCGATCCCCGCGCCCAAGTCGCCCGCATTCTGCGTGGCGGCCACCATCTCGTCTGCGTAGCGGGCAAAATGCAGGTCGCTGCCACATATCCCGCAGGCGCGGACGCGCGCCAGAACCTGGGCTGGACCCGGCCGCGGCCGTTCCATCTCGGCGATCGCCAGTTGCTGGTCTTTAAAGAGCATGGCGCGCATGGTCGCTCCCTTCGGTCCCGCAGGCGCCTACTCGAACTCGTACACCCCGCCCTCCTGGAACCTGCGCAGGACCCGGCGCGAGACGACCATGCGGTGCACTTCATCCGGGCCATCGTAGATCCGGGCAGCGCGAGCGTTGCGGTACATCGCCGCCAGCGGCGTATCGTCAGTGACGCCCAGTGCCCCGTGAACCTGGATGGCACGGTCGATCACGTCGTGCAACATGCGTGCGCCCCAGAACTTGATCAGCGAGATCTCGATGCGCGGATCCTCGCCGCTGTCGATCTTGGCCGCGGCGTGCATTGTTAACAGCCGGCACGCCTGAATCTCCGCCACGGAGTCGGCGATCCAGTTCTGCACGGTCTGCTTCTCTGCCAGCGGTCCGCCGAAAGCCTCACGCGACAGCGCCCGCCGGCACATCAGCTCGAACGCCCGCTGCGCCTGGCCCAGCCAGCGCATGGCGTGATGGATGCGGCCGGGCCCCAGCCGTTTCTGCGCGATCAGAAAACCGTCCCCGGGCTGCCCGAGCGTATTGGTGATCGGCACGCGCACGTTTTCGTAGCGGATTTCCGCGTGCGAGCCATGCCCGTGTCCTGCATGGCCCATGACGGAGATGTTGCGCACGAGATGCAGGCCAGGCGTTTCCGTCGGAACGATGATCTGGCTGAAGCGCCGGTGCGGCACGCCGTCGGGGTCGGATCGCGCCATGACGATGCCGAACGCGGAGCCGTCTGCCGCCGAGCTGAACCACTTGTGACCGTTGATGATCCACTCGTCGCCGTCCTGTACGGCGGAGGTTTGGAGGTTGGTCGGATCGGCGCCCGACACCTCGGGTTCGGTCATCGAGAAGAACGATCGGATCTCGCCCGCGATCAGGGGCTTCATCCAGCGGTCCTGTTGCTCCGCCGTGCCGAACTGGGCGAGGACCTCCGCGTTGCCGGTGTCGGGCGCCTGGCAGCCGAACACGAGCGGTGCGTAAAAGCTGCGGCCGAGGATCTCGTTGACGTATGCATACGGCAGAAAGCCCCGGCCGGTGCCGCCGTGCTCCGGGCCGATGAACATCGCCCACATGCCTTCGCCTTTGACGCGGGACTGCAGCTCCTTCGTCAGCCGCGCGGACTCGTCGCCCTCCCGGCCGAGCACGCCTTCGTTGGGGTAGACGAACTCGTCCATGAAGCGCTTGACACGACCGCGAAGTTCCTTGATCTCGGGGGAGAGCGTGAAATCGACCAACGGAATGGCTCCTTACTCTACCGCCGCCGGCGCTCCGTTCGGAACGGCCGGAGCGGATATACGACCACGGCTGAACGTCTGATCGCCAGCTTATCGTGCACCGTCCGACGCACTTGGGCAACGGCAGCCGTGCGAAACTGTAGCAGTGATGCGAAGGCCAACCAGAGGTAACAGCTACAGCGCCCCGGCCGGCTCAAATCGACACTCCCGTCGGGCCCTCCTGCGCGGCGCCGTCCTGGAAGCGCTCGGGGGCGCCGCCTTCGGGATGGCGTGCAGTGGGGGATCCGCGACCAATCACGGTTCGAATGGTCTTCGCACGCCGGGTGCCGGCAGCGACGGGGGTTCGACGCCCGCGGCGAGCGTTCCCGCCGAGTCGTTCGGGCGCCCAGGCGGCAAAATCGTGCTCGTGGCCCCTGGAACGCCAACCAGCTACGATCTCGTGGCCCAGAGCGCGACAGAGACGAGCAGCTTTCTGAGCCTCGCCTGTAATGGGCTCATGACTTTTGGCAACGGCTCTGCCCAGGTGCCCAACCCGACAGGGCTCACCATCGTGCCGGACCTCGCGTCGGCTGCGCCGGAACAGCCCGACGGCACCACGTACGTCTTCCGTCTCCGACCCGGCATCAAGTGGCAGCCGGTCGCGCCACTCGACGGGAGAGCTTTCACCGCGGCGGACGTGAAGTGGCAGTATGACCGCGCTGCCGGCGACCCGCGCTCTACCCTCAAAACCGCGTTTGGCGTCGTGGAGAGCGTCGAGTCCCCGGACGACCGGACCGTGACGGTAAAGCTAAAGGAGCCGTACGCCCCGTTCCTGCCGCTGGTAGCCGGAGGAGCCAACCGCTTCATCCAGGCGCGCGAACTGGCCGACTCCGGCCGCTTGAAGAGCCAGCTCATCGGTACCGGTCCGTTCAGTCTCGGACTTCCGGTTCAAAACGGCCGGCCGGTTTTCCGCAAGAACCCGCAGTACTTTAAACGTGACGCGGCCGGGACTCCGCTCCCCTATGCAGACGAAGTGAACTGGCTTCCACTACCCGATACCGCGGCGCGCATGCAGGCGTTGCAATCGGGCCAGGCCGGCATATCGGCGGCGCTTTCACCGGACGAATCCAATCAACTGAAGTCGAGCAATCCCAACGACTTCGAGTTTCAGGATGCGCCCGGAGTTTCAAACTACATCTATATGCGTCTGGATCGGCCCCCGTTTGACGATAAGCGGGTCCGGCAGGCGATGTCGCTGGCTCTCGACCGCCCGGCGATGGTCAAAGCGCTGGGCGGGGGAAGTGGCCGGTCCGATCTGCCTGTTCCAGTCATGCTCGGAGAGCTATCGCTGCCGATAGCCCAGCTCGGCGACGCGGCGCGGTTCTACTCGCGCGACGTTCAGGCAGCCAAACAGCTCATCGCCGCCGCCGGTCATGCGGAGGGCATAGCGACGACGATCGCCTTTAGCCCGGTGTATGGCGCCGGCTTCGTGCTGGCGGCTCAGCTCATCGAGGGCTATCTCCGCGAGATCGGCATCGACGCGACGCTGGTGCCCCTGGAATACGCTCGCTACCTGAACACAGCCTTCAAAGGCGACTTCGAAGGTCTCGCGTACGGCGTGCGCGGCGTTTTGCCCGACCCGGAGCCGTACCTCGGCTACTATTACCTTCCGGACGGTATCTACTACCAGGACCACTCGAACGACCAGCACCTGCAGTCGCTCGTCAAAGGACAGCGCCAGGAGCTCGATCGCAACAAGCGGATCGGCATCTTGAACGAGGTACAGCGCTACCTGTCGGACACCCAGCTCCGCGTGTATGACGTCGCGATCACGCGTTCGTTTGCCTGGCGGAGAAGCATCAAAAACTACCGTGGCAGCGTCTGGCCGTCCTATTCGCAGCTCGAAGCCGCCTGGCTCGACAAGTAGCCGGTCGGGAGGCATTTCAATGAAAACGGTCCTGATCACCGGCGCCGAGGGGAACATAGGCACGCGCTTACGCGGCAACCTCGCCGAAAAATATGAGCTGCGGTCGCTGACAGGCGATCCGGTCGCCGGGCTGGAATCGCTGGCAGCGGATGTCGCCGACCTGGACGCGATCCTGCCCGCATTCGCCGGTATCGACGCGGTGGTACACCTCGCCGCCTCGCCCGATGTGGATACACCGTGGCCGGACGTGCTGCACAACAACGTCGAGGGCACCTACAACGTCTTCGAGGCGTCTCGGCGCGCGGGCGTGAAGCAGGTGGTCTTCGCCAGCTCCAATCACGCCGTGGGCATGTTCGAGGTAGATTCGCTGCCTGCGCTCTACCGGCGCGCCTCCGGGGTGATGGTAGACGAGCACGTTCCCGTGCGCCCGGACAGTTTATATGGCGTCAGCAAAGCCTATGGCGAAGCGCTCGGCCGCTACTTCAGCGAGCTTCACGGGCTGAGCGTGTACTGCCTGCGCATCGGCTCGGTGTTGCGCGACGACGACCCGACATCGCCGGCAAACGTCCAGGCCCCGAACTCGTCGCTGGTGGCGTCCAGCACGACCGACGAGCGCTTACGCCGCTACGCCGCCACCTGGTGCAGCCACGCCGACCTCGCCCGGCTGATCGACGCCTGCCTGCGGGCGGAGCGGATCCGCTTTGGAATCTACTACGGTGTCTCGGATAATCCGTACCGCTTCTGGAGCCTGGAAAACGCCTTCGCCGACCTCGGCTGGTGGCCGCAAGACCGCGCTCCGGAGCCGGCGTGAGCCCTTCGGCGAGCCCGCCCCCGGCCCATCCCCGATGCAGGGAGGGGAGTTGTCTTTCGTCGTGACTTTGCTTGACTCGCGTGCAGGTACCTGCCGCTTGTACAATCCAGCCGGCAATGGAATCAGAGTGGTCAACCCGAAGACTCAGGATCGATAAGCGCCTGACGGCCGCCGGCTGGGGCCCGGAACATCGGGAATGAGTGGCTGCATCCCATCTACCATCGCCGACCGCTGCCACTCAGCGACGAGTAACCGCCACTCGTTGTTCCGCCCAGTCAACTTCTTAACGTCCATGCCGCGGGGGTTTCGCATCAGGCGGTCGATGTTAAAGCCTACCGCGCGGCGGGCGTTATCGGGCAGACCGTCAAGATCTCGCCGTGCTGGTGGCGTGAGGTGAACAGACCAGGGCATCACGCCGAGTGGCGTAGTTCGTGGCGTACGTGGTCCCAGGGAGTGAGATTACCGAGCGCCAGATCCGCCCGCGCCTCGTCGATGGCGGCCACGTCCTCCGGCGTTAGTTCCTCATCGTCGACCGGCGCGTGGTCGAGCACGTGGAGGAGTGGATCACGCTCCTCCTCCAGCCGGCGGGAGAACCACACACCGTAGGCGGTCAACGCTGCGCCGATGGCGAAGCCGAGAAATAGGCCGGGCGCCGGTGCGTTGCGGTTCATGTGGAGCGTCCCCGATGCAGAGCAGAACTATAGCACTGCATGGAGTCCAGCTCGCCTGATACGGCGTGCGTCAAGACCTACCGCGATGTGCTTGCTAAGTACTGCCAGCGTGGGCATTCCCACGCTCAACGAGCGCCGCATGCTTCGACTAAACGTTTCCGATCAGCGTTTCGCCGATTTCTGAGACAAACTGTTTCAGTCCGGCGAGGTCGGTGTTACGAGGCGGCAACAGGACCAGGCGGTGAACACCCAATTCCGCGTAGCGCTTTGCTTTTTCCACATCTATGCGTACGCGCGGAGTGACGCTGATTTCCAGGTCGCCAAGTTCCGCCGGGCGGCGATGGCGCTGGCCTGCGTGGCGAAGCCCTTCGACCGCCGTCTCGGTCGCCGCGACGTCGAGGGAGAATCCATACCAGCCGTTGGCGTGCTCAACCGCGCGACGGTAGGCCATCGGCGAATGGCCGCCGATCACGATCGGTGGATGCGGCTGCTGCAGCGGCTGCGGATACGCCTGTACGCCCTCGTACGACACGAAGCGCCCATGAAACTCCGGCTTTGCCTGGCTCCAGATCGCCTTCATCGCCTCGATGTACTCGACGGTTCTTGGACCGCGATGCTCAAACGGCGCCCCCAAGGCGCGGAACTCGGGCTCCAGGTAGCCGGCGCCGGCGCCGAAGATCAGCCGCCCTCCGGAGAGCACGTCCAAGCTGGCGAGCTCCTTGGCGAGCACCAACGGGTTACGCTGCGGCAGGATGATGATCCCGGTGCCAAGCCGGACCTTGCTCGTGTGAGCGGCGATGAACGTCAGCGCCACCACCGGGTCCAGGCTGCGGTCGCCCGGCGCCATCGGAGAGGGCGGCACCTGCGGATCCGGCAAGACCACGTGCTCTCCCGCCCACAATGATTCGAAGCCGGCTTCCTCCGCCGCCCGAGCGACCTCAATCGCCGCCTCCGGATAGCTGCATACGCCCATATTCATCGAGAAAAGACCGAAATTCATCTAATGCCTACCCCTACGCCTAAGCGCGCAGCCCGGTACTGGTCCGACGGTTGTCCCTGCCTGGCAAGCGGCGTGCGGCGCGTCCCCCGGTAACTGTGGCACGATAATAGCAAATCCGAGCTCCTCGGCGCCGCTCGAACATTGAGTCGAGCGCCACAATCGGTTTGGGCATGCCAATTCAGTTCGAATGGGATCCGGACAAGTCCGAGAGCAACCTCGCCAAGCACGGGGTACGTTTCGACGAAGCCACCAGCGTGTTTTCAGACCCGCTATCGCTAACGATTGGCGATCCCTTGCATTCCGGCCCAGGCAGGGACCGGTTCGTGACGATTGGGATGTCGTTTCGGGGCCGAGCGCTCGGCGTGGTACATTCGGATCAGGGCGATTCCATTCGCATCATCAGCGCACGCTTGGCGTCGCGACGTGAGCGAGCAACGTATGAAGAAGAACCGTAGATTCCCGAGCTCGGACGAGTTGATGGACGAGTACAATTTCCGCGACGGTGCGCGCGGGAAATACCATGCCAGATACGCTGAAGGCAGCAATGTCGTCATTCTAGAGCCCGATGTAGCTCGGGCATTCCCGACCGCAGTAGCCGTTAATCAAGCGCTCCGGGAAGTGCTACAGAGGGCGAGCGCGAGCGACTCGCCGGGCTAGCGGCTGGATCTCCCGAGGCGCTCGAACACCCGAGAAATTACGTCAGCTGCCAGGGCTGCTCTAACCCAGCCTGGAAGCTCTACACGCCAACCCTGGGGGGATGTCTCCGCGACGGACTTGCGGGTTCGTTTTGCGATTGTGCCGGGCAGTGCCCGCAATGGTTTTCTAACCGGGAGTACCTATGCCTGACTACCGCTTTACCGTCGTCCACACCGACGCGGGGCCGGACGACGACCTTTCGACCGAAACCGCCATGTTCGACGCAATCGGCGCCCGGCTAATTCGCGCCGGTGGTCCCGGCGAGGACGTGCTCATCGAGGCTGTCCGCAACGCCGACGCGCTGATCGTCGTCCGTTCGTACATCACACCGCGCGTGGCCGCTGCGATGCAGCAGTGCCAGGTCGTGACCCGAACGGGGGTCGGCTTCGACACGCTCGACATCCCGGCCCTCACCGAAAACGGCGTCATCGCCGTCAACCTGCCGGACATTTGGACCGACGAGGTCGCGAACCAGGCGCTGGCGCTGCTGCTGACGCTCAACCGGCGCGTCCTCCAGTACGACCGCCTGGTGCGCGACGGCCGCTGGCGCAATTTCAGCCAGCCCCATATTGGCCCGCTGACGGGCGAAACGATGGGCATCGTAGGGTACGGCCGCATCGGCTCCGCCTTCGCGCGGCGTTGCACCGCGCTCGGCATGCGCGTGCTCGCCTACGACCCGTACAAGGGCGAGCCGCTGGACGAACAGACCGGCGCCGATCTGGTCCGCGACCTCGATGCTCTGCTCTCACAAAGCGACTATATCTCGCTCCACTGCCCGCTTTCCGATGAAACGCACCACATGATCGGCGAGGCGCAGCTACGCCGGATGCGGCCGCACGCCTTCCTGCTCAACACGGCGCGTGGCTCGGTGGTGGACGAGCAGGCGCTGGTTAAAGCGCTGCAGGAAGGCTGGATCGCAGGCGCGGGAATCGACGCTTTTGAACAGGAGCCGCCGCCCAGGGACAGCCCCCTGCTTGGCTTCGACAATGTCGTCCTTAGCCCGCACAACGGCTTTTACTCCGACGCTTCGGTGGTCCGGATGCACCGCCGTGTGGCAGAGGAGATTATCGCCGTGCTGATCGGCGGCTGGCCCGACAACCCCGTCAACCCAGAAGTCGCGGGCCATGCCAAACACGCCCACCGCAAAGCGCACGCGTCTGCCAGAGCAGAGGACTAACGGCGAGAAGCGGTGCGGAGCGGAGTTCGCGCGCCCGTGCGGTTACGACAATTAGAGCTCTAAACGCTTGAGAAACTCGATCGCAACAATCGCACCGATGACATGGAATTGACAGACCAAAATAGTTTCCTACTCAGTACGACAAGCAGCGTGTCCGTTATCATTCTACGAGCAATGATGCCCGGTCTCCCCTTCATCCGCGGCACGTCCGGGCCCTCCACGAAGGGTCCCACGGCCGTTGAAGTTAGGTCGCTGATAGCGTGCGTGACCTGCTCGGCCCCAACCAGAGAAGCGATATCGTCAACCGCCCGGCTGAGCTCCAGGAGCTGGGGTGGATGCTCAACGCTGTACAGGACCCAATCGTCCTCAGCGACGAGCAGAACAACATTCTGCGCTACAACATCCACGCGGAGCGGCTGCTTCTTGCGAGGCCGGACGATAGTGAGGGCAAGCGGCGCGCAATCGAGTTGAACAACTCCCTGCTCTCGGCCACGTTGTCGAGCTTCGCTCTCGATCAGGGCGCCGCACTGGGACGCGACCTCAGCCTTGTGGACCCGATTGAGGGCGCCGAGCTGTTGTTCGAGGTCATCTGCCAGCCTGCGACGAATCTGCGCAACGGTGGGCGCGGGCGCGTCTCCGTCCTGAAGAACGTAACCGACCTTCGCCGCGCCCTGGATGAGCTGCGACGCAGTCTGGAAGAGCTGCAACACGCGGGCGAGGACGCTCGGCGCGAGCGCGACCGCCTCAACCTGATCCTGGGTAGCGTCGCCGATCCGATCGTGGTGACCGAGGCGGGCGGAAAGATGATGCTGATGAACCAGCCCGCCGAGCGACTGCTGCAGTCAAACGTTGGCGCCTCCAGCCAGCGCAGCACTGTCTATCTTGCCAACGATGCCCGCCTCAGCTCCTTCCTCTCGCAACTCGGGCCGGAGGCTGCCGAGGCGAAGCATGGCGAGATCCAGCTCGAGGATCCCGACTCCGATGACTCGCTGACGATGAGCGTCACCGCGACCGAGGTACGAGACGAGCTGGGGCAGGTAACCGCGGTCGTTTCCGTGCTGCACGATCTGACCAAGATCCGCGAGCTCGAGCGGCGCACAGTGCAGCAGCAGCTTATCGAGTTGCAGAGGCTCGCCGCAGCCGGCCGGCTGGGCGCCGCGGTCGCCCACGAAATCAACAACCCGCTCGAGGCGATAAAAAACTCGCTATACCTTCTCGTCTCCCGTATTCCCGAGGACGACCCGAACCACAAGTTCCTCGAGATCGCCAATAAGGAAACCGAGCGCGTCTCCGGCATCATCCGCCAGATGCTCGGCTTTTACCGCCCCGCGGCGGTGAAAACGCCTGCCGATTTGAACCAGGTGATCCAGGAGGCGACCGCACTCCTGGAGCGCCATCTCCGCCAGCACCGCATCACGCTGCGGCTTGACCTGGATCCCTCCCTGCCAACCGCGCCGGTCTCGCCCGATCAGCTCAAGCAGGTCTTCCTCAACCTGGTTCTCAATGCCCAGGACGCCATGCCGGAGGGTGGCACGCTGTATGTGAGTACGCGCATGGCGCGTGAGAGCGACAGGGAATTCGTGCTCAGCGGGCGCTGGTTGCTGATCCAGTTCCGTGACACGGGCGTCGGCATCACCGAAGAGAATCTGCGCCAGATCTTTGAACCGTTCTTCTCTACCAAGAGCGAAAAGAAGGGCACGGGTGTGGGGCTGTGGGTCAGCCTGGGCATCATCCAGCAGCATGGCGGCCAGATGAAGGTGCGCAGCCGATTGGGGCGCGGCACCACCTTTACGATCGCTCTGCCGACGGAGGTACAGGATGGCTGAGCCCGCGCGTCTGCTGGTCGTGGACGACGACGAGAACGTCTCGGTAACGATCCAGGCAGTCCTCGAGCAGGAAGGCTATGCGGTCCGTACCGCGCTGACCGCGGGTGCCGCGCGCAAGCTCTTCAACGCCGTGCAATTTGACGCCGCCTTGCTCGACCTCCGCCTCGACGACGCCGACGGCATCGAGGTGCTGCAGGAGCTACGACTACTGCAGCCGCACTGCTCGGCGATCATGCTCACCGGCTACGCTTCGCTCGAGTCGGCCGTGCGCGCGATCCGCCAGGGCGCCTACGACTACCTGATGAAACCGTGCGACCTCGACGAGCTGAAGCTCACGATCGCACGGGCGATCGAGCGCGGCCGGCTCGTGCGCTCCCTCAACGAGCGCATCGAGGAGTTGCAGACGGCCAACGCCACGATCCGCGGATTCAGCGACGAGCTGCAGCAGCGCGTGGACGAGGCGACGGCTGAGCTGAGCCTGAGGCTGGAGGAGCTCGGTCAGGCCAAGCGCGCCCTGGAGAAGACGCAGCAACAGCGCGAGGAGTTCATCTCGATGATCGCCCACGAGCTGGGCCAGCCGCTGACCAGCATCATCGGCAACGCGCAGCTCATGGGCCGCCCCAACCGATCGCCTGAGGCGCAGGAGCGGGCGCGTACCACCATCGTCACGGAGGCGCACCGGCTGAAACGGCTGGTGCAGGACCTCGCCGAGGAGGCCCAGGTCGCTGCCGGCCGGTTCCCCGTCCACCCGGCCAACTGCGACCTGGCCGCGATCGTGCGTGAGCAGGTTGAACTGGCGCAGGTGAACGCGAGACGGCACACGCTCTGCCTGGATGCCGCGGCGGGCGCCGTGCCGGTATTCTGTGACCGCGACCGCGTCGCGCAGGTGCTCTCCAACCTGGTCACCAACGCGATGAAGTACACACCGGGCGGAAAGATCCGTGTCTCCTTACGTGTCGAGAACGATCAGACCTTGATCAGCGTCAGCGACGAGGGGCCCGGCATCCCGCGCGACCAGCTGGAGGCGATCTTCGAGCCACACGTGCGCCTGGCGGGACCCAAGGCCGGTGGCGAAACAAAAGGATCGGGTCTCGGGCTGTATATCTCGAAGGGCATCATCGAGGCACACAAAGGACAAATCTGGGCAGAGAGCAAAGAGGGGCGCGGCAGTACGTTCACGCTTTCTCTGCCGCTTATGCCGGAATAGGGTAGGTCAATTGGCTGAGGCGCAGATACCGGCGCGCGCAGCCGTGCTGGTGGTCGACGACGAAGAGACGGTAGCGATCACACTGCGCGAGATCCTGGCCGCCGAGGGCTACGCGGTAGAAGAAGCGACCACCGTCCCCGAGGCGCTTGCGAAGCTCGAGCAACGCCACTTTGACGTGGCCCTGCTCGACCTGCAAGTCGGCAACGAGAGCGGACTAACAGTGCTCGCTCGTTTGCAGGAAACCTCGCCAGACACCATCGCGCTGATCCTGACCGGCTACGGCACGCTGGAGACAGCCGTGCAGGCGATGCGGCAGGGCGCCAGTGACTACCTGATGAAGCCGTGCAACATCGCCGAGCTGAAGCTGGCGATCGTGCGCGGGCTGGAGCAGCAGCAGCGCACCAGGCTGGTGCAGAGCGCCGAGACGGCTGCCGACCAGCTCGGGACAGCGCTTAACCAGTTCGGCGATTTCCTCTCCCTGGCGGCGCACGAGTTGAAGACCCCATTGACCTCGCTGCTGGGGTGGGTCGAGCTTGTCCAACGCCAGCTTGCTACCGGCTCGTCGGAGGAGGCGGCCGAACGGCTAAGCCAGGTCGAACGGCAGGCGCGACGAATGACGCGTCAGATCGACGCGTTCATCCAGGTGGGCCGCGTGCAACGCGGCGAGCCTGTGGCGGCGCTTGCGCTCAGCGATCTGCAATCAATAGTGGGGCGCGTCGTCGATGATGCGCACGGCATGTATACCCACCACCGGCTATCGGTCGATATGCCCGACCATTCCGTCACCGTGCAGGCGAGCGCACTGAGCATTGAGCAGGTGCTCCACAACCTGCTGGAGAACGCGGTAAAGTTCTCGCCCGGCGGCGGCGATCTCTCGGTGCGGCTCTACGTCGAGGGTGCCGAGGCCCGCATCACTGTGCACGATAACGGCATCGGCATCCCGTCGGACGAGCTGGCACAGGTCTTCGAGCGGTTCTACCAGGTAGATGACAACCTGATGACGAGGCGCTTCGGCGGCATGGGTTTGGGACTATACATCTCCCGCGCGGTCGTCGAGGCCCAGGCCGGTCACATTCACGCCGAGAGCCCGGGCCCTGACCAGGGCAGCACATTCACCATCTCACTGCCGCTGGCCGAGGGAACTAAGGTTACCAAACCGGAACGCCGACGCTTCAAAAGCGACAAGCGTCCGTCCTGACCAAGCGATGGACCAGCGCTATACGAGCGGGACGGCGCGCGCACCGCCCCGCTCGTATAGCGACGACTTTAGAGCTCTGAACGCTTGAACCTGCCCCAAAGGTGGTCCGTGATTCGGCGGGGATCTGCCTGGACGCCAAACCGGGTGAAATACCGGCAGACGTTGTCGAGGTCGCGGAACAAGAGGTCCTGGGCGTTGGGATTGAATCGTGGATCGACGGTCTGTGGAAAGTCGATCACTTTCAGGCCCCCGTTCCAATACAGGATGTTATACGGCGATAAGTCAGCGTGGATGCGGTCGAGCGACAACCAGAGCTCGACATTGCGCATCACCTGCCCGAACAGTCGTCGTGCCTCGTTCGGTTCCAACACTACCGCGTTTAGCGGCGGCGCCGGACCTTCGCGGTCACCGACGTATTCCATGAGGAAGGCGCCGGAGGCGTTGGCCACCGGCCGCGGAACGTCTGCGCCCGCCCCGTGCAGAAGTTCGAGCGCGTCGTATTCGAAGTGCTGCCAGGAACCGGCCTGGAACGCGCGCCCCGCCCGTGTCTTCTTTTCAAACGCTTTGCGCAGCCGCCGGTCGAGGATGATCCGCCCCTCACGGTACAGCGAGTCGTTCTTGAAGTTGCGCTTCTCGCGCTCGTGATAGACCTTCGCGGCAAACAGGTCGTCGCTTCTGGAGGGATCCGCCTCGCAGCTGTACACCGTCGCCTCTTTGCCGCTCTTTACCGCGTGCAGGACGCCTGTGATCCAACCACTATCGATGAACGCATCGAGGGGAGAGGCCTGCTCGACCTCTTCCTCGTAATCGCTTTCTTCGGAAAACATTGATTCCTCCAGAAATTGTTGTGAACGAACGTTGGGCCGGCACCTGAACAGTTCTTTGTGCCATGATTGGACGCACCTTTCCTGTTGTATCCGTGGGACACAAATAGACCGCGGACGTATGCGCCCGCGGTCTTCGACGATCGAAAAGGCCGCCCCTATGGGACGGCCCGCATGGTCTGGCTGACGGTCAGGCCAGTTTGCTACTCCGCGGTCCTCCGAGGGCGCGATATTTCTATGCGATTAAGGGCACGCAAAACAACGACTTGCATTTTCCGTCGGCCCTCCTTTCGCGAGAGATACGGCGCCTGCGCCGCGCTGCGAGTATGGTTCGAGTATTGGGGCCAGGCGCCCCGTTGTCAACCGAGGTTTGCACGAGTGCCGGAAAAGATCGGCGACGCTGAACGGGTCCATGAGCTCGACCTTCTGCGCGCTACGATGCAGACGGCATACTAACAAGCCAGCGGCTGTGCCCTAAGCCTGAATGAAACAGGCCGTCCGCACGAGAGGCTAGCGCGATGAAGTGGCGAGAGGTGGAACGGCGGCTACGCGAAGATGGATGGGAGTTGCTGCGCGACCGCGGCCACGTCCGCATCTATCAAAAGTCGGAACACCCCGAAATCAGCGTTCACGGAGAGCCCGGCGAAGAGATCAAGCCGGGAACGCTGGCACAGGTACGGCGCAAATCTGGGCTAGACTTACGTTAGGAGGGGTAGCGATGGATGGCACACGACATACGGCAATTATCCGGCCAGAGGTACAGGTCATTCTCGAGGAAGGACGCGACAATTGGAGCGCATACGTCCCGTCCGTTCCGGTCACGATCGCAACGGGAAAGACCCGCGCAGACGTCTTGCGCAACATCGAGGCCGCGCTCGTTGAACTGCTCCGCTTTCACCACGAGGAGGCGATGGCTGAGGAGGCGGCTGAGGAGGCGGCAGAGGCCGCCAGCGTAGCGAGCCAGTCGTGATTTTCGATCGCGCCAGCGTATACACGACGATTCGCAAGACCACTTCGGCGGAGTGATACTCCGCTTACCGCCCTCGCGCTCGGCCCCATGGCCTCGACCTTCTGCGCGAGACGCTCCGGGCGGCGTACTGAACCAGGTGTCCTACTTCAACTTGAACACCGGTCCCTTGGGTAAAAAGGGCAGGCTTCTGCCGGCGGGGAGCAGGAACGCATGCTCGCGACGGATGAGCAGCCGATCGCAGGCTCCGTCGGTGATCACCAGCATTGGGCCCTCTTTCGGGAAGTCGGTGGCCCGCTCGATCAGGTCGACACCGGGCTGAAGGATGGTCCCGCCACGGCCTCGAATCTGAACGCTTCCGGCGATCGATTCCGGCGGCATATACCCCTGATCGTATGTCACGGCGTCGCAAAAGACGACGCGCACGGCCGGCACATCGCGGGAGAGGCTATAGCTGGCGATCGCCCCAAGCGCCTTGGCGAGCAGCGTACGGTCCATCGACCCTGACGTGTCCAGCAACACCGCGAACGTTCGTGCGGCTGCAGCAGCCGCATCCGGTACGTACCGGGGCCGCGGGATATCCGGAGTCGAGGACTGGCGCCGGCTGGGCCGTGCATACGAGCGTAGCCGCTCGAGCGGCGGAAAGTGGTGATCGAACCACTGAGCGAGCTCCACGTCCCATTGAATCGGTGGCTGGCTGAGCGCCCGAATCTCCTCGATCAGCCCGGCCGGTAGAAAGCCACGGCTCTCGGTCTCGTGGTAGGCGAGCCCCTGGCCGAGATAGCGACGGTAGAGCTCATCGAGCCCGACGCCTTCGCCCGCGTTCCACCACGAGTGGTCGCCACGCTCCAGCATGTCGCCGAGCCCTTGGCCGCGCAAGGTGGCGAGCTTGCGGTAGCGGCGAAGGTCGGTGGTGATCTGGTCATAGATAGTCTCGGACGATTCGCCCTTGAGGGCGGCGTCGTAAAGCACGCCGATCTTCGGTAGGTCGCCGACACGCATCTCCACCAGCCAGCCGTTGATGACGTAATCGCAGGCGAGGTTCCAGAAGAATGGATCCCTTCCCTGACGGCGTGCATCGTGGCGCAGCCCGACGTGCAGGAGCTCGTGCGCGATCACGAAACGGCATTCGCCTTCCGTAAGCGCGGCGGCCGGGTTGACGAAGATCTCCTGGCTCTCTGCATCGACCGCTGCGACCGATATCCCGAGGCGCCGGCAGACGGCTGCATCTTCGACCAGGCGGAACGTCACCGCCAGGGCGCCGAGCAACGGATAACTGTTGATGAACCATTCCCGCGCCCGCGCGGCGGCCGTTCCGATCTTGCGGCGGGCGCCGAGATACGCCTCGCGTCCGCCCGCGACATTCACCGCGCTCATCACAGCGGCGGACACGCCGTTAGCGAGCGCTGCTTGCCAGTCAATTCTCCTGGTACCGCGACTGGCAGGCGGCTCCGTCAAGCGCATATCGGGGGAGTATCCCGGCGGCAAACCGAGGCGACAGAAGCGCTCGTACAAGAGTTCTTCATCGCGTACCGCCGGATCCTCTATCGGGATAAAGCCCTCGGGCGCCCGACCCAGCTTCAGCGCGGCCAGAAAGCGCGTCACCGCCACATCACAGGCGGCGTTCCATTCCAGTGGACGCTGATGTTCCCGGAACTGGCCGAGACCGAGGTGAAGCAGGCAGTGAGCAAGGACGTACACCCACTCTTCTGGCTGCCCGCGCCGCCTTGGGTGCACGTGGATTTGGCCGTCCGCCGAAACGACGGCCCAGGCGCCCTCCGGGCAGAGGTTGCCATTCTGACGGATGATGTAGGCTCCGGCGGTCAAGGGAGCAAACAGCGGGTGTGCGCGCAGCGCGATGTGGCCCCTGCGGAAGTTATCAGCGGCGACGTCGAGCGCCGCAGTCACGGCGGTCTTACGCGCCACGGGCGCTCTCTACCAGGCGCGGCAGGTCACGCACGATCTCGACCATCAGCCAGTCAGGCAGCGTGCAACCGTCGTCGTCCCGCGCAACCGCCAGTTGTGCCATCTCGAGATTGATCGTGGCGAGGTCGGTAAGCAACGACTTGGCGCGATGCGCAGTCTCGCGATGGATGGGCGTCAGTGCGGCACGGTCGGCTGGCAGCTCCTTGATCAGTTGGGCGCGGAACGACTGGGCCAGAAAGTAGAGGATGTCGCGGTCTTCCGGAGCAGACGGCCAACCCGCGTCGCCCTTGAGGATCCCCGCGAGCCGGAAACCGCCGCGAAGCTGCTTGATGAACGCCTTGAACTGCCCCGCATGCTGCGGCGAAAGGCAGCCGTAGGCGAGCACCTCGAGCTCGTCGTTGGTAAGCCGTTCACCGTAGGCGTGGAGCGCATCGCTGAGCATGTGCCAGGTGCGCGGCGTCGAGAACGGTTCCTCGTGCTTGGGGGGCTGACTCCACAGGTGGTCTGGTCGCGCTTTGATGTACTCGACCACCAGGTGGTGAATGGCGTTGGCCTCGGCCCACTCCAGCCAGTCGCGGTGCGACACCGTCAGGTGGACGTGCACCATGCGATTGAGCAGTGCCGACGACATCGGCTTGACGATTGCGCTGTCCTGGGCGCGGTTGCCGGCGCCGATCACAATCGAGCCCTTCGGCAGGAAGTACTCGCCGATCCGCCGTTCGTGGATCAGGCTGTAGAACGCCTTTTGCACTTCATGGGAACAGGCGTTGAGCTCGTCGAGGAACAGACAGTAAGGGTCGGGGCGTGCAATCATGCTGGGCGGGCAGAAGCGGCTCGTCCCCTCAAAAATCTGGGGTACGCCGATCAGGTCCTCCGGCGCCAGCTGGCTGCCGAGCAGAGAGACACACGGCAACCCGACGTCGGCCGCAAACTGCTGGACGATCGATGACTTGCCGATCCCCGGCGCGCCCCAGATGAATATCGGCCTCACCAGCGCAACGTTCAGCAAGAACTCGAACAGCCGCTTCGGCGTCACAGTCACCGTTGGATTCATACCAATCCACTATTCCACGATCGCCGAATAGATGATGTTCTTCAGCTGACCGCGGAAATTGAACGTCGCCGACGGCATGAGCTGCGTCATGAAGATCACCACCATATCTTCCGCCGGATCGATCCAGAAGATCGTCGATGCCGCGCCGCCCCAGTAATAGTCCCCTTCGCCGAGGGCGCCTGTATCGACCTCACTGAGCGTCATGGCGAAGCCCAACCCGAAGCCGACGCCTTCATTGGCCGTCTCCGAGAACGCTCCGAGGGCCATCTGCGTCAGGTCGCGACCGCCGGCCAGGTGGTTCTTGGTCATCAGCTGGACCGTGCGCGGCCCGAGGATGCGAACACCGTCCAACTCGCCGCCACGGCGCAGCATCTCACAGAAGCGGAAGTAGTCCGCGGTGGTGCTGGTCAGCCCGCCGCCGCCTGAGAAGAAAGACGGCTCTTTGAGGTAGGTGCTGGTGGCCGAGTCGTCGACCAACTGCAGGGTCTTGTCCGGCTGGCGTTGGTAGTTGGCGGCGAAGCGATCGACCTTCTCCGCTGCCACCCGGAACGACGTATCCCTCATCCGCAGCGGGCCGAAGATGTGCTCCTGCAAATACCGGTCGAACCGCTGCCCGGAGATCGCCTCGACCAGGTACCCGCAGACATCGGTCGATAGCGAATACATCCAGTGCTCTCCGGGCGTATAGCGCAGCGGCACACGTCCCAGTTTCTCGACGAACGTCCTGAGCGTTTCGCCTTCGCCGCGTCGTACGCCCAGCTCGCGGTATACCTTGTCGACCGGGTGGTCCGTGGTGCCGTAGGTCAGACCGCCGGTATGGCTCAGCACCTGGCGAAACGTCACCGGCCGATCCAGCGCGCGCGTTTCCATTGCCGCGCCCTGGCCCGACACATACACTCTCTGATCACGCCACTCCGGGATGACCCGATGCACCGGATCGTTCAATTGAAAATGGCCCTGCTCGTATAGCTGCATCAACGCGACCGAGGTGATCGGCTTCGTCATCGAGTAGATGCGAAAGATGGTGTCATCCGCCATCGGCTTGCCACGCTTCAGGTCCATTGAGCCCAGCGACCGGAAGTAGGCGACGTGGCCGTGTCGCGCCACCAGCGTCTGGCAGCCGGCGATCTTGCCAGGCTCGATGTAATGCTGCTTCAGGTGGTCAGTGATCCGATCGAGGCGCTCAGCCGAGAGGCCAGCCTCACTCGTCGCCAACTCCAGTGTCTGTTGCATGGTGCTTCCCCCCAATCAAACATTGAACCCCGCCTTCCCGACCGAGACGCGCTCACCAAGCCGCCGCTTAAGAGCCTCGACAACCGGACGCTCGTAGCCCTCGTCCAGCCAGCGTAGCTCCCAACCTTGCTGCAGGTACAGATCGTGCGCCACCGGGCGCGTTTTTGAGCCCGCGGCGCCATCGTCGGTGAACGTCGAGACGACGATCCGGTCTACTGCGCTATCGAGCATCTCCGCCAGGCGCTCCGGGTCGCACGGCAGTAGCGGCGCTACGCTGGCCTGCGTCCTGATTCCAGCCTGCTTTATCCGGCGGATTGCCGCCACTCGATGGGCGATCGGAGCACAGGCCGGCTCCAACAGACGGCGCACCGACTCGTCGTCGGTGGTAATGCTCATCGCTACCAGCACGTGGTCACCAAGCCGCTCGAGCAGGTCGACATCCCTGGCAACCAGCGGAGAGCGGGTCTGAACGACGAGGAGCGCCGGTGGATACCTGACCATGACATCGAGACAGGCGCGAGTGACGCCTGCCCTGCGTTCCTCCGGCTGATAGGGGTCCGTAACGCTAGACATGTAGACGCGCTTGCCGGCGAGTTTCCCCCGGGCGCCGGCCTGCTCGAGCAACGTCGCGGCGTTGGCTTTTACTTTGAGCCAGTGCCCCCAGTTGATTCGCAGATTGCGGTCGTACACCCAACTGGCCGCGTAGCAGTAGGAGCAGCCGAATCGACAGCCAAAGTAGGGGTTGAGGGAGTAATCGAAGCTGTGCAGGAAGCCGCCGGTAGGGGTCAGAATGCTTTTCGACTGAACTTCGTCGATAGTCACGCCGAATCTCCCCAGGGTATCTGCCGATCCTTCTGCGCGGTCGCCGGCGCCTCGCCGACTACTCATTTATAGTAGCTCAATGAATCTAGAGGCCGGCCCGGGGAGATAACAGGATGCCCGCCAATTGCTGACGGGCATCCTGCCTCTGGTTCCGGAGATCCCCTCCCCGGTTTCAATCCGGACGATTACAGAACGATACCGACCTCCGCGGCAGCCAGCCGAAGCAGAGTCTGACCGTCGCATCCCTGGCCGGGATACAGCGACAGCCCGGTGCGAACGCTGACACGCACGCGATGACCGTTCACGACGAACAGTTGCGTGAGCGCCTCGCCCAACCGGCAGGAGACTTTGCCGGCGTCTACTGCACTCACGTCATGCAGCAGAACCCCGAACTCCTCTTCGCCGATGCGCGCCACCAAATCGGTGTCGCGCACCGCCGCCTGCAGACGCGTCCCCACGCTCTGCAGCAGCCGTTCTGCCGTGCGGTGGCCGTACTGTTCCCCCACGTCCTCGCTGCCGTCGATCGCAAGCACCAGAACGGCAAACGATCGGGTGTCGCGGGCAGCTTCGCGAACCGCTTGCCCAAGCCGTTGCTGAAATACCAGCGGGTTGGGAGATGCCGAAAGCTGAACAGCCTCGAGCATATCCCGCATTGACGACACGGCGTGCCGCCCATAGCGGCCGTCGACAACGTTGCTGAACGTACGGGAGACGGCCGTGCGCAGCCGAGGCGGACCGGCGGCGTAGCACGTCGCTGCTGTTCCGCCTGCACATCCCGCGGCAAGGGTTTGGTACGTTGCTCCGTAGGCCGCGTTCCTCCGTCGATAGTCGGTAAACGAGGTTACTGGAAACGAAATCGTGTCCAAGAGCGATCTCCTTCGCGGTCTCATCTAGAGGAGATAAGCCGCTTTCCGTTGAATTCAGCGGACGCGAAAGAAAGGATCAGCCAGGGGGAGTTGGGGGAGCGTAGATCGGCGATAACGGGCCGGCGAGGGTTGGCAACCGGAGGCGAACGCCGAAAAACGCCGGCGGCAACAACAGGAGTAGGCTGAGCCATGCAACGGCAGATGCGCCGCCACCCGAGCTGCCGAGCGATCCGCCGGACCCAGCCGGCGCCGCGGGAACTGCCACGGGCACTGTGACAGAGATTGAGCCAAATGATGGCAGGAACGGAACATCCGGCTCCGGCAACTGGCCTGCGGCCCACACATCGGGCTGTCCCAGTTTTTCCGGCGTGTGCACCCCAACCACTGTAACGTTTGCAAGGCCGCTATTCCCGCCCACTCCGCGCTGCGCACCGCTGATTGAAGGTGCATTCGCTGGACGCCTTACGGTGTTCGCACCAGGGCCTCTGCTCACCGCTGAGAACCCTGCCCGGGTGTCCGCGGGACGCCCCGGGGGGCCTGCTGGAACCGGTAACCGCGCCTGCGCTGGTGCGACAGCCGGGTCACCGCCAGATACGCCGGCTCCGGGCGTGTTCTCCGATGTGTCAGGGGCCGTGCCGCTCAACCAGAGCGGTGCAGCGCTGGCTGACCTCTTCGGGCCACTGCTCTGCTCGACGGGGATGCCGGCATCCGCCTGGCTACTTGCCGGAGCGAACGTCGCCGGTTTGCTCGGGGTTTCGGTGCCGCTCTCAGCCACTGCAGTTACGGGTACCGCCTGGTTAGGGTTCGATGGCTGTTGATGAGGGTTGGAGCGGTCCTCACTTGAGGTCGCTCCCTGCCGGGCCGATCCCGAGCCATTCGAAGCCGGCAAGGTGCTATGCGAAACGGGCACATTCGGCTGCTCAGGCGCCGCGTGTGCCGCATGCTGTGGCGCAGCAGGTGCCGAGGGTGTGATGGGAGCCGTCTGGGCCGGCGGCGCAACGGGCGGTGGCTCGGCAGCGGCGGGCGGCTTTGAGTCGACGTGCTGAGGGGCGGACGGGGGTATCGCCGGCTGGTCGATTACCCGCCGGTTGTTTGACTCTGCCTGCGAGACGATGGGCGCGTCAGGCGCAGCCGCGTGTGATGAAACGCCAGAGGCCGGCTGGACGGAATGCGCAGGCGGAGGTGCTGAAGATATCGCAGGGAGCGGAACGGAAGCCGGCGGGGTTAGGGGAGTGCTCGGTTGCTGCGCCTGCGCCGCGCCCGGCGGGGTGATCGGCGGCCCGGAACCGACCGGCGGCTGGGGAGCCTGGTTGAGATGCGGGGCCGAATGGTCGCCACCATCGGCGAACACGGGCGTCAGAAACCATGCTTGACCACAAATGGCAAACACCAGTACCAGCACGAAGGCCAACCAGCGCAGCATGGACCGATGTCGCCTCGCAGATTCGATACTGAACCCTGACAATGTCCCTGCGGCGAGTATCAGCACTCAATGAACATAACCATATAAGGGATTCCCGCATTTCCGGCCCGCTGCACGTCCCGGCAGCAACGGAAGAGGAAAGGCGGCGGCGCCGCGCCGGGGTCTGCCGGCACGGCCTTCCGGTCCGTAAGGTTTTAGCGGGAGATTATGTACGTCCGGTGGGTAATGCGGAGAGCCCGCATCTGTGGTATAAATGGAAACGGTTTCTTAACCTCCGATTTTGCTCGGCCCTCCCCGCGCGGCCGGCCATGTACATGTAAATGGAGCATTCCGCCTATGCGCCCGCTCACCGTACTCGCCGGACTCGCCGGCTTTGGCTTTCTGGTTCTGCTGAGCAGTCTTTGCCCGCAGCGGACGGCCGCATCAACGACGCCGACGACAACAGCCGAGCTGCGGCAGCTGGCGCTCTCCAGCAACGACCTGCCCGGTTTCCGCCAGGTTGCCGAGGACGTCCCGGGTGGGGAAGGGATCATGCAGGCGACGTTCGGCGAGCAGTTCGTGTTGCTCGATGCCACCGGACAAGTCACAGCTCGCGTGGGCGTGTTGCTCCTCGCACCGTTCGATATGGTCGACGAGAGCCGGCTTCAGGCACTCGTGACAGACGGAGAGCTGTATGCCGGCGTGCGCGACAGCCCGAACTTTATGCTGACGTCGCCGCTGAGCGTTAGCGGGCTGGATCAGCCGGCCAGCTGGAACAACCGCAACGCGCGGACCGGCGCCTGGTCCACCACGTATGCGGAGACGTTCCTCGACGGACGGATCGTCGCGCACCTCATTTACGAGGCGCCCGCTGATAGCGCCGACCCGGCGTTCATTGTCCATTTGGCGCAGTTGCAGCAGCAGAGACTATGCGACGCCGGCGCTGCCGACGCATTTATGGGGCGCCAACCCTGGGGCTGACGGTCTGACGCGGAGCTGCTTGCACGCCGCTGGTCGGCCGACGGGGGCGAGGATCAGTTGGGCTGCGACGTCAACGCGGTGACAGATCCACATCCGGCTGCGCGCCGCTGGCCAGCTCCATCGCCCAGTACCACACGTGGATGTCGGTGGGGTCGGGTGCTTTTACCCGCTTGATGCCGACGACGCTGTAGTTCGGGTTCAGCAGGTTCTCGTTGTGGTGCGGCGAGGTCTCCCATTGCTGCAGGGTGGCGTCGCCGCTGGCGTAGCCGCCGGCCAGGTTCTCACCCATGTACGCGTCGGGCATGTTGAAGCCGCAGTCGCGGAAGCGCTGGTCCCAGGTGCGGAAGCCGTCGTCGTGGGCGGCGTAGTGATTGGCCGCCATGTCGCTCGCCTTCCACTCCGCGCTGATGGTCAGCGAATAGGAGAGCTGCAGGGGCTGCAGGCTATAGGCGGCGCGGTAGGCGTTGGTCTGGTCGAGCACCGCCTGCTCTTCGTTGTTCAGCGGCAGCCGGCTGGTATCGACGTCGCAGTTGGCGAGCGCCGCCGAACGCGCCTGCGCGGATGCCGAATAGGCGCGTTCCGCCCGTGCGGCAGCCGGGATGAAGCCAAGCACTATGGCTACGAGCAGCGGCGCGCAGCCGGCCAAAGGGAGCCATATGCGCCTGGGCCGGCACGCGGCTGAGGGAGCCGGAACGCGAAACACGAACATTCAACGGCCTCGTTACTTCATGCGTCGGCCGAGCGCCCATCATGCGTGAGCCTTCTTCAGTAACGTGACGGTAAGGACTGTCTTCTTAGACAAACATAATCCGGCAGCGGGCGGAGGAGACGGTCGCGGGCTGGAACGACCGCCGGCGCCGTTCAGCAGGCGGGACGTGTAGCTACGACCGCGGCTGCTCACGAGCAATCTGCGCCGCTGCCGCGGGAACACCTGTGGCCAGATGTTCGGGCTGCAACGCCCGCCGGTAGAGCCGCCGCGCCGCGGCAGTCACCCCGGGCAGCGGGAAGAGGAGTGCGATGGGCCACAGCACCGGCAGCCGCCAGGCCAGCCAGCGGAACGCGGCTTCGCCCGCGAACACCTGGCCGTCCGCCGTCACCAGCCATAGACCGTCCGTGGGGCGGTCTTCCACTCCCGGACTATGCTCGGCTGGATAGAGCATGATGGCGTCGATGCGGTGGAGGATGTCCGTCGCCTGCAGCGCCGGCACCAGGCCGGCCGCCGGGTGCTGTTCGTGGACATGTAGGGTGGCCCGCGACAAAGTGCGTATTGGCCAGCTCATTTGCACCCGCGCCCACCAGCTCTCGACATCGACGAACGTGACGTACCAGATCAGCATGGCGAAGGCGAATAGCGGAATGTTCATGCTGTACTCGATCCCGACGTGCAGCGCAACGCCGTTGAGCAGTACGAAGCGGCGCAGCCCTGGCACCCACACCAGGAAGGCCAGCCCGATCTCCGCCGCCAGCGTCCAGTAGGTGAGCAGGTTCACCAGCGGCAGGGAATGAAAGACGAACGGTACCGAGAAGCGATGAAATGCCTCTAACCGGCTGGTGTAATAGAGCGCCGTGCCGTCCTGCCAGTCATGCCCCTGCAGCTTGAGAAATACGATCGTGGCGTAGACCAGCGACATCTGCAGCTGCAGCAGCCGCTGTGCCCACGGCGGCATGAGCGGTGGTCGTGCACTCGCCCGCCGGCGCACCAGGGCACGCAGCCGATCGACGGACAGCGCCGCGCCGCAGGGCGCCAGCACCAGGTAAAACGCCATCAAGCGGAAGGCCCAGTCACTGCCGTTGAGGATCAGCGGGTTGCGGTGGCCGATCGAAACCAGACCGAGGAACACGAGCAGCGCGCTGACGCGCGTCCATAGCCCGATCATCAAGCAGAACGCGGCCAGGCTGAAGACCGCGAAGAAGGCGATCACCGCGCCAGGGGCCGGATACCAGAGCAGGGGACTGTAATCGGGAACATTGCCCCAGAAGTTCGCCGCATCCTGGGGCGTAAATGGCCCGCCGCGCGAGAACCAGACCAACAGGTCAGGGACTAGCAACGCGACGAACAGCAGCGTCAGTGCGCCGAAGAGGATGCGGAACAGGGCGATCGTAACCGGCGAGATCGGCTCAAACCAGAACCGGTTCCAGGCCTGCCACGCCCCAGTCAATGGCCCGCGCTCTACGGCGTCACGCCAATTCATGGCTGCACCGCCTGCACCGGCAGGGGCGTGTCGAAAAAGAGGTACTGGTGCCACTCGTGGGGCAGGTCATGGCTGATATCGCCGTTGGCAGGTGGCGGCGGCACAAACCACCAGTGACGCCAGAGTTGAACCCGCACCGGCGGATTAACCGGGTCGCGGTACTTGATCTGCTCGACGGCGAACATGGCCATAGAGGGCCAGAGTCCGCTGTACGCATCGAGGTTCCCATATTCAACGAACTTGCGGTAGCGCTCCTCGCGGTAACGAGTGAGCAGATCCAGCTGTTCCATGCGCGGCCAGACCCATTCGCGCTGGCTGCCATCGCGGTAGGTGACGACCGCGCTAAGATACAGGTTGATGCTGGCAGGGTTCGGCGCGAACAAATCCCACGCTTGCCACAGCCCGACATAGCTGATGTACTTCTGCGGCAGCGCCTGCACCTGCTGGCGCACGGCGCTGTTGGGCAGCAGCCAGAGCAGCGTGGCCAGGATGTGGAAGACGACGAAGCCACTGATCGCCAGCCGCAGAGGTAGCCCATGGCGGAGGCTACGGCGGGGCACGGCCGTCGCCGGCCGGCTGTCTGGACGCTCTACCACAGCGGCCATCTCCATCACCTCTGGTACGTCCAGACAAGGCCGCGCGCCAGCAGGGCACGACGTTGGCGTCCGCGGGACATCTTTGCGGCGGGAGCGCGATCAGCGGCGCACGCGCATTATCCACCCGGAGTAGAGACCGGAATAGAGACACCGTTCTCAGTGTCGTCTAGTCTGCTGTTATCTGTTGTTAAAGGCATCTACGGCATCCAATCATACTCGGCGGATAGTATATCACCTGGCTAGAAGGTGTAACAATCGATATCCGCAGGCTATACAGGCGGGGGCCATCAGGGTATGTACGTATGAACGACCAGTTCAACGATGGCGTGTTCGGCGATGCACAGCTCCTCGTGCTGTTCGATGGGTACTGTGGTATATGCACGCGCTGCATGGAATGGCTCCGCGCGCGCGATCCATCCGGCCGTGTGCTAATGCGGGCAAACCAAACACCAGGGCTGAGGCAACGCGTCGGCTTCACGCGTAGCCAGGTCGATCGCGAGCTATACGCAATCGCACCCGGCGGCCAGATCTACCGCGGCGCGGCGGCCTTCCAACGGATCTTCTATGAACTGGGACCGCCCTGGTCACTGCTTGCTCGCTGTTACGACCTCCCGGGCGTCCGCTGGTGCGCGGATCGAAGCTATGCATGGTTCGCTTGTAATCGTGGGCGCTTCGCTCGTTGGGGTGCGACCCCCGCCTGCGAGCGGCCAGGCGCGTCCTGCGAGCCCGAAGGCGCATAGCGACGTATCGATAGTGCCCTAGGGACCACTTGCCGGACTCGGTCATATTATGTCGCTGATTATTGCCATATTTCTGTTACCGCACTGTAACCCCATCTCGTCAAGGCTGTAGTATGGTTGTCAAACGGTTGTCCTGCACCCCTCATATGGGACATTGCAAGGACGCTCGAGACATTCAATAGAGGGTGAGGACATACATATGCAACGTAGACATCGGGATAGACGGCTCGGGCGAAAGGTGACTACGGTTGCCCTTGTCGCCATCATTGCTGCGGTCGCTCTATTCATGGGGCGAGCTATTGTTGGTTTGACCGTTGCGAATCTCGGTCCGGCCCAGGTCGGCGCCACCGGCCCGAGCAGCGATACCGGTGCCAACGGCTCGACCGGCGCCAACGGCAGCACCGGC
>DAINSK010000012.1:0-1103 GCA_036741355.1 Chloroflexota bacterium
ACGGATCTAAACCTTCGCACATGTGTCGTCGATGAAGCGCGCACGGGGGACCGCGGCCGGTTGATGCACGCTAGCCTCAGCAAGCTGCAGACCGATATCGTCGTTTGGATCGACGCCGACATCCGCAATCCGCACGCCAAGCTGATTTACGGCCTGGCAGGCCCGCTGATTCATAACGAATCCGTCCAGTACGTGAAAGGTTTCTACGGGCTAGCACCCGAGGCACCCGATGCCGACCTTCACACGGTTGTCGGCGAGTTTGCGGCGCGACCCTTGCTGAACCTGTTCTTTGCCGAACTGTCGGGCGTGATCGATCCGCTCGGGTGCGAACATGCCGTGCGGCGTGGCATGGCGGCGGCGCTGCCGATTTTTAGCGGTGGCGCCGCACAGTTGGGAATACTCATTGATGTGTTCGACCGTGCCGGGCTGCAGGCGATTAGCCAGGTCGCGCTCGGCGAGCGGATAGCCCGGCCGCTGGACATGTACGAGGCGAGCAGTGAGGCGTTCTCGGCTGTCCAGATCCTTACCGACCGGCTTGGCGTCTCCGCGACCGATCCCGTGAGAGAACGGGCGAGTCCCACGATGAAGTTGATCCACCAAACCGACGGTCGCTTCTTCATCGATTTGATCGACGCGCGTGAGGCCGAGCTTCTGCCGAACTCGTAAGGGCATGCCTTCCGGCGTTTGCTATACTGCCCCTGCTGCCTCGCGGAGTTCCAAATGCCGAATGGCCTGCACACCTTCGATTCGCTGGAGCCGGCCCCGTTCGCAACGCGCATTGCGGCATTCTTGTTGGATTGGGCCGTCGGCTTCGGTTTGGCCCTGGCAGCAGCGCTGGTGTCGTGGCTGTGGCTACTGTGGCAGAGCGACGGTGGCGCGAGTCAGCCTTCAGACGGCGCAGTGTACGTCGCCCTGTTCATTGGTACCATCTGGTTGCCGGTCTGGGCTGCGGTGACGGTCGCCGGCTGGGTGCGCAACGGGCGCAGCCCCGGATTGGCGGCGATGGCGCTCGCGGTCTGCGATCGTTCGGGCCGTCCCCCGTCCGCCGCTCGCGGCATCGTGCGGATTCTCGTGCTCGCGGTCGGATCGGTGGCGCTGTGCGC
>DAINSK010000012.1:1203-31847 GCA_036741355.1 Chloroflexota bacterium
CTCGCGGCATCGTGCGGATTCTCGTGCTCGCGGTCGGATCGGTGGCGCTGTGCGCGGCGCCGATCTTGCTGGTCGCGGCAATTGCTGCCGCCGCGCAGGGCACGTTGCCACTCGTGGTTGCCGGCGTTGTGAGCCTGACGGTCCTCTTGGTGGCCGCAGAGCTGCTTTGCTGCGCCTTCACGTCGGAGCGGCGCGCACTGCACGACCTCGCTGCCGGCACGCGCGTGGTCCGGGCGCTCGAATCTCCCCGGGCAGCCGCGTAAAACGGGAGAATTGCAATCAGCTATCGGAGACCGGCTCCCCAGACATTTGAGAATCTCGACCGAAACGAACTTGCCCGCCGCTACGGCCGGGCTGCCGCATATCAAGAGGAAGCCGAAGAGAACACCGCTTTCTGGCTGCGGCTGGCCGGCATGCTGCTGGTCCTGGCACTGCTCGTCTTACTCGCCTCCTACACGGTCGCGCAGGTAACTTCGCGCAGCGCGGCGGAACGCATTATTGGACGGGCGATCCCCGGGATCACCGATTTCGACCACGCGTTTGCGGCCCACTACGACGAGTTGCAGACCGCCGCGGCCTCTCCTTCCGGGGCGCGCGGAGTCACGCTATCCTCGTATCCCGTCAAGGCGCAGCTCAGCCCATCGGAGGTCATCAACAAGTCACCGATCGAGGTACGGCAGGTACTGCTGAAACGTACGGCAGATACCGTATACGACAAGGGAATCAACGCCTTCTCGCCCGACGGGAGGCCGGTAAAGCTCGGCAGCGCCGGCTTCCTTTCCGCCCCCTGGGCGTTCAAGCAGGCGCTCGCGGTGTTAAACCCCCACCTGCACCACACGATGATTAACGTCGCCAAAGCCGCCCTGGCAGCGTCCGTCGTCCTCGCTCTCGCCGTTGCCGTGTTGGGGCGTGAGTATAACCGTCTCGTCATCTTTGGCGTGGCACTGTCGTTTGCCGCGGTGCCGGGGCTGCTCGTCAGCGGCCTCATCTGGCTCGGGGTGCAGGTCGTTTTTGGCAGCTCGTCCGACCCGCTCATCGGCGGAACGTCAGACATTGCGCGGGATGTGGCCTGGTACGCGGTGCTGAGTTACGTGGTGTTTCTGGCGCTCGGGGTGGCGCTCACGATCCTCGGCCTGCTGGTGGAGCGGCTCGGCGATTTGGTCGGCACGAGCCAGGACCCGGCCAGGCAGCGGCAGTATCAGAGCTGACACGAAGGGCGCAATCTCTCCGGGATTGCTCCGCGTTTGGCGACGCGATATCATCTCCAGTGGCACGCGGGTGTGATGTAATGGTAGCCTGCGACCTTCCCAAGGTTGACGCGCGAGTTCGATTCTCGCCACCCGCTCCGGCAGCCACCTGACAGTCCCGGCACCTGCAGGTGCCGGGACTTCGTTTTGCCACGAGGATGCCTTCGTATGGTTCCAACCATCGAGAAGATCGAAAAGCAGAAGCGCGGATCCGGAGTCGATCTCGTTGTCGACGGGTCTACCTGGATCACCGTCCATCGCGACGTGGTGTTCGAATGCGCCGTTAGGCGCGGCGATCCCGCGACGGAAGCACTGCGCAGCAGGCTGGAATCAACAGACGCAAATCACCGCGCGTATGCGTCGGCGCTGCTGCTGCTCTCCTACCGGCCGCGCGCCGAAGGCGAATTGCGGCAGCGGCTGCGGCGCAAAGGGCTTCCCGAAGCGGCGATTGATGACGCGCTTGTCCGGTTGCGCCGCACCGGACTGGTGGACGACGAACAGTTCAGCCGCGCGTGGGTCGAAAACCGCGGGTCCGGCGCGTCGGCGCGCGGCATGTCGCTGCTCGCGGCCGAGCTTCGCGCCAAGGGAATTGATTCGGAAACAATAACCGAGGCGCTGGCAGGAACCGACGAAAGCGAACTAGCTCTTGCCGCGGCGAGACCGAGGGCGGCCCGGCTGGCCGGCCTGGAGTACGGCGACTTTCGGCGCCGGCTGGCAGGGTTTCTACAGCGTCGCGGCTTCGGTTATGACGCGACGGCTGCCGCGGTGCGGCAGCTCTGGCGCGAGCTGGGGCAGGAGAACGACCGGGACGACGGATATCGTGCCATATAGCGTATAATCCGTACCCGATATTCCATTGACACCCATCCGATTACGACTCTACACTGGTCTGACAGGCTGCTGATTTGGCGGCCTGGCCCGCTAACCCCAGTTCATGTGGATAGCGAGGCGGAAAGCGAGGCACACATGCTGGTACTTGTCATTGTACTGGCGATCGTGGTGGTCCTCGCCGTCGGTGCTGCCCTCTGGATAGCCCAAAAGGCGCAGGCAAATGCGAGCCTACTTGGACAACAGCAAACGCGCGAAGAGGAGCTACACGCCGCCGAGGCGAGCGTGGCACGCATCGTCAGTGAGGCCGAAACACGTCAAAAAGAGATTCTGCTAGAGGCTAAAGAGGAGGCGATCCGGCTCCGCACTCAGACAGAGCTAGAACTTAGGGAACGCGGCGGTGACATCCAGCGCCAGGAGCGGCGCATCGTTCAAAAGGAAGAGAACCTCGACCGCAAGCTCGAATCGTATGAACGACGAGACCAGTCGCTAACGGCGCGCGAGCAGGAGCTCGAAGAGACCCGCACTAAACTCGAAGAGGTCCGTTCGCAGCGCCTTGCCGAGATTGAGCGGATCGCTCAGCTCACCAGCCACGAGGCGCGTGACCTGCTCATTGCCGAGGTCGAGCTCGAGGTACGCGACGACGCGGTTCGCCGCATGCAACAGGTCGAAGCGGAAGTCCGCGAGCAGGCAAATCGCCGTGCCCGCGAGATCCTTGCAACGGCGATTCAGCGCGTCACGTCGGACGTGACGGCGGAAACCACCGTCACCGTAGTCCCGATCCCCAGTGACGACATGAAGGGGCGCATCATCGGCCGCGAGGGGCGCAACATCCGCGCCCTCGAACACGCTACCGGCTGCGACTTGATCATCGACGACACCCCCGACGCGGTGACCCTGTCCGGCTTCGACCCGGTGCGCAGGGAGATCGCGAAGATCGCGCTGTCTCACCTCGTCCAGGACGGCCGCATCCATCCCACGCGCATCGAAGAGGTTGTCGAAAAGGCGCGACTGGAAGTCGAAGGCACAATGCGCACGACCGGCGAAGCGATGGCGGTGGAGGCGGGCGTACCCAGCCTTCACCCGGAACTGCAGCGGCTGCTGGGGCGGCTGACCTTCCGCATCACCAACGGTCAGAATGTGGCGCGGCACTCGATTGAAACGGCGCAGCTAGGCGCAATGATCGCGGCCGAAATCGGCGCCGACGTGTCGATCGTGAGGCGCGCGGGGCTGCTGCACGACATCGGCAAAGCCGTCGACCACGAGGTCGAGGGCAGCCACGCCGCCATCGGCGCCGATATCGCGAAGCGGTACGGCCAGCCAGCGGGCGTAATCCACGCGATCGAGGCGCATCGTGAAGAGGTGGAGCCCCAAACGACCGAGGCGGTCGTCTTGCTTATCGCCGACGCGATCAGCAACTCGCGTCCGGGCGCCAAGCGCGAATCGCTCGAACACTACATGAAGCGGCTGGAAGAGCTCGAGGACGTAGCCAACAGCTTTCCCGGCGTGGACAAGTCGTTTGCGATTCAGGCGGGACGCGAAGTGCGCATCATCGTGCGGCCCGAAGAGGTCGACGACCTCGGCTCTATGCGGCTTGCGCGCGACATCAGCCGCAAGATCGAAGAGAGCCTCGAATATCCGGGGCAGATCAAGGTCACGGTCGTGCGCGAAACTCGGAACGTGGAGTACGCGAAGTAATCATGGCCATCGGCGACTTCCATACCCACTCCATCCATTCCGACGGCCGGCTCACAACCGACAAGCTGGCGGAGATGGCCGCGCGAAACGGCGTTAAAGTCATGGCGCTCACCGACCATGACAGCACGGAAGGCGTCAAGGACATGGCTACGACGCTATCTGGATACGGAGTCCGCCTGGTACCGGGAGTCGAATTGAGCACCGACATCCCGGGCAGCGAGATCCACGTGCTCGGACTGTTCATGAACGTGGACGACCCGCACTTTCAGTCGGAGCTTTTGCGGTTTCGCGAAGGGCGCATCGGTCGCGGCATGCGCATGATCGAAAAGCTGCAGGCACTCGGCATGGACGTCTCCTGGGAGCGCGTCCAGGAGATCGCCGGAGACGCGTCCGTTGGGCGACCGCACGTAGCACAACACCTCGTCGAGTTGGGTTATGTCACGTCGATTCCCGACGCCTTCGATCGATTCATCGGGCGCAACGGCCCGGCATACGCGGAACGCGACAAGCTGACGCCGGCCGAGGCGGTCGAGTTAATCGACTCGGCGGGCGGCATAGCCGCCGTTGCCCATCCGCAGTACACGCCCAACGTCGAAGAGATCCTCGCGGACCTCAAGAACCACGGTTTGACGGCCCTCGAGGTCTACTACAAGGACTTGAGTCCCGACAAAGTGGCCAACCTGCTCTCGATCGCCCGCAACCTTGGCCTGTTGCCGACAGGGGGCAGCGACTTTCACGGCCTTGGCAATCCGGGTGAGCGCGAGCCCGGCAACATTCCCCTCCCGAACAGCGCTGTCGAAGCGCTGCTGGCCGCCGGCGATCGTTGCGCCCAGCCGACGGTGCAACCGCGGTGATCGACGGGACCAACGAGAAACCGCACGAAACCCCCGCCGCAGGTTCGGGCGTCTGGGATATCCAGCGCATCCTGGAAGTGCTTCCGCATCGCTTCCCGTTCCTTTTGGTGGACCGCATGATCGAGGTCCAGGAGGGAAAGCGCGCGGTAGGCATTAAGAACGTTAGCATTAACGAGTGGTTCTTCCAGGGCCACTTTCCGGGTACCCCGGTGATGCCGGGAGTACTGATCATCGAGGCGCTGGCGCAGGTGGGAGCGGTGGCCGTGCTGAGCCAGGAGAAGTTTCGCGGCCGCATCGCCTACTTTGCCGGCATAGACGGCGCCCGCTTTCGGCGGCCGGTCGTCCCCGGCGACGTACTAAGGCTGGAAGTCAAGTTGACCCGCCAACGGGGCCCGATCGGAAAAGGGACGGCGCGGGCAACGGTGGACGGGAAGCTCGCGGCCGAAGCGGAGCTCACCTTCGCCATCGACATGCGTTCGGCGGCGTCCTGAATGCAGTGCGCGGCCGATCCGAGCGTCGAAACCGAGCTACGTTGCGGAAAGTGCGATATCCCGATCTGCCCGCGCTGCATGGTGCAGACGCCGGTCGGGGCGAGGTGCCGTTCGTGCGCCAACCTGCGGCGGCCGGTGCAGTACACGATTCCGCCCGCAACGCTGATCCGCGCCATTGGGGTGGGCGTTGGCGTCGCCATCGCGGTTGGGGCCGTGTGGGCGTTCCTGGTCCCTCGCGCCCAGGTATTCCTGGGGTTCTTCATCTTCTTCGCCGCGGCCGGCTACGGTTGGCTGGTGGCAGAAGCGATCGGGCGCGTCACAAACCGGCGTCGCGGCCCGGCGCTGCAGGCAGTAGCGGTCGCCTCTTCGATCCTGGTGTACCTGGTACACAACCTGCTGTGGGCAAGCGTCCTGCTACTGCCGAACGACCTCTGGGGCTTCGTTTTCGTCCTCATCGCGGCGTTTGTGGGTGCCGGCTACCTGCGCTGAAGGCTAGTGACGAAGTACGGTGACGACGACCAGCAGGATGACGATGATCGCCGCAGTGATGAAGATCCGCTTCAGTTCGCCGATCACGTAGCCATAGTCCGTGGCTGCGAGCCTTGCCGAGATCGGCGTCGATTCTTTGGCGGCGACCGAGCCGGCCCGGACAAAGCCCGATCGCGGTTCGTGACGGGGAGCAGGCGCGGGGCTGCGAACGATGCGCGGAGACGCCGCCATCGCGGGCGCCGTCTCCAGCTCCTCGACGACCATATCCTCCGGCACCTCGATCGTCGGCGGTTCCAGCGTTGCCGGGCCGGCGCCTTCGAGCAGGTGTCGCGGAATGATAGGCGTTGTACGTTTGCGGCCGGTGGACTGCGTCCGAACGCGGCGTGACTGACGTGGCAAGCGAAGCTCCTCGTAATCCTTTAAGGAGTATACCGACCCCGAAAGGCGACCGTCCAGCGTTTGACAGGCGTGAGAGGGCTGCGCTACGCTAACCGCGCCGCAGCGACGGAACGACATCGTGCGGCAGCATGTCTTTTCGGCCCCGTGGTGTAGCGGTCAAACATGCCACCCTGTCACGGTGGAGATCGTGGGTTCGAATCCCATCGGGGTCGCCAAACTTACCCCCTGCCTGACCACAGCAACATCTGTTTGAATGCCACCTTCGGGCGGTATTCTTCTACGTTCTTCCGCCTGACGTCGACGTGGATTGCCTCGAATGGCACGAGCACGATGTTGCGCTCACTCGGCGTATAAAGAACCCATCACGCCGGCGGGCGTCGCCTCGGCATGTCGGCGCGCCGGCGAGAGCCCTTCAGCCGCGACCAGGCCAGACAACCGATCATAGAGATGCCGGCCTTCCTCACCTTCGAGAGTGGGCACCTGAACAGTCGGCAAGGACTCGCCATCCGTTTGGCGGACGTCGAACACCTGGCCGGAGCCGAAGCCGGTAACCCGCTCCCCGTCGTTCTTCTCGACCTTCTTGCGGCGAACGCGGGGCACCACAATCGCAAAGCCCTTCTCACACTTAAACACATGACATCCGAGCTTGAGCCAGGCGTGGAAGCCAGCAACGTAGGTCGTATCAGGTCGTTGCCTGGCGATGAGGAGCTGATTGCCAAGCGAATAGTTGTGAAATCTGGAGGAGATATCTAACCAATGGAGGAAGGATTCGGAGTCCTGGATGGCGCCGACTGCGTCTTCGAAGCGTTAGAGAATATCGGCTCTGCGCGATTAAGTCCTCCTTCCATCGATCAATAAATACATCGCTTCCTAATTATATCACTTTCGTCCCATGCCGTCCAACAGAGGGTGAACGTATCATTTGGTTGGTGTCGGTCTACAGGGGAGATCTCCGCCGCCACCGTGAGACAGGCGGCAGTCTTTGCAAAACAGGGGGAGGCGTTCCACGTTTCCTTTATGATGGCTTGCTGTTTCTCGCATCGGCCTGCAACCGATTTGGTGGCGGGGGTTCGCAATAAGGCGACTACGCATGGAGGGAAAATGATGCCGAGCCGGCGCGGTTGGATGGTGTTATTTTGGAGGGCTTAATCCCATAATTTTCATAACGAACGCGACGGGTACGGAGTTGCCGCCGTATTGCGCCATTTCACTACTCGCTTAGGCGGCAAATCAGCATCAATCACACCGCAGACTGCCCGCATGAGATCGCGAGCGGTGCTCAGTTTCGCCTCGTCTCCTGATGTCCATTTGTGGCCTACAATGGGCTGCGATCGCTCCGATCACGCCGTCGGTCGTAAGGGCTCGTCATGCCAAGCGCCGCTCACGGCACGAGACGGAATAATTGGCTACGGCACCAGTCAGAGTGTCGGAGGTAACATGCTCAATTTGCCGATCTTGGATCGATTGGACATCTCGGGCTATGGATTGTTTCCGGGTACCGAGGGTGCCGAGCCGGGATTTCACGCTGAGTTCAAGCCGGGCCTGACCCTCATTCTGGGAGCCAATGGCCTGGGAAAGACGACCCTCATCACCATCGTATACCGGTTGCTCACCGGTCCTTTTGATATTCCGGGACTCACAACGAGAAGCGAACTAGGCAACATCCGGCTTACGCCAACTGCACTTTCAACTGCAGGTCGCGCAGTGTTTGCGCAGCGGGTGGTCGATGGAGCGCGACATGCGACCGCGCGACTCTCCCTAAGGCTTGGCCAATGCTCGGTTGTGGTGGAGCGGAGGCTTAGCGACCTCGCTCTGACGCACTTGAGCGTGGACGGCACCGCGATGAACAACGATGAACTGGGAACCTTTCAGCCCGAGTTCATGCGGCTAGCGGGTGTGTGGTCGTTCGGAGATTGGATTCTGCTGCTCCGCCACCTTGTATTCTACTTTGAAGACCGGCGGGCTTTGGTTTGGGATTCCACGGCGCAGCGTCAGGTTTTGCGCTTGTTGTTCCTTCCGCCCCAGGTCGCGGGGAAGTGGACAGAGGACGAGCGTGCGATTCTCGAGCTAGATAGTCGCACCCGCAACCTAAATGCGGCGGTGTACAGGGAGGAGCGGGCTCTGACCGACAGTGAACTTAAGTCCGAAGCTGCCCTGGACGTGCGGCAGGAGTTGCAGACCCTGGAGAACCTGCAGCTTGTCGATGAGGAGGGACTGAACGCCCTCGAAAACGAGGTCGTTGAGATTGAAATGACTCGGCAGCAAGCGCGACTCAGGTTCCTAAAGGCGGAACAGGAACGCGATTCACGGTTCAGGGATCTGGAAAGGGCGAAGCTGACCGCCATTAGTACGCGCTTTCCAGACAGGTCGGAAACCGCACGTTACATCCTCTCACACCTCTTGACCGAGAACAGTTGCGTGGTCTGCGGTCATGTTGCACCCGAGGCGGCGGCCGAGTACACAGCACGGATCGATGAAGGCAAGTGCATAGTCTGCGGCACGGATCTCTCTGGTGCCGACGGGTTGGTACCTGCCTCTGAGGTGGCTGATCGCCGCGTAGACCGATTGGCGCTAGACCTCCCTCCCATCGAAAATGAGATGGCTGAGGCGAGGCACGCGCTGGGCGATGCCGAGCAGCGGCATCAGGCGCACTTTGGACGGATTCAAGAGCTAAATTCAGAACTGTCCGAGCGGTCGCGGCGTATCGATTCATTGGTGATGCGCTTGCCACCCGACGAGGCGGACATGCACAAACAGCGATCCGAGTTGACGGCTATGCGCAGTCGAGTCGAGATGCTGCGGATCGAGCTCGCAGCGATACGTTTGCAATTTGGAGGATTCGTTGAGCGGGTCAGTCGTGAGCTCGTAATGGAATCAGCGAAAGTCATGCGAGCGTTTGACGTGTACGCCGAAGGTTTCCTCCTGGAGACGTGCCGCCTAATCTGGTCACCACAGAAGGCGCGGCTCGGCGAGACTGGCGTGCTCATCGATTTCCCTGCCTTTGAGATAGAGATGTCCGGCGCGGATTCCCCTTCGCTTGTGCGGCGCACCGGTCCCGATCAGGTGTCGGAAAGCCAGCGAGAGTTCATCGACCTCGCGTTCAGAATGGCTCTCATGTCAATCGCCGACAACTCCGGAAGCGGCACCCTTGTGATTGACGCGCCCGAGTCGTCCCTTGATGCCGTCTTCGTGACACGCGCAGCCGACGTGCTGTCACGATTCGCCGAGCCGGAGCGTGGCAACCGACTGCTTATCACGTCCAACTTAGTGGAAGGGCGGCTCATACCGAGCCTGATCGCGAAGGGCACTACAACGGAGGACCGCTTGGTGCGAATAGTCAATCTCTTCAAGGTCGCTGCGCCCACAGTCGCAGTTCAACAGCTTCGCTCAGAATACGATGGTATTTGGGACTCCCTGGTGGAACAATCGGGAGACGCGAGTTGAGTCTGACCAGCGAACGGTATGAGGACGAAACTGCCGCGCTTCGGCGATGCGTCCGTTTGGTTGTACTGCTCTACTCGGCAGAGGGCGCCGGATTGACTCCGCTCGCGATCCTCCGTTTGCATACGCTGGCGTATTTGTCAAATGTTCTCGCTCCGGTGTGGGATATGCCTCCCCTGGACGGCAAAGTTCTCAAGCGCAGCGGGGGGCCGTTCTATCCGGCTCTGCAACGCGATCTTGACCGACTGGTCGGAATGGGCGTCGTCATCATATCGGGACTGGGCCACGTGCAAGACGAAGACGGACGCTGGCGGCTCGAAGGATCTTATCGCCTGAACCAGCCCTTCGCGAACCCCATCGTGGAGACGCTGGTCCATTTCGAAGACGAGCGTCGCGTCGTGGCCTTCGTACAGGAACTTGCCTTCGCCTTGTCGGCCTTGGGCGACGAGGAACTTGATATTGCGATGAAGCAGGACGCCACATATTCAGACTCTCTGGTGGGCGTGGGTAACGTGGTCGACTTCGACGAGTGGCAAAAGAAGAACTACGCCGCGAACGCAGCCCGATACTTCGAAGGTCTGCTGCCCGGCGGAGCGTCCGCAACCCCGGGCGAGCAGCTCCACTTTTACATCCGTCACCTTCACGCGAGAACGCTTGGTGAACGCTGACCTAATCGCGCGATCGTCCCTTGGTGCGTGGGCCAATGATGACCTCAGCAGAACGGCCCGCGAGAACGCCGGCATCGGCGCCGACGAAGATCTACCGCCAGCCGTGCGTTTCTTGGGAGGAGTTACGAAGCTCGTTCGCCGACGGATAGCCGTGGACAATACTCGATCTGACCCAGTGCGGCTGGCCATCTTCCTGTTACAGCCTAGCCCTCAAGCCCGCGCGTCGGCCGAGCAGTCCAAGCGAATTCCAATGCTCGACAACGGGCTTACGTTCGTTACCGGACGCCTATGGTTCGTGGGAGCCGCCGTCATGAGCGGCAAGTATTTCGAACTCGGCGACGAAGACGACAACGCAATTTTCGAGACCGTCACGGTGACTCTCGGAGTCGGCAACATACCCACGGTAATCTTCGACCCCAGGACATCGGAGCCAACAATCCGGTTCTACCCTCATGGACTGGGCAGCCCTGACATTTGCAACGTCGTTTCGATGGCGAGTATCGATGTGTCAGTAGAATTCATTTTCGAACAGATCGAGATGATCTACCGGAAAGAATTCATAACGCCCGACGCTCAGGTGAATGCCGGCAAACTTTGGGACAACAGCAGAAAATGGTGGCCATCATCGCATGCGGAGGACATGGTGCAGCTCTATCTCAAAGTTGGGCTGTCTGCCGCTCTTCCATGGTGTACCGTGCGACATGAGCAACCCGACGTGGTCGGTCGCCTTGACCTGGAAATCGAGTCGTGCGAGGCTCTCGACCGAAGCAAGGTTACGCGACACGCTATTTTGGAACTAAAGGTGCTGAGGAGTCTCCAGAAGGGCGGAACCCCCGTGTCTGACCAAGCCATACGCGATTGGGTTGAATCGGGGGTGAAGCAGGCTGCCGCGTACCGGGATAAGAGAGGTGCCAAAGCGGCGGCGCTGTGCTGCTTCGACATGCAAAGGGCGGACACAGGTGATCAATGCTTCGATCACGTTCGAGACTTGGCCACGCGGCTGGCCGTGGAGATGAGGCGCTGGTTCGTATTCAACTCTTCGAAGCAGTTCCGTGACTCGATCGTCTAAACGCCTAAAGCTTGCTCAGCACGATTAGCGTCTCGGCCAAGTCAGCGAGTCCCCCCTGCTGTGCCGACGAGCGCATTGACCGGCATGGCTCAACCGTATCGATTCGCCAGTCAGCCAGCGACGCAAGTTCGCTGATGATTTGCGCCGTCTCAATCTGAACGTCAGCATACCGGCTATCGCCCAAGACCATCCAGACAGACCCTTGACTCGAAATCGAACGATTAATCCGTGTGAGCACTGCCATGATGTCACTGAAGTAACCGCCAACCATGGCGGGAATTCGATGATCCCAGAGTTCGTCGCGGCGGGCTTCTAAGCGTTCAAGAGTCTCAGCTAGGGCACTTGAACCTCCGGGCGGAGACGGAAATTCACGACCGAGCTGAACGTGCGAGCACAGGGTCGACTCCCGAAGGGCACGGTTGGACGCGCCATTTGTCAAATAGCCCAAAGCCCAGAGCTCAACGTTGTACACGTCCGTGTAGTCGAACGAGTTGGGGTACGGCGGCGAGAAAACCGCCAAATCGCAGGGGATTGTTTCATTCAGGACAGTGCGACAGTCACCTCGCCTAAGGTCGTACGAAGGGCAAGCTCGGCGGGCAAACCGATGAATCTCAGGAATCGCTCGTTGAACAGCATCGCGGAAAAGGCCGTCGACGGTCCGCGGGTCAACTCGTCGACGCTCCCAACTCCTTCTATAGCGCCTACCTTTGCCGCTGACCACTACGTTACTCACGTCAATCAGCACGCCGCCCAACAGAACGCGGAACAGCCGCCGATGGTTGTCATTGTGGAGTTGCTCAATCGCTTCGAGCACCGCCGAAATCCGGACGGCCACCTCCCGGTCGAAGACCCAGCGCCCATTCCAGCCAGGCTCAACAAAGGTGCGTGGCAAGTCTCGAAGAGCGGTGCCACACATTCTTTCCTGGCGGGCAGCCCTATGCGCCACTATGCCAAAGTCGCTGGCGAGTGCGTCTGTGTCGTATCTTGCAAGCTTTGCCTCGATGAGATCTGCGAGAAACGGGTTGACCTCGACAACCACTGGGTGAATGGCAAGAAACTGGCAAGCCAGTGCGGTGGTTCCTGAGCCGCCAAACGGGTCGAGACAGCGACCCACCGAGATCTTGCTCTCCATTACGGCGCGCGCAACGAGCTCCGGCGCAAACGCCTCTTTGAACCGACGCCAACTCTGAAACGGCAACACGGGCGCCCCCGCGTTGGTTCCCAGGGACGGAACGGAACGGCCCTGCGTCCAATCCTCGAACGAAACGTGCAACGGCGGCCTCTTAGGAGTAGCGCTGAATTTGTTAACTCAGTACATTCTACATTCAGTTCTGTTTCATTAACACGGCGGCTGGACGCAGACGTTCGAGAGTGACCAATGCGCAAGACGCCCTGCCATTCCGCAACTCTCAGCTGGTCACGTGGTTGAGTCGGCACGTTCTTGTTCCGCTGACACTTGTCCCTCAACGCGGATGCGATTGCGCAAGTATGATGTACAACGATCAGCTATCGCCTTTGCGTCTCACAGTCAGGCTGTGCCCCTTCCTGCCCGAGGGAAACGTAAGCGCGGCACCCGATGGCGTCCCCCGCTGTCGCCGTACGGAAAGGCGCTTTCGCCTGCGCCGCAATCGCGTTGCACGCCGAAGGTGCCATGGCACCGACGCCGCCGAATGGTTCGAGTTTGCTCGTCGCGCATGAACCTGTGCCGATCGATCTTACCCGCCCACCGGTGGATTATGGCCCCGCCGCCTCAGCAGCCGCTTCTGCCGAGACATGGCGCGACACACCCAGGGGACCGCCAGAGCCTATAATGTCCCACGGAGGACGACGATGGTCGATAGCGAGATTATCTTCGCGGTTGAGGAATCATCGGAAGGCGGTTACGAGGCGAGGGCACTGGGCTATTCCATCTATACCGACGCGGACACGCTGGAGGAACTGCGCGAGATGGTGCGCGACGCTGTGCGCTGCCACTTCGATGACGGCGACCGCCCGCGCATTATCCGGCTGCATCTCGTGAAGGATGAGGTCATCCCCGTTTGATACCGCGGGAGCTTCATCGCCGCCAGCTTCTCGCTGAGCTGTTCGGGCGGTGAGCTAATGGCGATCGGAGCGGAGCGCACGGCCGTCCAAAACCCGATGGTGTGGTACGCACAGGAGGCGGGCTGGACGTACCTGCCGCGGGCCGATGCCGAACGCATGCGTCGTGGCACCGACAAGCCCTTCCTGCATGAGATGCTCGTCCAGCAGCTCCAGCGGCTCAACCCTGGCGTCGTCGATCTCGCCCGCGCCGAAGCGGTGGTCAAGCGTCTGGCCCTCGTCCCGCCGACCATCGAGGGCAACCAGCAGGCGTGAGAGAGGGCTGCGCTACGCTAACCGCGCCGCAGCGACGGAACGATATCGAGCTGCAGCGCGTCTTTTCGGCCCCGTGGTGTAGCGGTCAAACATGCCACCCTGTCACGGTGGAGATCGTGGGTTCGAATCCCATCGGGGTCGCCTGAGCGAAAACCGGTGTGACAGTCGGTAGCGTCCAGCACCGGCTGCACGGCCCCGGGCGCGAACGCGGGGTTGCGGCCGGCAAGCGAGTATGTCGGGTCAGAAGAGCTTGAGCCAAGGAATATCTTCGTAATCCTTGGGGTTATTGGTGACCAAGGTCAGGCGGTGCTCAAGAGCTGTGGCCGCGATGATGAGGTCGAGTGCCCGGCTGTTGACGCGGCGGCCCTGGTTCTTAAGGGTCCGACGTAGACGGGCGCAGCGCTGGGCTACCGCGATGGTGATAGGGAGCACTGGCACGCTGTCGAAGAAGGCGTTGAACTTCGCCCGGGCTCGTCGCGGGTGAGGGGCTGGTCTCAATGCCCTAAAAGACTTCGATGTACGTGACGATGGAGACAGCGGTACGTGCTGGTGTCAGGAGGTCGAGGAGCTCTACCGCGGCGGGAAGGTCGTCGAAGTAGTAAATGACGTGGGTGGAATCGACCAGGTAGGGCATTAGTCAGCGGGGCGACCGCTGCTGCCCTGGGCACGCTGCGCGTAGAGGTCCTCAATCAGCGCCTAGGTGTCAACACCAGCTAAGGCGCCTCGTGCCTGGTGCATAGCCTGGCGCACTTGCTGGGGGTCGTAGTCCTTTCAAATGTCGTGTGCGTCGGCGAGTTTCGGCGTTGGCCTTGGTTCCTTCATGGTTACGGCTCGATGCTTATCTCACGGCCGTGGTCAAGGATATTGCGGAAGCGGGTGGCGAGTTCCCGACCGAGAATCGGTTCGTCACCGAGGGCGGTAATGAGGACGTCGTAAGGGCCGAAGCTACCCAGCGTAACGGTGCCAAGGTAGGAAGCTGCAGCGACTTCGGAGCCGTCGGCCAGTATCCAGCGAGAGCGATGGTCTGGTGGCCTGCCGTTGGACACAAGGCCGGGTGGCACAGCAACGGCGCCGTCAAAGCCGGTGTCCAGGAGCGCTTCGAGTTCAGCCGTATGGCCGCGGACTTCCAGGCGGATGGGAAGATAGGGAAAATGGGAACTGGCGAGGCGAGCGGTGGTCATCGCCACCTGCCGACGGCGCGTTCACCAATCTTGAACACCCAATTACCTGGTCCAAGCTCCGCAACGGCGTTCTGGGAAACCGCGAGAAGGGAATCCGCAAGGACCATTTTGCCGTCCGGCGAAACGGCGATGTACTCACCCCGGCGCTCCCGCTCCAGCGGGGTCACATACCGGTTATAGAGTTCATCCGATTCCTTGAGTTGTTGTGCCATGTCGGTTGTCATGATTGGCTTGACCTCCTATGAGGTAGCCGTATTATCGCACGAGGTCTGAGAGTAGCCAGCGGTTGGCCGCTTGCGACGGGCTGAATGCGCCTTGACACGGCCGTCTTAGCGGCAGCCAATGTCTGGGTCAGGTTCGGGATCGCGAATACCGGTATTCGTCTCTAGGGGCGTCCGGAGTGCGGCTCGACCCCAGGCTCGGCTGGGGTAGCTTCGAGCGGCTGCTCGGGCGGGACGCGGTGTCGCCACGGAGTCAACCTCACCTGACCAGCCCGTGCCAGGTACTGCATCGCCCGCACTGTGATGGCGACGAGCATGAAGAGGATCAGCATCGACAGCGCCAGATCCACCGCCGTGATGCCGGGCACCCCGGTGCCCAGCAGGATGGCGCGGATGCCCCAGACGCCGAGCACCAGGGCTCCGGAATTGAGGACCAACTGATCAAAGGGCCGCAGGAACACCGCGTACGCTGCTGCCGCTGCAACGAGCACCACCAGCAGGACGGTCAGCACCTTGAGGTAGAGGGGACGTTCGAAGGTCAGGTCTTCGACGTAGAGATACTGGTACGGCGAGGCGTTGGGCCGCACGCTCGCCGGGTCTACTGTTAGAGGCTGGTCCATATCCAGCCGCGCCACGTGGGTGCGCAGTGTGAGAAAGAGGTGGCCGGCCGCGTCCTGCGGCGTAAGGATTTGCGTGCTCTTATCGCTGAAGACCCGCACCATGACCACCCCCAGCCGCAACCGGTATCTGTCGAACGGATACAATATCGAGCTGCCGGAAACCGGCAGCTTGATATCCGCCGACGATTCCACGGCATCGGGCGGGTAGGTCACACTCTGTGCCGGGGGCAGACCGTCCTCCTGCCGCGCGTTTAGGAGAGGCACCGAGACAAAGAGGAACTTGGCGTCATGGTCGCAGGTGGGATTGCAAATGTGGGCACCGGAAACCTGGATGGTCGCCTGTCCGGCCCACTCATCCAGCCCGGTCACCCGCAGGCGCAGGCGATTGTAGGTCGCGGCGTGGGCCGTTCCCGAAGGCGTTATGCTATACCGCAGATCCGACTGGGCTTGGGCGAAGTCGCCAACGGCGCTGCCGATGGCCAGCGGAAGGACCGCCGCGATGACCACGAGCAGTATGCCGATCACTGTGAATCCAATCCGAGGGCGCAGGAGTTGCCACGTCGAGGCAACCGCGTTTGGCTCGGCCATTGTCCCTCCCGACCACACTTCAGGCCGCTCGCCTCGAATGCCAGTGTCGCCCGCCGTGAGAATCCCAACGGAACTCAAACGCTGCGCGGCGTCCACCTCAAAGCTCAATCCGGCTGCCGCCACCGCGCCGTGATCTGCCGCTTAGCCCGGTCAGGGGAGCTTGTTCACCTGCGTTCCCGCAAGCGCACCGAGCGTCACTCCATCGGCGTCTCCCGGAGTGGCATAGATCACGATGCCGTAAATGTTGCCCTTGATGAATGAAGCGCCGACCACGTTCAGGCTGACTCCCTGTATGGAGCCCGAAAACACGGCCAATTGATCCGCGTCACCGATACCCGCCGAGCCGCCCAGTGTGAAGCCGCTGACGTTATCGAACACGCCCTGGGCATACGTCGACAGGATCTGTCCGCTGAGCGTGTTATTCCGTTGGCTGTCGTTTAGACCCGACCCATCGGCGTTCGCGAACAGGGCCACGATGATAATGCCATTATTCGACTTGAACGTCCGGTCCGCTTCCACGCCCGAGCCCGAGGAGGTGACGCTGGTGTTCACGTCCGCCGAATCAGTGACCTTATCAGAGCCAACCGCGCTCAGCGCCGAATTGACGTCAGACGGGTTGAGCACCAGCGCTGCCAGCGAGTCGGTCGAGTACGGTGTTTGCGCCGTAGCGTGTCCGACAACCAGCAGCGAGCTCAAGCACAGGAGCAGTGCAACGCCAAACCATTTTTTAGACATGCAGGGTTCCTTTCGTGTGAGAGGTTGGTCACAGGCCAGCATACGTGCGCTTTACGAATAGGGAAACGGACAAACATCCCCGCGCGCTCTGAGCGTCGGTAGCGTGCCAGCGCCAGGTCAATTAGCGGTCCCGCAAACTCAGGTGAAAGCCGCTCTAGCTCTCCGGCCCGCGCGTCGGGTCCTGAATGTACTCGCCTAACCGCAACGATCGCATCGCCTCGTCGAAGACGGGGAGGACGCGTGTCGCGTCTTCGGGCCAGTAATCGAGCGTGACCAGGACTTGCACGTCGTCTCGACGCGCCAGCGAGGTGCGAGAACGGGCCTCCCGGTTTTCGTTCGGTTCGACGAACCGCGTCTCGATCCAGGCCAGTTCCAGGTAGCGGCGCTGCTCGTGAACGATGAGGCTCTTGCCGAGCACCTCGTTCTCGTCCGGCCCGCTCATCGCCTGCTCCAGCATCTCCGTCAGCGGCAGCTTGGACCAGTCGATTCCGGGCGGCAGGTACATGTGGGTGACTTGCAGCCGGCAGTCGTCGTCCGGCTCCGGGCGATCCGTGAGCTTGACCGTCGTCAGTCCGGTGGTCTCATTAGTGTCCATCGTCATGACCCAGGCCCCGGGGAAGTCGAAGCGCACGGCCCCGCGGTCGATCACCAGGATCTGGTTGCCCGGCTTCGCCTTCCAGCCATGATTCTTGCGCATCCGGAGCTTTCGCTTCTTCCACTTCGGCACCGCAATGACCTCCGTTTCAGCGCGCAATATGTCGTCAAAGCGAGGATACGTTGGCGGCGCGCGGCGCGCGACCATCCGTCCAGTCGTCTGCAACTCTGACCTTGCTTGTGGCGGTCACGGCGCCGGCGGCTGATCTCGCGTAGGATCACCCGGGATCCTTCAAGCTATCGGAGAGGTCGTGCAATGAAGCAGGTCATCCCGTTCTCAGGCAACCCGTTGGATCGAGCATCCAATCTGCGTCGCAATGACGCCTGGCTGGAGGAGCAGATCGGCGCCGCGGGTAGCCGCTTTCTCCCCTTCTGGCAGTTGAATGTGCTTTCGAGTGAAGCGGAGGAGCCGGGGCTGCACTGGCTCGATGCCAGCGTCCTGGCGCACCTGGAGGACGGTGCAGCACCGCTTCTGCTCGGTCTTCGCGACGGCGCCGCCCACTTTGCTGTCGACCTGTCTTCAATGGTCGACCCGGTGACCACAATCGGCATAGAGCAGGCGTCATTCAACGACGCGCGCAGGCTCGCCACCAACCTGCCGGCAGGTGACGCCGGTATTCTCGCCCAGGCTCGCGCCCTGATCGAGTGGCACAGGCGCAACCGCTTTTGCGGCAGTTGCGGTTCGCCGACGACCGCGTCCGGAGGCGGCTCCGTGCGCAAGTGCGTGAGTTGCGCCGCCGAGCACTTTCCGGGGCCGCACGCCGTGGTCATCATGGTGGTATGGCGCGGCGATCGGTGCCTGCTCGGGCGGGGGCGGGGCTGGGCAGCGCCGCGCTTCTCCGCGCTGGCCGGCTTCATGGACCACGGGGAAACGATCGAAGAGGCCGTGGCGCGCGAGGTGTCGGAAGAGGCCGGGCTGGAAGTGGACGCAGTCGTCTACCATTCGTCGCAGCCCTGGCCGTTTCCAATGTCGATCATGATCGGCTGCTTCGCGCACGTCACCGGTGAAGCGCTGACCGTGGATCCCGAGGAGCTGGAGGAGGCGCGCTGGTTCTCACGCGATCAGATCCGACAGGCTTTCGACTCACCCGACTCCGTCGACTTCGGCGTTCCAGGCGAGATAGCCATCGCCCACCACCTGATCAAGGCCTGGTGCGAACAGGGATGAGTTCTACGGGCTACCCCTCGCGGACCCAGACGCCGCCGTTGTTGGAGTCATGACCGAGAGAGCTCATACCGGGCCCCATTCAACTGACGTGAGGAAGGCTGCAATGTTGTGGTACGGACGAGGATTGGGGAGGTGCGCTGTGGCATCGTCACCGGTCCTGGTGATCGTGCTGCTACTAGCCGGCTGCGGAACCGGTTTTAAAGCCCGCAACAATGGATCGCGCGCGACTTCATCCCCCACGCAGGAGGTCGGTGCGCCGGTCGATTTCCGGTTCCTCGGCCTGACCGAGGATCGGACGCACATGCACTACACCATCAGCGTAAACACCAGCAGGCCGATCGCGGAGGTGGACATCGCGGTCTGGGAAGACGACATGCCCGCCCTGGTCGGAACCTACGTTTGGAAGAATGTGGTCGGGTTTTTACGTCAACCGATAGAGGCCGGCAAGACCTATGATGCGCTGGACATCATCTATCCCAACGCCAGGCTGACAGATGCCGTGCTTCAGGCAGTCCTGTTCAAGGACGGCGGCGTCTGGCGGCCGCCGAAGTAATTCGCCGTGACTGACATGACTTCAATGCCGCAAGAAGAAGCGGGCAATGAAGGGGCGATTGGCCGCGACGATACGGTAACTCAATTCGACTGCCCAGATGAACGGCGGCAGGAAGAGGATCCGCGCCGCCGTGTGCCACCCGATCTGGTCCATCACAAAGACGCTGGCCCGACCGGCGCGCAGCACCGTACCGTCTGCTTTCACCACGTGCACGGCCCGCTCGCAGGCGTAGTAGAGCGCGGGCGTCATCGGCGGCGATGGCGCTTCCTGGTACGGCACAATCTGCAGCTTATGCGCGGTATCTTTCCGCCTGACCCAGGCGGCGATCTCACGTCAGGAGTCTCAGCCGCCGTCCCACAGCACCCATGATCTATCGTCCATGTCGGCAGAATACGCTGTCATACGCTCGGACGCGTCGGCCGGTACATTGTCATATACTGTGGCCATGCAAGAGGCAAACGCCACACAACAGCCTATCTCGTTGCTGGTCTTTTCCGACTTCATCTGACCGTGGTGTTACATCGGCCTCGTCGAGGTCGAGCGACTCCAGCAGGTCTACGATCTGGACGTCCAGTTCGCCCCCTTCTTCCTCGACCCGTCTATGCCGCCGGAAGGCAAGCCGCGCCGGCAGATGACGAAGCCCGGCGACCCGCCCACGGCCATGGAGCAGCGGGCATCGGAGTTGGGCATCACGTTTACGCGCGGCCGCACCTGGACCTCGAACTCGCACCTGGCGCTCGAGGCGGCTGAGTTTGCCGGCGAACACGGAGATCCGCAGCGCTTCCAACGCGCGATGTTCAAGGCCTACTTCGAAGACCTCGACGACATCGGCGAAGTCGACACCATCGTTCGTGTCGGCACAGAGGCTGGTTTGTCCGCGGCGGAACTGCGCGAGGCGCTGGTCTCAGGGCAGTACCGTAATGAAGTGGATAACGGAATTCGATGGTCCCAGGAGGTGGGCGTGACGGCCGTTCCGACCTTCGTGCTGGGCGGCGAGCACGGTATCGTCGGCGCCCAGGAACCGGCAGTCTTCGAGGATTTGCTGCTGCGCAAGTTCGGACAGACTCCCAAGCGGTGATTGCCCGCGGGAACGGTAGCTGATGCGACGCCACGATCTAGCCGGAACAACAACCTATCTGACTTCGTTGAAACCTATTCACGTGACTGCCGCGACAGGTCGAGCTTGAACAAGCGGACGGCGTTACCGCCTTGCAGGCTTTTGTTCTGCTCGTCGTCAAGGCCGAGGACGCGAACAGTGTCAAGCGGCCGGCTATCACCCATGTCAAACGGGTAGTCGGTGCCCACCATCACACGATCGCTGCCGAACGTCTTCACCAGGAACGCCAGGGACTCCGACGAGTGCGTGATCGTGTCAAAGTAGAACCGGCGCACGTATTCCATCGGCGCGCGGTCGAGCAAACGCTTCGGCTCGGGGCGCACTTCCCAGCCATGCTGCCAGCGCCCACAAATGTAGGGTGTCGCTCCCCCGCCGTGCGCGAGGTAGACGTTTAGCGCAGGCAACCGCTTCAGCACACCGCCAAACACGAGGCTCGCGGCCGCGATGGTCGTGTCAGTGGGGTTGCCAAGCAAGTTTGACAGGTAGTACTCGCGCAAACGGTCGCCGGCGGCAACGTTGCTCGGATGGATGAAGATCGGCACCCCTAGCTGTTCCACGCGTTCGAAGAACGGAAACAGTCGCAGGGAATCCAGGTTCTCGCCATTGACGTTGCTGCAGATCTCGACGCCGCGCATGCCGAGCCGGTTGACGGCATGATCGAGCTCCGCGATCGCCCGATCCGTGTCCTGTAATGGCACTGCGGCCAGTGCAATGAACCGGTCGGGATGCGCTCGCACTACCGCCGCGAAACTCTCGTTCAAGCGCCGGTGCATCGCCGCCGCTTGCGCCGCCTCGAGCGGATACAGAAACAGGAACGGAGGCGCCGATACCGCCTGCACATCTACACCCGCCGCATCCATGTCACGCAGCCGACGTTCGACGCTCCACAGGTCTTCTGCCTGACAGGCTGCATTTGGCCGCCCGTCCGCAAACGCGACCTCCTTACCATTGGCATCGAGCGCAAAACGCACGCCGTATTCACGACCGTCGGGACCGTTGGCGTGCAGATCTTTGCAGTCTTCCGGAACCAGGTGACAGTGGACGTCGATGTTCATTAGCGATACCTCAACCAGCGAAGCTACCGCTCATTATCAGTCTGGCAGCAATAGGAATGAACCCCTATGCTGGGGCCGGATGGCACTAAAATGTCGGCGGTCGAGCGTGATGATGGTTTCGGCATTCAGCCGTTCGGCGAGTGCGACCACGGACGCATCGGTTCCACCCAACGGAAAATCCCCGTAGTGTTCCACCAGGGCGGCAATCCGGGGCCAGTCCTCTGGAAACGGCGCTTCGACTGCAAGCTCAGCCAGCCCGGATAGGAACCTGGACTCGACTCTGAAACCGAGGCGCCTGCCAACGAGATACGTGACTTCGGCCACCACGAGCGCCGGGACCACAAGATGGAGGTCGCCGCGCATCAGAACGGCAACAGAACGCTCGTGATCGTCGTCATCGGCGTCAACCGCCGCGTAGAGGGGACCGCTATCGACGATCGCCAGCATCGCCCCACTCACGCGCCAGGATCGAATCCACGCTGCGCGCGGTGTCGTGGTGGCCGCTTCGGCCGAGCCCAATGAACGGTAACCGCTTCTGTTGTTCGGAATGCACCAGGTACGCCTGGAGCGCATCCCGTACAACGTGCGCGGCGGAAACGTCGCGACGGCGCCGCTCTTGCTCCACCAACGTATTCAGTTCGTCAGGAACGACTATAGTTATGCGCTTCATAACTGCAGCATAGCAGCGATCCGGTGCGGCTGCAAGAATCCACCGCTCGTTATTGGGCGCGATCGGCGGCACCGTCGCGGGCGCGGCTGACACGGAAGACGGTTATCATCCTGATTTCCCGGCCCTGGGCTGCCTCAGGCTACAATAGATGAGAACGATATCAGCGTAACCGGCCTTTTGCCCGGCGAGCTGGCGGAGCCGAGGGCTTCTTGGTCATGTCCGACGCCACTTTCACGTTTGAATCGACCGGCAAATCGCCGGTCGTGGTCGCCCTGCTCCCCGATCTCATGGCGGCCACACGCGTAGAAGCCGCCGGTCGGGCGCTGGGCTATGACGTGCGCGTTGTGGATTCTCTGAGCGGGCTGCGGTCCATGCTTGGGAGCGTTAGCCCGGCGGTGGTGGTGATGGACCTCGCCGACTCCGCGTTCCCACTCCACAAGACGCTCTCGTCGCTTCCCCCAATTGACGGCCGGATGCCGAGCATACTTGCCTTCTTCCCACACGTTATGGCCGATCTCGGGCGCGCGGCGCGTGCCGCCGGCTGCACGGTCGTGGTACCGCGCTCCCAGTTCATGCAGGACCTCCCGGCTCTCCTGCGGCAGGCTGTCGAAGGTTCCAGAGCCGATTCCGCACGGAAGGGCCCCGAACGCGGATCCTGAACAAGCGTTCGTTCATAAGGAGAATTGGAAAGGTTATGACGACTGCGGCCGTCCAATATGAACCCGTCATCGGTCTTGAAGTACACGTGCAGCTACTCACCAAGAGCAAAATGTTCTGCGCCTGTCCGGCAGATTACAGCCGCGCGGAACCGAACACGTATGTCTGCCCCATATGTATGGGCATGCCCGGCGTACTGCCCGTCATCAACGAACAAGCGGTCGAATACACGATTACGACCGGGCTCGCCCTGCACTGCCGCATTCCTGAGTACTCAAAGTTCGATCGCAAAAATTACCCGTACCCGGACCTGATGAAGGGCTACCAGATCTCCCAGTACGATATGCCGCTCTGCCTGGAAGGCTGGCTCGACATCGGCGAGGACGGCACCGAGCGTCGCGCCGGGATCACGCGCGTTCACCTCGAGGAAGACACCGCGACATCAAAGCACCTGAACGATCAGACCGGAGAAGGCTACAGCCTCATCGACATCAATCGTGCCGGCTCACCGCTCATGGAGGTCGTGGGCGACCCCGACCTGCGCACCGCCGACGAAGCGCGGCGGTACCTGATGAAGTTGCAACGAATCCTGCGGTACATCGGCGTGAGCCACGCGAACCCCGAAGAAGGCAACATGCGCTGCGACGCCAACGTGAGCCTGAGACCGGTTGGCGATGAGAGACTCGGCTCCAAAGTCGAAGTCAAGAACATGAACAGCTTTCGGGCGGTGTTTCGGGCGATCGAATATGAGATTCAGCGCCAGTCGGAACAGCTCGACCGCGGAGAGCGCATTCCGCAGGAAACGCGGGGCTGGGTCGAGGGCGAGGGGAGGACGGTTTCCCAGCGCAGCAAGGAGCAGGCGCACGATTACCGTTACTTTCCCGAACCAGACCTCCCGCCCCTGATCATTTCACCACATAAAGTCGACGAGATCCGGGCACGCCTGCCGGAATTACCCGATGCGCGTCGGAGAAGGTTTGAACGGGAATACGGCCTCCCGGCCTACGATGCCGATTTACTTACCGAGACGCGGGCTCGAGCGGACTTTTTCGAGGCAGCGGTAGATACCGGTAATCCGGAGGCGGAGAAACGCGAGCCACGGGCCAAATCGATTAGCAATTGGATGCTCGGGGATTTGGCCAAACTCACGAACGAATCGAGGCAGGATTTTGCTGAACTGAAGGTCAAACCCGATCACCTTGCGACGCTGGTCGACCTGATAGAGTCCGGAACGATCACCGGCAAAGCCGCGAAAGAGGTCTTTGCGAGCATGTTCCAGACTGGGAAACCGCCCACTGCGATCGTGGAAGAGAGCGGTCTAACGCAGGTCAGCGATGCGTCCATAATCGAAGAAGCATCAGAAAGAGTCATCGACGCCAATCCGAAGGCGGTGGCAGACTATCGAGGGGGCAAGCACGAGGTCGTCAAATTCCTTGTGGGACAGGTAATGCGCGAGACGCGCGGCCGGGCCAATCCAGCGACAGTCTCAGATATTCTGGAGCGACTGCTCCGCGGGCAGTAGCCGACATCGCTCCTAATCCCGGACCCCGCGTGCCCTCACCCCCGACCCCTCTCCCAATTCTGGGCGAGGGGAGCTTGAAGACGGGACTATAACGAGTGGAGCAAGCCCCGATGACCGTCGCGACTTGGCGCAGCGGTCCGACAGCAGTGGGCGGGGTGTGGCGTTAGACAGACAATACAAGGTGGCAGCAACCCGGGAGCTTTGCTCCAGGGGCATGAACTAGACCAGCTCTGCTGGTGTGAACGGGGGCGAGCCCCCGATGACCGTCGGAGACGTTACATGACCCAAGACGCGGAAAGGGTGCGCCGAGTCCGCGGTTCGCATTTGCTCAAGTGGCTTTACCCGGGCATGCACATCAAGCGCTGGCTGCTGTTGCTCATGTTTGGCGTGGCGCTCATGGGGCTTGGTGTCGCATACCTCCTGCGCGAAGCGTACCTTTCTTATACCTTCCCGGGCGTCTTCTATTACCTGACTTTGCAGTTTCTCGACCGGCCGGTACGCGCGATCCTGTTCATGATCACGGCATTTCTGTCGCTCGGTGTCGGTATCTGGAAGCTGAGCGCGGCGCTGCTTGAACCCTACGTCAGGGCCGGGCCGGCGGGGCGCTCGATAGTCGAAGACTTGCACCGGTATCGCTTTCCGAGCAAAGGCCCACGCATCGTCGCCATTGGCGGAGGCACCGGCCTCTCTATGCTGCTGCGGGGGCTAAAAGAGGTAACGCCGAACATCACGGCCATCGTGACGGTCGCCGACGACGGGGGCAGCTCTGGGAGGCTGCGTCGAGATTTTGGCGTGCTTCCGCCGGGCGACGTGCGAAACTGCATCGCGGCTCTGGCCGACACGGAGCCGCTGATCCGCAGCCTCTTTGAGTACCGGTTTCCAGAAGGCACGGACCTTGAAGGGCACAGCTTCGGCAACCTCTTCATCGTTGCGATGAGCGAGGTTACCGGCAGCTTCGAGGAAGCAATACGCGCCACCAGCCGGGTGCTCGTGACACGCGGCCGGATCCTGCCGTCAACCCTCGCAGACGTGACCCTCACCGCGCTCACCGAGGACGGCGAACGCGTTCGCGGTGAGTCGACCATCGGCCATATTGGCAAGCGCATCCGCGAAGTGTTCATCGAGCCGCCTGACGCGTTGCCCCACCCCGAAGCCGTCGGCGCCATACTCGAAGCCGATTTGATCATTTTTGGACCCGGGAGCCTCTATACCAGCGTGCTTCCCAACCTGCTCGTGCGCGGCATTTCCGAATCGCTTCGTGCCTCCAACGCGCTCAAAATCTACGTGAGCAACGTAGCGACGCAACACGGCGAAACCGACAGTTTTACTGTTTCCGACCACGTGAAAGCTCTGGAAAGCCATGTCGGTAAAGGGATGTTTGACCTGGTGATCGCCAACAGCAACGTGTCGAACGAATTGCCAGAGGAGTGGCACTCCGAGCCGGTCCGCGTCCCATCTGAGGCGGCGACTGATCCGCGAATCGTCGAGGTAGACGTGATCAGCGAGGAGAACCGGTACCACCACGACTCGGTGAAACTTGCTGCGGCCATCATGCGCTTGTACCATGGTCGGGGCCAGTCGGTTGTCGACTACCGACCTCCCGCTCTGACGGGGACCGGCTGAGGCTCGGCTATTTCACTCTTCGAGAAGACCAACTACGTATGCTTCTTGCGATTAACATTAGTACGACCCTGAACCTCGCCCAATTGATCGTATCGATCGTCCTATCGATCGTCCTGCTGCTGCAGGCGAAGGGATCCGGTTTCGGTGCCGGGCTCGGCGGCCAGAGCTCGGTATTTCGCACCCGCCGAGGCATCGAAAAGACGCTCTTCCAGTTGACGATCGTCCTGATCTTCATGTTCGTCTTCGTTTCGATCCTCAGCGTGCGCCAGGGCGCTTAGCCGGCGGGCACTGCTACGCCTTCCTCAGCGCTCCAGGCGGGACGGACGAATGAGACTCCTCTTTAACCGGTTCTGTTCTCCGGGCGCGTGGGCGTTCATCTTGCTCGTCGCGGGTGTGCCGTTGCTTGCGCTGAACTGGGCAGTCGCTTCAAATTCCGGCGGCGGCTCTCTGCCGGCAGCGGGCGGCCGCTACGTAGAAGGCGATATTGGACCCGCGCCGGAGCGCATCAATCCGCTATTTGCCGCAAACACCGGACCGGAAGCAGACCTGGCAGGGCTGATCTTCTCCGGGCTCACGCGCACCGGTCCAAACGGCGAGTCACAGCCCGATCTGGCTGAAGATTGGGTCGCGTCAATCGACGGCACCAGCTTCACCTTCGACCTTCGTCAGGACGTGCTCTGGCAGGACGGGCAGCCGTTCACCGCTGACGACGTGCTGTTCACGGCGAGGACCTTTGCGGTTCCGGGAGTCAAAGGCGACCCTGCCACGGCCGAGGTTTGGCGCAGGGCGCGGGTGGACAAGATCGGTCTCTACACCGTCGTCTTCCAGTTCTCGTCGTCGTTCGCACCGTTTCTCGCCTATAGCTCCGCCGGCATCCTGCCGCAGCACTTACTCGGCAAGGACTCCCCCGAGCAGTTGGTCAGCGACCAATTCAACCGCCATCCAGTTGGGACCGGACCATATCGACTCCAATCGCTGACAGCCTCCGGCGCTGAACTGGTGCGGTACACCGCTTACCATCTGGGAACGCCGTATGTCGACCACATCTCGATGCGCTTTCTCAAGGACAACCAGACCCTTATCGGGGCGCTCCGATCGCACCAGGTAGACGGAGGCATTTTGCCGCCGCCGCTAGCTTCGAGCCAACTGGACTCCCTGCGGGGCACCGGACACACGCTAATTTCTGGCGAGCGGCCGGCGTACAGTCTCGTCTACTTGAACCTGAACATCGCGCAGTTCCAGGACGTCGCCGTGCGACAGGCGCTCAGCCTGGCGACTGATCGAAATGGCCTGGTGCAACAGGTCATGGACGGCCAGGCGACTGCCGCCGACGTTCCGCTGCCGCCAGGCACGTGGACGAGCGCCGGTTCGCCGCCGAACGGCGGGCAATCCGCGGCACGGCAGGCGCTGCAAAAGGCGGGCTGGGCCCTGGATGCTAATGGAGTGCAACAACGCCAGGGAATTTCACTTAGCTTTACGCTCCAAACAACCGATGACCCGCAACGACGCGCGACGGCCGACGCACTGGCACGCGGGTGGGCGGCCATCGGCGTCAAGGCAAACGTTCAAACGGTGGACGAGGCGACGTTGCTTTCCAACATATTGCTGCCGCACAAATACGAAGCGGTTTTGTACGGCTGGGATCCCGGCCCCGATCCGGACCCATTTCCAGCCTGGCATAGTTCTCAGAAGGAGCAACAGGGCAGCAACCTCAGCGGATACTCGAGTGCGCGGGCCGATCAGCTACTCGAAGCTGCCCGCCAAACCGCGGACCCGGTCGACAGGGCCCAAATCTATGGGAGCTTTGCCGATGTCTTCCGCCAGGACGTTCCAGCGGTCGTGCTGTTCTTCCCGCGCTTCGTCTATGTGCTCCCGCAACGTCTCACCGGGGTGCGACTCGGTCTGCTTTACAGCCCGACCGACCGCTTCTCCGGCGTCGAAGCGTGGTCGATGGAGACCCGGCGCTACTGATGCCTCCTCTGGTCAGCTTCATCTCGGACTTTGGGCTTGCCGACCCGTATGCAGGCACGGTGAAGGCGGTAATGCTGGGTATCTGCCCGGGTCTGACAGTCGTCGACGTGACCCACGACGTGCAGCCGCAAGCGGTGATCGAAGCCGTGTTCCTGGCTCAGCAAGCGTGGCCCTACTTTCCGAACGGAACCATTCACCTCGCCGTCGTCGATCCCGGCGTGGGAACCGATAGGCGTCCTATTGCACTGCAAACACCGCAGGGCTACGCGGTCGGACCAGACAATGGCGTCCTATCGGCAGCGTTGCCCGCATTCATCCGTCGGTCTGCCAGCGTCGAGACCGAGCGTGGCTCGTTGAACGCGTTCCGTATGCGAGCTCCGGCCGGTTACGAGGCGCGCTCGATCGAGTCGCCCGACGTTCGGCTACCGCAGATCAGCGCGACGTTTCACGGACGCGACGTTTTCGGGCCAGCCGCGGCACACCTTGCAGCGGGTTACCCATTCGAAAACATCGGCCCGCCATGCAGCGATATGATCGCCATTCCAGCTATCCGCGGCGTCGCCTGCAGCGGAGGCGTTCGGGGACGCATCATTCACATCGACCGCTTCGGCAACCTGATCAGCTCGATTCACGGCGACGACCTCCTGGGCCCGGTGCAGCATGTGGAGATCCTCGGCCGCAGCATTCCCGTGGTGCGTACGTACGGTGATCGCCCGGGTCTCGTTGCACTGGTCGGCAGCGCCGGTTATTTGGAAATCGCCGTGGCCAACGGCAGCGCCTTACGCGAGCTTCGTGTCGGACTCGCCGAAAAGGTGACCGCGTGGTTCGAATAGACCCGGCGGGCGTGCGCACGGTGTTCATGGGCTCGCCGGAGTTTGCAGTACCGTCGTTGCGTGCCATCGCCGAGGCCGGATACAACTTTGTCCGCGTGTACACCCAGCCCGACCGCCCCGCCGGCCGCGGCCGGAAACTCGTGCCGCCGCCGGTCAAGGTCGCGGCGGAATCGTTGGGGATCCCCGTTTACCAACCCGAACGCCTTCGCCAGAATGAGGCGATGGTCCAGCTCCGGGAACTGGAGCCCAATCTGATCGTTGTAGCCGCCTACGGCCAGATCCTCCGCCCCGAAGTCGTCAATCTGCCCCAATTCGGCGTGATCAATGTCCACGCCTCGCTGTTGCCGCGGCATCGCGGCGCTTCGGCAATCGCCGCGGCCATTCTCGCGGGCGACGCTCAGACCGGTGTCTCGGTCATGCGCATCGACGCCGGTCTCGACACGGGTCCCGTGCTCGCGCGGCGTTCCACGCCGATTCAGGAAGGCGACACCGCGGGCACGCTCACCGAACGACTCGCCGTTCTAGGCGCCGGCCTGCTGGTCGAAATCCTGCCCGGCTGGCTCGCGGGTGAAGTCCAAGCGGTGCCGCAGGACGAGTCGCAGGCCACCTATGCGCCGCTGCTCTCGAAGGACGACGCGACGATCGACTGGACCAAGCCGGCGGAAGTTCTCGCGCGGGAGGTCCGGGCGTACAATCCCTGGCCGCTGTGTAGCACCCATCTCAACGGTGAACAGGTCCAGATCCTGCAGGGTCTAGCCCTCCCGGGACTAGTCCCTGGTGACTCGGGCCCGCCCGGAACCGTCGTAGCGCTGACCGGACTGGAAAACGCTCTCCCGTCCGCCGCCCGCAGCCTGGCCGGCATCGCCATCGTTACCGGCAACGGGCTGCTCGTCCCCCTGGCCCTGCGACGCGCCGGCCGCAACGTCACCACCGGCGCGGAGTTCGCCCGCGGGGTGCGGGGGCTGATAGGAGCACGGTTCTGGTGATTAGGCTCCAGCCCGCTCTGATGCGACGGCCGGAAACGCCGATCTTGATAAACTGAAATCAATGACCAAGCAGTCTTCGTTCTGGGACCTGACGCCTGCCGACCTGCGTGAGTACGTTGGCGCGATGGGCGTGCCCGCGTACCGTGCGGATCAGCTCTTGGGGTGGGCCTACAAGCGGCTCGTAGACAGCTACGCGGCGATGACGGACCTGCCCGCCGCCCTCCGCGCCCGGCTGGCGCTGGAATTACCGATGACGAACCTTCCGGCCGTCGCTGAGCAGCGATCGGCCGACGGCAGCACGCGCAAGCTGCTTCTGCGGCTCGACGACGGTAACTCGGTCGAGTCGGTGCTGATGGAGTATGACCCGACCGACGCGGGCCGGGGTCGCGAGACTGTTTGCGTCTCGACCCAGGCCGGCTGCGCCATGGGCTGCACGTTCTGCGCTACCGGCCAGCAGGGCTTCCTGCGCAATCTGAGCTCGGGTGAGATCACTCGGCAGGTGCTGCATTTCGCCCGCGGGCTGCGCGAAGAAGGGCGTCACGTTACCAACATCGTCTTTATGGGCATGGGCGAGCCGCTCGCCAACTACGCTGTGCTGATGAAGGCGATCACGATCCTGACCAGTCCGGACGGGTTCGGACTCGGCGCCCGCCGCATCACCGTCAGTACCGTCGGTCTGGTCCCGATGATGCGGCGGCTGGCGGCGGAGCGTCTGCAGATCGGGCTCGCGGTCTCGCTGCATACGCCGGACGACGAACAGCGGCGGAAGCTCGTGCCCACGGCACGCTTTTCGGTGGAAGAGATCCTGGCGGCTGCTGACGACTACGCGGCCGCAACCGGCCGTCGTTACACGGTCGAATATGCGCTGATCGAGAAAGAGAACGACACCCCGGAACTTGCGCGGCGGCTCGTCGCGCTCGTTCGCGGACGTAACTGCCACGTCAACCTGAT
>DAINSK010000012.1:31947-83115 GCA_036741355.1 Chloroflexota bacterium
TTGCGCGGCGGCTCGTCGCGCTCGTTCGCGGACGTAACTGCCACGTCAACCTGATCCCAGTCAATCCAACGGCAAATCCGTCGACGCGCCGCTCGTCACGGGGTCGCGTGATCGACTTCGAACAGATCCTGCGCGATGGAGGCATCAACTCCACGGTCCGCGTCGAGAAAGGTATAGACATCGCCGCGGGCTGCGGCCAGCTTCGGGGAGCCGAGGAGGGCAGGCATGCTGTTTCGCCGGTGGATACCGTGTGGTTGCTTCGGAGTTGAACAAACGACCCACGCTTATACCGCCGCGCGCTCATCCGAACGGAACGTGCTGCTCCGAGTAGTGCCTCACCGATGTCGGCGCCCGAGCGATCGCCCGGCGGTTGAAACCGCAGGCTCGTATGACAAAACCGGCCTACGCCGGTTGCGGCACGCGCCGGCAGCGATGCGAACCACGAGTCCGCACAAGCGGACTTTGCTGCATGAGCCCGCGACTTTAGTCGCCGGGCGGGCTCGGTTAGCTGGCCACAGCCGCGTATGGCGATAGTGATGCAGCCCCCGCTCGTCAGTCTATCGCTGACAAGATCAGGTCGCTGACTCCTTCTCCTCGTCCTCGCCGGTTGTTGGCACTTCTTCAGCCGGCGTCACCTCGGCTTCCTCTTCTTCTTCCTGTGTTTCTATTGTCACGCTCGCTATCAACAGCGTTTCGTCGCTCAAAAGAGTCACGTTGTCCGGCAGAGGCAGGTCGCGGGCCTGCACCTGTGACGTCATTTCAGTCATGCCCGAGATGTCGGCCTCAAAGTGGGAGGGGATGTCACCTGGCAGGCACTCCACCTCAACGTTGTCGAGCACCTGCACGACCAGACCGCCGAGGTCGCTGACCGGCGCAGTACCGATAAGCATCACCGGAACCCGCACTGTCATCTTCTCAGTTAGAGAGACCTCTTGAAAGTCGACGTGAATCACGTCGCCAGTCGTGAACTTCCGCTGAATCGAGCGGATAACGGTGGTGCGCGGCGCACGTTCCCCGTCGAGATTGATACGCACGAGTCCGGTGTGGCCCGCACTGCGGATTACGCGCCGAAGCTCCAGCTGCGGCGCCTCGATCGCCGTCGATGTGACGTTGTGGCCGTAAATGTTCGCGGGGACGATCCCCTCCCGTCGTAGCCGCTTGACCTTTTTGCCCAGAACAGTTCGCGGGCGCGCACTGAGATCGATCGTAGCCATCTCTGAATATCTCCTGGAGTCTCAGCGTATCGATCGAGCGCTTCTTGCGTCAATTGTGCAGGGCATCGCAAGCTGAGCCTGTGCGCACTTCAGACTTCGATTACGAGCTGCCACCGGACTTGATCGCACAAACCGCGGCGGAGCCCCGCGACTCGTCTCGGTTGCTCGTGCTGACACCTGACGGTCAATTACACCACCGCAGATTCCGCGACATCGGCGACTACCTGCTGCCCGGAGACGTGCTTGTCCTGAACGACACGCGCGTATTGATGGCGCGCTTGCACGGACGTTTCGGAGAAGGCGGCGGGGCGGTCGAGGCGCTCCTGCTGCGCGACCACGGCGCCGGCGAGTGGGAAGCCATGGTACGGCCTGGCAGGCGGTGCCGCGTTGGTCGCCGGCTCAACTTCGCTGGGATAGAGGCGATTGTCGAGCGGGCCCCGGAGGACGGTATCGCCCTGCTGCGATTTCCGGCGGAGATCGATCCGACCGCCCGTGGCGAACTACCGCTACCGCCGTATATCCACGAGCGCCCAGCCGATCCGGAACGATATCAGACCGTGTACGCCCGCGTGCCGGGCAGCGCCGCTGCGCCGACCGCCGGTCTGCATTTCACGCCGGAACTGCTGCAACGGCTCGAACAGCAGGGCGTCGCTGTGCGCTTCATCACGTTGCACGTGGGGCCGGGAACCTTCCGTCCCGTGCAGGTCGAAAACCCGGCCGCACACCCCATGCACGCGGAATGGTTCACGATCGACGCCTGCACGGCATCAGAGATTAATGAGCGCCGTCGCGCGGGCGGCCGCATCGTGGCGGTCGGCACCACCGTGGTTCGGACCCTCGAGCAAGTGGCCGGCACAACCGCGTCAGGCGAAATCGTCGCTGCCAGCGCATGGACGCGGCTGCTGATCCTCCCCGGTTATCACTTTCGCGCCGTCGATGATATGGTGACAAACTTCCATCTCCCGCGCTCGACGCTCCTGATGCTGGTAAGCGCTTTCACCGGCCGCGACCGTGTGCTGGCCGCGTACGCGGAAGCCGTGCGCCTTCACTACCGTTTCTACTCCTTCGGTGATGCGATGTTGCTATTGGGCAGTCGGCAGTAGTTTGTGAGACGCTTCACCGATGGGAACGCTTCGGATATGCTGAGGCTGAGTTCCTGGAGGTGACGGGTGTACGGCATCGGTATTGCCAAAGGCCTCCGTCAGTCGCTGAAACACGCGTTCCGCAAGCCGATCACCGTGAACTACCCGGAGGAGTCACGCTGGTTCTCTCCGCGTTCCCGCACCAACCTCCTGTGGTTCGACGAGCGCTGTACCGGCTGCTCCACCTGCGCCCAGGCGTGCCCCGACGGCTGTATCCTCGTCCAGACGTCGCCCAACCCCGACGGCACGCTCAACAAGGACCGGTATGAGATCGACTTCCGCCTGTGCATGTACTGCGGACTCTGCGTCGAGGCCTGCCCGTATGAGGCGATCCAGGTTGGGGGCACGTTCAAGGACGCCGTGTACGTCTTCGACGATATGTACAAGGACAAACATGCCCTGACCAGGCTGGCGCAGGAATACCTGCAGGAACACAACTGGTCGTATCCCAACGGTGCCAAAGCCCCCTTCGGCAACGACCTCGCCGAAGCGGTTCAAAAGATCGAGTGAGGCGTTAGTGTGGCGAAGATCGCGATCGATGGCCGTCCGGTCGAATGTCCGGACGGCGCAACGTTGCTTGAAGTCTGCAAGGCTGAGGGCGTCTACATCTCGAACCTCTGTTATATCGATGGTCTGCCGCCGTACGCCGGTTGCCGCATGTGCCTTGTCGAAATCGAAGGGGTCCGCGGCCTCCAGCTCTCTTGCACCACCAAAGTCAACGACGGCATGGTCGTCACGACGGCTACCGAAATCGTCGCCAACACCCGCAAGGCCGTGCTGTCAATCATTCTCGCTAACCACTCCGACCGCTGTTTGACGTGTCACCGCCGCGAGCATTGTCACCCAGGCGACGTCTGCCTGCGCGATGGCGTCGTGACACATCGCTGCGTAACCTGCCCGAAGAACTATCGCTGCGAGCTGCAGGCGACCTGCGAAGTGGTTGGCATGGCACGCTACGAACCCTGGGAGAACGAGGGGCGGTCGTTCTACGCCACCGAGGAGCATCCGCCGGCCGACCAGGGCAACCCGTTCCTCGAGTTCGACCCCAAGATGTGCATCATCTGCACGCGCTGCGTTCGCGCCTGCGACGAGATACGTCACACGACCGCGATCACCCTGGCCGGCAAGGGATTCTCTACGCGCATCGCGTTTGGTGCGGGCGGACCCGTGCACGATTCGAGCTGCGACTTTTGCGGCGCCTGTATCGACGTCTGCCCGACCGCGACGCTGTTAGAGCACCCGCACAAGTGGGTGTCGAAACCGCAGAAGTGGACCAACACGGTCTGCAGCTACTGCAGCGTCGGCTGCACGATCAACCTCGGCACACTCGACGGATCCGGCGTCATGGTGCGCCCCAGCACCGCCAACCCCGTGAGCCATGATCAGATCTGCGTTCGCGGTCGCTTCCACTACGACGCGCTGCGCAAGCGCGACTACCTGTCGCGGCCGCTCATCCGGCGCGGAGACGTAATGGCGCCCACCGCCTGGAGCGACGCGTTGGATGAAGTCGCGGAGCGTCTCTCGGGGATCGTGAAGCAGAATGGCCCCGACGCCGTTGGGTTCCTCGGGTGGCCCCTTGCAAACAACGAAGAGGCGTACGTTCTCCAGAAAGTTGCCCGCGTCGCGGTCGGCACCAACAACGTCGACTTCACCGGCGGCCCGATGGCGCAGGTGCTAGCCGAAGCGATTCGCGGCGCCTTCGGCAGCGAAGTGCTGCCGTCCGATCTCACGCAACTGGCGCATTCCGACTGCATCGTTGTGGTGGGAGACGACCTCGAGGCAAGTCACCCCGTCGCGTCGCTGCGCGTGAAAGACGCCGTCACGCGAAAGTTTGCAAAGCTGATTTATGTCAATTCGCGCTGGGGAGAGTTGGTGGACTTCGCTACGTCCTGGATCCGTCCCGCGGCGGGCGGCGAAATTGCAGCGCTGAACGCACTCGTGCAGGGGCTGCTCGGCGACGACGCGGTCCGATCGCGACTCGCGGGCGTGGGCGGCGTCCAGGTTCCGAAAACTGCTCCAACCATGCCAAACATCGAAGGTCTCCACGAAGCGTTGGAGGCGCTGCGTGAGGTGGCGACCGCCGCTGATCAGCGAGTCTCCGTGGTGTTTGCGCCGACGCCGGTTGGCATATTCCAGAACGTCAACCTCTGCCGCGTGGCGGCGAACCTCGCGATCGTGCTCGCTGGACCGGGGTCCGCGCCGGCTTCGTTCTACTACATGCCGGCCGACGTCAACGTAAACGGCGTGCGCGATATGGGCCTCGGCCCCAACCTGCTTCCGGGGCTGCATCCGCCGTCGGACGCGACGTTCCGCGGTTCGCTGACAGGCGCCTGGGGCGGAGACATACCCACCGTGCCGGGTCTCGATGCAAATGCCATGCTTAAAGCAGCCGCCGACGGTACACTGAAGGCGCTCGTCGTGGTCGGCGACAACCCGATGCTGTCCGCGCCGGACAAGCAGTTTGTGCGCAAGGCACTCTCCTCGCTGGACCTGCTGGTCGTGATTGACAGCGTCATGACCGACACGGCCCAGCTTGCCCACGCGGTGCTGCCCGACGTGGACGTCTACGGAAAGGATGGAACCTATACACCGGCCGACCGCCGCATTCTGCGTCGAATGGCGGCCACCTCCGCGGCGGGCGACGCAACCCCCGCCACTGACATTCTTATCGGCCTCGCGCGCCGTCTGAACCCGGTCCGCGCGACAGCCTTTCCACACTCGACGGCAGAACAGGTCATGGACGAGATCGCGGGCATCGTGCCGGCGTATGCCGGCGCCCGCTACGCCGATCTGGTACTCGGGAACCGGCCCGATTCCCTGAACGGCCACGTGCCCGCCAAACAGTCGAGCCTGCAGCACGCCGGTGAACCGACGCTCGCCGAACAGAACGACGTGCTCTCGCTCCTTACCGGTCGGACAACCTTTACGAGCCTCGAGGCAGCCAGCCTTCACAAGAAGGACGCGGACAAACTGCACCGCGAAGAGTACGTCGAGGTCAGCCTGGCCGATGCCGAACGGCTGGGCATCCAGGACGGCGACCTGGTGAAGCTGGAATCGAGCAACGGTTCAATGGAGATCAAGGCCCAGGTCCGCGACTCCATCCAGACGGGCAGCGTCTTCGTGCCGTTCCTATTCGATGGCGGCGCGGTCACCGCCTTGCTTTCGCACCAGCAGGACGGTCAGATGCCCGGCGTTCGGGTGCGTGTTGCCGTGACCGCGTAGTCCCAGTTGTCTGTGCACTATCACGCATTCGATGCGCAACAACCGCGCAACGTATCCAGTGTCCGGGAATATTCCCACGATCGCTCGTAATCGCATGGAAGATTGTCCAAACCGCTGACACCGTGGTACGCTACCAGCGGTAAGCTATCCCTCCGCCTGGCGCTTGCAAGCCTTTAAGTCGGTCCCGAGAGGCCGGCAAGGAGCGCTCGATGCCGTATCCTTTCCTGCCAGTCAGCCGCCATCACACGGTCGCCGTCGTTCAAGCCTCCCGCATTCGCCGGGAGGTTTTTCTATGAACGGCCATACGCTCATGACCGCGGACGACATGCGTCGCGCCGTCGTCCGCATCTCTCACGAGATAGTCGAAGAAGCGCACGGTGCCGAGGACCTCGTCCTGGTGGGCATCCAGAGCCGCGGCGTGCCGCTGGCTCGGCGCATCGCAGCGTCCATCGCCCGCTTCGAGTCCACGCAGGTTCCTGTTGGCTCGCTCGACATCAGCCTCCACCGCGACGACCTTTCCCATCGCCGGACGATGCCGACGTTGCACCGGTCCGACCTCCCCGCGGGCATCACCGGCCGGCGCGTCGTCCTCGTGGACGACGTCTTGTACACCGGTCGGACGATTCGCGCCGCGCTCGATGCGCTGAACGACTTCGGGCGTCCCCGCCGCATCCTGCTCGCCGTGCTGGTAGACCGCGGCCACCGCGAACTGCCGATTAGAGCAGACTTTGTCGGCAAAAACGTCCCGACGAGGAGTGACGAAGATGTTCAGGTTCTCCTGGACGAGACCGATGGACGTGACGAGGTGATGCTGTGCCCCGGGGAGAATAGCTGATGCGTAACGCCAACCAACAACAGGCGGCACTGCAGTTGGTCGAGACGCCTGTTACCGCCGTCCGCGAGGCGAACGGTACGGGCACATCCGTCCCCAGCGGTGCAGTTGAGGGACCTCGGCCACGTACCGGCGCTTCCACTGACGGCGCGCGCTGGCGCCACCACCACGTCCTTGACCTCGACGATTTCGGCCGCGACGAAATCTCGTTGGTGCTGGAAACGACCGACGCAATGCGTGAAGTTCTCGCTCGGGACATCCCTCGGGTGCCGGCGCTGCGAGGCACCACCGTTGCCACCCTCTTCTACGAAGCAAGTACGCGTACGCGGGCATCGTTCGAGTTGGCCGGTAAAGTCCTCGGCGCCGACGTCATCAACGTGAGCTCGAGCGGCAGCAGCGTCGAGAAGGGCGAATCGCTGATCGATACCGTTCGCACGTTGCAGGCGCTCGGCGTGGACGCCATCGTCATTCGGCATCAGAGCAGCGGCGCGCCCTATTTAGCGGCCGCGCACACGAGTGCCTCAGTCATCAACGGCGGCGATGGCTGGCACGCGCACCCGACACAGGCGTTGTTGGACCTCTATACGATGCGAACCCACCTGGGCGACCTGCGCGGCCGGCGGGTCGTCATCGTCGGCGACATTTCGCACAGTCGCGTCGCTCGTTCGGACATCTGGGGGCTTACCGCCCTGGGCGCGGAAGTCATACTCTGCGCGCCGCCCACACTGTTGCCTGCCGGGCTCGGCCGCGGCGTAAGTACGAATCAGGAAGAAGTTGCACTGCCCAGGGTCACGGTCGAATACGAGATCGAACGTGCGCTCAAGGACGCCGATGTGGTAATGACCCTTCGCTTGCAGGAGGAGCGTCAGCAGGCGGGCCTGCTGCCCAGCCTGCGTGAATATTCTCGCCGCTTCGAGATCACGCGCGACCGCATGGCGCTGGCGGCTCCACACGCGCTGGTCATGCACCCCGGCCCCATGAACGAAGGCGTAGAAATCGCGCCGGACGTCGCGTACTCTGCCCAGTCACACATTGAAGAGCAGGTCACCAACGGCGTCGCGGTGCGCATGGCGCTCCTCTACCTCATCGCGCGGGAGGGCTCGGCATGAACCCCACCGGCTCCTTGCTCGTTCGCGGCGCCCGCGTCATTGACCCAGCCCGCGGCGTCGACAACGTTCAGGACGTGCTTTTTGCCGATGGCCGGGTCGTGCCGGCCGGTTCGGTCACGCCCGATCACACGATCGACGCCACGGGGTTGACCCTGGCCCCCGGCTTCGTGGATCTGCACTGCCATCTGCGCGAACCAGGACACGAGTACAAGGAGACCATCCAGAGCGGCCTCAACGCGGGCGCCCACGGGGGATTTACCACCGTTTGTGCAATGCCGAATACGGAACCCGCTACGGACAACCGCTCCGTCGTCGAGTTCGTGCTCCGCACGGCAAAGTTTGTCGGGCTGGCCCGCGTGCTCCCGATTGGCGCGGTCACGGTCGCCCGTGCCGGCAAGCAGCTCGCGGAGCTTGGGGAACTGGCAGACGCGGGCTGTATCGGCTTTAGCGACGACGGCAACCCCGTCGCCGATTCGGAAATTATGCGCCGCGCCCTCGAATACGCCACCGGGCTCGGCCTGCCGATTATCGACCATTGCGAGGATCCGTCCCTGGCGCGCGGTGGAGTCATGAACGAAGGCTGGGTTTCGACGCGGCTTGGTCTCAAGGGACAGCCCGCCGCCGCCGAAGAAGCAATGGCGGCGCGCGACATCCAGCTTGCCGAGCTTACCGGTGGCCACGTCCACATCGCGCACGTCAGCACAGCGGGAACGGTGGAGCTCGTTCGCAGCGCAAAGGCGCGCGGCGTTCACGTGACCGCCGAAGTGACGCCTCACCACCTCACGCTCAGCGACGAGGCGGTGTTATACAGCGATTCTGGCCCGCAAGTGCCCGCGTACGACACCAATGCGCGCGTGAATCCGCCGCTTCGAGGAGCATCCGACCGGGACGCCAGCGTCCTCGGGCTGGCGGACGGCACCATCGACTGCGTAGCCACGGACCATGCGCCGCACGCGACCACCGACAAGGTCTGTGAATTCGACGCAGCGGCGCCCGGCATCAGCGGTCTGGAGACAGCCATGGCGCTCGTGCTCGAGCTGGTCCACGAAGGCAGGCTCTCGATGGCCCGAGCTGTCGAGGCGCTGACCGCCGGCCCGGTACGTGCCCTCCGCCTGGAGCGGTTCGTGCCTGGCATCGGATCGTTGGCTGCCGGCGCACCCGCCGACGCCGTACTGTTCGATCCAGACGCATCATGGACCGTCGATCCCCGAGCCTTCGTGTCGTTCGGTAAGAACACGCCGTTCGCCGGTCGCCGCGTTCGGGGCCGGGTGATTGCCACGGTCTACAATGGTACGATTTCCTACATGGACCCGGTATTTGACGGTAGTCGCCCGGTGCGGAGCTGACGTTGCCGGAAGAACTTGCGTGGCTGGTACTGGAAGATGGCAGCGTCTTTCAGGGAACCCAGGCGGGAGCAACGGTCAGGGGCTTCGGAGAGCTCGTATTCAACACATCCATGACCGGTTACGAGGAGATCTTGACCGACCCGTCGTACGCGGGTCAACTCGTGACGATGACGTACCCGCTGATCGGCAACTACGGTACCAACGCCGAGGACATTGAGTCGCGCAAGATCCAGGCCGCCGGGTTGGTGATGCGGGAGGAATGCGACCGGCCGAGCCACTGGCGCAACACCGAGTCGCTCCGCGACTTCCTTTGCCGCCGGGGCGTGCCTGCAATCGCTGGAATCGATACCCGTGCGCTAACGCGGCGGCTCCGTTCGGGCGGCGTGTTGATGGCGGCGATTGCCGGCGATGAATCGCCCAACGCGGCCCTTGCCTGGTTGCAGGACCAACCCCACTACGGCAGCACCGATCTGGCGCGCGAGGTCACCACTACGGAGCCGTATTCCTGGGAGCCCAATGGCACTGTCGAGGGCCACGTAGTCGTCCTCGACGCGGGCGTCAAATACAACATCATGCGGTCGCTCAATGAAAGAGGCTACCGTACGACTGCGCTACCATGCACCGCAACGGCCGAGGAAATGCTCGCGCTCAAACCCGACGGCGTCGTGCTCTCACCGGGCCCCGGCGATCCGGAGGCGCTTGATTATGTCGTGAAGAACGTCAGCGGGCTGGTGGGCAGGACGCCTATCCTGGGAATTTGCCTCGGACATCAAGTGCTCGGGCAGGTATTCGGTGCGAGCACATACAAGCTCAAGTTTGGGCATCACGGCGGCAATCACCCGGTGAAGGATCTCGCCACGGGGAGCGTCTACATTACGTCGCAAAACCACGGCTACTCGGTAGACGGCGATAGCCTCAAAGGCGGAGCGCAGGTCAGCCACCTCAATCTGAACGACTACACGTGTGAGGGTCTCACCCACCGTGACTACCCGATCGTCTCGATCCAGTACCATTCCGAGGCGGCGCCGGGTCCGTGGGACAACATGTACCTCTTTGACCGTTTTCTCGACCTCGTTCGGTCGAACAAGCGCGGTTGAAATCGATGAAAGGCGACGGCCGATGACGACCTTAGACGCCACCATACGGCGGGCAAGCGACGCCGACGCCGTCGATATCGCGGCGATCATCAGCCGCCTGGTCACAGAGCCGAATCCGGTCGGTTTCCGCGAGGCGCAATCGTCCGAGCAGGCTTCCCGCTGGCTGGTCAGGTTGGGAGACCAGGGCTGCATCTTCGTCGCGCAGGTAGAGGAGAAGATCGTCGGCTTTGGTGCGCTGGACTTCAACACCGAGGAGCCGGATACCGGCACGATCGGCGTATGGATCCTGCCCGACTTCCGCCGGCGAGGTCTGGCGACGATGCTGGGTGAGTCGATCCTCGACTTTGCTCGCGAAGCCGGATACCGCCGCATCCGAGGGCGCTTGCCCGCCAACAACGAGCCTGCATTGTCATTTCTGTCGGGATTGGGCGCCCTGGTGCCGCTCCAGAACCCGGAGATGCGCTTTGAACTGCCGCTCTAGGGTCACGGAGCGACCCCTATCCGTTACCGGGGAGGATTCCAACGGTTGGAGATTGTAAAGACGCGTGAACAAGCCCAGCAAAGTTCTCATTATCGGCTCCGGGCCAATCATCATCGGCCAGGCGGCGGAATTCGATTACGCTGGCACGCAGGCATGCAAGGCTATGCGCGAAGAGGGCGTGATCTCGGTGCTGGTCAACTCCAACCCGGCGACGATCATGACCGACCGGGGAATTGCGGACATCGTATACATCGAGCCGCTGAGGCTCGACGTCTTGACTCGGATCATCGAACGCGAGCGGCCAGACGGGCTGCTGCCAACGCTAGGAGGCCAGACGGGGCTGAACCTGGCAGTAGAGCTTGCCGATGCCGGAGTCCTCGACAAATACGGAGTTCGAGTGCTCGGCACGCCGCTGAAGGCCATCAGGCAGTCCGAGGACCGTGAGCTGTTCAAGCGGTTGCTGGAGGAGCTCGGTGAGCCAGTGCTTCCAGGCGAAACAGTGACCACTATCGAGGCGGCGAAGCTGGTCATCGCGGGCATTGGACTTCCGGCAGTGATTCGACCGGCCTATACACTCGGTGGAACCGGCGGAGGCATCGCGTTCAGCGAGGCGGAGTTCGAAAAGATCGCGGCGAGCGGACTGGCCGCCAGCCCGATCAGCCAGGTCCTGGTCGAGCCCTACCTCGGCGGCTGGAAAGAGGTCGAATACGAGGTGATGCGCGACAGCGCGGGAACCTGCATCACCGTCTGCAACATGGAAAACTTCGACCCGATGGGCGTGCACACCGGCGACAGCATCGTAGTGGCCCCCAGCCAGACGCTTTCTGACCGCGACTACCAGATGCTGCGTACCGCCAGCCTGAAAATCATCCGCGCTCTTGGGATCGAGGGCGGCTGCAACGTGCAGTTCTCACTCGCCCCTCACCCCGACGTGACCGAATGGCAGGGCGACGGCGCTACCGCGCTACCGTACTACGTGATCGAGGTCAACCCCCGCGTATCCCGTTCGTCGGCGCTGGCCAGCAAGGCGACCGGTTACCCGATCGCCCGCGTCGCGGCGAAGATCGCGATCGGCAAGCGGCTGGACGAGATTCCGAACGCGGTTACCAAGAAGACCTCGGCAGCGTTCGAGCCGGCGCTCGACTACGTTGTCGTCAAGATCCCGCGCTGGCCATTCGACAAGTTCCCGTTCGGCGACCGAACCCTCGGCACCCAGATGAAGGCGACCGGCGAGGTTATGGCGATCGATCGTTCCTTTGAGGGTGCGCTGCAGAAAGCGGTTCGTTCGTTGGAATTCGGCGGCCGGTCGCTTCTCTGGGAGGACGGAGGCTGGCAGCAGAGCGCTCTCGAACGGCCGCTGAACGCCACCGACGAGCGGTTGTGGACGCTGATGGCGATGTTGCGGCGGGGAGCCGACTGCATGACGATTGCCCGCAAGACGGGGATCGATCCCTGGTTCCTGGGCAAGCTGGAAAACATCGTCGCGATGGAACGGCGGCTACTCGCAGAGCCGCTAACCCCCGTGCTGATGCGCCGCGCCAAGCGGCTTGGATTTTCCGACCGCCAGATCAGCACGCTCGGCGACCTGCTGCCCGAACAGGTGCGGGAGTTGCGGCATCGCTGGGGCATCCTGCCCGTCTACAAAATGGTCGATACCTGCGCGGCCGAGTTTGACGCGGTCACGCCCTATTTTTACAGCTGTTACGAGCAAGAAAACGAGGCGCTGCCCGAGGACCGACCGACCGCGCTGGTGATCGGCAGCGGTCCCATCCGCATCGGACAGGGGATCGAGTTCGACTACTGCAGCGTGCAGGCCGCGTGGGCGCTGAAGGGCGCCGGCTACCGCTCGTTGATGGCCAACTCGAACCCGGAGACCGTCTCCACCGATTTCGACACCTGCGACCGGCTCTACTTCGAGCCGTTGGACGAAGAGGCGGTTCGCGACATCATCGAAAACGAGACGGTGAGCGCGCCGCCGCCGTCGATCGTTCAGTTTGGGGGACAGACGGCGATCAACCTCGCCGGCCCGCTGACGACGGCAGCGCTGCCGATCATCGGCTCCAGCGCCGAGACGATCGACCTCGCCGAAGATCGGCGGCGTTTCGAAGGCTTCCTCCAGCAGCTGGGCGTCCCGCAGCCGCCGGGTACCGCCGTGACGAACGTGGAAGACGCGGTCAAGACGGCGCAACTCATCGGCTACCCCGTGCTGGTACGGCCTTCGTACGTCCTCGGTGGTCGGGCGATGGAGATCGTCGAAGGGCCAAGCGAGCTGCTGCGATACATGAGCGCCGCGGCCGAGCTCGAGTCGGGCAAGCCGATCTTGATCGACAAATACCTCGAAGGCAAAGAGGTCGAGGTCGATGCCATCTGCGACGGCGATCAGGTGCTGATCCCGGGCATCATAGAGCACGTCGAACGCGCGGGTGTCCACTCGGGCGACTCGATGGCGGTATACCCGGGGGTGAGACTGACAAGCGACGAAGTCGACACCATCGTCTCGTACACCGAAACTATCGGCAATGCGCTCGGTGCGCGCGGCCTCATCAACATTCAGTTTGTAGTGATGCCCGCCGATGCCGGCGGCGCGTCGTCGATCTACGTATTGGAGGTCAACCCGCGGGCCAGCCGGACCGTCCCGTTCCTGTCCAAGGTCACCGGCGTGCCAATGGTCGAACTCGCAGTGGGCATTATGCTCGGCAAGTCGCTGCAGCAGCAAGGCTATCCGGGCGGTCTGTGGCCGAAGCAGCCACTCATCGCCGTTAAGGCGCCGGTCTTCTCGATGGCTAAGCTCATTGGAGTGGACACCTATCTCGGTCCGGAGATGAAGTCTACCGGCGAAGTGATGGGCGTCGACCGCGAGTACCCAGCGGCGCTGGCGAAGGCGCTTATTGCTTCGGGCCTGATGCTACCGCCGCAGGGCGCCGTACTGATGTCTATCGCCGACAAACACAAAGGGGACGGGGTCGAGGTAGCGCGGCTCCTGCATCGCGCCGGTTACCACTTTTACGCGACAGAAGGAACAGCTACCCTCCTTCGCACGCTAGGCATACCTGTGGACCAGGTGGCAAAGCGCCTGGCGGACGGCCACCCTAACGTCCTGGACGTGATCAACGACGGCCTCGTGAACGCCGTGGTGAACACGCCGGAAGGCGGGCGCGGTCCCGTTCGCGACGGCTTCCTCATCCGTCGAGCCGCGGTTGAGCGCCGAATTCCCTGCTTCACGTCGGTCGATACGGCCCGCGCCGCCGCCCAGGCGCTGGTTGACGGCGGCGCGTTCAATGTGCTGCCACTCGACGAGTATCGAAAGCCGGCCGTTCCGGGTACTGCCGGTTGAACGTCGCCGGGGCGCGCGTGGTGGAGGTTTCACCGCTCGGGGAGACCCTCTACGAGATCTGGTTCGATTGCCCTGAAGTGACTCGACTAGCGCATCCTGGGCAGTTCCTGATGGTCCAGTGCGGCGAAGGGGAAGACCCGTTTCTTCCGCGACCGTTCAGCTACTGCCGCTCGCGTGGCACAGAGCCGCGGAGCGGCGAACACGCGCTATTGGTCCAGGTCGCCGGCCGTGGTTCTGAGTGGCTGGCGCGCCGCGCCCCCGGCGACGTTCTTAACGTTGTGGGGCCGCTGGGCACGGGCGTGAGCCTATTGCGCGACACGCGTCACCTGTTGCTCGTGGGGCACGGCGTGCGAGTCGCGCCCCTCCTCTTCATGGCAGAGGTTGCCGTGGCGCGCGATGTCAGCGTGACGTTGATCCAGGGAAGCGCATCCGGACAACCGACGTACCCACCGGATGGCATTCCTCCGGAAGTGGAACTCGAGATCGTGCCGTCGGGGGATGACGAGCGCGGTATCGCCCACGCGCTTCCGGAGTATCTGCGCTGGGCCGATCAGATCGTGGTTGCAGCTGGCGAGCCACTACTCCGCCAGGTCGCTGCGGACCTCAAGACGCTCATGTTGAAACCGCCGGCCCAGGCGATCGTTTGGGCCCAAATGGCGTGCGGCACCGGCGCGTGTTCGGGCTGCGCTATCGAAACGCGCCGCCACGGCAGTCGCCTCGTCTGCCGCGACGGCCCACGGTTCGACCTGCGTGAGCTGTATTGAGGGATTCTACCGACCCTGATTAGGAGCAGATCTCGCGCAACCTGGTCCCCAGATCGATGTATTCATCGCAGGCCGCGCGCAATTCGCTGGACGTGCTTGACGAGAACGCGATGACTTCGACCCGCACGCCCTTGACGGCGATCATCTCCACCAGCCGGCTGAAGTCGCCGTCGCCCGATACCAGGCAGACCACGTCCAGGCGATCGGCCATGGTCAGCACGTCCATCGCCAGTTCGACATCGAAATTACCCTTCATCGTTCCGTCTGCGAACCGCTTGAGCGGCTTTGTGACGACGCGGAATCCACGCCCAAGAAACGGCTGCACAAACTTCTGTGTCTCGACCCGCATCTGCGGATCGTCGCTAACCGGCGAATAGGCGCTGGCGCGTACCAGGTCGCGGCCACGGGTCAGAATCGCGAGTAGCTTGCCAAAATCGATCGTACAGCCGATCCGCTCCGCCGCGTATATCACGTTAGGAACATCGACGAATACGCCGACACGCGCCGCTTTTGCCGCGGCCTGACCGCCGTTGCCAAGCCGCTGATCGAGGGCGATCATCGACCGCTCGATATTGCGCAACAGGGAGATCTGCCGCTCCATCAGCGTATCCAGGATGACGTTCTGTCGGGCTATCAAAGCTTCTAATGGGTTCTGGCCGGCACGGGCGGCCGGCGCCACCGGCATCGGCGCGAACGCGGGCGTCGCCTGCAAACCAGGCTCGGTCTCCTGCGGGGACGGCGAAGCAGCCGCGCGTCCGCTCCCGCGACCGCGGCGCGATCGGGGCCGGGGCGCAGCCTGTTCGAGCTCCCGCTTCTCGTCTGCTGTCAGCAGCGCCGCGCGGAACTCGTCCGTTCCGGAAACGACGGGGGCCGCGGCGGGCGGACTCGTCCGTACAAATTGGTCGATTTCGGCCTGCTCTTCCCGAGAGAAACGTGGGTCGGTGATCATGCCCGGACGGCGGGCGGGACGGCGCTTGGTAGGCGGCGGCATCGGTTCGAACTCGACCGGGTAATCCGGCAGGATTGGCTGCCGTGGCACGACCAGTTGTCGGTCTGGCGTGAGCTGAGAAGGCGCCGCGGCGGTATCGGGCTGCGTTGCCGCACCGCCGTTCTCGGATACCCCGTCGATCGCCGTTCCGCTCTGGCCGCCGCGCCCGCGCCGGCCGCGACCGCGCCGTCTCCGGCGCCGAACGCCGCCAGACTCCTCGCCTGTTTCAGAAAGCTCGTCACTGCCAGGCGCGACATCGTCCTCCACACCGGCAGGAGCTACTCTCGGCGAGGGCGACCACGTCACCATCTCCTCGTCGTCGCCGAAGGCCCGAGCGGGGGATTCGTCTGATCGTCGCGGAGCGACATTGGCGCCGATTGCGCCCGTAGCGCGAGCGATGGCCCGCAGATCCTCTGCGCTGGCGTCCGCAACGCCAAATTCCAAATCGGGTCCAGAGGTTTCTACCGGTGCCACGACCGGCGGCTCGGTGTGTGCCGTCTTGCCGCGCCGCCCCGAGCGACCTTTTGGCGTCGCAGGCGCGACGTCGGAGGGAATCCCGGTCGCCTCGGATGCGCCAGCGGCCTCCGGTTCGGAAGTCGGAGGCCGCTGTCCCGTGCGGCGTGAACGGGCCGCCGGCGGAGCTTCGGGACTGGCGTCCGCACGAGCCGCCGGGACGAATGACTCGACCTGCACCGGCTCATCAGAGTCGGTCTTGATCGTCGCCCTCCGAGCCGTCTTGTCGATGGCGGATGTACGCGGTGCGGCGCCGCGACGGCCGCGTACCGGACTGGATCGAGGGGTCTTCTGTTCATCGGGCACGTCTGCCGGGCTCCCAGCAGGTTTCTCGGCGGCCTTAGAGCTCGTAGCACTCGGTGCTGCCGTTGCCGGCGGGAGGTTGAGGACCGGCGACGAAAATATGCTGCGTGGGATTCCCGAGACCGACACCGGAGCCGGCGGACCTCCCGCACGCTTGCTGGCGCCGCTTGCATCTAACGCAGCCGCTCCGGTCTTTGCCTCAGCAGCCCGCTTGGGGGCAGGACGACGGCGTCTCGGAGAAGGTGTCGATTCGCTGGTCACGCCTGGCTCCACTGCAGCACACTGAGCTTCGCGGCGACGCGCTCGGCGATCCGCCTGAAGGCTTCAGCCTGAGGCGAGTCCGAATCAGAGACCGTTATAGGCGTACCACTGTCGCCGCCGGCGCGGATCTGCGAATGCAAGGGAACTTCTCCCAGGAAGTCCAGGCCGAGCTCGTCCGCGGCTTCATTGGCGCCGCCGTGTCCAAAAATCTCCGTCCGTTCACCGCAACATGGGCAGATGAAGTAGCTCATATTCTCGATGATACCGAATACGGGAACGTGAAGCTTTTCAAACATGCCGACGGCCTTCAGTGCGTCTTCGAGGGCGACGTCCTGCGGCGTGCTCACAATCACGGCGCCGGATATCGCCGCATCCTGTGCCATGCTCATCGAGGCGTCGCTTGTGCCCGGCGGCAGATCGATTATGAGATAGTCAAGGTCTCCGCCTTCGCCCCATGGGATGTCGTGCAGTAGCTGGCGAACGGCCGTACCGATCATCGGGCCGCGCCAGACAACAGGCATCCCTTTTGGCAGGAGGAAGCCCAGCGATGCGACTTTCACGCCGTATTTCTCGACTGCTCGGAGACCCTGATTGCCCTGCGATTGAAAGCCGGCCTCAAACCCCATCATCGTAGGGATGTTTGGCCCAGTAATATCGGCGTCGGCCAATCCGACACGCGCCCCCGCCTGCGCAAGGGCGACGGCGAGGTTCACGCTAACGGTGCTCTTGCCCACGCCGCCTTTGTTGCTTGCGACGGCAATGACGTTGCGCACCCCTTCGATCGGCTTCGGTCCGCCCGGCTTGATAGGGGTCGATCGGACCTGCGCTCCCATCACGACGTGGACGCTCCGCACACCCGGTACAGCCATTACGGCCTGTTCGACCTGCTGTTCGATTTCGCCGCGCACAGGACAGGCGGGCGTTGTCAGGACGACTTTGAATGAAACGCTGCCGCCGTCCACGGCGAGATCCTCGATCATGCCGAGCGAAACGAGGTCACGGTGGAGTTCAGGGTCCTGAACGGTGCTGAGAGCCGCGAGCACGGCGTCCTTGATGGCGCCGCCCTCTTGGATGGATGAAACTTGGGTCACGATGGTTCTCCTTACCCGGTCGCGGATGGCTCGCGGTGTGCGCCGGCCATCGACAGCACCGCCGCCATGGGGCGGGCACCGGCTCGCGTGTTGGGACTCTTGATGACAAAGTGGCACAGTTGGACGGATGGCGGCGCGTCGCTTCGACATTCGACCGGCGTCTCGAGCAACTCGGTCAAAATGCGCTCATGCCAACGACAATGATTGGCGGTCGTACCGTTCAGCCTGTCGAAAAAGCAGTTGTAATCGCGGATTTCGTAACCCTCGGGGGTCGCGGCCCATTCGGTGAAGCCGCTTTCGGTGTGTAACGCGTCTGATACCGCGGCGATGCGTTGCGGCAGGGTGAGCGGGCCCATACGCGGGCGGTAGCGGCTGATAAATCGGTCGGCCAGCCTGTCGAAAAGGAGCGCCGTCTTTTCTTCCGCCGACAATCCGGCGATCTCCTGGCTGTCGAGCCGGCCCACCTCGAGTAGCAGTTGGAGCGCGATGCGGTCATACCGCATACCGAAGCTTTCGTCGCCCTGCTCGGTCAATGAGAACACGAAATGGGGACGGCCCATTCGCTGGCGTTCTTCAACAGAAACGACGAGGCCATCCCGTTCCAGCGTCGCCAGATGCTGGCGCACCGTCATCGGCGCCAAGTGCAACGCAATCGCTAGTTCGTCAACGCTGCATCGACCTTGTCGCTTGAGCGCGACCAGTATCTGGCTTTTTGAGGAATGCATGGACGGGGACCCCGTGGACAGGCCCGCATTGAGGCGAGAACCCGCCCGGAAAATCTACCGACTTCAATTGTAGAAACGCGCAATAATACTTGTCAACGATAACCAAGTCTATACTGTAAATACCGTAGAATCCTTGACAGCCGGCCACTATTCATGCTAGGTTTAACTGTTCCTAGGTGACGACACGTACAACGCGAGAGTTTTGGTCCGCGGCTTGTGCGGACGGGAGGATATGATGCAGCAGACGAACATCATGGAACAGCCGGTCTCTGAGGAAGTAGAGGGAGCGCCTGAGCTGCCGGTGTGCCGGCACCACTGGCGTATCGAGACGCCCAACGGCTCGACGAGCGTCGGGAAATGCAAAGTTTGTGGCGAGATCCGCGAGTTCTCGAATTCGTCGAGCGACTCTATCTGGGAGAATGATTCCAGTGACTCCGGCAGTCGCTGGCGTGGGCGCGGCCGCAACAACACGGCCGTTGCCGACGTGCCGGCGCCTACGAACGACTCTCCGCCGCCGATCTCCGAGAATACGCTCGGGAGCCTTCTTGGCGTAGGTTATCGAACGGGTGCCGAATAGTCGTTCGCCCCGCTAAAAACGCTTGACTGGGGGGACGCTTGCGGGCGTCCCCTCTCTCTTTCTCTCACAGAATAGAGGTCTCCGCCATCCAGGTCGATCGCCCGTTCGTCGAGTTTCAGGGAAGAAACGGTGCGTCGCTGTCATTGGCGGGACCGGTGATGACTGCGGCCGGCTGCACCGGCGATTGCGTCCGTTTTGCGCGGTCCGGCTGGCTTGACGGCATCGGCGCGGCCGTCACCCACTCGCTGACGGTGCATTCGCGACGCGGCTGGCCCCAGCCACGCGTCGTTGAGGCGAGCGCCGGCGTATTGTACGCGAGCGGCCTCCCCAACCCCGGCCTCAACGCTACGCTGCGCAGCACGGCAGCGGCGTGGTCGACGCTCGCGGTGCCGGTGATTGTTAGCGTTGCCGGTGAGTCGCTGGATGAGCTCGTTACGCTTGCGACCGAACTCGAATCCGTGCCGGGTGTCGCCGCCCTGGAGCTAAATCTGGCGTGGCTGGGCGACGGTTGCGAGGATCCGAGCAACGTGGAAAGCGTGGTGTCGGAAGTCACGGCAGCCACGTCCTTGCCGGTCATAGCCAAGCTTTCCCCCGCTTCGAGCATTGTTGAAGCGGCCACGTCGGCCGAGTACGCAGGCGCCGTTGCCGTCACTGTGGCGCAGGGCTGGCCGGCCCGCCACTTCGACGACGCAACCGGCCACGATCTATTCGAAGGCAGGCCTGCAGCCCTGGCTGGGCCTGCGATCACGCCGCTCACTCTCGGGCTCGTAGAACGCGTCGCAGCGGCTATCGGCATCGGCGTGATCGCCTGCGGCGGCGTCGATTCAGGGAAGGCCGCCCGACAATACCTCGCCGCCGGCGCCCGGGCGGTGCAAGTCGGTTCCTCGCTCTTCCGGCGTCCCTCACTTGCGGCCGAAATCGCGGCCGAGTTTTCGCGGGTGCCGGCGGCCGGCTCTCCGTCTTGACCCGTTTCGGGTCCGCCGATAGCCTGAATGAAGCGTCAAACCGGGGTGTAGCTCAGCTTGGCAGAGCGCCTGCTTTGGGAGCAGGAGGCCGTGAGTTCGAATCTCGCCACCCCGACCGGATCGCGTGTTTGCTTACACGTCTTTTATAGGATTCTTCTGATGATTACGCAGCCCCGAATCCCCACTCGCGTCGTCATCGGGCGTATCGCGTCGATCGTCGGTTTGTCATTTGCCGTGGCCATCGGGATCCTGTTGTTGTTAACGGGCAACTACTGGGTGCAGGGGGTCATCGCCTTGTTGTTGGCGATCCCGTTCGTGGCGCTGCTCCGATTCGTGGAGTACAAAGCCGAACACGGGAAGCTGCGGAGCTCCTGACGTGCCGTCGTCCGTGGTTTTCGTCACAAACATTTAAGCCTTCGTCCCTTGACACCGCGCCCAGGCCATTCCTACGATGGGCCTACAACTGAAGAGCGTCAGCGCCGAATGCCGCTATGCGGCAACGGGGGATCCACTTTTTGGGGTGTATTCCGCCCTCGGGCGGATAGGCCAATCTCTTGAGGCCGAACCCGACAGCTAACCTCGTAGGCGTTCAAGGGAGGAAGTTCCATCGGTATTGACCGGGGGCGGCTGCCTCTGGTCTTTTTTTGTTGCCAATCCGGCTGGATACCGGAGGCATACGTTTCCCCTCCCTGACCTGGTGCTCCGACGTCGTCATCGCCGCTAAGCGTGAATAGGAGGCAGCGACAGTGACACGCCGTCCAGGGAGTCGGTCAGCATCAATCGAGCGCCCCCGGCAGAAGGGCTGGTGGGGCGAGCCCGAATCCGATCAAATCGCCGACGACGTCCAATTCGAGCCACCGGCGCCGCGTGGGGTCACGCGGAAGCCAGGGATCTTGCATCCGCAGCGGTCGGTTACCCAGGTAGGACGGGCGCTCACGCCCGGTCAAATTGATTCGATCCGCGCCGTCATGCGCCTGTTCGCGCAGGATGACACGGCGAATGGGATCGATCCGCACAGCAGCCTCATGTGCCACCGCTGCAACGCGGCACGTCGGGCAATTGGCAGTATCCGCTACGACCGTTTTACGCTCTGTAACGAGTGCAGCATCGATTACGAAATCCTCCACGCCAGGGGGCTAGTGGACGGCGTGGTCGAATACCTGGAGCGTTTCGCATCGAGGGCGGCTTCCGCGTAGGGCCGTTCGGTGGCAGTAGGCAGTCGGCAGTCGTATTGAGCATTGCCCCGTTTCGGGGATGGGCCGGGGGGTTCGTCCCGCGCTGCAAGCCAGCTCGAACCCATCTACCAACGGTCGCCCCTTCCCGTCGTTAGGGAAGGGGCCAGGGGGTTAGGTCTCGCCCGACTGCCAACTGCCGGGCTGCGCGCCCCGCGGCGCAGCCGCTACTCTTCGCCGATGTCGATGCTGGTAATGCGGTCACCGGGGGTGCGGTCGGAACCGGGGTCGCGAACTCGAAGCTTGCGAACGACGTCCATGCCGTCGGTGACCTGGCCGAATACGGTATGGCGGCCGTTCAAGTGCGGTTGGGGCTCGAACGTAATGAAGAACTGGCTCCCGTTGGTGTTGGGGCCGGCGTTCGCCATCGATAACGTGCCGCCCTCGTGCTTACGCGTGTTTTGTTCATCGACAAACGTATATCCCGGGCCGCCGCTGCCGGATCCCGTCGGGTCACCGCCCTGGGCCATGAACCCTGGAATGACCCGATGGAAGGTCACGTTGTCGTAGAAACCGTCTCGGGCCAGAGTCACGAAGTTGTTTACCGTCATCGGCGCGTCCTTCGCGAAGAGTTCCACTTTGAAATCCCCTTTGTCAGTGTGGAACGTAGCGATGTACTTCTTCGTAAGGTCGATCGTCATCGACGGTGCTTTGCTGTACCGTGCCATGTTTGCCTCTGTTCTGTGTATTCCGGCTTACGCCGCTGTACTACTGTTTCTGGATTGAAATTGACTGGATCGCCAGCGCGGGACCCGCGTTCGGATCGCGGGGATCGCGCGCGGATAACGACTGTAAGATATCAAGTCCCGAGGTCACCTGCCCGAAAACCGTCTCCTTGTCGTCCTGCTGCGGCAGAGGCGCGAGTGCGACGTAGAACTGACTGCCCGCCGAGTTCGTCGACGTGCCGGTCTGTGCCATCGCCACCATTCCGGGATCGTGCTTGAGCGGACTGTTCTCATCGGGAATCGTATACCCCGGCCCGCCTGAGCCATCGGCGCTCGTGGCGCCGGCCTGCGCGACGAAATTCTTAACGACGCGCTGGAACGTCAAACCGTCGTAGAAGCGATGCTGGGCCAGGAAAACGAAGTTGTTGACAGTTTGCGGCGCTGAGCGGGCGTCGAGCGCGATGGTGATATCGCCCATGTCTGTCTTGATGACCGCCGAATACTTTGCCGTCGGATCGATCGTAAAGGCGGGCGCCGCGTTATATGCGCGTTGTGGGGCCGGGGTACCGGTCGGCTGCGGTGTGCCGGCCGGTGTTGCGCCCGGGGTTTCGATCACCGCGGGGGCCGTACCGCCGCGGACCGCGTCTTCTCCCGGACGGACTGCGCGTCCGGTGCTGCCGCCGTTTGGATTCAAGAACAGTAGGATGGTGCCCAGAATGAGCGCCGCACCACCCACCACGGAAATGACCGGAAACGCCCACTTGTGGTGAACGAGCCGGTCAAAAAAGCTCTTGGGCTCGTGTCGAAAGCCGCCGATCGGTTTAAGTGGATCGTATCTTCGGTCGCGCCGCTTACGGCTTGGTGACCTGTTGCTCAGAGTCCTGCTCCCTTCGGCCACGCGGGGTCGCCGCTTGACCCGGTTTATGGGCTGCGCCGACAGCGCTCGATGCTCCGGCCCACGCGGTCAAGACAACGGCCGGGCCGCATGGCCCGGCCCGTATAGGTCCCGCGTGGTACCCCCGACAGGACTCGAACCTGTGCTTCCGGCTCCGGAGGCCGGCGCTCTATCCACTGAGCTACGGGGGCTCAGTGCCGTAAGTGTAGCGCGGGCACATTCGCAGCGGCAAGGCAGACGGCCGTTGCGCGACGCAAGGCGTATTGTTGAGCAGGGGAGAAAACAAATTGCCCATCGACGCGCTGCGGGAACTTTCATCCCAAATGCTGGCCGAACGACGCCTGATCATCGCGAGCAATCGCGGGCCGGTGGAGTTCGCCCGGAATCCGGACGGATCGCTGAGCGCCAATCGCGGCAGCGGAGGTCTGGTGACGGCGCTTTCGGCTTTGAGTCGCTTCTCCGATCTGACCTGGATTGCGAGCGCTATGACCGACGGAGACCGAGAGATGGCCGCAAAAGCAGAAGGCTCGGTGCCTTTCGACGAAAGCGGCATGCACATCCGCTTTGTCCCGCTGCCGCGCAAGCTATACCAGCAGTACTACAACGTGATAAGTAACTCTCACCTCTGGTTCCTGCAGCACTACATGTGGAACACGCCGCGCTCGCCCAACATCGGTCGCGCCGTCTATGAAGCATGGGAACAGGGTTACGCACGCGCAAACGAGACGTTCGCCGAGGCGATAGCGGCCGAGGCTAGCGGCGACCGCACGCCACCGTATGTCATGGTGCAGGACTACCACCTGTACCTCGTTCCGAAGCTGGTGCGTGAGCGCCTGCCCGGAACGATCATCCAGCACTTCACCCACATTCCCTGGCCCGACCCGCGGTATTGGGCGCTGCTGCCAAACTTCATGCGTCGGGCAATCTTCGAGAACCTGAGCTCAGCCGACATCGTCGGACTGCAAACCGTGCGCGACACCCGCAATTTCCTGCAAGGCGCGGAGGCGTTCTTGCCCGGCGCGGACGTGGACTACCGCCGCTCCACCGTGTGGTTCAACGGCCACCTGACGCTGGTTCACGCCTATCCGGTCGCCGTCGACGCTGAAGGGCTGCTCGCCTTCGCCAGGTCCGAAAAGGTACGCGAATACGAGCGGCGGCTCGAGCCGCTCTTTGTTCAAAAATCGGTTGTCCGTGTCGACCGCGCGGAGCCGAGCAAGAACTTGCTCCGCGGCTTCCGAGCTTTTGAGCTGTTGATCGAGCGACACGCTGAGTATCGTAGCCGCGTCAATATGCTCGCATTTATCGTGCCGTCTCGAACGGACATCGGCTTCTACCAGAACTACACGGATGAAGTTCTCGAGCTCATCGACGCAATCAACGACGAATACGGCTCAGCCACGTGGGAGCCGATCACCGTGTTCTACGAAAACAACTACGCGCAGGCCATCGCGGCGATGCGCCATTACGACGTGCTGCTCGTGAACCCGGTGATCGACGGTATGAACCTTGTCGCCAAGGAGGGTCCGCTGGTCAACGTGAACGACGGCGTTCTCCTCTTATCCGAGACCGCCGGTGCGTTTGAGCAACTGGCAGAACACGCCCTACCGGTGGCGCCCGCGGACATCGAAGGGACCGTCAGAGCGCTCAAACGTGCGCTCGACATGCCGGCCGAGGAACGTCACACACGGGCACTGGCATTACACGATGTGATCGCCGCCGACGACATCATTGAATGGCTGATCCGCCAGTTCAGCGATCTGCTGGCGCTGGCATAAACCCCACAGACCGCGCAATAAAGCCGAGAAGACTGACGACGCCTTCGACGCCGTCGACCGCGTAGTCGGCCGCCGCCTCGACGAGCGGTGAGGCTTCACCGTGCCGCACTGCAATTGCCAAACCGTCGATCCGACCACCGGACTGCGTGTCTCGGATCGCCTCGAACGCCTCCACGTCGGTGATGTCGTCGCCCACGTAGATCAATCCTTCGAGACGGAAGCGGTTCACTAGAGCGCGAACCGAGGTGCCCTTGTTTATGCCGAGCCTGGGTCGCAGCTCGATGACGCGGATGCCCTCCAAGAGGTCGAAGTGCGCGGCAGAACCGGACGCGGCGATTCCGCGGAGGATAGCCGAACGGGCTTCGTCGCGATCGCGCGCGAGCCGGTAGTGGATGCCAATACCGGTTCCCTTCTCCTCGAAGAGAAGCCCGTCGATTCGCCGCAACGAAGCCAGCTCAGCCATCGCTTGTCGCGCATAGCCGACGTATGGCCTGACCGAATCGTCAAGCTCTTCCCGCCCGTCGATCCACGTGGCGAGCCCATGCGAGCCGACATAGGTCACCCCCGAGAGGCCCACCATGCGGCGAACGTCGACCAGGGTGCGACCAGAAATGACCACGACGTGGATGCGAGTCGAGAGCTGGCGGAGCAGCGCCTTTGCTTCGGGTGAGACCACGGCGGACTGCGGCGTTGCCGCGAGCGGGCTTATGGTTCCATCGGTGTCGACGAACAGCCCCAGCGGACGAGAATGCAAGACGCGACGCAGTCGTGATGCGCCGGTTTCGGTTTCGGCGGCGCCTCCGCGCTCCGTGGCAGACTTCATCAGGTCGAGCCACGCGTTCGGGGATCGAGCGCGTCTCGGAGTCCGTCACCGATGAAGGTGAACGACAGCATCAACAGGCCGATAGCGGCGGCCGGAAATGTCACCAGCCATGCGCTCACCGAAATGTACTGATAGCCGTCGTTGACCAACCGCCCCAGGCTGGCTGTAGGCGGCGGCAGGCCCACGCCGATGAAGGTGAGGGCGGCCTCTGCAAAAATCGCCGCGGGGATCGCAAAGGTCAGTGCGACGATCACTGGACCCAGCGTGTTCGGCAGGATATGAAAAAACACAATGCGACCCTGCGACGCCCCGAGCGTGCGTGCGGCGAGCGCATAGTCGCTCTCTTTGAGGCTCAGCATCTGGCCGCGTACGAGGCGTGCGATTCCAGTCCAAGCGACGAGCGATATTGCCGCGGTCACTTGCCAGAGACCGCCGCCGAACATCGATTGGAGCAGGATAATGAGCAACAGGTCCGGAAACGCGTAGACGACGTCGGTGGCTCTCATGACGAGGTTGTCGGCGCCGCCGCCCCCCAGTGCCGCCGCCGAGCCCACGGCAACACCGATAACCAGCACAATGGCCGCGACCGAAAAGCCGACGGTTAGTGACACGCGAAGGCCGATGAGTACCCGCGCCCAACTGTCATGCCCGATCGGGTCCGTACCGAAAAAGTGCTGCCAGCTCGGTGGTTTGTTGAGCAGGCTGTAGTTCTGGTAGCTGTACGGCTGGTAGCGGCCGAGGATGGGCGCAAAGATCGCGAGCACGATAAATGCCACGACAACCGCAAGACCGATGACGGACAGGCGGTTTCGCATCAGCCGTCGAAATGCGTCGATCCAGAGGTTGCGCTGCTTGCCGTAGACGGCACCGGCATTGAAGGCCGGTAGCACTCGTTCCGATTGGGCTGTCGCCATCGTTCAGTCCCGCCTAGCTGAACCGAATTCGCGGGTCTACCGCGGCGTAGAGGATATCGACCGCGAGGTTGGCGAGCACGATTAATAGTCCGTAAAATAGCGTCGTCCCCATGATAACGCCGTAATCGCGACTGAGCACGCTTTGCACGAACTCGCGGCCGATTCCGTTTATGCCGAAGAGGTACTCGATGATGAAGGAGCCGGAAATGAGCGCGGCGAATATCGGTCCCATCACCGTGAGCACCGGGATCATCGCATTTCGAACGACGTGCCGCCGATCGACGGTGAACGCTCCCAGTCCCTTTGCGCGGGCGGTTCGCACATAGTCCTGGCGAATCACTTCCAGAACACTGGCCCGAGTAATGCGAGAGATATATGACGCTGGGAAAAACCCGAGCGAAACAACCGGAAGGACGGAGTTTTTCCAGCTTCCCCAACCGATGATGTTGAACCAATGCAGCTTCAACACAAAGATGATCACGAGAAACGCAGCGATGATAAAACTCGGAAAGCTTGCACCAATAGTGCCGAAAAACACACTAACGTAATCGAGCGGTCCGTTCTGATTGAATGCAGCAACGGTGCCGAGCGTAACACCGACGATTGCGGCGAACGCGAACGCCAGGATACCGAGCTGAGCTGTCTTCTGAATGCCGCGACCGAGGATATTGGTCACCGGCCGGTCTCGTTCCTGAAACGACACCCCCAGGTTGCCGTGTACGAGGTCTCGAAGGAAGAACGCATATTGCTGGTAGATCGGTTTGTCAAGGTGATAGCGCTGGTTCAGCGACCTCTGCACCGAAGGCGACAGCGGCCGGTCCTGATCCCACGGACCGCCCGGAACACGATGCATGAGCAGAAATGTGATCGTCGCCACGAGGAACAGGACGGGGAATAGCCAGAGAAAGCGCCTGAGAAGGTAGCCCCCCACAACGGGCCTCCGCTGCCAAGTGAAGCAGCCTACCGGGAGCGCACCCTCGCGCCCCCGGTAGGCTAGTTATGCCCCTCGGATAGGATCACAGCCTACTTCGAGACGTACACCGTTTCGAGGAATTCATCGCCGAAGAGGGTGCTGTCCTGCAGGCTGCCAACCTGGCCCTTCACCTTGGGCTTCCACAGCGAGATGAACTCTCCGTGACGCAGGTTACCGATCGCCGCGTCGTTGAGGAGGATCTTCTCGGCGGCGGTCCACAGCGTGAGCTGCTTCTTCGGATCCGGTTCCGCCAGCGCCGCTTTCACGGCGTCGTCGAACTTCGGGTCGCTGTAGTTGTAATCGTTGTTGGTGTCCTTGGTCGTCCAGACCGGCAGCCAGTCGTCATCGTTCGGATAGTCTCCGTTCCAGCCGCCGTAGATGAACTGGAAGTCCTTCGAGTTAATCCGCGACGAGCGGGTCTTCTGATCGACCAGGTCTGCCGAGATGTTGACGTTCAGGTTGTCTTTCAACTGCTTCTGGAGGAAGTCGAAGAACAACTTATTGGTCGAGGTGTCCGACAGCATGATCTTGACGTCCGGCAGCCCCTGACCGTTCGGGAAACCGGCATCGGCAAGCAGCTTCTTCGCCGCCGCCGGGTCGAACTTCTGGATGTCCTCGTTGGCCTTGTCGTAGCCGGGGAAGTTCGGCGGCAGCCAGGTGGAACCGGGAACGCCCGTGCCGTTGTACACGACCGCCGCCAGCGCATTGCGGTCTACGGCCTTGGCAAACGCCATGCGGACGCCGACGTTATCAAACGGCTTCTGCGCCTGGTTGTACTCCAGACCAAGGGTGTTCGGAAACGCCTCACGGTGGATCTGGTCCTTCAGGCTCGCGTCCGCCGCGATCTGAGTGAACTGCTGCACCGGAACGAAGATGGCGTCAAGCTCGCCGTTCTTATAGGCGTTGAGCGCCGTGACCGGATCCTCGATGTCCTTGAACGTCACCTGCTTCAAGAATGGCTGCGCTCCCAGCGTGTAATTGGGGTTGTTGACCAGCGTGATGTGGTCCTTGGGGGCGTGCTCTTTGAGGATGAACGGACCGTTGCCGATCAGGTTGCCGGCGTCCATTGGCTTGCCGGCCAGTTTGTCGATGGCGGCTTTCTCCACCGGATATACGGCCCACAGCGCCAATCGCGTGGGGAACGAAGCACTCGGGGCCGTCAGCTTGAACTGGACGGTCGCGTCGTCGACGGCCTTGACGCCCAACTTATCGGAAAGCGCCTGCAGGTCGGCGTCGGACGGCGTCTTGGGCTTGTCCTTGGTGCCCAGCGCCGAGTTGTAGTCCTCACCGCCGACGATGTCGTAGAAGAAGCTGGCATACAAGCCGGAGAGCTTCGGATCGAGCATGCGCTTGACTGAGTATTCCATGTCCTTGGCGGTCAGCGGGTTGCCGTCGCTGAACTTCTGGCCGGTCTTCATCTTGATCGTATAGGTCAGGCCATCAGCCGAAATGCCGCCGTTGTCCTTGGCCGGCACCACGGTCGCCAGGGCGGGAACGGTGTTGGTGTCCTTGTCGAAGTAGAACAAACCGCGCCAGAGAAGATGCTCGATCGTGATATCCTGCGCGAAATTCGAGATCTGCGGGTCGAGGTACTGCGGCTCGGCGCCCAGGTTAAGCGTTACCTTCTGCGCATCGTCGGCCGCGATATCTGCCGGACGCGCCGCGGCCGCGGGGGAGCCCGCGGCAGCCGGCGAGGCCGCTGCGCGGGTCGGCGAACCCGCGGCTGGGGCAACCGGCGCCGACGTGCCGGCGCGCGTGGCAGCCGTGGTGGGAACCGTGGTCTTCGTATTGTTGTTATTGCTGCTACTGCATGCCATGGCCAGCGCCGCGGCCGTTAGCATCACGCCGGTGAATAGCACCGGCGATCGTTTGCCCTGAATCATGGTTAATCCTTTCCTGTCTGTGCAGGGTTGATGTTGTCACGTGAAGTAGTAAATGCCTTTGCCCCCGCACCACCCCCGTCCGCGGCATGCCAACAGGCTGCCGCCAATGATCACGAGCAGGTCCTGGTAGGGACTAACGATACGCTTGAGAGTTGTGCAGAGCAAGAGGCACGCAACATATCAGGCTGGCGGTAGTACGGCTCGGGTGCATCCCACAGAAGTGATCCTATTCGATTTGCTGACGTTATGTCAGTAACCTTTTTGTCACCAAAGCACCGGCCGAAGTTCGAGCGACTGGAAAGTTGCGATTGGCGCGCGAAGGCCGCGGCATCTTTGCCGCAGCCTCGAATTTTAATCACATTTGCCGTTGTGAGCGGCCGATGACTTCACCCTCGACGACGTCGGGTACATCAGATGAGGTTTCCTCGCTCGTGCTTCGTTGAGCGAGACGGAAAACGAGGCTCCCCGTTTCCGCATCCACGAATATGGAGTCTTCGTCCCGGAAGTCGCCCTGCAGTACCTTCAGCGCCAACGGGTCCAAGACCAGCCGCTGAATGGTCCGCTTTAATGGCCGTGCGCCGTAAGTCGGGTCGTAGCCCTCGCTGATCAAGAGCTCCTTTGCCGCCTGCGTGAACTCGATGTGAATGTGGCGGTCCTGCAACCGCCGCGCTACTGCCGCTAGCTGGATGTCGATGATTCTCCTCAGGTCCTCACGCGAGAGCGAATGGAAGACCACGATCTCGTCCACGCGGTTCAGAAACTCCGGCCGGAAGACGCCGCGCAGCACGTCCATGACCTGTTTCTTCACCTGGTCGGTGAGCATCCCACCGGCTTCCGCGATAAACACGCTGCCGATGTTGCTTGTCATGATCACGACAGTGTTCTTAAAGTCGACCGTGCGCCCCTTGCCATCCGTCAGCCGGCCATCGTCCAGGACCTGTAGGAGGACGTTGAACACATCCGGGTGCGCCTTCTCGATCTCGTCCAGCAGCACGACCGAGTACGGACGCCGCCGGACGGCCTCGGTTAGCTGGCCGCCTTCCTCATAGCCGACGTAGCCGGGAGGAGCGCCGATCAGGCGCGAAACGGTGTGCTTCTCCATGTACTCCGACATATCGATCCGCACCATCGCCTGGTCGTCGTCGAACAGGAACTCGGCCAGGGCGCGAGCGATCTCGGTTTTGCCAACGCCGGTTGGCCCCAGGAAGATAAAGCTACCGAGCGGACGGTTGGGATCCTGCAGACCGGCGCGGGCACGGCGCACAGCGTTCGCAATCGCAGTGATCGCTTCTTCCTGGCCTATCACCCGCTGGTGAAGGCGCTCCTCCATCTTGACCAGCTTTTGCAGCTCGCCTTCCATCAGGTTGCTAACCGGAACACCCGTCCAGCGGCTCACGACGAGCGCAATGTCTTCTTCGTCTACCTCTTCCTTCACTAGCCGCAACGTGCCGACTTCGGCTTCCCGACCGGCAAGCTCGCGACCCAATGCCGGCAGTTCGCCGTACTCCAGCCGGGCTGCGGTCTCCCAATCGGTCCGGCGCCTGGCCGATTCGATCTCGATCTGCAGTTGCTCGATGCGTTCTTTCAGACCACGGATCGACTGCACGATCGCTTTCTCGTGCTGCCATTCGGCCTTGAGCCCGCCGCCCTGCTCCTTCAAATTGGCAAGCTCTTGCTCCAGACTTGCGAGCCGTTCCTTGCTGGCAGGATCGCTTTCCTTGCGCAGCGCCTGGCGTTCGATCTCGAGCTGCATGATCCGCCGCTCGATCTCGTCGATCTCCTGCGGCATGCTGTCGATTTCCATTCGCAGCCGGCTGGCCGCTTCGTCGACGAGGTCGATCGCTTTGTCGGGCAGGAAGCGGTCGGCAATGTAGCGGTGGGAGAGAACCGCAGCCGCTACCAGAGAGCCATCCTTGATACGCACGCCGTGGTGGACTTCGTAGCGCTCCTTCAGCCCGCGCAGGATGCTGATCGTGTCCTCGACGTTCGGTTCGCCAACCATCACCGGCTGGAACCGCCGTTCGAGCGCGGCGTCCTTTTCGATGTACTTGCGGTACTCGTTGAGCGTCGTTGCGCCGATGCAGTGCAGCTCACCGCGGGCGAGCATCGGCTTGAGCATGTTGGAGGCGTCGATCGCGCCTTCCGCCGCGCCCGCGCCGACGACGGTATGCAGCTCGTCGATGAACAGCACCACCTGCCCTTCGGCTTCGGTCACCTCTTTCAATACGGCCTTGAGCCGCTCTTCGAACTCGCCGCGGAACTTGGCGCCCGCCACCAGGGAACCGAGGTCCAGCGTCACGATGCGCTTATCCTTCAGCCCTTCCGGAACGTCGCCGCGCACGATCCGCTGCGCCAGCCCTTCCACGATGGCTGTCTTGCCAACGCCCGGCTCGCCAATGAGCACGGGGTTGTTCTTCGTACGCCGCGCCAGCACCTGGATGACGCGCCGAATCTCTTCGTCGCGCCCGATCACTGGGTCCAGTTTGGCTGCGCGGGCCAGGGCTGTGAGGTCGCGCCCATACTTCTCGAGCGCCTGGTACTTGACTTCCGGGTTCTGATCGGTAACCCGCTGGTTGCCGCGGATCTGCGTTAGCCCCTGCAGAACACGTTCGCGGGTCAGACCGGCCAGCGACAGGGTGCGGCCCACGCCTGTCTGGCGCGCGTCGACCAGTGCAAGGAGCAGGTGCTCCGTGCTGATGAAGTCGTCCTTGAGCTGCTTGGCTTCCTGGTCCGCAGCGGAAAGGATACGGCCAAGCTCGTGCGATAGCCCTACCTGGGCGCTGCCGTAAACCTTGGGGCGCCGCTCGAGCTCGCCCTGCACAGTGGCTAGCATCTGCTCTGGCGCGATGTTCAGCTTGCGGAGCAGCTCGGGTACGACGCCGCCCTCTTGCTTCAGCAGCGCGGCAAGCAGGTGCTCGGGCGCCACCTCGTTGTGGTTGGCCTGCTCGGCCAGCTCCTGGGCAGTGACGATGGCCTCGCGTGCTTTTTCTGTAAGTCGGTTTGCGTTAACCATGTGCAGTCCTTTTTAAAGACACGGATTCGGGACAGGGACTCACTGCTGCTGCTTCAATGATAAATCTTGACAATGCGACTGTCAAGACTGCTCATAGTCGCTCTGGCAGGTATTGCGCCGAACGCTCTTCCTTCACCGGCACCTAAAGAGCCTGCTACACTCGCATCACAGAGGCCGCAGCGCCTCTAATAATGGCGAGTAGAACAGCGGTAGTTCAGCGGACTTTGAATCCGTCAACCCAGGTTCGAATCCTGGCTCGCCAGCCACGACATGCCGGCATCCCGCACATCCTTTGCAGCCGTTGGCCGGACAGACACGCAAGCCAATGTAGGATGCGCGGGCGCTATAAGCATGAATCCTCGCTACGCAACCGGCTTCGAGTGGAACTTCGCCAACGTTGGCCATCTTGCAGAGCGCGGTATTCGTGGTTGGGAGGTAGAAGAGGTCTTCGGAAACCGCGCCGAGTTTCGACGGAACAAGAGCGACCGTGCCGGAGATTACTATATGATCGGGACGACGTATGGCGGGCGGCGGCTTACCATCGTCGTAAAGACGCTTGCCGACACACGAGAGCTCAGGGCAATTACCGGCTGGACCACTGACTAGCGAGACTCTGTATCGGGCAAGGCGGCCGCTGCGGGGAGAACACGATGGAGCGTAAGCCTGTGCGTCCAAGCGACGGCGCCAGTGACCAGGACTGGGCGGCATATTACGACGCCCACCACGATCGCGCGGATGAAGGCGAGCTCGTGCTCGAGCTACCGGCTGAAGCCCGACCCCACGGACTGGCGACGACGATTACAGTTCGATTTCCCGCTGAGGAAGCTGCTCTCATCCGCCGCATGGCGAAAGAAACCGGTGCTTCATACTCAGACATCGTTCGTGACGCGGTGAGGGCCTACAAACAGCCCGTAAGCCGCTTTAGGACGAAGTGAGACGCCGCAATGACTGATAACGCCCTCGTCCCGCTCCGCCGTCGCCTCGACGAGATTGATTCGCGGGCGTGGGAACATCCGGCGGACCGCGCCGCACTCACCGCTATGAGGGCGGTCCCCGGGTTCGACGAGATCTTGAAGAAGCTCTTCGGCGCCTTTGGCGAGCGGAGTGTGCGCCTCGCGTTCCAGGCAAACGCGGTACGCGTGACCGAGAAGCAGTTTCCGCGCCACCATCGCCTGTGGCTCGGGGTGCAGGACACCCTGGATGCGCCCGACCGCTACGACCTGTACATCTCGCAGTCACCGTTGGTCAACGCCGGCGCCTACGGACTGGACAAACCGTGGGTCGTGTTGCTCTCAGGCTCGCTGCGGCTGCTCAGGGATGAAGAGATCGAGTTCGTGATGGGGCACGAGCTTGGCCACGTGATCAGCGGCCATGCCCTGTACCACACGATGATGGTGCTACTCATTCAGCTCGCGTCGTCCGGTTTCCCGCTCGTCGGGATAGCGGCTCGCGCAATTCTCGTAGCCTTGATGGAGTGGTTCCGAAAGAGCGAGTTGTCGTCGGACCGAGCGGGGCTTCTTGCGGTGCAACGCCCCGATGCCGCAATGAGTACGCAGATGCGGCTCGCCGGTGGCGGGCTTGGCGATGAGATGAACCTGAACGAGTTCCTCGCCCAGGCCGAGCAGTATCGCGGACGCGAAGGGGCGCTCGACCAGGTTATGAAGGTACTCAACACGCTGAACATGACGCACCCATTCTTCGTCATGCGGGCGGCGCTGCTGCGCGACTGGATCGAAGAAGGGGCCTACGACCGCATTCTCCGCGGTGAATATCCGCATCGTGGCGAAACGAAACCAGGCTGGACCGACGACCTGAGCGCGGCAATGCGCCACTACACCGGTCGACAGGATCCGGCGGAGCGGGCTGGCGAGGCCGTCCGCAAAGTGCGCGAAGCCCTCGAACGCAGCATCAAAGGACAGCAGGGGCGGTAAAAAGACCGAAGGCCGGCTGTCAAAACGTCTATTTGCGCTTAATTAGGCAACGTGTTGCATAATCGGTTCGCTCCTGTTATAGAAGTCGGGAGCGAAACAGGTGATGCAATGAATCTATCTTAGCTACTTACGATTGACGTCCCGCTCGATAGAGTGCGACGCCACCCGTACCTAGCACGCCCAGCAGGAGAACGGCTCCGCTCAGCGTCGCATCAACGCGGTGCGCAAACAGAGCCGTCAGCAACAGCACTGCCACTACTCCGACGGCAATTCCCCAGTCGTCTCCGATCAGAAAGTCGTACCAGAAGGCGAAGAACGCATTAACGTAACGCATCGATTACTCTCCCCCGGCGACAGCGATAGGCGTCGCGGACGTAATCGGTCGCCTTCGCATCATGCCCACCGAGAGCCACGCACACAAAGCCAGGATCGCCAGCAGCGGCAGAATCGCGATGTCCTCGCCTGGCCAGTGCACGCCGACGCCTTCGCCGGCCCAGAATGTTCCGAACGTTGTCAGCATCAGACCAACGCCGAATTTCATCGTGTTTTCGGGCACAGCGGTGAGCGGGCGGTGCAGAACCAATCCGGCGCTGATAACGATGACCGCTGACACGAGCGCGGCGCCGACTGCAAGACCGATGTTGCCCGCGTTGCTGCCAAACGTAATCACGATAAATGCGACCTCTGCGCCTTCGAGAAAGACCCCCTTTAGAGCGACCGTGAAGGCATACCAATCCATGCCGGGTCGAACCTGTCCGGCGCGGAGAGCCTCCTCTCGCTCACGCAGGAATATCGCTTCTTCGTCGTGGATAGACTTGCGGCCGGCGGCGCGAAGCACTGCTTTGCGTATCCACTGCAACCCGAAGACAAGGAGGAATCCGCCAACGACGATTCGCAGCGTATCGAGCGGCACGTAATTGACCAGAGCCGTACCGAAAATGCCGACGAACACCGCCAAGGCCACCGTTGCCGCGGCCACGCCGATGAGCGTACTTCGCCACTGCCGCGCGATGCCCACGGCAAGCACGATCGTCAGCGCTTCCACCCACTCCACTGAGCTTGCGAGGAAGACTGAGAGGAATAGAAAGACGAGCTTCATACGCTGCTCCTAACCTGCCAAAAAACCCGTTACGGTTGTCCGGGGTCCGCGGGGCTCAACCAAGCTTCTTGCGCCGTCTCCCATGACCTGCAGCGGCCCTGGACGCATGACCGGTAAGCTTGACAGTCCCCATTCGCGGCGGCGCCCCGCCACGGTCTGCGGCATCTGGGTCTTGTGCTTCGCCCGCGGCGTGTGCATGAACAGTGGCGAAAAATCCTTCCAGCAGTTCGGCGCAACGTTCTATCCAGGCTGCAACCTCCGCGCGTCCCGGCGCGTCGAACCAGTCGCGCTCTTTCACCTGAGTGAACCAGCGACGTATCTTCTCGAGATCGTGATCGATCTCGTCCGCCTCAGCGAAGCTGAAGTTCTCGCGGAAGTACTCGAATTCAATTTCTTTGACGAACTTCGTCTCGCATTCTTCAACAATTTCGGCGTACTGCTTGGAAATGAGGTCGCGAAAACCAGCCACGAGACTTGCTTCCTCGTTTTCCGGAAGCATGGGTACGCTGAAGAGGTTGCTGGATCCGCCCAGCTTGGTGACACGATCGCGGACAACGTCAAACCTGACACGAAGTGCCTCGTGTGCAGGAACAACGCAAACGCACTGCTGAAGATATAAGGCGCCCATCCGTTTGAGGTCGCGCCAGACGCTCACGCGGCTACTGGACGGATCCGGCGGCACTCGATAGACCAGGACGAGCCAGCGTGGACCATCACCGGCGTCGATTGAGTGATTCATTGCATCACCTGCTACAGTTGGACGTCCGTAATCATATCAGGACTACGGCGGACTCGCCATCGGGCCACTATCAGGTGCTCGGATAACGTCACTCGCAGCCGGCCGGCAAACTTGGCGGCCGGCATCACACACGCGGCGATTTTGGAAACGGCGCTGAGGAAGCTGGTGCCGAAGGCCGGGATCGAACCGGCACGACCTTGGAAGGTCAACAGTTTTTGAGACTGTCGCGTCTGCCTATTCCGCCACTTCGGCTGCTATGCAAAGGCCTTGTCCAGTATATCGGTGGCTCGCATTGTGCCGCCACACGGGCTAGACGCTGAACAGCACGTCGGCGATGCGGCGTTGAAAGTTGCGGAGTGTTTGTTCGCTCGTGCGCAGCATAAGCCGCGAGCCGTCCTCGTCGTCGAGGATCAATTCCCAGAAATCGATCTCTTCCTCGGCGTCGCTGGTCGGCGGATGCACTTCCGAATGGTCCAGGAATACGCGTGGATGGAAGATAAAGCCGCGCATCTGCGGCAGTTGAGGTTCCCACGGGCCGCCGGGCCTCGCCGACGGGTCCTGCGAGGCGTCGTCGATCGCCCTCAGCAGTTGCTGGAAGCCGCCTTCCGTAGCCGCGATGTGAGCTGAAACGTCGCCGGAGAACGCTTCAATCTCGAACTCGCGCTCCTCTCCCGATTCGACGTCCACTTCATCGACCTCGATGCGCACCACGTCGAAGCCGAACTCGTAAGCCATGCCGCAGCCCTCGCGTGGCGGTCGCCTGCCGGCGCCCCGCCGCTACCGAGCCTAGCACCGGCCTAACCTCTGAACAATGAAGCAGAGACCCAAACAATGCCGGTCTGTTACGGGAGTAAAACGCTCATTGGCGAACGAATGAGCCCGCGGCCACTGAAACGAATGACGTTGCGGCCTCGTCGGCGGGACACTGTGCGTAATCGGCGCCCTGGCACGGATCATCGCCAGGTCGTGTTCGCCGTCGAACAATGCCAGCGCAGGCGCCAGTTCTATCGGCACCAACAGATCGCTTCCCGCAAGCGAAAGCTGGTCGTGGAAGTGAAAGTACCAGCGACCCCGGTGATGCAGCCGCTTGATTTCAACTGCGCGCAGCCGCGGACGGGTCTGTGCAATCATCTCATTTGCATTGTACGGAGCCACGCCGGCGGGACAAGCGATTTCAACGGCTGTGATAGCATTGCGGCCGGGAGCGTCGATGCGGAACCTCTTTTTCTGGACCGGACTGGTTGTCGCCGGCCTGCTGATCGGTGCCACTGGAACGGCGGGCGGCATGCACGCGATCGGGATACGGGGACCCTCGGCAGGTGTCCAACTCGACGGGACCGAAGTGCTGGCCGCGGGACTGAACACCTCCGACCGGGCAAACGCGGCGGGCAAGGCAGGCAAGGCGGCGCAATCGACCGGCAACGGCCGTGGCAGCCGAACTCAGGCGACGCCCACGCCGGAGCCACCGCCTGCGCCGCCAAAGTCCTTCTTTGACGATCACCAGGTCGTTTCGTACTACGGCCATCCGCTGTCCGGTTTGCTCGGAGCACTGGGCCAGGGTACCGAGAGCCAGATGCTCGATCGTCTGAAGGCGCAGGTTGCGGCGTACCAGTTAGTCAATCCAGAGAAGCAGGTCGTTCCGGGGCTGCACTTGTTATATGAGGTGGCCCAGCAATTCACGTCCGACGACGGCCTGTATCTCTACCGGACCGACGATGCAACGTTGCAGCACTATATTCAGGTTACCCAGCAAGAGGGGATGCTGTTATTCCTGGACCTGCAGATTGGGCGCAGCAGTCTGGCAGACGAGTTGCAGTACGTGCTGCCCTACTTGAGACAGCCGAACGTACACCTGGCGATCGACCCTGAGTTCGTCACGCCTCCCGGCACCCGGCCGGGACTGCTCATCGGCACGCTGGATTGCCTGGACATCAATGTGGCGATCCAGCAGGTAGAGGCGTTCACCGAACGGGAACGGCTGCCGAACAAGATCGTGATTGTCCACCAGTTCCAGGACGACATGCTAACCAACAAGGACCAGCTGGACTTGAGCGAACCCCGTGTGGACGTGGTCTTGAACATGGACGGTTTCGGCCCGCAGGAAACCAAGCTGAACAACTATGACAGCCTGGTACGCCAGGCCGGCATGAAATACGGCGGTATCAAGCTTTTCTACAAACAGGACACGAATCTCCTCTCCGAGCAGCAGATCGAGGATCTCGACCCGCGCCCGGCCGTGATCATCTACCAGTAATGACCGCGCCGATCCGCCTCGCCCGGATGCACGTTTGATGAGCGCATCGGCCGGAATCTGGCGCTTTGCCAGCTACCTGCCCGAGGTGGACGCGCGTTACCGCGTCACGCTCGGCGAAGGGTCCACGCCGCTGATCGCTGCGCCTCGCCTCGCCGAAACCATCGGCATCGCCCGGCTGTACCTGAAACTGGAAAGCCAGAACCCGACCGGCTCGTTCAAGGACCGTGGCACATCGATGGCGATCTCCGTTGCGCTTGCCGCGGGAGCCACGGACCTGGTCGAGGACTCATCCGGCAACGCGGGCGCGTCGGCCGCCGCGTACGCCGCGCGCACCGGCCTGCGCTGCACCATTTTTGCGCCCGCGTCGGCGCCGCCGGCAAAGCTGCGGCAGGCCGAGGCATATGGCGCCCGCGTGGTCGCCGTGTCGGGCAGGCGAGAAGACGTCGCCGAGGCGGCGCGGAAAGCGGCGCGGGACCGTTCTGTGTACTACCTCAACCACAACAGCAGCGATGTGTTCGTGGCAGGCATGCAGACCGTCGCATTTGAGCTTGCGCACGAGCTCGATGTCCTGCCACCCATCGTCCTGCCGGTTGGCGGCGGATCTCTGCTCGCCGGCTGCCACCAGGGGTTCGGCCGCATGGTTGCGGACGGTACGCTGTCTGATACGCCTCCCCTCTTCGGGGTGCAGTCCGAAGCTTGCGCGCCGCTCGTGCAGGCGCTCGACAGCGGCTGGTCGAAGCCCGTCGCTGTCGAGTCCGGCCCGACCATTGCCGGCGGCATCACGATCGCCGACCCTCCCCGCGGCGCGGCGTTATTGATGGCGATGCGCAGCAGTGGCGGTGGAGCGGTGGCTATCGGAGACGAAGCGATCGTGCGTTGGGGACGGCTTCTCGCTCGGCTCGAAGGCGTCTACGCCGAGCCGACGTCGGCGGCAGCAATAGCAGGGCTGGCCCGCCTGGTCGCGTCGGGGCGGATCGATTCAACAGGCGCTGCGGTCGTCGTGATCACCGGCAGCGGCCTGAAAGACCCCTATCGGTCGGGCGACGCGCGGCCACGCTAGGACACAAGGCTGCTGGCGATTTCTTGACAACCGTTCAAAACGACAGGTACGATCCGTGGGAAATACGGTAAGGGGATATAGCTCAACTGGGAGAGCGCTGCGTTCGCATCGCAGAGGTCGGGGGTTCGAATCCCCCTATCTCCACCAAGATATCGATTACGTGGAGAGCCGGCTGGTTGCAGCCGGCTTTTTAGCGTCCTCGGAGGGACAGCGTGCCCGAATACCTCCAGTGGTCACTTGTCGGCGGCGGCCTGCTGCTGTTCGTCTGGATGGCAAGCGGAGGCGCATCCGATGACGACGATGAAAGCGAAGATAGGCCGCAACGTAAACGCCGCCGGTTCCATCGCTGGAGGCCCCGGAGGCGGATCTCTCCCGCTCTGCGGCGCCGGTTGCATACCGCGCGCCGGCAGACTTCAGAGATCAGTCCGCAGGTTACGGAACACCCGGACGAAGCGGTACAGTACGGCAAGGAGGTGCACCATGGCTGACCTTTCGGCGACGATCGCCGGCGTGCGGCTCGGCTCGCTGTTCATGAACGCCTCCGGCCCCGACTGCACGACGCCCGAGCAGCTTACCGCGCTTGCGCGTTCACACGCGGGCGCCGTGGTGACGAAGTCGATGACGCTGCAGCCACGGGCTGGTAATGAAGAACCGCGTTACCGCGACGTACCGCTCGGCTCAATCAACTCGATGGGGCTGCCGAACCTCGGTTACCAGGAATATTGTCATTTGGCGCCCCGTCTCAAGGAGCTGGGTAAGCCCCTGGTCGCCAGCGTGGCCGGCTTCTCGCTCGAAGGGTATGTCATAATCGCGCGCGCGGCGTTTGAAGCCGGATTCGACCTCATCGAGATCAACCTGTCGTGCCCCAACATCGCCGGCCACCCCCAGGTCGGTTATCACTTCGAGACCACGGAGGCAGTGGTCAATGCGGTGCGAATGGTGTGCCCGCGCGGACTGGGATTCAAGTTGCCGCCCTACTTCGACCCCGTTCACCAGGAGCAAGTGGCCGGCATTCTGAAGCGACACAACGTGGAGTTCGTAACGCTGATCAACTCGGTTGGGAATACTTTGATCATCGATCCAGAAACGGAACGACCGATCATCCATCCGCGCGACGGATTCGGAGGGCTCGGCGGCCATTACATCAAACCGGTCGCTCTGGCAAACGTCCGCGCTTTCCATTCGCTGCTTGGTCCCGAGGTTCCACTCATTGGCGTTGGCGGCGTGTACACGGGCACGGATGCCTTCGAGTTCCTGCTTGCCGGCGCCTCCGCCATCCAGGTCGGCACCGCCTACAAACAGCAGGGGACCGCAATCTTCGACCGCCTCGAGTCTGAACTGAACGAGGTCCTGACACGCAAAGGGTACGGCTCTGCCGCAGAGGTCGTAGGCAGGCTCAAGCCGTTGCCCGCCTCCGCACCGGCGCGGACCGGATAGCCGAAGCTGCTATACAATGGTTCCGGCCCGCCACAGGCGCGGCGGGCATCCGCCTCCGTAGCTCAGCAGGACAGAGCAGCAGTTTCCTAAACTGCGTGTCGGGTGTTCGAGTCACCCCGGGGGCACCGGATCTTAGGCGTGAAATCACGACCTACTCGACGCACGCTGAGCAGCGGTTAGTGCAGAGGCGTATTAGCAAAGCGGAGGTGGAGGCAGTCCTAGCCTCCCCGCATACCACGCACACCGACCGGAAGGGAAACCCAGTCTTCATTGGCGACCCGAACGGTCGACGCATCAAGGTGGTGGTGAGCCTGGGATCGAGCCGCCACACATCATCACGGCGATGGACTAAGGGACGGGAGCAAGTGTGATGATGCAGTTCAACTATGATGCGGACGTGGACGCGGTCTACGTCGAGCTACGGAACGAGCCGTACGCGTACGGCAAGGATTTAGACGATTCGCGGCGCGTGGATTACGGACGGGATGACGTGCCGGTCGGCATCGAGCTCTTGAATGTGAGCTTGGGTGTGAATGTTGACGATCCGCCTGAACGGGCCGCGGTCGGGCGCCTCCTCAAGGAGCACAACCTCAAGGTTTATGCCTGAGGTCCTGCGGTCGCCTTCGGCTATGCACCAACACCCGGAGCTCTCAATAGCCCGGGCGTTTTACTGGCGGTGTTGCTCGCGGAGGGTGATACCGCCGAGCTGCAGGAGGCGTTGGAGCATCTGGCATGGCCGCCATCCGCTGACCTGCTATGTGAGCTCGAAGATCACCTCGACGATCGAGCCGAGGTCCTTGGCGATGTCGAACACGTCCCCGATCCGCGTCACCGGCACGTACATCACGTAGAGGGCGAAGACCAGCTCCCGACCGCTGCTGCCGGTCAGGTAGCCGGCGTTGCCGCGCGTCATCACGATCAGCCGTTGGTGCAGCAGGTCGGTCGCGACCGTCGTGCCGCTCTTGGCGGCGGCCTTGCCCGCCACCGGACTCGTGGGCGGCACGGTGCTCGTCTCTGTGCCATCCACGCCGAAGACCGGCAGCGAGTTGAAGTAGGCGGGAAAGTCCGGACGCGTCGCCATGAAGCGCAGCAAACGCGTCACCGTATGCGGGCTGACGAGGTCCGTGTACTGGTTGCCGCGACCATCGCTCAGCGAGACGGTGGTGTCATCAATGCCAGCGCTCCGCACGAACGGGACAAGCCGGGCCATTCCCGCGTCAAACGTGCGCTCCCCGTCTTTGACCGCCAGGAGCATGATCAGTGTATCGGCCTGGACGTTCATGCTCACCTTGTTGATCAGCTTGATGTTCTCCGAAAACGGCAGCGAGCGCAGCAGGGCGACCCGGTCCGCCGCGAGGTAGCCCCCCTCGGGAGGGAGGGCGGCCACAGTGTTGGGACCGAAGGGCGGGGCATCGACCGCGACACCCTGCCGCCCGAGCGCCTCGATCAGGAGCGTGCGCGCGAACGACTGTGGGTCCTCGACCTGAGCCGTGTGCAGCACCTCGCCCGCGTCCGCCGGAATCGACCCCTGCACGACGATCACACCCGGTCGCAATGAGGCCGCCGTCACGTCGGCATCCCCGCCGGCCGCGACGGTACTGACAGTAGACTGCACCGCGTAGGCAGCGGTTCGTGGCCTCCAGTCCACCGTGGCCATCTGCCCCGCCGACCCCGGCCTGATCGTCAGCTCGATGAGGTTGTCGTTGATCATGATCGGCGTGAGAATGTAGTCGTCCTTCTCCGTCTGCTCGAAGAGGCGCGCATCAATCAGGACGTCGCCGCGTACGCGGCTGATGCCCGACGCTGCCACCTGGCGAGCGAGGCTGTCCAGGCCGGCGAGTGGATCCTCAGGCGTAAGGATGGCGCCGGACAGGGCGTTGGCGTCGCCGTGATCGGGGAACGTGAAGTCGATGCGGCCGTCCGGAGTGTCGCGGCCGCCCATCGTCAGGTCGCCGCTGGCGACGAGGACTAGATCACCCTGCAATTCTCCCTGCTGATCGACGGCGCCGCGCCTGTAGATCGGTGTCTCGAAGCGGAAGTCCGGGCCGTAGGCGTCGAGCGCCGCCGCGGTTGCCCACAGCTTGGTGGTGGATGCGAGGAGGGCAAGGTCATCGCCGTTGAGGCTGTAGAGCGCTTCGCCGTTGGCACGGTCGGCGACGTACAGGTGCCAGCGGGCAATGTTGTACTTCGCTGCGCCCATGATCGCACCTACACGTGCGGGCAGCGAATCTTGTGCGTGCGCCGCTCTCCGTGGCACGGCCGCCGTGGCAAAGGCCGCCGCGAGGGCGCCGCCTGCCGTCGCCTGCAGCAGACCCCGGCGGGTGGTCGCGTGCGAAGCGCGCCCTGGGATTTTCATCGGGTCAGGCATGGTTCAACCCCCTTCGGTACGGGCCGCTCATCGGCGACTGGTTCACTGATCGTGGACTATGCGCCCCGTATGAAAATTCCGCAAGCATGAAAATTCAGGGATCGAGGGTCTGGTGCCGCGATGCTGGTCTTCGCGACAGCGACGAACGCTCGCGCGGAGAGGCAGCCGCGGGCGAAAGTTGAACGGCGAGGCGTCGATGACCAGCGTTTCGCGGACTTTCGGCCACAGGGCGCGTTCGCACCGGCGCAGCGTTGTCCGCGGAATGCCAGTCTGCTGCCCGACGTATCGCGTGGTGTCGCTGGTCAGCAGCATCGCCATCGCCCGCGCTTTCGTCTCCGCGTCGTACATTTGCGGCTCCCTCTTCGAACAAAAATGGCCCTAAAAAAGGCCGGCTGCTGCTGCTTCGGCCTGAGTCTGCCCTACGCGCGCGGAGGCTCGGGGACGTCGCCATTGTGGCCGGCATCGGTTGCTCCGTCAGCCCTTCGCGCGCGGAGGCTCGGGGAATAGGGCGAGCAGCTCCGTTAGACGCTGGCGCTCCTTGGCGTCAGACGCTACCGGGTCCGTCCCCGTTTCCTCTTCTACCGCGAGCCCGCGTAGCGTGGGCGCCGCGTGCGCGGCTTGCCCACGAGGAACGAGGCCAACCACTCCCGCGCCTTCTCTTGGCCGTTCTGCGCTTGCGTGACGGCGAGCTCAACAATCTGCCGCCACGCCCCGAGCGGGCACGCCTCACTGATGATTGCCAAGTACGCGCGTTCCGTCTGCCGCTGCGGCCGGCCCGGCCCGCCGGGGTTGCCCGGCTCGAAGCGGCCGTTGCTATTGCGTTTTCCATCGCCAGCGTTCGTCACCATCATGTGCTCGTAGCATGGCACGAGTGCGTGATTGCAGGCGTGAAACGGCCGTCTACGACCGTCATTGACTCGCCCGCCTCGTATTCCTAAACTGCGTGTCGGGTGTTCGAGTCACCCCGGGGGCACCAGTTAATGCCCGATCCCGATCGACGCAAGTTCCAGGCCGAAGAATGGCCGGAAACCGTTGTCCGCAACTATGAAAACATCGAGGCGTATGCCGAAGACGTTCATCAAATGGGCCAGCTTGGATATGAGGTTGCGACCACCAGGAAGGTGAACCCAGGACCGCGGTTGCTCCGCATGCTGACGCTCGGACTCTGGTCGTTCATGTCGGCCGCGGAGCCCGGATACATCGTGATGTACCGGCGCATTAACCAGCTATGACCTTCTGAATCGATTGGTCCCGACTACGCCGTGAGCTCAAAAACCAACTCCTCACCGTCCTCCTCGTCCCACTGCACGCCCGTCTGGACGAAACCGAGCTTTTTGACCACCGCCAGCGACGGCGCGTTATCCGGGCTCACCGAGGCACGAAAGTGCCGGATGCCATGCGCCCAGCCCGCCCAGGCGAACATCGCTTTCGTCGCTTCAGTCGCATAGCCATGGCCGCGGTGCTGTGGCACTACCGTGTACCCGATCTCAACCACACCGCCTGCGTCCGGAGCGCCGTGAAAATTGATGCGACCGACAAACTGCCGTTCAGCGCCTCGTAATACGATCGCGCGCAAGAGCCATGGTTGCAGAGCTGGATTGCGGCGCAGTTGGTCCAGACGCAGGCGCAGGTTGCGCTCGGCCTCCTCAGGCCAATCGGGCGGAATCTCCACGCCGATCAGTTCACCCGCACGACTCAGATCGCCCGCCAATACCGCCTCCATGAACTGGAGCGTCATGGAAATCAACTCGAGGCGCTCGGACTGGATTGGAGCTACGTCCACGTCTGCGCGACTCCGGGCAACTACCGAATCTCAGAGCCCGAACGGCGGTCGTGGGAGATTCACCCGACGCCGGCCGTCCAGGATTGCCCGACTCAGCGGCCCGCTTCTATACTCGGGCGGGGAGGGGTGGCCGAGCGGTTTAAGGCAGCGGTCTTGAAAACCGTCGTGGCGTTCTGCGTCACCGTGGGTTCGAATCCTACCCCCTCCGCCTCTCGCGTGTCTCCGAAGCAAGACCGCGGTTTTTGATGAGCAGTGCCGTAGCTTCGGTGGCGGAGACCGGCTCACTGCACAGATAGCCCTGGATGCTGTCACAGCCCAGTTCCCGCAGATGGTCGCGCTGTTGCGCCGTTTCGACGCCTTCTGCAACCACCCGCAGCCCAAGGCCGCGCGCCATTGTGGTCATCGCCGACACAATGACCTGGTCTCGGGGGTTCTGCGTCAACTCTCGGATAAAGCTGCGGTCGATCTTGAGCGTCGTGGCAAGCTGCTCGCGCAGGTGCACAAGCGAAGAATAGCCGGTGCCGAAGTCGTCGACGGCAAGCATCACACCCAGGTGCCGCAGATGAGACAACGTCTTGACGGCCGCGCTTTCGTCCTTCAGCAGCACTTGTTCGGTGATCTCCAGCTCTAGATCTTCAGGCGCAAGGCCGGCATCCTGCAGCGTTCGAGTAACGAGGGCGACGAATTCAACGCCGTCGTGAAGCTGCTGTGCCGAGACGTTGACCGCCACCCGCACGTTGCCCAACCCGAGATCCCGCCAGCTACTCGCCTGCATGCAGGCAGTCCGCAGCACCTGTGTGCCCAACAGTCCAATGAGTCCCGCCTCTTCCGCCTGGGGAATGAAAACCCCTGGAGGAACGAAGCGCCCGTTCGGCTGTGGCCAGCGAGCCAGCGCTTGCATCGCCACCACTCGGTCGCTCTGAACGTCCACCTGGGGTTGGTAATACACTTCTAAATCGCAATTCTCGAGTGCTTTACGGAGCCGGTTTTCCCAGCCGAGGCGGCTCACGGCATGTACTCCCATCGCCCGGGCGTACACCCGGCACCCGTTTCGCCCCGCGGCCTTCGCCTCGTACATCGCGAGGTCGGCATGGCGCATCAACGTCGCGGCGTCAGTTCCTTCCTCGGGAAAGAGACTGATGCCGACGCTTCCAGTGATCGATAACCTGGTTCGACCGACCTGCATAGGCTCACGCAGCGCGGCGAGGATTTGTTGCGTGATGGTCCGGGCATCCGTGAGTCGGGTCTGCGGCAGGATGAGTGCGAACTCGTCGCCGCCGAGGCGAGCTACTGTAGCGGTGTCCGTCGTGAGCGACGCTCTCAGGCGCTCGCCCACGAGCTTCAAGGCGCTGTCGCCCGCTTCGTGACCGAGAGAATCGTTGACTCGCTTGAACTCGTCTAGATCAAGCAACAAGACAGCTCCAAAACTGCTTCCGGACCCGGCGCCGGTCAGCGCCGCGGTCAGACGGTCCGCGCACAGGGCGCGGTTTGGCAGGCCCGTCAGCACGTCATGGGTCGCAAGCTGCTCCAGCAAAGCGTTCGCGCGCCGAAGCTCGTCCTGCAACCGCAGGCCGCCGATGCTCACCTCGGCCTGTGATACCACTGCGTTCAGCAACGCAACCTCGTCTGGATCAAACACACGGCGCCGCGAAGACGAGAACGTCGTCATCCCGATGACCCGGTCCTGGAATCGGATCGGGAAGATCGCGGTGGAGAGGATGTGGGCGCGCTCATAGTACGCCGTGAAATCTGGGCTAACCGAGAAACCCGGCACCGATGTGAAGACGTCCGGGACCAAAATCGGCCTGCCGAGCCGCCGCAGATGTTTGACGAGCGGCGATTGCCAGGTGTTGTCTCCATCGGCGGCCCGGAATAGCAGCGCGGTTTCCGTTTCTGAGAACCGGGCGAAATTGCCCGCGCTTTCGACGATCTGCTCGAGCGCCTCGTCGAAGAGGTAGATGACCACCCAGTCGAAGCCCAACGCCTTGGCCATTGCAGTGGCAATCCCGGCCAGAACGGAATCCATGGTGCGTGGCTGGCTGAAGGCACTGGCAACTTCTGCCAGAAGACCGAGTTGATGCCGCTGTCGGGATTGACGTTGAGCGTCGAGGACGTTGCTCACCAGGGATGCGAGAATCGGGCGGCCGATGGTGCTAAGCGCGACGTGTTCCGAGGTCAGGCCATCCGGCCACTGTCCGCGCACGACGAGAAGCTCGGAGTTACTCTCGTCGCCTTGCAGGATGGTCGCCAGGTGGGTTGGTCGCTGACCGACACAAATCGGCTCAGTGCTGAGGACTATGCGGTCGACTGCTTGCACAGACAGTCCAAGGATGTGCGGATTGGCCGCAAGCTCGCGCCAGATAAGGAAGTAGCCCTTTTGCTTGAGTTCGTACGCGGTTGGGTCTTCATCCGATCCCAACCGCCAAAAGTACGGATCGCCGGCACGGATAATGTAAGCTTCATCGGCGCCCAGGGCATCGCACACGACTCTGCAGGCAGCGTCGACATTTTGGATGGATGCGGTGCCTGGAGGTGCGGCCGCGATGGCGGCAAGCTCCACCAAGCGCTCGACTATCGGGTGGGCGCTAACACCGTTGCCAATCTGCACTGCTGACTTCCCCTCACGGGTCAATCGACACGCGAACCAATCCCTGGTCTCTATTAAAGTATCGGCCGGTAGTAAGTCCTCCGCAGTCCCGTTCAGCCCGCAACCGGCAGAAAGATACGACATGTGGAGGACGCGCGTCTTGTACGGGAATCGTACGCTGAAACTCATCTACGGAGGAGTGTTATGAAAAGTCTGCGCCGGCACAATCGTGTACGGGGAGAAACAGTGTGACGACGACGTCCGGGCTTCAGATCGATTCCGCTATCGTCCATCTCAGATCGGCCGATCCCGTCCTGGCGGGCCTACTCGACCAATGTGTTCTGCAGGAGCCCGCCGGAGAAGAGCAGCTTTTTCATGCGCTGGTGCGGGCAATCGTCAACCAGCAACTCTCCGGCAAAGCGGCCGAGACGATCTTGCGCCGCGTAGAGCAATTGGTTGCCCAAGGTGGCGAACTCACACCCGAACAGGTGATCGCCACTGACCAGGAGGCGTTGCGCGGGGCGGGACTGTCGAATGCCAAGGCCCGTTACGTGCGCGGGTTAGCCGAGGCGGTTCTGAGCGGTGAGCTCGATCTCCAGCGACTTCCGGGGCTGAGCGACGAAGAAGTGATAGAGCAATTGACCCATGTGAAAGGCATCGGCCGCTGGACGGCCGAAATGATCCTGCTTTTCTCGTTGCGCCGGCCGAACGTCCTTTCGACCGGCGACCTCGGCATCCGTAACGCCGTCAAGCGCCATTATGGGCTCGAGGCGGCGCCCTCACCTGATGAATTACGCGTCATCGCCGAGCCATGGCACCCATATTGCAGCACCGCGTTGCTCCTCCTCTGGCATAGCCTGGACAACCGGCCCGCTATCGATGCCGGCGAAGTCGGCGGGGCTTAACGCCAGACCTGTTCCAGCACGCGCAAGAAGTTTCCGTGCACGAGCCGCTCCAGCGGCGGCAATCGCCCGCCTGCGCGAAGGATACCCGAGCTATTCAGCCTGATCACCCGAGCAATAGGCAGCGGCCGCTCGGACGGGTAGACTCTGGTTCGGCAGCCCGTGCCGCGGGGGAGACTGCGTGACCGAACTGATGGACTTTCCGCGTGCGATGCTCGCACAGTTGCCGACGCCGCTTGAAGGCGCTGAGCGCCTTTCAACGGCGCTTGGCGGCGCCCGCATCATCATCAAGCGTGATGACCTCACCGGCCTTGCAATGGGCGGCAACAAGGCGCGCAAGCTGGAACTGCTGATGGCCGCCGCTCTGGCAAGTGGCGCCGATACGGTCGTTACCACCGGCGCCAGCGATTCCAACCACTGCCGTATGACCGCTGCGGCGGCAGCCCGACTGGGACTCAAATGCGCCCTGCTGCTCGGCGCCAAGAGCGAGTCGCCCGAACTGCAGGGCAACCTGCTGCTGGATCGCCTGTTCGGTGCGGAGATCCACTTTTACCCGACAAACGGTACGGTCGGCGGCAACCACCTGCTTCCAGAACTGACCGAGCACATTCGGTCCCGCGGAAACCGACCGTATACTTTTCCCTCCGGCGGTTCGACCGGTCTGGGTGCTATCGGCTATGCGTTGGCCCTGAAAGAGCTTATCGACCAGTTGGCGGCGCGCGGCGTCAGGCCCGATTACATCGTCCACGCCTCCGGTTCCGGAGGAACGCACGCCGGCCTGCTGCTCGGGGCAGCGCTGTTTCGCCCGAAGTTTCAGATCATGGCGATAAACATCGACGAAGCGACGAACGACATCCTCGAAGCACGAACGCGGTCAGTGTACGCCGAAGGAGCAGGACTGCTCGGCCTGCCCGAGAACCACGAAATGCCCGAGTTCATCCTGCGCACGGGCTATGTTGGAGCTGGGTACGGGCTAATCTCGCCCGCCGGAGCAGAGGCGATCCGGTTGCTGGCGCAAACGGAGGGCATACTGCTCGACCCCGTCTACACGGGCAAAGCCATGGCGGCGCTGGCGGATTTGGTCCGCAATGGAGAAATGGGTTCTGATAAGACCGTCGTCTTCATTCACACTGGCGGCACACCTGCATTGTTCACCCAGGTGCGCCAGGTAGAGCAGGAAGCGCATCTCGCGTCAGCGAACCCGCCATTGTGGTGGGGTAAATCCTAACGGACCGCCACGGGCGGCCGGCGAAGGGTTAAACACGAATGGTGTGGCAACCAGAGATTGAAGAGCTCGAACGGCGGCGCAAGCTCGCGATGCACATGGGCGGCCATGACAACGTCGAGCGACAGCATCGCAACGGCAAGCTGACCGTTCGAGAGCGGATCGAACGGCTCCTCGACCCAGACTCGTTCCGTGAAGTGGGCGCACTTGCAGGCAGTCCACAGTACGAGAATGGAGAGCTCAAAGAGATTCGGCCCTCCAACTTCGTGATGGGCTCGGGACGCATCAACGGCCGTCGGGTCATCGTCGGCGGCGACGACTTCACCGTCCGCGGCGGCGCGGCCGATGCCTCGATCGGAGGCAAGCAGGGCTATGGCGAGCGCATGGCGCTGGAGCTTCATCTACCGCTCGTTCGACTTGTGGACGGCTCGGGCGGTGGCGGCAGCGTGCGTACGCTCACGAACACGGGCCGCACGTATATTCCCGCGAACCCGGCGTGGGAGACAGTTGTTGCGGCTTTGAGTGCGATTCCCGTAGTCGGAGCATGCATGGGCTCCGTCGCGGGGCTCGGCGCGGCGCGCGTGGTGACATCCCACTTTTCGGTGATGGTCAAGGACACTTCGCAGCTCTTCGTCGCCGGTCCGCCGCTGGTCGCCGCCGGAATGGGCACGCAGATCACCAAGGAAGAGCTGGGCGGTTCCCAGATCCACGCCCATGGCAGCCTGGCCGTCGACAACGAGGCTGAAAGCGAAAAGGACGCCTTCGACCAGATTCGTCGCTTCCTCTCGTACATGCCGCAAAACGTCTGGCAGATGCCGAACAGGGCGGATCCTTCCGACGATCCGAAACGCTGGGAAGACGAGCTGCTCTCAATCATCCCGCGCAACCGGCGACGGCCGTACAACACGCGCAAGCTCATTCAGCTCGTGGTCGACAAAGGATCATATTTCGAAATCGGACGGTTCCAGGGACCTTCTCAAATCACCGGTCTAGCGCGGCTGAATGGCTATCCCGTTGCCGTCCTCGGGAACGACCCGATGATGTACGGCGGCGGCATGGATGCGCCGGCGTCGGAGAAGCTGACGCGCTTCGTCGACGTCGCCGACACCTTTCACCTTCCCGTCGTGAACTTTGTCGACCAGCCGGGTTTCGTGATCGGCGTCGAAGCCGAGCGGGCAGGAACCATCCGCAAAGGGGCAACCGCGATGGCGGCGGTCTACCAATCTACGGTGCCCTGGGCGTCGATCATGGTGAGACGCGCTTATGGTGTCGCGGGCGCGGCGCAGCAGAACCACTCGCGGCACAACATGCGCGTCGCCTGGCCATCAGGCGACTGGGGATCGCTGCCGATTGAGGGCGGTCTCGAAGCGGCCTACCGGCGAGACCTCGAAAATGCGCCGGATCCGGCCGCGCTGAGAGCTGAAATCGAAGAGAAGCTGAACCAGGTTCGCTCACCCTTCCGCGTCGCCGAGGCGTTCGGAGTCGAGGACATCATCGATCCCCGCGAAACCCGCGCGATCCTGTGCGACTGGGTCGAGATGGCCTACGAAATCGAGTCGACCCGGCTCGGTCCCAAGTCCCGCGGCACCCGCTGCTAGGAGCCTGTCCGAGTAACAGGGATCGACAGGATGCGCGCCGTCTGGGAT
>DAINSK010000013.1:0-77879 GCA_036741355.1 Chloroflexota bacterium
CGCGTAGGCCGGTCCACCGAGTTGGTTCAAGTGTTAGCCGGACAGGCTCCTAGACCGGAGGCACTACTACACGTGCAACCTTTATGATTGCCCGATACATCTTCTCGGATGCTTGCACCGTGGCATACCAAGTACTTGCGCCGTTGTAGAATCGGTGCCGGAAGGTGATGGTTGTGTCGGGGTTTCCAGACGTTCCGTGATTGATTCCTACATCGAAGCAATAGATATCTCGCGGATATGGCCGTTTCCGTGCTGACCAACCGAAATACCAATCTGCTGCGTTGTTCAGTTGTTGTGTAAGCACAGCACTGTCATCGGCCCATTGTATCGCATCACTTCTTGTGAGTGGCCCATGGCCGGGCTTAAAGGTAGGGCAGATGACTTCAACACTATTCCAGTCAACAAGGGAATCGTATTCCCCGGTGATGTTCCACACTAGCCCCGCAGTCACTTGTCTTATCCATGCATTAATCTTGACTGTAGGCGCAATAAACGGCAAATCGGAATTCAATCCAGGTATCGGCTCGTCCAGAAAGGGCCGGTCCTGGACAGAACGCTTTGTTCGGTGGAAATTTGACTCTGCACGCTCAAGAGCTTTAGCAACATTTGGGGTGAGGCGGGGGCTGGAAGGGACATTCTTGTAGGCCCAGTACGCAGTCATTTGTAATGCTGCAGCGAGCGCTGCATCGTCCTGTGTTCGTTCGGTGTTGTGTTCATCACAGGAAGGTACAGTGATTCTGTCGCACTCGAAGTCGATGAACATAGTCTTCGGCGGCACATGTTCCTTGCTGCTGGGCGGAGGTTTGCCACAGTAGTAGCATAGTGTCCTGCTCGAAAACTGGTGACGGGGCATTGGAACCGACGCTCCCACACTCGCAGTCTATACCGAGACATTCGGTCACTGTTCCCGATAACGGCCATTATGGTCACCCCATCCCGCCACTTTACGCACAAACTAGGGTCCCTGCTGGTGTCTCATAAGTGCAGAGCTCTCCTATTATGGGCAGAGCTTGCGCGGGCAAGTCGGTTGTTGACGGCGCCTATTGCCTTTGATACGATACTGTCAGAATACGAGATAGATGTATACGAGTAACACTATGCGACCGATTGCTGCCGATTACCTGACTCCCCTGACCGCGACGCCGGCGAGGTCTCCGCTTGCCACGCACGTCCAGACGTTCCTAACTGATCTTGCAGGCCGGAACTGCAGCCGTCATACCATCGACGCGCGCCCGGCGACAATTAGAATTTCACCCCGTACTGCCTCATGGAAGAATGTCACTCGGACCAAGGCTGTTGCCTCACGGAATAGCTTACTCGACCGCATACCCGCCACTCCCTGTGGGATCGGCAGATCCGTCGGTTGAAGCAGTCCCAGACGCGCACACTGGTGCCGCGACAGTGGCCAGATCCGGCGTTGCTGGTGGGTGTTCCCGCGCTCGGGGTGGTGTTTCGGTACCCGTCTCGTTTTCAGCGTCTTCTCGTAAAGGCGGATCCGCAGAGCGCGGATCTGTTCACGCCGCGCCGCTACCCGAAGCCGAGATTCACTACACGATCTTCGGCGAGTCATTTGCTCGAAGTGCCATTTTCAACGCAGCCAGAACCAAGCCCCGGATTACCGCACTTGAAATCTCTTCGTCCGCAATTTACGGGGGGATGAAAAGCGGGTTAGGCAGCATATGCCGGCGATCCGTCGCGCCTGCCTCGGGCACGGTGCAGGAATCGACTTCGAGTTGTAGTTGTGAATGGCTCGGCATCCGTCGCCCAAGATGGGTTGTGCGACGTAACAATCAGAGCACAGCAATCAAACCCCGCTCAGTCGTGCGAGGTTTGAGAGAGACTGGTTTAGTAGGCATACGGCACCTTATTCCTGTGGTCTTCGGAGGTGCTCCAAAATCCACATCCTGGCCAGAGTTGAGGGACCGATTCCCTGTTTCTTGGCACGCTCTCTAAGCTCGTCCAGCGTTTGATCACTGAGTTTCACTGTGAGCCCACGCTTGATAAGCGGCTTGTCGAAGGACACTTGGACCTCACGAAAGGCACCCGGGAATTCCTCGGGGCTGTGAGTATCCCAGAAGTCCCCCGCCTCTTGCTCATTGCCAAAGCGTGGAGGTTGGTTGGTTTTGCGTTCAGCTCGTTGTGTCATTCTTCATCACCTGCCTTTCGAGCGTTGGTAGCGCATCGGTCGAGTCACGGGCTGTGGCTAGGGCGAACACACCTTGACCCCGAGGGAAGATAAACACTGACAGGTACCGCCCGCCTTCTGCCTGGCCATATACTTCGTAACCCCCGTCTCTGCCTCGCAGGACCAGAAGGTCGCTAAAGCAGACCTCTTCCACTTCCTCAGGCGTCACCTGGTGTCTGGTCCAGATATGTTCTTCCCGTTCAGCTGAAATCAGCACCTCCCGAATACGTACCACTATGACATCCTTTGGAGGATATTGTATTACTGCGTTGATGAAACAAGCAAACGAATAATACCTGACATGTAGTAGTACTCATGTTATATTGGGTCGTACCATGCCATCGATAGAACTACCACACTACGTATACACCTCGAACCTGACCCGCAAGGGCCAGGTGACGATACCGGTCTCTATCCGCCGTCAGCTGGGACTCAAGCGCGGCGATAAGGTCGCCTTCGTTCAGGAGGGTGAAACCGTCACGCTCAAGCCGGCCCAGAGTGTGACCGACCGGACCGCCGGAGCACTAAGGCAGTACCGGCGCGTACCAAGCCCAACGCCCCAGGAAGAGCGCGAGGCCTTTGCTCAAGCTGTAGCCGATGAGGTGGCTGAAACACTTGGAGGCTAAATGGCCGGTCTCCCGTTGCTGGACACCAACCCTATCCTGCGCCATGCGCTCGACGACCATCTGGATCATTCACCGCGTTCCCATGCGCTTTTTGCCCGCGTCGAACAGGGCCAGGAACGGCTGCGCCTGACCGACACCGTTGTCTTCGAAGCCGCTTTCACGCTCGAACGGTTCTATAAAGTCCCCCGGGTCGCCATCCGCACCACGCTGCTTGATATCATCCTAATCCCCGGACTCGCGCTGCCCGGCAAACAAGCATACCGACAGGTGTTTGACCTCTGGGTCAGCCAACCCAAGCTGTCGTTTGCCGACTGTTACCATGTGGTCTTTGTCCAGCGGCACAACTTGCCGGCCATCGTCACATTCGACCAAGATTTCGACCCGGTACCCGGGCTCACCCGCCGCGAGCCGTAACCATTCGGGTCGCAGTTCGGCCACAAGGCTCTGTTCATGGCGGACGCCGGCGCGCATTGAGTTGGGTCAACTCGTCGCAAACGATGGGTTCTACGACATCGAGCCTTCGCGGGGAGCGGAAGCAACGGAGGGAAGCTCCTGCCGCTGTCTGCGCCGCTGCTTCAGTAACGCAGCGACGCGCTCTGGCGTGTGAATAGGGAGCACGTGCAGCGGTACCTGCCCCCCAACCGCTCGGTCTGGACCGAGAACGTCGGTTGATTCGAGCTCAGGCGGATCTGTGGCGCCGGCCCGAAGAGTTTGAGCTGATTGCGGCGGATTTGCGGTGAGTGATGGCGCCTAACGAGGATTCCGCTTAATGATGAGACCGGTGTAAGTTTCGAACAGTTAGTCAGTCGCAGAAGCGGGTGCAAATCAATGCAGGGAACACGGACACCGCCAAGAGACCGATGGAAGATATCACGACTAATCGCGTATATCGCTGCGTCACTGTTGCTCTCGTTCATCGGGATGGTAGCGGCCGGTCTGCCCGGCTCCAGTTCGATTCTCCCGGCCAGAGCTCATGGCGCGGTGCAGGCCGATGCTTGCAGCAATGCCAGCCTGAAAGGCAACTACGCCTTTGTCCTGCGCGGAGGGCCGGTACTCGGCGTCGACGGCACGCCACTGAGCGTTCCGCAGCCGCAAGCCGTGCTGGAGATGCTCTTATACGACGGCGCCGGCAACTTCACCGCGTCCGATACAGCAAACCGCAATGGTGAGATAGGACGGGAAGCCATTAGCGGCACATACTCTGTGAGTCCCGACTGCACCTTCACCGAAATCGAATACACGAGTGATGGCACGGCGTATCACTCCGCCGGCGTCCTCGTAGATGGTGGCAACGAGTATCACTTCATCGACACGGACCCGGGAGCAGTGTTCAGCGCGACCGGTTACCGGTATTCGTCGGGCGCTTGCAGCAATGCGAGCTTGAATGGCGTCTATGGAAGCCTGGCCACCGGGTTTGTGATCCTGAATCCGGACGGAACGCGCCTGGCAACGCCGCTGCCGGTCGCCGTTATTGCGAGCTTCTCGTACGACGGCGCCGGTGCCGTGACCGCGAGCAGCATCGCGAGTTACGGCGCCGGTGGTACGTCCTATACCGGCGTCGGAACCTACACGGTGAATCCGGATTGCCAGGGCACCGCCACGATCACCACCTCCGATGGCGAGACCGGCAATACAGCCTTCGTTGTCGTGGACGGGGGCAGGGCCGTGTACTTCGTTGGGCTGGACAACGACGACGTCTTTACGGGTTCGAGTGTGCGTCAATAGCCGGTACGGCCGTCCTATAGCTGCTGGGCCAGGTCAATGAAGCCATACTGGTGAAAATCCTCGTCGAAGGTGAAGGCAGTACCGATGCCGAGACGCTCCATGATCGCGAAGCTTGTGGCGTCCGTATAGCTAAAGTCCTTGTCACCGTATTGCTGCAAGATTGCTCGAGCGCGGCGCTCGTCGGCTGGCCTCACCCGAATCACTCGCATCTCGCCATCGACGAGTTCCTGGATGACCTGCAAGGCTGCAGCGCGTCCCAGGTGCGACAGGGTCAGAGCGTGCGTCTCAGCCACGATGAAGTTGCTGGTGTACGTGCGCCCCGCTCCTCGGCCAGCCGTCTCGCAACGCGCAATGCGTCAGCATGGACAGTATCGGCTGGATCAACAAGGCCGTAGTGGGCTGACGTGTCGACAAAAACTTGGCGGGATGGAAACGGCGCCAGCGTCATCGCTTGGTTTGGTGGCGCGAATCGGTACCGTAAGCCTCGGCGAGATACTTGTGCTTGTTGCGGGCGACATCGACGGGTCCCTGGGGGCGATCGGTAATACTATCGCCGATAGCAGCCAGGCCAAGTAGGGTGCTTCGCCGATTGCCAGTTCTTCGTCCTGCTCTTGCCGGCAGTTCGGGTTCTTGCATCGCTGGCCTCAGGTACGCAAGCGTCTCGCCGTCGCGCTTGAGGGCACGGGGTTTGCGGTCGCGTTGCACCTGCTCGGCCAAGGCGGCAAGGCCGGGAATCCTATCGACATCGAATGGAATCTGTTCGCTTGCCATGATGGTCTTCTTCCGGCTTTCGGACCTATTATTGCACGGGCCACTACCCAATCATCCAGTCGCCGCGCTGCGCCCGTTGGAGGCCCAGGTTCTCGCGCAGGGTTGCGCCCGCGTACTCGCGCTGATGAAGGCCTCGCCGTTGTAGTTCGGGCACCACGAGCCGTACAAAGTCCTCGTATGCTCCCGGCATGTGCGTCGCCGCGAGCACGAACCCGTCGCACGCCTCCGTGACGAACCACTCCTCGAGCTCGTCCGCCACGTCCTTCGGTGTACCGATAAAGTGCGGGTGCTCCGCCAGCGTTCCGCGCCCGCTATATTTGATGAAGTCGCGCGCCGTTGGGTTCGCCTTGCCGGAGTCGCGGATCACGCGGTCGCGAAGCGCCTGCAACCCGCTGATCGACGCCAGGTCCTCGTCGGAGAACGGGTCGTCCAGGCCTCGTCGCGAAAAGTCGTAGTTCAGCACTTCAGATAACAGCACCAGCGCGTCAATCGGCTCCGCCAGACCCTCGATGTAGGCTGCTTTGTCAGCGGCCATGCTTCTCGTCTCGGCGACGACGCAGTACACCGCGGGCAGGATTTTGACCCGGTCCGGGTCTCGCCCGAGGCGCGCGACCTCATGCTTGAACTCCCGGTAGCCTTTCTGTGCGAGCTCGCGATTCGGGTCGATGATGAACACGAGCTCAGCCCATCGGGCGGCAAATTGGCGGCCTCTCCCGCTCTGGCCGGCCTGGATGATGATCGGGCGCCCCTGGGGCGTCCGCGGTACCGTGAACGGCCCGCGGGTTCGGATCGACGCTCCCTCGTGGTCCAGGCGATGCACTTTGGCGGGATCGGCGAAGATGCCCCGCTCCCGGTCGTAGATGATCGCGTCATCCTCCCAGGTGTCCCAGTGGCCGAGGACCGCTTCCATGAACTCGTCCGCGTGGTCGTAGCGGGCGTCGTGGCCGAGCTGGGTCGCGCGGCCAAAATTCGCCGCTTCGGAATCATTTAACGAGGTGACGACGTTCCACGCCGCCCGACCGCCGAGCATGTGGTCGAGCGTAGCGAAGACACGCGCGACGTGAAACGGCTCGTAATACGTCGTCGAATACGTCCCGCCGATGCCCAGGTGGCGCGTCGCCAGCCCCATCGCCGTCATCAGCGGGATCAGGTCCAGCTTCACGGTTCGAATCCCGTGCCGGACCGCCTCCGAGAAGTCATCCCCGTAGCGGTCGGGCATGGCGAGACGATCGTCGAAGAAAGCTAGGTGGAACTTCCCGGCCTCGAGTGTGCGCGAGATGCGCTGGTAGTACTCGGCGGTTAGGAAGTCCGACGCGGTTGCCTCATGCCGCCACGAAGCCGGGTAATTGGAGCAGTTTTGGCCCTGGAGGAAGCCGACCAGCGTCATCTGGCGGCGCGGAACCGCTTCAGTTACGGAACTCATCTCGCGATGCACGCCTACAGGAGCCGCCCGCCGGGCATGTTGACCCACGCGCTCATCTCGTGGGCGGGCGTCACCGGCTCCGCCGCGCACACGTAGTTTGCGTTGATCTGGTCGATGCACGTCACACCGAGGAGCCCCATGGCCACCGTCATCTCGTGTTCCAGAAGCTCGAGCACCCGAACGAGTCCGTCTTTGCCGGCAGCGGCCAGCCCCCAGCCATGCAACTTGCCGATGGCCACGGCACGGGCGCCGAGCGCAATCGCCTTAACAACGTCCGTTCCGCGCAGGATGCCGCCGTCCAGCACGATCTCCGCCCTGCCCGCGACGGCCTGCACGATTTCCGGCAGTGTGTCGATTGTGCCCCGTGCGTGGTCGAGTTGCCGGCCGCCGTGATTCGATACCCAGATCACGTCGACGCCGTGTTCGACGGCAAGCAGCGCGTCCTCGGCGGTCTGCACCCCCTTGACCATAAACGGTCCGCCCCACAGCTCCTTGATCAGGTCCAGCGTCTCCCATGTCAGAGCGGCGAGGTACGATCGCTGGACAGTGCTCCTGTTGCGCTGGGTGGGGGTCATCCAGCGAGACAGCATCGGCCGTTCCCGCCGGCTGTACATGGCGACATCGACCGTGAGGCAGAGGGCCGCGTAGCCGGCCGATTTCACACGCGCGACGATGTCTCGCACCCAGTCCATGTCGCCGTGAACATAGAGCTGAAACATCCTGGTTCCGTCACTGGCCGCAGCGGTCTCTTCGAGGCTCGGCTGCGTGGCAGAGCTAATAACAGGTATCGTGCCAAACTCCGCCGCCGCCCTCGCGGAAGCGACGGCCCCTTCCGGTGTAAAAGCCTGCAGCGAGCCGATCGGGGCAAGCAATACGGGGATGCGCAATCGATGGCCCAGGAACGACGTTGACGGGTCAATACTGGAGACGTCGACGAGCACGCGCGGCCGGAACCCCAGGCGGTCGAAGCCGAGCCGGTTGCGGCGCATGGTGGTCTCGGACTCGGACGCGCCGACAAGATAATCCCACGGCCCCTGGAGGAGGTTGCGGCGCGCCGCGAGCACGATCTCTTCGTTGCTGAGGAATTCCGGGTTCATGTCGTTGCCCCGTCTATCACGCTTATCGTCATACGGCCGCCGGACGAAACTCCGTGGCCACCTCGTCGATAAATCGGGAGTAGATCTGCTTCTTCTGGTCCATTTCAATTTCGGCAGCCTGGATGATGATCTCGTCCACCCCGGCGCTGATGTAGTCGCTGATCTGCTGCTTCACTTCACCGGGGTTTCCGGCGATCACGGCCCGCGCCGTGCCCCGGGCGCGCTCTACGACCGAGGCGTCATCGGAAAGGGCAAGCAATGCCATCGCAGACCGCGATATCTCCGCCGGATTGCGACCAATCTCGGCGCAGTGCCGGTCGAGGATCGCCCCTTTGTGTCGCATCACCTCCGGTGTGCCCCAGACGTTCCATTCGTTGGCATACCGGGCGGCGATCCGCAGTGTCTTCTGTTCACCGCCGCCGCCGATGAGGAGTGGCAGCGGTCGCTGGACCGGCTTGGGCTCAAGCGGCGCTTCGGTTAACTGGTAATACCGTCCGGCGAACGTCGTGCGTTCATTCTCAAACAGCCCCTTGATTACCTGGCACGCCTCTTCGAGGCGCCGCAACCGCCCGCCGACGGTGTAGAAGGGGATGCCGTACGCCTTGTGCTCGTTCTCCTGCCAGCCCGCGCCGAGGCCGAGCACGAAGCGGCCGCCGCTGATCTGATCGATGCCCGCGGCCATCTTGGCCAGCACCGCGGGATGGCGGAAGGTGTTGCCGCATACGAGCGTACCAATCCGCACCCTCGGCACTGCCGCGGCGAGTGCTGCGACCATCGTCCAGCCCTCATTCATAGGTCCATTCGCGGCGGCGGTGTTGGGCATGAAGTGGTCCGAAAACCAGATGCCATCCCAGCCGATCGATTCGGTGTAGCGGCATTCGTCGAGGATGTCTCGCCAGGTGCTGGCCGCTTCGATCGAGATCGCAAAACGCATCAAATCCTCCCTTGTGAATGGAGCACACGCGGGGGTACACCTGCGCCGAGAATACTGAACCGGGTATTCTCACGCGGTACCCGGGCCGTCGCTGCGACCCAGCGTACCGTAGCGGTGGCGTACCGTCATCGTTGCAGGCGGTCCCGGCGACTAAAGTCGCAGGCTCATGTAGCAAAGTCCGTCTGACCGGACTACTGGTTAGCATCCCCGCCGGCGAGCGCCGCAACCGGCGTAAGCCGGTTTTGTCATCTGAGCCTGCAGTTTCAACCGCCGGGCGATCCCCGGGTGTGTTGAATCCACCGGGCGACCGGGCGATCAGCCGCGTACGCGGGCCGGACAAAACTTTGATGTGCAACCGGCAGGCCCACCGAAGGTCAACGCTTTATCGCGCTCATCGAGCATACGCCGGAGGACATCGTATGCTGCAGTGTACAGACCAGAGGCGCGACACCGGTCGCTGCGGCGGGAATTCAGGCTCGACCCCGGCTGGGTGTTCCTTAGCCACAACTCGTGTGGCGCCCGATCGCCATCGCAATATAGCCATATAGATGAATAGAGGGGATATTCAGATGTCCATGCCTGAGCGCAAACCACCAACGCTGGAAGAGGTTGTGGATTACCTGCACGGCGCGCGTAGCAACTGGGGGCGCTGGGGCCCTGACGACCAGCGCGGCGCCGTGAACCTGATCACGCCGGCAAAGAGGGTTGCGGCGGCGTCGCTCGTGCGCAGCGGGCGCAGCGTCTCGCTCAGCCGGGTGTGGCCGCGCACCCCCGGACCGGACAATCCAACCCCCGCCCAACACTACATGACCATGAACCAACGCGGCAGCGGCGGTTGGGCAGCGGACTACTACGGCATCTCCTACCACGGCTATGCGACGACCCATATCGACGCCCTCTGCCATGTATGGGACGAGCACGGCATGTGGAACGGCCGCAACCCGCAGCAAGAGATCACCATGGGCGGCGCCCGCTTCGGCGACATCGATCAATGGCGCGACGGAATCATCACCCGTGGCGTGCTTCTGGACGTGCCGAAGCACCGCGGCGTACCGTATGTCACCGATGACAGCCCTGTACATGGCTGGGAACTGGAGGAGATCGCCGCCGCACAGGGGGTGAAGCTGGAAGCCGGCGACGCGCTCTTCGTGTACAGCGGCCGCGAAGAGTTTCACCGGGCCAACCCGAACCGGTCCATCGGTCTGCGTCCGGGTTTGCACAGCTCCTGCCTGCCATTCATTCGTGATCACGACGTCGCCGTTCTCGGTTGGGACCTCATGGACGCCGCGAACGGCGAGTATGCGATCCCATGGACGGTACATGGCGCCCTCTTCGCCTACGGCGTGGCCCTCGTCGATAACTGCCTGCTGCAGCCGCTGGCAGATGCATGCGTGGAAGAGGGACGATGCGACTTCATGCTGACGGTGGCGCCGTTGCGCGTCGTTGGCGGCACGGGCTCGCCCGCCAACCCGCTCGCGCTGTTTTAGGTCCTTCAGCCGGGACCGTCGCCGGCGTCTTCACGGCCCGCGGCCGTGTGGCTCGCTAGATCACCCGGCGCGAAGTAAGGAATAATGGAATGCGGTTCGGTCTCGCTTATGACTTTCGCAACCCCGAGCAGTGGCGGTTGCCGTGGCCGCAATTCTACGGCGCCGTACTCGATCAGATTGTCTACGCGGAGCAGCTAGGGTTCGATTCGGTCTGGCTGACCGAACATCATTTCGTTGCGGACGGCTACCTGCCGGCATCACTGGCGATCGCCGCCGCTATCGCCGCCCGCACGTCTCGGATACGGATCGGCACCTTCATCCTGGAACTACCGCTGTATCACGCCGCGCAGGTAGCTGAACAGGTTGCGGTCATTGATCAGCTTTCGGGCGGTCGAATCGAGCTCGGGCTTGGTATGGGATATCGCGAGGAAGAGTTCCGGGCGTTTGGCGTGCCGCGCAAGCAGCGGGTAGGACGCTTTGTGGAAGGGATTCACGTACTCAGGGCGCTGTTCGGCGGCGGACCGGTCACACACCGCGGCCGCTACTACGAATTGGACGGCGTACAACTCGGCCCCCCGCCAGCGCAGCTGGGTGGACCGCCCATGTGGCTGGGGGCGATGAGCGTGCCGCAGGCTCAGAGGGCGGCGGCGCTACGCGCCAACCTGATGCCACAAGGCGATCGACGCGAAACCTACGATCCGTGGCACGAAGCGCTCGCGGCTTCCGGTGAGGATCCGACCGACTACCGGGTGCTGGTCAACCGCCCATTCATGGTCACCGATGATCCCGGCCGTGCGTGGCAGCGGTTGCGACCGGGCGAGGCGTACCGCGCCGGATTATATGCCGAGTGGTTAAACGCGGGCGGCCAGCCGCCCGTGCGACCCACGCAGCCGGAGGGCAGCGCGGTAGTGCCGGTGCTCGAAGGCCGCTACCTGCTGGGCACGCCGCAGCATATCGTCGCGGAAATCCGTACATACCGCGAGCGCGTACCGGTCACCGACTTGATCGCGTGGGGTGTCCCGCTTGGTCTGAGACCCGATGACCCGGAGTTAATGCTCTCGCTGGAGCAGTTTTCCCAAGAGGTCATTCCAACGCTTGCGCCACGGCCTGGTTGAACCGTTATTGGCACCACACAACGCGATTTCCGACGAAGTGGCGCCTCAGGAAGCGGCGGGGGTAAGGGCGCGCTGCTTGCGGGCGAGCGCAGCCAAGAATTCAATTGTGCGCTCGGAGCCCGCGCCGGGAGCAGTAAATACGCCCGCGTTGAAGTCCGTAACGCCGAGCGTAGCGAGCTCGCGCAGACGCGCCGCGATTTCGTCTTCCGCGCCTATCAGGGCAACGTCCTCGGGGTTCTCGACGCCGCCCCGGTCGAGCGTGGCCCGGTAAGACGGCCACTGCCCGTACTGGACGAAGAGCCGCTTGGCCGATTCGCGCGCGGCCGTAACGTCATCGGTAACGCAGACGGGCAGCCCCGCCACAATGCGAGGCGCTGGCCGGCCGGCAGCCGCGGCGGCGGCGGTGATCGTCGGGATCGCCACGTCGCGCAAATAAACCGGACCGCCCATCCAGGTCACCGTCCCCTCGGCGAGCCGGCCGCACAGGCGCAGCATGGCGGGTCCGAGGGCCGCGACCAGCACCGGCGGGCGTGTCGCGCCCGCCACCTGGATCTGCGCCGCGACCCTGTACAGCTCGCCGCTGAACCGGGTGGGCTCCTGCGCCAGCAGGCCGTTGAGCACCGTCAGATACTCCCGCGTGTGCGGGATCGGCCGGCTGTAATCGAGCCCGAGCGCGTCCTCCATCATATCGCGGTGGCTCAGGCCGATACCGAGCGTGAGCCGGTTGCCGCTCGCGGCCTGGGTGGTCAGCGCCTGTTGCGCGAGCGCCGCCGGGTGACGAGGGTAGGTGGGAACGACGGCCGTCCCCAGTTCAATCCGGTCAGTCTCACGTCCGGCGATGGCCAGCACCGTCAGCGCTTCGAAGCCAAACGCATGCGAGAGCCACGCGGTGGCAAACCCATCCCGCTCGGCGCGTTGAGCCGCCGCGACGAGCGTCTCCAGTGTCTGTGTCGCGACCGCTCGTGCCAGCCCGATTCCGATGCGCATTAGCTTCCTCCTCGTCTGGTATTCTCTACAGTAACCCGTCCCTTGCAAGACTCACCGCTGGACCGGGGTGCTCGGGCGGAGACATCGCGATTGCCGGAACGTGCGTAAAAGCAAGCTCCGAGCAATAGGTTCCAGGCGGAAACGCGGCCGGCCCTGATTGCTAGGTTTCGCGGTAGATGGGCTTCCGGAGCCGGACTTGGTCGAGCAGGCGCAGGTTGAGCGGCTCCATCTCATGGCCGCGCGGCTGCGGTGGCCGTGGATCAAGCCCCAGCAGGCCGATCACGCTCGGATCACTGTAGTAGCCGGCGTATGCAGAGACCACGAGCGCCTCGAAGGACGCGGCGTGCGACGCTTCGATCTCTTTCATCACGCTGTCTCGTGGGGCGTCTGAAAGGTAGGTGAATCCGGCGTTACCATGGCGCAGGCTACTTTGCTCAATCTCCGAAAAGAGCGGAGCGGCGACACCGCCCGATGCTACGACGCGGGCTACGTAGTCGCTCGCGATTTCGCCGGCACTGGGGAAGCCGTCGCCGGCCGGGATGATGCGATCGAGCACGGCCACGAGCAGGTCGCGCCCTATGGCTACTGCGTCACTTTGGGTCATCGCTGCCTCGCATCGTGGATGAAACGGTCCGCCATGCGGAGCGCCACGGCCTGGATCGTGGAAGTAGGGTTCACTCCGCCGCAGGTTGGCATGACGCTGCCGTCGATGACGTAGAGGTTGGGCACGTCGTGGCTCTGACCGTCGCTGTTCACGACCGCGCACCTATACGATGAAATAGTCGACGGGGTATCCGTAGTCCGCAGAGAGTCTGGTGGCTCTCTTTCGGACCGGAGAAGAAGTCCCAGACGTGAGTTACATTAGCAGCTCCGCTATATAGACGGTAACGCTTCATTCAGTACCTCTTCATGGAAGTGGAAAGTGGTAACTGAGGCATGTATTCCGTACCCACTTCTCTGGATCACTAGAGCTTCCCTGGCTAAGGATCCCCGCGTCTCGACAATCTGCAGCAATCTTAGTCAGTGAGTCTAGTGCACCTTGTTGGTTACCTACTCTAGCGTTGTCAACATAGCTCTGTAGGTGACCGTACATCTGGTTCTCCATACCGAGCCATTGCGCATCAGCCGTCGAGCCGCTACACCCGCTTATCAGTACTAGTGAGATTGGCAGTAGCAGATACCGTACTAACTTCATTATTGTACCTCGATCCACTCGTAGGGTCCGAGTCCATAGTTGATGCTCGTGTCGATCCATGGGTACGGGTATCCGGATCCTAATCCTCCACCTCTGTCGTAGATGACGAACCGGAGACCGCGGTTGTAGACCACCGAGTATGCTGGGATGTCCCAACTAGCTGCAGCTACATCCTCTCCAGGCGCTGAGTGGTCCCATCCTCCATAGTACGTAGGTCCTTGTACGTTACTGTACTCGGTTACGCGAGCACATACGGCGTACCCACACCGTTACAGGCGACGACCACCACCCGCGCTGTCTGCTCGACGACCTGTCCGTCGGCGTCATAGTAGACCGCGCCGCCGGCCAGCCCATCTTTCGTGACCGTGATCTCGCGCACCCGGGCGCCGGTCTCCAGTGTGGCCCCAAGAGCCAGCGCCTTCGGCCAATAGGTGACATCGGTACTGGCCTTCGCGCCGATGGGGCAGCCGAGGTCGCATGGGCCGCAGTTATTGCAGGCGTGCCGGCCGTCGTAATCGCGCGTGATGATAGCGCTGTCCGACGGCCACCAGTGCCAGCCAAGCCGCTCGAAGCCGGCGACGATCGTCTCGCCCAGCTTGCCCAACGGAATCGGCGGCGTCTGCCGTGGCGGCTTGGGTGGATAGGCCGGGTCGCCGGTGACGCCGGATACGCCCATCATGCGGTCGTTGAGGTCGAAGTAGGGCTCGAGCTCCGCGTAGCTCAGAGGCCAATCGTCGGCGACGCCGTCAAGCGTCTTGACCCGGAAGTCGGAGGGATGCAGGCGGGGGAAGTGCGCGCTCCAGTGAATCGTGCTTCCGCCGACGGCGTTGTACATGAGCGGGATGATGGGGGTAGCGTCGTTGTTCAGTGGATAGTCGGCGGGCAACTCGCGAACGTTCGGATCGGGATGCATGTCGGTGAAGCGGTGGAGCTCCCAGGCGTCACGCGTGTGCGCGAAGGTCCTGGGATCAACCCACGGACCCTGCTCCAGGCAGTGGACCTTGATGCCGGCGCGGCTCAGGCTCCAGGTGAAGGCGGCGCCCGACGCGCCCGCGCCGATCACCAGCACGTCCACCGGTTCACGGTCAGCGATCATGCCCGACCTCCTGGTGCTCGATCAAGCAACGCCTGCAGGCGCTCGTTCATTATCTTCGCGGTTACCAGCACACCTTCCTATCTGAACCGGTATCATCGCAATCGGCTCACACTATACACTCCCTGCCAAGGCGCCGCTTACGACGCCTGAAGGGAGCCGCGATGCCCTCGAACACCGCCGGCCTACGTATCGTCGCCTATACCGTGCGGCCGCAGGCGCATCAGGTCATCACCGATTGGTGCGACCGCGGCGGTCACAAGCTGCTGCTCTTGATCACCACACCCGGGCCGAAGAGCCGGCCGTCGCCAACTTACCGCGAGGTATTGAACGCAGCGCCGCGCACGCAGGAGGTCCTGATCACTACCCGCATGCAGCGTCCGGTGTCCTTGATCCGCGATCTGCAGCCGGACCTCGTCATTTCGTTCACCTTTCCCTACCGTGTGCCTCCCGAGGTCGTGGCTATTCCAAAGTACGGCGCGGTGAACCTGCACCCGGCGCCGCTGCCGCTCTACCGTGGCCCGAATCCGCTGCGCAGCATCTATGATGGCCACCCCGAACTCGGCTCGACGCTCCACTGGATCGCGCCGGAGTACGACACGGGCAACATCCTCGCCCGGGTCTGCCGCCCGCTGCCTGAGGACCGCAGTCTCCAGAGCGTGTTTGGAACCTGGGCTGGCACGATGCAGTCCGCGCTCGAACAGGGGGTCGCCCGCGCCCTGGCCGGCGATCCCGGCACCCCGCAGGATGAGAGCCTGGCCAGCTATGGAAGCATCTTCACCACCGGGGAGCGGTGGCTCGACTGGAGTCTGCCCGCCGCTTTACTGCAGGGGCGGGCAACCGTGCTCGCCGTCAACACCGAAGGCCTCGAAGACCACAACGCCCCGGGCTGCCTGGCGTCGATCGGCGGCTCGGCCTATGCCGTTCAACGGGTCACTCCGTTGCGCGGTGTGCCGCCGCCAGCGGCGCCCGGAACGGTTATTGCCACAATGGACGGTACCATCACGCTCTGCTGCGGCGACGGCGTTCTGCAGGTGCATGCGACGCCGATAGGTTAGGGATTCCGTACCGCGTTCGAGGGAGTGCTAGGATGCGATGAGGGCGCACCAAACGCCCGGAGGGGAATGATGAGAGCAGGCGTTCATTTCAACTATCAGAACTACGGGGACTGGGATCGCTTCGAAGGCCATCACGCCGGCCCCCCCGTCGTGTCAGACCAGCAAGTGTACGAAGAAGAGTTGCACCTGGGCGGTCTCGTCGAGCGGCTCGGGTTCGATTCCTACTGGGCGATCGACCACCACTTCGCCCCGTACATCATGACCGCTGGAGCGATTCAACACCTGACCTATTTCGCTGGGAAGACCAGTCGCATCGACTTTGGCACCATGGTGGTTGTGCTGCCCTGGTACGACCCGGTCGTGGTCGCCGAGCAAGTTAGCGTGCTCGACAACCTGCTGCAGGGGCGCCGCCTCACGCTTGGCCTCGGCCGCGGTGCCGCAAAGCGCGAATTCGATGCCTTCAGGATTCCCATGGATGAATCGCGCGACCGTTTCGCGGAGTCGCTCGAGATCGTTCGCAAGGCGTTAACGCAGGAGTGGTTCTCCCACGAGGGCCAGTTCTACAGCATTCCCGAAACGACCATTCGCCCGCGTCCGCGGAACCCGCAGGAGCTGGTGGGGCGTATGCGCGTGGCGTGGACCAGTACCGAAACCCTGCCCATCGCGGCGAACGCGGGGTTGGGCATGCTGATGACCAACCAAAAGAGCTGGGAAGAGTACCGCGAGGACGTTCGCGGCTTCAACGCCGTACGCGCCGATAAAGGCTGGTCGCCGATCCAGCCGAGCGTCGTGGTACACGTCTCCTGCTTCGATACGGAAGCAGAGGCCTGGGACACCATCCTGCGCCACACCATCGAGGCGCAGAACAGCGTCCAGCGGCACTATGGGTGGAAGGACGCCGACCGCTTCCGCCAGACCAAGGGCTACGAGCAGTACGCCAAATTCGGCGAGCTGCTGCAGCGAAAAACCGCGGAGGAGGTCGGGGAGCACAACGCACGCCCGCAGGCGTGGGGCACACCCGACCAGGTGCTGGAAAAGCTACAGCACGTCCAGCGAATGACCAGCGCCGAAGAGCTGATCCTGAACTTCCGCTTCGGCGGAATGCCCGCCGGCACCGCGGAACGCTCGATGCGCCTCTTCGCCGCCGAAGTCCTGCCAAAGCTCCACGAACTCGACGCCCCGCTCCACTCCGACATGGTCGGCGCCGCCACCGCGACCCCATAACGGAGCAGTGAGGAGCGCCCGCCCGGCGGTCGAATCCGCGGCATTCATCCAGTCGCTGCGCTCCGAGCCATCACTGAACCCGGCGCTCGTGCCGGTGAACGGTGCTCAGGGTGGCGTGACCGCGGCCATAGCCCGCGATGGCGAGGACGGCGGACAAGGGGCCGGCTACTGGAATTACGTCGACACGCGCCTTGCCCAGGCCCGGCTGTCACGCAACCAGGTGCAGGTCGTGTGGCTGAAGGAAGCCGATGCAGGTCCCAGGGGATCCGACGTCGTTTACGCCCGGCAGCTCGCCGCGGAGCTCGAAGACATCGTCGGCGTGCTGACCGCCCGCTTCCCCAAACTCAAGCTGGTCTACCTTTCGAGCCGCATCTACGGCGGCTACGCTTCCTCGCCGCTCAACCCCGAGCCGTACGCTTATGCCTCCGGATTTGCGGTCAAATGGGCCATTGAGCCGTTTATTCAGTCAGCCGCGGTCGGGAAACAAAACGGTCCATGGGTAGGCTGGGGCCCGTACTTCTGGGCCGACGGCACCACGCCGCGCGGCGATGGACTAACATGGTTCTGCTCGGATTTCACCCCGGCCGATGGCACCCACCCATCGGTCATCGGAGCCTTTAAGGTGGCGGCGCAACTCATCTCGTTTTTCGAGGCCAACCCGACGGCGGCACCCTGGATCCAAAACGCGACTAGCTAAACTGCGCAAGCCGCCGCAATCCGAGCCCAGGCGAAGCTGACTGGCATCACTATGAAGGAGTCAAACTCATGTGCTATGCGATCGACGCACTACCGCCGCTGCCGCCCATCGCGGGCGGCGCCGCAGACAGCGAAGACCTGGTCCTGACCGCCGCTGACGGCACGAAGGTCGCCGCTTTTGCCGCCCGTACAGCCGGCCCAAGCGGCGCCGGCATCGTTGTCCTGCCCGATGTGCGAGGCCTGTTCCATTTCTACGAAGAACTGGCGTTTCATTTCGCCCAACAGGGCGTTACCTCCGTGGCGATCGACTATTTCGGCCGCACGGCCGGCGCCGCCAAGCGCGATGCCGAGTTCCCATTCATGGAGCACATCCCCAAGACGCGGCCGGCGACCATCGCTCAGGACGTTGCCGCGGCGGCGGCCTACTTGCGCTCCCCGGCTGGAGGGTCATGCCGGTCGGTGTTTACAGTAGGGTTCTGCTTCGGCGGCTCCAACTCCTGGATGCAGACGGCCGAGGGGCATGGACTGGCCGGCGCGATCGGCTTCTATGGGAACCCCGGCCCCAACATGGCCGACCGTTCGCCCGGACCGCTGGCTAGGGTTGGCGACTTCAAGGCGCCGATTCTGGCGCTCATCGCCGGTGCCGACGCCCATATCAAATCGGAAGTCAATGAGGAGTTCCGCCGAGCGGTGGAGGTGGCCAATCCGGAAAACGAGGTGGTCGTGTATCCCGGGGCGCCGCACAGCTTCTTTGACCGAAGCTCTGAACAATACAAGGACGAGTGCGCAGACGCCTGGCGACGCATGCTGGCCTTCATCCATAAGCACACGAGCGCGGCCCGGTAGCGGATCTGCGCGTTACAGCTCCGGCCAGCGGTCATTCCACGGGTGAGCCTGCTCGTAGGCGTACGCCGCCTGCAGCACCAGCGCGTCGGCGTGGTGCCGCGCCGCGATCTGCAGGCCAACCGGCAAACCCGCATCGGTAAAACCGGCGCGGACGCTCGCAGCCGGCGTGCCGGCTACATTAAAGATGGCCGTGAACGGAACCGGGTTCCCGCCGAGGCTCACGCCTTCGATCTCGGTCGGATACGGCCCCTCGGCCGCGAAAGCCTCATACGGCATCGTCGGCGTCAACAGCAGGTCGTAGCGCTCGAATAGCTGCGCGAGCCACTGCGCCAGCTCCGCCCGCACCCGGTAGAACTTGCCGAAGTCGCGGGCGCCGATCTCCTCGACGCCGCGGAACCCGGCGGCATAGCCAGCGGAGAAGCGGTCGCGGTGATTGAGAACGATGTCCTCCATCTGCGCCAGCGCCTGAAAACGCCCCATCCGTTGCCACCAATAGCCTAACGGCTCAGGGAAAGCGGCGTCGGTCTCTTCCACCTCGTGCCCGAGTTCGGAGAACACGTTGGCCGCGTTGCGGACCTCGCGGGCGACGTCGCTCTGCACCCGCGGGCAGCCGAAGTTCGGGCTGAAGCCGATGCGCAGTCTCGGCAACGGCTCCTCCAGCCTCGCCAGGAACGAATACGAGGGCTTGGGCAGGGAGGTCGGGTCGGCGGGATGGTAGCCGGACACCTGGTCCAGGTAGATCGCCGCGTCGCGCACTGTGCGGGTTAACGGGCCGTAGACGCTGGTGTCCATCCAGCCCAGCATCTGCCGCGGTCCGATCGGCACCAGACCGAAGGTCGGCTTGAGGCCGAATGCGCCGGTGAAGCAGGCGGGAATGCGCACCGAGCCGGCCCCGTCCGAGGCGGTCGCGACGGCGACCATGCCCGAAGCGATCGCCGCGGAGGCGCCGCCGCTGGATCCGCCGGGCGTACGCTCCGGATTCCAGGGATTGCGCGTCGTACCGAACACGTCGTTGGTGGTGAAGCCGGCGTAGCCAAACTCCGGCGAGTTGGTCTTGCCGATGCAGATGGCGCCCGCCTGACGCAGCCGTTCGACGTGAATGTCGTCGCCCGGAGCCCAGGTGTCCGCGAAGGCACGCGAGCCCTGCGTCGTGCGGAACCCCTCGGCGTTCTCGAGCTCCTTCACCCCGAACGGCAAACCGCCGAGCGGCGTCGAGCTGGATGAATGCGTTGATTGTCGGGTTGACTGCCTGGATGCGCTCCAGCGTCGCCTCCATCAGCTCGGTGGGCGACAGCTCTTTGCGCCGGACCATGCCGGCGATCGTCTCGGCCGGCGCGAAGTACAGGTCTCGCTTCGACGCTGGTTCCACGGTCGTCATCAGCTTGACTCCGATGTACCGCCGGCCGGCCGGACGTGCCCGGCTCTCGCCTGGACTGTAGCGTGTCCGATGGGTTTCCGCTTCGTGCGGCGACCCCTTACTGCACAGTGAACACCGCGTGCATGTGCAGGGCGTAGTGCACCATCGTCTGTGAGCCGATGGTCGAAGTGATGAAGCAGGCCATCTCGTACGTCCCGGGGGCGAGCGTGGCATCGAAGGCCGCCCGCTTCCCAGGCGCGACATCTTCCATGTGGCCCGCGAGATTCTGCAATAGCGTGGCTTCGTCTACTTCCTGGCCGGCCGCTTTTGCCGCGAGCAGCGTGGGCAACTGTGGCTGGTTCTGGGGATAGACCCACAGCTCGTGGTTGTAGTCCTTGCTGTCGTTGACCAGCACGAAGCGCACGTGCCCAGCAGCCACCGTTTGCGGCACACCCTGGAAGTTGAAGTCCGTGGCGTGGAGCGTGACCGTGGCGGTGCTCGACTTGCCACCACACGCGGCGAGGACCAGGAACAGTGGGGCGAGTATGAGGTACGCTGCTCTGCGCAGTCCGTGATTTTGCATTACTACCCTCCTTGCGCTGCCTAAGCGACATTCTGAAGTAAGTCCGTGATTTTGCATTTGTCCCCTCCTTGAAGTAACCATGAGGGGTCGCAGAACGCCCGTCTGTCAGGCAGCCCGAGACTGTTCTGTGGGGTAATACCCGCTGCGACGCAACACTGGACAAGCTGAGTGAGGAGCTGGTTCAGAAACGGTATGGAACCGTTTTAGGCGTAGGGTTTTGATACACGCCGGGGATGATGAACAAACGGAGGGTTTTCTTTACCGGCCTTTCGTGAGGTGAATCGCGGGCCTTAACGGCCGCGTACATTGCCTGACAGGTGAGGCGTTAGAGTCGCTTTACTTCTCGGTAGCGCTGCGTCAGGTCGGCCACGATAGCGCCGACGTCTTCGCTCAGCTGGCTGCGCCGCCGAGCTGAGGTGCCGAGCGCCAGGACGCCGCGTCGGCACCCCAAGGGGAGCCACTCGCTTACCTTAACGGTGCCCTTCATCACATCACGGTGGATGAGGCAGACGTACTGGTAGGCGCCGGCCGGCGCGTCGATGGTCAGGGCATACGCGGCTCCCGGCCGTAGGCCGCTCTTGGCGTAGCCCCACCCTGGTGATCGGGACCAGTAGGCCTATCTGTGCAGCACCGGCCCGGCTGAATACTATTGCTGCGGGGAGACCAGGACCTCTAACAACTCCATTCGTGGTACGTCGTTGAGCAACGGTTGCAACTTGGCTTGATACGCGGCAAAGTCGGGATCTTTTTGATTGGCGTGCCGGAACTTCTCGAAGTCAGCCAGATTCTCGTGGAAAATTGTCACAACGAAGCTGGGCCGATCGCCGACGACTGAGGTGGCCAGGGCAATCCGCTGACCCCGTGCCTGACGCTTCTTAGCCTGCTCCGTCAGCAACTGTTGGATCGCCGCTTGTTTGCCGGCAGCCGGGTAGAGGGTAATGCGCTGGGTGTACATGTAGGCTCCTTAGAACGCACATCATGCCAGTACGGCCGTACGGCAAGATAGCCGCACGGGGCAGTGTATGGGCCTGCCAATTACGCCGTCAAGCGGCGTCGCCTACGCGCAGGCCAATCAGATGACGGTGTACGTGGAAACCTTGCTCTATGACGCGTCACCCGGCGCGCTGCCAGATTGGCTCATTAATGGCGGCGTGAACGCCGACCAGGTGCGTTCCGCAGTCCATGACTACATCGCTAAGGTCGGGATCGCTACTCAAATTACCGCCAGCCGGCCTCCGCCTGCCCAAACCCCGGCTTTACGTACGGCCGACCCTGGGAGCAGGCGCTCCTGTTCGACGAGAGCTTCCAGCCCAAACCGGCCTACGACACCGTGCTGGGCGTCCTTGCCGGCCGCTGATCGAACTTCGGCGGGCCGCTGCCTCCAGCGCACGATCGCCGCGGGAAGTGTACCACCGCTGCAACGCTGGTTGTCCAAGCGCTCAGCGAATAGTTCAATTCAGCATTTCCGACCACTGGACGGTACGATGCGGACCTGGAGCGGCTAGCAGGGGTTGGCGTCAGTCCGGATCGCCTCGCTATGGAGCGCAGCGAAGCGCGCCGTGATCGCCGCCTCCAGGTCGCGCTCGACCTGCCGGCGGGTGACGCCGGCGGCCGTGCAGCCTGGAACAAGCGGCGCGTGGCCCGTCCAGCCATCCCGCCCCTCTTCAAGGACGACAACCAGGGCGGGATGGATGACCGACTGGATCGTCGCCGGCCGGTTCGCTTGTGAGAGCGCTTCGATGCTCTTCATATCGAGATCCCGATGAACGACGGTCCAGCCGGTATCTCCAGCGGGCAGGAGGGCGAAATCAGTCGCCGCCGGCAACGGTAACCGTCGCCGGCGAGGAATGAACTCCTGCGCGTCGTCCGCCATTTGGCCCCATGATGGGGGCTCACCGCCATAGCGACAATGCACCGCCCATGCCCGATCGCCTTCGAACAATACGGCAAACGAGCGCCCCTCTCTTGCCTGATACTGCTCGAAGATTCGGCGGCCGATGTGCCCGGACATGATGGGCAGCCCGAACGCCTCAACGAACTGTTGAAGCGATTCGCCAATACGAGGTATGTCCACGGCGTGGCCAGCAAGCATTCCCGCCGCCTCCTTCGCGATACCGTCCAGAATGCAATTCAAACGCTTTAGAGATGCGGGCTTTAGGAGTGGATTCACTTAACCAGTTATTGACAAGCCTGACGAAAACGTAATCTACGGGATACCCATCGTCAAGACCTATTTTTGTTCCGCCGTGAACTATCTCGGGCATCCAGGACTTATCCACTGGCTATCCACAGGCTATGTGGAACGTTCGTTACAGGATTGAAATAGTGCTCGGGATGTGTGCTAGCCAGTAATGCTCGCCGTTATGGCAGCCAGCTAGTTTTTCCTCACGATAAATCGTCGACCTAGGCCCGGCGCTACGTTGCCGCGCTATACGGTTTGCTGCTACCTCTTAACTGCCGGTCCTAGTGCAGCAGTCACCCGGCAGGGAGGGCCACTACTATGCCTCGACCGATCTGGAAGGGCGTCATCGCCTTCGGTATGGTGTCCATTCCCGTGCGGCTCTCAAAAGCGACGGAAGAGCAGGATTTACGCTTCCATCTGCTGCACGCGCCGGACCACGCCCGTTTGAAACAGCTCCGGGTCTGTAGCGAAGACGGTCAGCAGGTGGCGATGAATGAGACCGTCAAGGCTTACGAGGTGTCGCCGGACGAATACGTCGTGATGGAGCCGGCGGACTTCGAGCAGGTGCAGGTCGAGAGCGCCCGCACGATCGAAATTAATGAGTTTGTGCCGCTGGACGCCATCGACCCGATTTACTTCGAACGCTCGTACTTTCTGGAGCCCGAGACGACCGGCAGGAAGCCGTTTGCCCTGCTTCGCCGAGCGCTGGAAGACGGACGGCGGATCGGCATCGCCAATCTCACCATGGCGCAGAAGGAGTACCTCTGCGCCATCCGGCTCTACCGCGGTACGCTCCTGCTCAACACCCTGCACTATGCCGACGAGATCCGGGCCGTGCCGGAAGGCGTCGACACTGACGAGGTCAAAATCAGTGACAAGGAAGTCGCCTTGGCGGCGTCGCTGGTGGAGGCGCTGAGCGAGGAGTTTGAACCCGAAAAATACCACGACCGTTACCGCGAGGCGCTACTGGCCATTGTCACGAAGAAGCAGGAAGGGCAGCAGATCGAACCCAAGCGCATGGCTACGAGCCGCATGGCCGCCACCGACCTGATGTCGGCGCTGCGCGAGAGCGTGGAGGCCGTACGCAAAAACAAGGCGCCCGCGTCCGCGGCTTCGCGAGCGAACACGGCGGGAAGGAAAGCGGCCACGCAACCGCCCGCGACGACAGCGCGGCGCGGTAAGCCCGCGAAGACTGCGCCGATCATCGAAACCGTGGCGGCCAAGCGGCGGGTCCGCAAGGCGAGCTAACACGGGGGCCCGAACCATCATGGCGCAAGCCTACCCGCTGACTGTCCGTCCAATGATGGCGACGCTCGTTGCCGAGCCGTTCGACTCCAGCGAGCACCTATTCGAAGTCAAATGGGATGGGATGCGCGTAATCGCCTTCATTGATAACGGCAACGTGCGCCTCCAATCACGAAACCTGCGCGACGTCACGTCGTACTTCCCCGAGCTGGCCACGCTGCCCCGACACGTTGCCGGCCGGCGCGCGGTGCTCGACGGCGAGGTGGTTAGTTTTCGCGACGGCAAGCCCTCGTTTGCGCAGCTCCAGTACCGTCTGGGCATGCGCGATGGCCTGGCGTCCTCATCCCGCGCGGTGCGGGCCGATGTAAGCTACGAGGCGTTCGACCTGCTCTACCTCGATGACCGCGAGCTGTTGCGGTTGCCGCTTGACGACCGTAAAGAGCTGCTGACACAGCACTTTACGGTCGGCGATTACGGCCAGCCGTGTGAGTTTCTGCGCGAGCGCGGCCGCGACTACATGCAGGCGATCGAGCTGCAGGGTCTGGAAGGGATGGTTGCCAAGCTGCGATCCAGCCCATATCTGCCGGGAAAGCGCTCGCCCGCGTGGCAAAAGGTGAAGATGCGCCGTTCCGGGGAGTTTGTCATCGGAGGCTACACCTTCGGCGCCGGCTACCGCAGTCGCTATTTCGGCGCGCTCATGCTTGGCCTCTACGACGCCGCGGGCAGGCTGCACTTCGCGGGCATGGTCGGAGGCGGCTTCACCGAGACGCTGATGCGCCAGCTCAAACCGGTCCTGGAGCAGGTGCAAGCAGCAGAGTGCCCCTTCGTCGACCCGCCCGACATCGAGCGATTCTCCTACTGGTGCTGGCCGCGCCTCGTGTGCAAGGTGAAGTACGCCGAGCTCACCGACCACCAGCGCCTGCGCTTTCCCATATTCGAGTCGCTGCGTCCCGACTGCGAACCGGACGATTGTACTTTTGCTGCCCTTTCTGCGGATGTGTCGCGCCCACCGGAGCCGGTGGACGCGCTCGGCTAACTCAGACGCCGAGGATGGTCGCCAGGTCGCACTTGGCGGCGTGAATGCCGAGCCACAGGTCGCCTCGCTCCGTTAAGAGATCGGGTACCGTTCTGAGCGTAAAGTCGGTCGGATAGATATGGGGCAGCTCTGCCCAGGATACCGGCATCGATACCGGTGCGCCCGGTGCCGGACGCGGGGCGTAGATTGCAGCCATATTCTTGCCGCGTACGTTCTGGTTCTTGTCGAGAAAGATGCGTCCCCGTCGCCGCTGTACCTGCCACTCGGTCGTGAAGCGGTCGGGATGCTGTGTCGCAAGCCGCTCTACCAGTGTCTCGACGATGGCGCGCACCTCGGGAAACGTGAACTGGCGCCGAATCGGTACGTGCAGATGCAGGCCTGTTTTGCCCGACGTTTTGACGTAAACAGGGAGGCGGAGGCCGTCGAGCAGCTCTTTAATAGCGAACGCTGCTTCGATTCCGCGCTCGAAGCCGGCGCGATGGAGCGCCGGCTCGTCACCGGGCGCTTCGCTGCCGCTGTAAACGTACGGGTCAACGTCAAAGAGCAGCACGTCCGGATAGTTGAGGGCGCTCGCGTCGAGCGCCGGCTCACTGCGAGCGGTGTCGGTCGTAAAGGCGGTATCACCCGGCTCGGGCGGCGTCAGGCGGGAAAGCCAGGGGTGCAGCTCGATCGCTCCCATCTGGCCGAGCCAGACCAGCGTCGCGAGGTTGTGGGCCAGGACGTAGTGAAGGTCGCCATCACGGGTGCCCGAATAGACCGGCACGCTTTCGACAAAACCCGGGGCACGCTCGGGGCGCTCTTTCTGATAGAAACCGGGCGCCAGTGCACCGCTCGGATAGCGGGTAAGCGTGAGCGGCCGGTCGGCGAGGTGGCGGAGCAGGTGCGGCGCCATGCGTAGCAGGTACGTCAGGTACTCACGCTTGGTAATCGCACGTTTTCTGCCGGCGCTGGGCCAGTACTCTTTATCAAGATTGGTGAGCCGAACCGTCCCGGATGCCAGCTCCAGGGTCACTGCGTCGCGCTTCGCCCCGACTGCGGCAACCGCCGTTTCAATTTCGGCAGCGTCGGTCCGCGATGGCGCGGGATGTACGACGTCGTCTAACGTGCGACCGGACAGTACCGAGTGATCATCGCCGGGTGTACCGGACTGATCCGCGGCAAAGGCATCGCGGTCCTTGATCAGCAGCCAGGCGCGCTCGCCCTGACGGCCGCCAATCTTGACCAGCGCCCAGCGCCCGCGCAGCTTGTGACCGTATAGCTCGACCTTTATCTGACCGCGTTCCAGTTGCTCGCGAATGAGTGCGCGGGCGGCGCGCTTTGCCGTCACCGGCGGTGAGCCTTTTGGTTCCGGCACCGGCGCATACTCGCCGGTGTCCCAGACGATCACGCGGCCGGCGCCGTAATTCTCCGCGGGGATGACGCCTTCGAAGCTGCCGTAGTCAAGCGGGTGATCTTCGACCTGGGCTGCCAGCCGCTTGTCGCGGGGGAGCGCGGAGGGCCCTTTTGGCACCGCCCACGAGGCAAGTACGCCGCCGATCTCCAATCGAAAGTCGAAGTGGAGACGGCTCGCCGCGTGCTGTTGCACGACGAATAGCGGTAGGCCGGTGGCAGAATTGAGGCCGCGTCCGGCGGGCTCCGGCGTGTCCGCAAAGCGTCGCTTGCCGCGGTAGGCATCAAGCGGCATCGACTGTCGCTCCGTTTGGGCGCCTCAACAAGCGCGAGATAAGAGCCTCGCCCAGAGCATCATCCCAGCTTCCCTGTGATAACGCATCCCAAGTCCGCCGCAATAAGCTCAAACTCTTCCAGCGCCGCGCGTAGGTCCTCCACGATCTCGGTGGCGATAATGTCCGGATCGGCGAGGCCGGCGGCGTCTTCCAGGCTGTCGTCCCGCAACCAGAAGATGTCCAGGCTGACCTTGTCGCGGCGAAGCAATTCGTCGTAATCGAACGCTCGCCAGCGGCCGTTCGGGTCCGTCTCCGACCAGGTGGGCGTGCGTTCGCGCCGGTTCCGCGGATTGAAGCAGGCGACGAAATCGTCGAGGTCAGAACGGGTCAGCGGGTTGTTCTTTAGCGTGATGTGGACGTTGGTGCGCAGGTCGAAGATCCACAGCTGCCGCGTCCATGGTTCCGGGTTGGCCGGCTTGCGGTCGAAGAAGAGCACGTTCGCTTTGACACCCTGTGCGTAGAAGATTCCGGTTGGCAGCCGCAAGAGGGTGTGCACGTCGCACTCTTGCAGCAGCTTCCGGCGGATCGTCTCACCGGCGCCGCCCTCGAACAACACGTTGTCCGGCACGACCACGGCCGCGCGGCCGTTGATTTTCAGCAGCGTCTTCACGTGCTGGACGAAGTTGAGCTGCTTATTGCTGGTGGAGGCCCAGAAGTCGTCGCGCACGACCGTCAAGGCCTGTCGCTCCTGATCGCCCTCTTCGTTCAGTACCATCACGCTCGACTTGCGTCCGAAGGGCGGATTGGTCAGGACGAGCTCATAACGGTCGCCGCGGTCCGACCTCAAACTGTCGTCGGTGAGGATCGGAGGCGCGCCGATTGCATCGGTCGGCCCGACGCCGTGCAAAAAGAGGTTCATAGCGCAGAGCCGCGTGACGCCGTCCACGATCTCGACGCCGTGCAGCGCCTCCAGGCGAAGGTGGCGCTTCTGGTCGCCGTCGAGGTACGGGTTAGAATTAGCCACGTAATCGTATGCCGCGAGTAGGAATCCGCCTGTACCGCAGGCCGGGTCGCAGATCTGCTCTCCCGGCTGCGGCCGCATCACGTCCACGATGGCGCGGATCAGCGGGCGGGGCGTGAAGTACTGGCCGGCGCCGCCCTTGGTGTCCTGGGCGTTCTTCTCCAGCAACCCCTCGTAGGCGTCGCCCTTCACGTCCACGTCGAGGGCGGTCCACTGCTCGCGGTCGATCAGGTCGACGATCAGCCGCCGCAGCTTGGCCGGGTCCTGGATCTTGTTCTGCGCCTTGCGAAAGATGATGCCGAGCATCCCCGGCTCGCGACCCAATGACTCCAGCACGTGCCGGTAGTGCGTTTCCAGCTCATCGCCGTCGCGGGCCAGAAGGCTCGGCCAGTCGAGATCCGTCGGGATGGCGGATTCCTGGTCCCAGGGTGGTTGAGTGCGCTCGTGCGCCATCTTGAGGAAGAGCAGGAAGGTAAGCTGCTCCAGGTAGTCGCCGTACGACAGCCCGTCGTCGCGCAGCACGTTGCAGTAATTCCACAGCTTCTGGACGATCTGTTGCGAGTGGTTCGCGGTGGTCATATCGGCGCCGCTTTCAATGTCCTGCTCGCCTTCTCATTCATACCAGGCCGCTGACGAACAGATTGGTGTCGATCACCGCCCGCAGATTACCCGCCGGGATGTTCGCGCTCATACTGCTCGCGGCGGACCTCCTCGACCACGGCCGTCACGTCGCGGAGCACGACCTCCGGGTCCTTATCCTCGTTACGTCGCTGCAGCTCATTTCGGGCTTCGCGGAACCGTTCCATGACGAACTCCCGGTAGCCATCGTACTGCTCGGAGCTAATAACGACGGCCATCGGCCGGCCGCGGCGTTCGACGATGACGGGCTCCTTGGTGTAGTAGACGCTACCTACGAGGTCGGAGAAGTTAGCCTGAGCGTCTTTGCTCCTCATTACCAGGAACAATCCGCGTGTGCGATCGTGTGGCTGCTACTCCGGGGTGTTAATGGGCGGTGCGGTTGATTGTCGGAACTGGGCGAGGACGGTATGGAGGTCGGTGACACCTAACGCCTAAGCGCGCAGCCGGGTGCTGGTACCCCTACGCCTAGCAGGACGTACTGGTCCGACAGTGGCGCTGCCATCTGGCTTCTCCCGATGCTGGGCGAAGGAGGTGATCCTGAGGCACAGAGTTCGGGCCCGAGAGTGAACGCGTAACCGCCTTCGCCTCTGATAGCCTCCGGGCTGCAAGTCCGGCCATGCAAGACGGTGGCACGCCCGCGCCTGTGGCACGGCGGCCTCACGGTGTGAGGTCGAGCGCCTCCACGACCCGCGTGTACGGGATCTGCGCCCGGTCGTTTACGTCCTGCACGGCCTGCGAGTCGCCCGCCTCGAACAGGCACGTACAGCGGGATTCCTCGGGTATGAACGTGCTGCGGATATAGCGGACCGGCCGGCCTTCGGCGGTCATTTGCTCGCTCGTCTTGATGGCCGCCTTCTGCGCTCCAGCGAGCTGGTCCATGGTGATGCCGGGGAGGCTGCGCTCGACGGCGTACACTGCCATAATATTCCCCTATTCACTCTCATAGCGTCCGACGCCACGAATCATACCATGCGTGGTAATCGCTCGCCCACGCCACGGTCAACGATCAGTGGCGTGGGTGATATGGCGCACGTTTTGGTTCTTATGCCGCACAGTGTGCAGCCCGCGTACTATAACAGGCAAGCCTGCCACGGCCGGTCGGCTAGCCTCGGATGTTCCAGAACGCCCCGGTCAGTCCGACGGCGGCAAAAATCGCCTCGGCCTCGTCCGGCGTCCTCCGGCGCCAGTCGGGACTCAACCTATCCCCGGACCAGGCTTTGGCCAGCTGCCAGCACTGCTGCGTGGACATCGTGCCACCCGGCGGCAAGCCCCGGAACGAGCGCCACCGCTCGACATGTGCTTCCGACCGGAAGATCAGCATGGTGGATCAGGTGAAGCCAATATTCTCCCACCACTTGGCCGCCGGGACGCCAAAATGCACGGTGCCGTCGCCCGTAGCCAGCTGACCGCCTTTGATCTCCAGAACGATCTCGTCGTTGCAATCGCCACACAGGGCGGCGACTGTCGCATCCGCATCCAGCGCGGCAGGGATACCAAGCGCGTCCAAGATGCAGATGCCCCAGTAGGTGTGTCCCAGTGCCTCTACGCGAAAGTTGGTCGGAACGGCGCAAAATGGATTTGCTGCCCAGATATTGAGCGAGTTCGGCGCGAAAGTCAGCACCCGTCCCGCTGCGAGCCGTCGAAGTGACTCCTCGACTTCGGTCTGCGACCGCCCGAGTCCCGCGGCGATCTCGGTCGGAATAGGGATCCGGGCGGTGTCCGCGGCCTGGCCGAAGACGAAGAGGCGCACATCCCGATCCAGTGCATCGGCGTCCGCTACCGGCTGATTTGCCATGATGTGATCTCCATTCCCCCACGCACAGGATGCACCCGCTTTGCCATAACCGGCAAGCTGGCGGTGCGGACTATTAGCTGCTAAGTGCGTGCCGTCCGTTGCCATCGCCGCTTCTTGACGTCCCCGTCCGCCGCTCGTCCCGCCCGCCCACAAAATCAAGTACCGAGAGCGCGACAAGATGCTATCGAGCGAACGTAGAGCAATCGGCTCTGGCGCCGGGAGCGGGAGGACGCCCAGCCGAAGACTTCAGATCCTGAATGACGGTTCGACACCCGGAGTATGAAGCTGGCGTAACGGATAACGCCGCCCGTCATTGTCGACATTTTGCAGGGTGGTGCATACTAGGTTAATAAGGAGCCCGCAATGCGGTTGCCGACAATTGTTAATGCGTTTATCCATGCGGCCATGAAGCGCGCGCTGGTGGAACGACTCGATGATGGCACTATGGCTGCCACAATTCCCGAAGCATTTGGGGTCGTAGCCTTTGGCACCGATCAACTAGAGTTGGGTGCCGACCTATACGCCCGGCTGGAAGACTGGGTAGGTGTGAGCCGATCGAAGGGTTATACGCTGCCCATCATCGATGACATTGATCTCAATTCGGAGGATGGGCAGGCCCTTGCGGCGTACCATAAAGGCGCCCCAACCCCGATCGCCAACGAGATCTTCGAGAACGAACAGGAGTTCGAAGCGGCATTGGACCGGTGGGCAAAGCGCCCCGAGTAGCACTTTGCTAACGGATCCTTGTAGATCGCGTGCGTCCCGATCCTGCGCCAGATGACGTGGAACTTATCCGGAATCTGCGGTGTGCCGTATTCCCAGGTGCATCGTCCATCGCCTGCCCAGGCAAATTCCTTAATGTTTCGCTGCTTGACCATCGCAGTGATCCCTAAGCGCTGAGGGAAAATCGGATTTCCAGGTCGCCGTTCCCGCTCCCAGTCGCGCAGCACGCTAATGAATTCTCGTAGCGCCTGGTTGAATGCGTCCTGCTGGTCGTCACGCAGGCATTCGTACTCGCGCCAGAAGCGATCGTGAGCTTCAAATGTAGGCATGTCACTCCAGCACCCGCAGGCATAGGCGTAATCCTGACCGCGACTACACGGGTAGGATCTGTTGCCTGGCATCCGCGGTTCTGTTCCGTCCCCGCTTTTTCGCCCCCGCCTCCACCGTCCCTCGCTCCGCCCGAATCCGCTCCAGCAGCACCGAAGCCGGCTCGTCGTTCGGGTCCTGCGGCACCAGCCGCCCCTCGAACGCCCGCTTCAGAATTGCCTGCCGCAACCGCTCCGCCCGTTTCAGCCCTGAACCAACCGCGGCCTCCATCTGATCCACGACCGAGAGCCGGCGTTCAACCTCGGCAACGATGCGTTGCTGTTCGGCGAGGGGAGGAAGAGGCACCGGTACTGCCTCGATAGTAGGAGCATTTAGATTCGGTCTGCCGACCCCTGCGCCTCCACCGACGAGATGTCCTTGCCCGACGGGGCTCTTGAGAAAATAGAAAATGTACCAACTTGTTACTACCGGTGCTATAAGCCGGTACTGGATTAAATACGCCCCCGGAATAGCTTCTACATCGTCGTCAAAGACGGCGAGCGTTCCGAGGCTGCCAGTCCGTGTGATAAGCAGATCACCGATATCAACTCGGTACTTGGCGAATTCTGCATCTGAAAGAGTCAGCCGGGGCGCTGATGCCGTGCGCACTCTACCGGATTGGGAGATGTCCGACGTGCGAAGGACCAGCTTCCCAGCGGCGGAATAGTCATCACTCGAAAACCGGGGGCCGTAGAGCGAGAACTCTTTGAGGTGTGCCAGACTTGCCCAACACCACCCCTCCGCCAGTTCGCCCGTATCCGGCGCCGCCGGTTCCTCGTACTTCGCGCGCCAGTTGAAGGGCGGCTGCTTGCCGGACTTTGCGAACCTCTCTTGCTGCACAGCCTCCCAGCGGGCGCGGCGCTCGGCAAGGATGCGGGCCAGCAGGTGCTCGCCGCTCTCGTAGTCGCGGCCCTCGGTGCAGGCAAGCGCGGCCTCGGTGGGCACCAGGCGGCCCTCGCAGGCGGCTTTCAGCACGGCGGCGCGGTAGCGCTTCAGGTTCGTCCGCGTCCGCCGCAGCGCCGCCACCGCCACATCCAGCCGCGTGAAATGAGTGTCAATTGCGCTGACAATTCGTATCTGCTCGTTGAGGGGAGCCAGCGAAACGGTAAACCCTAGGAAGGGGCCACGGTTGATGTGACTCATAGTCGAGCCATGCAGGTGAGCCGATGCCCTAAGCGCTGAGATGGTATGGCAAAGAAGATAATAGAGGAATGGACGCCCCACTACCGTCTCGTTCGGGACGACCTTGAAGATGTGTTGGTTGAGAATTGCAGTTTCGCGTTTCCAAGTGAAGGCATCGAGGGTCGCGGACCAGCTAACGAGAATGTCACCTGATTTTACTAAGTAAGATGCGTCAACGGTTCGTAGCGTTCGATTTAGCGGTTTAGACTCGTCCGTGAGGTTCTGGATGCGAATTATGGGATACCCCTCGTCGACCCAGTCGGATGGCTTAAATGCCAAGCCATTAATGTAGGTCGCAGTGTCACCCACAGTCGCGGCCACCCAGCCAGGCGGCAGGGGTACCGTCTGTTCGGTCACGCCGCCAGCACCTCGTTGAGTTCTTCGAGCAGGGGCGCGAGCGCGGGACCGAAGGCGTTGTAGACGCCGCCGCGACCGCCGTGCTGCGTGAATGGCACTTCATCGAAGTCGTCCATCTCGATGCGCAGGCTCGCGGCGATGTGGTCGCGCATCATTTGCAGCCACTCGCGCTGATCAGGGGTGAAGCGGCGGCCTGACGACTCCTGCTGCCGGAGCCAGGCAGCGAAACGGTCGCGCACCTGGTCGGCATAGGGAACCAGCATATCCTCCTGGTGGACGGCGAAACGGACCAGCGAGACCATGTCGGTCAGCATGCGGCCGCCCGAGCCGCGCACTTTCGATCGCTCCAGCGCCTCGTACGCCTGCCATACTCTTTCCGGCGTCAACGACCGCGGCGGCGCCTCGATCGCCTGGGCTAGCGCCTTGATGTCGGCGAAGCGCAGCCGTTGCCCGTACGGGCGGCTATACAGCACCTGCAGCGCCGTGATCTCGTCGCGGTTCTCCTCGATGAACTGCTCGAACGATCGCACGACGCCGTGCGCCCGCTCCCGCGCTTCCGCGGAATAGCCCGCCTCCAGCACGTCGTCTTTGCTGATCGTGTCGATCGTCTGCTCGAAGCGCTGCTGCGCCTCGACGATCGCCCGCCGCAGCGTCGGGTTCGAGGCGAGCGGCAACGCCGCCGTCCGCAGTAACTCCGCCCGCGCCGCCGCAAGCTGCGCTTCGTCCGGCTCCGCGCTTTCCGGCAGGCCGGCGGCGACTCGGGCGGCTTCGACCTGGAGGTCCGCGTCCAGCGCCGCGAGGATGTCGCCCGCGATCTGCTGAAGCGTCAGCCCGCCGGCCGCCTGCGCCAGCGCCTCCCGATCCGGTTTGCCGAGCCGGCCGTCGAGCCGCGCCAGCCGCCCCGCGATCGAGGAGAGCACGTCCTGCTCGGTATTGCCGAAGGCGACCGCGTCCAGCAGCTTTTCGAACGAGACGGTGCGTTTGCGCTCAAGGGGCTGTGAGTCGCCAAAGTCTTGTTCGGTGACGCCGACGCAGTCGACCAGCACGAAGTGTGTCTTGCTCTTCGCGTCAGGCGTCACCGCCTGGAAGTCCGTGTCGCCGATCACGCGCACGCCACGCCCCTTCATCTGTTCGAAAAAGTTGCGGCTCTTCACGGCGCGCATGAACATCACGATCTCCAGCGGCTTGATGTCCGTGCCGGTTGCGATCATGTCCACCGTGACCACGATGCGCGGGTTGTAGCTGTTGCGGAAGGAGGAGAGAAGGTCGTCGGTCTTGATGCCGCTCGCTTTGTAGACGACCTCCTCGACCTGCTCGCCGCTCGGCAGCATGCTCCTGGTAACGATGCGGGCCGTGCCGCTCTTGTAAGTGATCTTCTGGGCGAAGTCGTTGCCCTTGCCGAACTCTTCGCGCACGACCTGTACGATGTCGTCGGCGTGGCTGTCGTCCTTGGCGTAGATCAGCGTCTTCGGCACGTCGGTGCGTCCGGGGAAGATCTCGGTAAACAGCTTCTCCTTGAAGGTGCGGACCACCGTGCGGATCTGGTCCATCGCCACGACGTCGCGGTCGAGGGCTCCCGGAGGGTAGCTGAACTCTTCGTCCAGCGTCTCCCAGCGGACGGCGCGCGTCTGTCGGTCGCGGAAGTCGAGCTGCATCCCCGCCTCGACCACGCTGCCCAACTCCGCTATGCGCGTGCGGATGCGGTAGACCTCGAAATCCACGTTTACGAGGTCGATCACGGCCTGCTCGTGGCTGTATTCCATCACCAGGTTCTGGTTGAAGAAGCCGAGCGTCTGCTTCGACGGCGTTGCGGTGAGGCCGACGAGGTAGGCGTCGAAGTACTCCAGCACCTGCCGCCAGAGGTTGTAGATCGAGCGATGACACTCGTCGGTGAAGATCACGTCGAACGTCTCGATCGGCACATCCGGGTTGTAGACGACGGGCAGCGGCTCTTTGGCCAGCCCTGCGCTCGGGTCGAAGCCGGAAAGCTCTTCCAACTCCGGGTCGAGCTCGGTTCCCTGCAGCATCGAGTAGAGCCGCTGGATCGTGGTGATGCAGACGCGGGCAACCGGGTCGATGGTGTTCGAGCTGAGCAGTTGGACGTTGTACAGTTCGGTGAACTTGCGGCCGTCATCGGGCGTAACGTACTGCTGAAACTCTTTCAGCGCCTGGCGTCCGAGGTTGGCGCGGTCGACGAGGAACAGCACGCGCGCGGCGCCGCCGAACTTGATCAGCCGGTAGGCGGCGGTGATCGCGGTGTAGGTCTTGCCGCTGCCGGTGGCCATCTGGATCAGCGCCCGCGGGCGGTCCTGCTTCAGCGACTCTTCCAGGTTGAACACCGCGCGGCGCTGCACGTCCCACAGGTCCGGCGCATGCAGCGGCGGCATGTAATGCATCCGCCCGCGCAACGAGGCGCTGCCGTAGCCCTTGCCCGGTTCCGCGACGCGCCGCAGCCCGCCGCCCACCCCAGCGTCCGCCCCCAGCACCCCAGGATCGCCCTCTCTCCTAGCATTGGGAGAGAGGGACGGGGAGTGAGGGCCGAACGCCGCAAGCGTGGCCGGCCGGTGGAACGCGAAGACGCGGCGGCTGCGTGGTTCCGGGTCGAGTCCGTTGGTAAAGCGGGTCTCGACGCCCGTGCTCTGATAGAGGAATGGGAGCGGCTGCAGCGGGGCCGGCACCGTATCGGGCAACCCAACGCTGTACTTCTCGGCCTGCGTCTCCACGCCGGTGAGCGGCTCGCCGGCCTTCTTCGCTTCGACCGCCCCCACCGCCTGCCGGTCCACGAACATCAGATAGTCGGCGAAGCCAAAGCCCTTGCGCATCGGGAACTCGCGCACCGCGACGCCGCGCCCGGCGTACAGGTTGGCGGCGTCCGCGTCCTGCACGACCCAGCCCGCGGCCACAAGCGCCGCGTCTATCTGTTGGCGTGCAAGCTCTTCGGGCTTCATGTGTAGGTCAGTATATGCGACGCCCCGCGGCGCGCGGTCGCGAGCGGTGGTTCGTGTACCTGCTGTGCAGGCCGACACGGACCGTTCGGCAGCTCGATCTTCTTGCGCGCGTGCAATTCTACTCTTGCCGGGATCATACCTGCGCTGCTATAACTGCGTCGAAACGAGCGCCGCTGCCGCCCGGAGCGGGCAAGGATCGAGACCTGTACTCGGTCCCGTCTGGCGTCGCGCGAGACTGTCTGGAGGTCCATTCCATGATCGGGCGATCGTTTGTCAAATACCCGGTATTGGGTCTGGTGGGACTAGCGCTCTTGTATCTTGGCGTACGGCCATTTACGCCGGTTGCCGCCCAACCGGCACCGGCGCCGTCTATCGATCTGTCCGGCAAATGGGTCTACTCCGGCAACAACATCCAGTCGGCTCCCGTGCGGATCCTCGATATCTTTACACCCGGTACGCCGGATGCGGCTCGAACCGACCGGGTGGTCGCGCTATTCGACGGATCGGTGTCGTGTCCGGCAGGCGGCAGCCTAACCGAGCTGTTCGAGGGCACGCTGGACGTGAGTACGGGGCGGACGTTGGGCGCCTACACACTCAGCGGCGACACGTTTCAGACCTGCTCCCAAAACAACCAGTTCAACCGCGATTGCGGACTCCTGGACCCGTATGCCACCCAGTTTCGTGCCGAGGTGAGCCTCGACGGCGGCATGATCAGCGGCGAATTTCTTGGTGTCGGATACAACGCGGATATGGACCATGGTCGTTATACGAACTGCCGTCTAGACTCCCGGTATGATTCTTGGAAAAGCTTCACACTCACTCGCCCCGGCGGCGGCTGCGACGCACTGCAGCGCGGCTACGACCAGGAGAAGGCGCTGCTCGATACGATCGATGCTCAACGCCAGGCCGCGCAGAACGCTGCCGATAGTCTGGCTCCACAAATGGCAGCACTGGCGCAGCAAATCGCGGGCGTACAGAGCGACGCACAACAGGAATGGGACCAGGCAGGTCTCGGCAATGCCGCCACAGCGTTCATTACCGTCGTCGGCGATCTGGTGCTCGACGGTCTCGCGCCCGAAGCCGAGTCGTTGATACCCGAGGCGACACCGGGCGCCGTGTTTGACGCGGCGGAAGCCATTCAGGAGTACATCAGCGCGGTCTCGGCGCACTATGGTGATCTGGACCAACTGCACGAGTGGGCGGTCGAGCAAAGCGCTCAGTACGACATGAGCGCGCTGTTGAAAATGGTCGATCTGCTCGAGCAGCAGGCTGACGTCGGCGGCAAGGCGGCCGTATTCAATAACCAGTTCAATTCGCTTCGAGGCTCCCGAGACGCGGAAGCACAGAAGGTCGCCGACGCAAAAGCTGCGCTCGACGCCTGCCTCGCGGCGCAGTAGACGGGATTCTGCTCGCCGTGTTCACACGGCCGCCGCCGAACGGACGCTGGTTTCAAGGAACCGCGCCAGCATCGCGTTGACCTGGTCCGGCACTTCGAGCTGGATGAAGTGCCCCGAACCCACCGTCTGGCCCGTCACAACCTCCGGACGCAGCTTCCGTAGCCGCGCCGTGTCGACCAGCGGCACCGCGGCCGAGAGGTTCAGCAGAGGCACCCGGCATGCCGCCAGCGCCGCCTCTGAGTCGAAGGCGAATATCTGCTCCATGGCCGAGACCATGACCTGTTGCGGCGCCCCGGCCATGCCGCCGACGATGCGCTCTTTCAGCGCGGGGTCGGAAGTCGGCAGGAACATCGCGTTCTCGACCAATCCGCGCGCCACCTCGCGGAAGGCCGGCGTTTTCAGCCCTGCGATCACCTGCTCGATCTGCAGCTTGAGCGCCCCGGGCACCAGCACGGGGCTGTCGACCAGCACCAGGGCAGCAGGGATGTCGGGATGACGCTGAGCCAGCGCCAGTGCGACAACGCCGCCCATGCTGTGGCCGATGACCACCGGCTTTAGAACTCCGAGTTGTTCACACAGCCAGGCGAGGTCGTCGGCGAAGACGGCCATGGTGTAGTCCTGCTCCGGCTTGTCGCTCTCCCCGTGGCCGCGCAGGTCCACGGCGATGCAGCGATGGTCGCGGCTGAAAAAGTCAACCTGCGGCTGGAAATGCGAACTGTTGCAGCACCAGCCGTGGACGAAGAGCAGCGGCGGATCGCCGGTCCCCTGGTCGGTGTAGTAGAGGTTTACTCCGTCGCGTACCAGTCGCTCCATCTCGCTCCTCCTCTGGTTTCGGGTCATCGTGACGCTTCGTACCCGGCCATTCAGCACGCCCGCGGCGCATTCGTCAAGTGGTGTTTTGAAGGCAGGGAGTCACGCGCTCCCGCGTCCGGTTACGGCTGGCGCACCTGTGCATTCTGCTCGTCGCAGCCATCCATCGCGTGCGCCGGCAGGAACTCGGTCAGCGTCTGCCCCGCGCCGATAACTGACCACGAGAGCGGCAGGCCGACGAAGCGAATGTGCCAGGGCTCGAAGACGTAACCCGTGATGCCGTCTTTGCCGGCGGGATAGCTGATCACGAAACCGTACGCGGGGGCGTTGGCTGCCAGCCACTGACCCTCCGGCGTGGCGGCGAACGACTGGTCCAGATCGTTGGGGTCGCGTGCGGCGAGTACGTCGACCGCGACCCCAAGCTGGTGCTCGCTGTGGCCGGGCGGCGCAACCTCGCTGTTGGCCTTGGCCGGACCGTACAGCTTGGTCTCTTGCTGAAGCACATCGCGCTGCTGTTGCGCCGAACGGTAGCCCGAAATCGCGATCAGGTAGACCCGCTGCGCCCGCGCGCCGTCGAGAAGCTGCGTGAGCGCGGTGGCGGATTCCTGCCGCATCAGCACGGCGGGACCGATGGCGGGTCCCTGCTGCAGCGCCACGAGGTCAGGCGGGACATAGCTCTCGGGAATGCCGCGGTCACGCGTGACGAGACAAAGCTCCGGCGGCCCCGGGGTTGCGCTTGGCAGCGGAGAAGCGGAGCGCGCTGCGGTGGGTCTGAGTGTGGGCGAGGAAGCGGGCCGAGTTAGTTGGATGCCGACGGTCGGCGGCGGCGTCGCACGGTTTGTGGCGCTGCCACAGCCTGAAAGAGAGAGCACAAGCGGCAGGAGTATAACAATGAAGCGGCGCATGAACTCCCAGGTAGGACGGGAATCGCCGGCGGCCACCGACGCACGGTGACCAGCGTAACATGATCGTTCACGTGTCCTCCACGACCTCTCCCACGACGGTCAGGCATCCGTGAACGCTCATGCACCAGGCGCGGAAATCAGGAATGGCTCACGGAAGAGTTCGTCTATCCGAGATTTGCGAGGCCTCGAAAGAAGACGAGCACCGCCGCGTTGAATTCGTCCGGTTTTTCGAAGTAGGAAGAGTGGCCGGCGCCGGATATGGCTTGAAAGCGCGCGCCGTGGACGAGCGTGGAGGCATATTCAATGATGTGGCGTGGCGTCACCGCGTCGTCCTCGCCGGCCAGAAACAGGGCCGGCACGCCACTGTCGGCGATGTAGGCGCTAAACGAACCAGCCCAGCCCGGCGGCGCCGCCAGGAAGTCCGAGGGGCGCCTGGGATTCAGGCGCTGGATTTCCCGGTACAGGAACGCGAGTTCGGGATGATCGCGTTCGAAGCCGCTGTGGAGGGCGCGTTGAAGCAGCGTGCTTCCGCGGGGCAGCGTCGCCGCATACTCGCGTTGTAGTCGACGAACATCGTTGCTGGTCGCGCCGGCAGTCGTGCCGGAGAATACGACGCCGCAAACCCGTTCAGGAGCGCGCCGAATAACTGCTGCCGCGGTCCTGCCGCCCATTGAATGGGCCACGATGAAGAAGCGGTCGATGCCGAGGTGATCGGCGAGCGCCAGAGCGTCGGCGCCGAACTGCATCCTGCCGCCGGGCGGATCGGTCGCATCCAGCGAACGGCCGAACGCACGCTGGTCGAACGTCAGGCATCGATACCACCGGCGAAAGAACGGTACCTGTTGCCACCAGCTCAAGCAGTTTCCGCCTTGCCCATGGGCAAAGAGGATCGCGGGGCCTTCACCATGTTCCTCGTAGTAGAGGTCGATGCCGTTGACCGGCGCGAGCGGCATAGAGGTTCCTCCTGTGCGGCGATCGGTCCATGACATTATAGAAAGGCATACGGCTGCCTCCGGATGCCGGCGTAGCCGTGTTGCTACGCTGCAGTCAGCCGGTTGATGACGGAGCCCAGCTATGCCGGAGCCCTGCCCGCGCTGCGGCGCGGAGCATGAAGGAGACTGTCCCCCGGCGACGGCGGATGAAGCCGCTTCCGCTTCCTCAAACGAAGCCTGTGCGTTTTGCGGCGAGGTCCACCCTCGTCACATGAGTTGTGGCCAGTGGGCCGTGACCAGCGGCGGAGTGACGGCCGCGCCCTGGGGCAGCACCGGTTCGCCGGCGCTGCCCCCGCGACCGACGATGCCATTCAACCTGGACGACCCGAGCAAGCGGATAAAGCGACCGCCCGCCGCGGCCATCCGGGTTGTCGTCCTCTGTCTCGCCCTCGTCGGGGTGATCTCGTTGGCGCGGATCGTCGGCGGTCACTTCATCGGTAATCAGAGCGGTTCAGTCGCGGCGCTGCCGGCCTGTACCCACGACCGGATTCGGCAAAATCTCGTTACCGCAACCAGCATCGAGGCCCAAAGTACTTCGGCGCTGGACCGACGGATCGATGCCACGAACAGCCTCCTGCTGAGCTCGAGCGACGGCTGCTCCGAGCAGGTTCTGAAACTGTATACCGCGTTCATCGAATACCAGGCGCTCTGCCTGGTGTCACCCGCAACGGACGCCTGCAAAAACCGCGACAGCGCTCACGCCTCGATAAATCAAGTTGTGAACGATCCACAGTTTTGACGAATGGCTGTAGTCCGGCGGTTCCTGCCAGCCGTGCCAGAATCGCCCCTGTTGATTTACAAGATCCACCGTTTACCGATTTGAGCGGCCCGCTGGGATATTGGGGTCCAAGCGCGTCCTGCTAGTCAGAGCCTGACTGCCACGATGCAGTCCGAGACGTACTCGTAGAAGGTTATCGCCTCCGGGTTGCTAAAGGCGCGGCGCTCGAATATAGCCTCCGGTGAATCGGTCCCCATACCTTTCAGCGTCACGCCCAACTGCGGGAAGGCGCGCCGGTTATTGCCCGCGAACGGGCCAGACGAGAGAAAGTCCGGCTGACGGCGCAATAGCTCCATAAATGCCTGCAGGCTCTTTTCCACCGACTCCACGTTGCGATCGTCGAGGTACCCTTCGCGCGCCGCTTCGACCAGCCCGCGAAGGTCCGGGTCCTGTATCTGGCTTGGCTTGGCCACGGTTGTAATCCCCAATTCTGCGCTACGGGATCAACAGCACTTTGCCCATATTGCCGCGGGATGCCACGTAGCGGTGCGCCTCCGCCGCGTCTCGCAGCGGAAAGCTGCGGTCGAGCACGGCCTCGATTGTGCCGGCCGCGACCATGTCCAACAGTTCGGCCAGTGCCTTGGGAACTCCGTGTTCCGCGCCCAGGTAGAACCCGAACAGGCTGATGCGCTTGCCCAATAGCTGCGCCAGGTCCGTTGGCGCCGGTGAGCGGGAGCTGTTGCCAACGCTCACCAGCCGGCCGAACTGCGCCAGGGCCGTCACGCTCCGCATCAGTACGTCGCCGCCGACCGATTCGAGTACGACGTCCACGCCACGGCCGTCCGTTTCCCGCTGCACTACTTCCACGAAATCGGTGGTCGTGTAGTTGATCGCCACGTCGGCGCCGAGGCGGCGCCCCAACTCCAGCTTCTTTTCGGTGCTCGCGGTCGTCAATACGCGGGCGCCCATCGCTTTGGCGATCTGAATGCCGGCGACGCCGACGCCGCTGGCCGCGGCCTGCACTAGGCAGGTCTCTCCTGGCTGCAAAGCTCCCTGGTGTTTGAGCGCGAACCACGACGTAAGGTACGCGACGGGCAGCGCGGCGGCCTGTTCGAACGAGACGCCAGCGGGGATCTTGACCGTCTGGTGCGCGGGCGCAGCGGCCAGTTCCGCGTATCCGCCCTGCGGGACGCGCGCCACCACGCGGTCGCCGGGACGGAACCCCGTGACATCCTGGCCGGCGGACGCGACCGTGCCCGCGATATCCCAGCCAATGATGAACGGCAGCGCCACGGCGGCCGCATAGGTGCCCATCCGCCGTCCCAGGTCGCCGCGGTTGATACCGGCGGCGCGGACGCGGATCAGAACCTCGTCGGGGGCCGGCGTCGGGTCGCTTACGTCTTCGTAACGGAGCACCTCTTCGGCGCCAAATTCGTGGACGACGGCTGCTTTCACCTGCTGGCCTCCTGTTCCGATCTGCCATTGACGGCGGCATCGTACCACGCGCCGCCTGCAGCGTGGCCGCGGGAACGATCCGGAAACGATTAAGCAACGATTCATCCAAACACGAGGTAAATGCTGTACGCTGGCGAGGCGCCAGCACCGCTACGTAGAGCTGCGTCGCAATGAATGACCGAAGAGGATCAGCTGTATGACAACACGACGGCAGTTTCTTGCCCTGGCAGGCGGCGCAACGGCGAGCGCGATCGCGCCTGGACTGCTCGGACTCCGTGCGCGCACGGCGCATGCCCAGGCGATCCCCGGCGCTCCTTCGTTCAGAGGAGCAGCAGGTAAGAGTATCCAGGGACCGCTCACGCTTTCGGCGGGCATGGCGGTGTTCCGCGCTCTACACAATGGCACCGCCAATTTCGGCGTCACGCTCTTCCTGCCCAACCCCGGCGAGGCGATCCAGCAGAGCTACGACGAGGTCAATTACACCGACTCCTCGCTCGTGTACAACGAAATCGGCATATACAAGGGCGGCGCCGTCGCGATGGCCGGCACCCCGGGCGACCATTATCTCGGGATAACGGCGAGCGGCGCGTATCAGATGAGCATCGAGCAACCCGTACCCGGGAATGTGACAACTGTTCAGCAGACCACCTTTTCCGGGAGAGGCAAGGACATCACGCCGTACTTCATGCTGCCGGACGGGTTGTCGTCACTCAGCGTCCAGACCTCGAACACCAATTACTTCCGCGGTTGGCTCTACCATATCGACGACCTCGGCGGTGAGCCGTTGCCTGATGGCATCAACGTTTATGACGGCCGGTTTTTCGACTTCTCTTTTCCGGGCAACCAGCCGTCCTATCCCGTGTACCTGCCCGACAGCGGGCCCTATCTGCTGTCTACCGACAACATCGGCCCGACCGATAGCTGGACCTTCACCTTCCAGTAGCCGGGGTCAGCGCTAAAGTGGTGACGACCTGCAAAATGAAGAGCGCCATGAAGACACGGGTTATGCGTTTTATGGGGCGGCTGCTTCAACTGTTCTGGACTAAAGGGGCGAGCACCCCCTTCGTTGTGCGTCTTATCGGGCGGCTGACGGGTCGGCTGCACATCCGCCTCTATCGCACCACAAAGGGGCGCATCGGTGGGCGGTTCCTCGGTGGCCCCGTGGTCCTGCTCACGGTCACCGGACGGAAGTCGGGGCAGAAGCGGACCACGCCCTTGCTCTACCTGCGCGATGGCAACGACATCGTCGTGGTGGCGTCAAGCGGCGGACTCAGGCTGCCCGAATGGTGGCGGAATCTGCAAGCCGATCCCCTGGCCGAAGTCGAGGTTGGGGATCGACGAGTACAGGTTTGTGCTGAGGAGGCGAGCGCGCAGGAGCGCGAGCGCCTGTGGCCATTACTGAACCGCATGTACGCCGGCTACGAAGGGTACCAGCGAAAGGCTGGATGGCAGATCCCGGTGGTCAAGTTGCATCCGCAGGGCTAGCGTGTCCTTCTTCGACCCCTGCTAGCGGTTGGCGTATCGACTTGGGCGCCGGTCACCGGGCTCCCTGTAGCCGGTCCGGCGCCCCAGTCCTTAGCAATGCGTACGGTCGCATCAATGTCTGCCTGTCACAGGTCGACATCGCCTGGAACGGACAGTCGCACCGCTGATGCAGGACCTGGAGCTTGCCGCATCAGCGGCCGGGCATGGTCGCCTCCCAGGACGGACGCCGGTGACCGTCGGAACCGCGACCCGTTCGTCCGCCCTTCTTGTGGCGACGCGTCTGTTTCTGCTTCCGCTATTACCGTGGCGTCAGGCTCCTGGCGACGTACGCCGCGGTTATGCGAGAATGTGCCGCATGCAGGAACATCGAACATCTTTCTTCGATGGGCTCGAAGCGGACCAACTTTCCGAAGTCCTCGACCAGCTCGAGGAGCGCCGCTTTCCGGCCGGAGCCGTCGTGCTGGCAGAGGGAGACGCTCCCCGCGAGCTGTACATCGTACGCTCCGGTTTCGCCGATATCTATCTGAGCGACCGCAGCGACGGCGAGCGCCTTATTGGCCGTGTGGGTCCGGGCGCGTCCCTGGGCGAAGTTTCGCTGTTCACGGGCCAGCCGGTATCAGCGACGGTCCGCGCGGTCGAGGACCTCGACGTCCTGGCGATCAGCGAGCGCGAATTCCACCGCATCGCCGATCGCTTTCCGCGTGTGTACCGCAACCTCGGCACGATCCTGTCGGAGCGCCTTGTGCGCTCCGATCAGCGCTCGCGGCAGAGCCGGCCCACGCGCCTAGCCACGCTAATCGACGAGGGGGCGCCGCCGCTGGTCGGCTACGCGCTCGCCTGCAGCCTTGCGTGGCATCTGCGTGCCCCAGTTGCTCTGCTGGTCGTTACCGACGGCGAACCCCCCGAGGATCTCGCCGCGTTGGCGAGCCGCAGTGGCGACGGCGTCGTTCCCGCAGGCGATCGCCGCGCCCGTGCCTATCTCGCGATCATCCCACGGTCAGGGATCGAGCCGCACGGCGGAGTCGCGGGGCTAGTCGATCGCCTCGTCGCCCGCCACGAGCACGTCCTCGTGCAGGTGCCGGCCCGCGGATCGAACGGCGATCTGGGTGGGCGGACGGTATATCTCTCCGGTGCTGAAGGTACCGGTGACGACCAGTTCGCACGGTCAGGCACCAGGCTGCACGCCTGGAAGGCAGGCACCGGGCCGCGTCCCGAGCGTAGCGGTGTGCTCTGTGTGCCGAATCTGATTCCGGCCGACGAGAAACGGCTGCAGAACGGGTTGTTGCCGCCTGCGACTGCCGCGGGGCGAGCGCTTGGTTGGCTGGCGCGCGACCTTGCGGGGCTGAAGGTTGGACTGGCGCTGGGCGCCGGCAGCTTCAAAGGCTACGCCCACATTGGCGTGGTGGACGTGCTCCGGCGCGCCGGTATTCCCATCGATTACATCGCCGGCACGAGCATCGGTGGGGCGGTGGCGGCGCTCTACGCGGCCGGTTACGGAACCCAGGCCTCGATCCAGATCCTGGATCGGATTGGCGCCAGCGCCTTCCGGCCGACGGTGCCGATCAGGAGCCTGATGTCAAGCAACGGACTTCGGGCGAGTGTGAGGAGCATGACTGGTGAACGCCGCATCGAAGACCTGCCGGTGCCGCTGTCCGTGGTCGCGACGGACATCGCCACGCAACGAGAGGTGGTATTTAAGCGCGGGCTGCTCTGGCCGGCACTGCTGGCCAGTGTCTCGATCCCGGGTATCTATCCCGCGCAACGGATGGGAAGATACATCCTGGTCGACGGCGGGATCTGCAACCCGGTGCCCAGCAACGTCGCCGCGGACATGGGCGCCGACGTGGTGATCGCCGTTCGGCTGATCAGCCGGCCTGTTCCGCGGGCGCCCGAGCTGGAAGCGGCACCGGCCACTGGCAAGGTGCCATCGGTCTTGCAGGCGATCATGCGTTCGATCGAGGTCATGCAGAGCAAGATTTCGGCCGATACCGCTTCGGCGGCGACAATCGTGATCGAGCCGATGACGGCGGACGTATCATATGGGTGGGGGCTGCGCAACTTCAGTGAGGGCAAGCGTTACGTCTCCGCCGGCGAAGTTGCAGCCCGCGAGGCACTGCCACGGATTGCTTCAGCCCTGCCCTGGCTGCGCGGTTGATAGGTTCGTCGGCCAGAACCCATCGCGACGTTCGGTGGCGAGCAGTATAGCCGTCGCCACCGGCTCGACCGCCGTGATCGCCCGCCTCGAGCTAGCACGCCGGCCGGCGTATGGGAAGGCGAAGCGGCTGAGCCGCGTGCAATTCTCTCGTTGACAGGCTCGGGCGCAGAACCGATGCTGAAGGCGGCGCCGCGGCGCCGGCACTCAGCGTGGCCCCGCGGTGGCTGTGTACCTTCAAGGCACACGCCGACGGCTGCACGGATCGTTGAAAGTAGCAGGTGCCCCGCCATGATGCCCGGTCCGGTTCGGCCCCGTATCCGCCGGTTTCTGTCTGTAGCGCTCGTAGTCGCTGTCGGTGCCGTCGCCATTTTCTCACCCGGCGACTCACACCAGGCAGCCGAGCCGGTGGCAGCGCAGACCGCGACGACCGTGCAGGTATACGGTCGCGGGCTGATTAATCCGAAGGAGATGGCTTTCACCGCCGACGGCACACTGTACATCGCCGAGTCGGGCAAACCCGGCGATGTCACGGTGCCGCTGCCGGTCGGTTTTGGCGGCAAGGGCCCTATCGGTAGGAACGGCCGCGTATCGCGGGTGCGGCCAGGCGCAGAGCGCGAGGATTTCGTCACCGGCCTGCCCAACATCGGCCTGTACAACGGCGTCGAGATGCTCGGCGCGACCGGTATCGCGGTGCTTGATGGCCAGCTCTACGAGGTTGCTGCAGGGCACCTGACAGTTTCGCCGGCGCTGTCGCGAGTTTCATCCGATGGCAGCATGACCGCGGTGGCCGATGTTGGCGAGTTCAATAAGAACGATCCCGCCCCGAAGGAGAACGGCGACGCGGTACTGCACGGCAACCCGTTCGGCATGGCGGCACTGCAGGGCAACCTCTACATCACCGATGGAAACTACAACCGTATTATCAAAGCTACTCCTGCGGGCAAGCTATCGTTACTGACCCAGTGGATAAGCGATCTCACAACGACGGGGATTGCGGCGGGACCTGATGGCAATCTGTACGTGGCGCAGTTCGGCCAGGCGCCATACGCGCACGGCTCGGGGCGCATCGACCGCGTCACCCCCGCCGGGCAGCTCAATGAGGGCGTGGTGACGAACCTCACCACGCCCATCGGCGTGGCGTTCGCGCCCGATGGAACGATGTACGTGCTGCAGTATGCGGCCGAATTTTCAGCCGAAAAGCTGCGATATGTCGCCTTCGGCGGCGAGGTGCAACGGGTGAAACCGGACGGTACAACACAGCCAGTCGTTACGGGACTGGTCTTCCCGACGGCGCTGATCTTTGGTCCCGACGGCGCACTCTATGTCACGAACTACGGCAATGAGGCGAACGACGGGCAGGGGCAGGTATTGCGAATCGTGCCGGGTCAGGCGTCCGTCCAGGGCCCAGCGGTGCCCGCACCCGATGAAGGCGCACAGTACGTCAGTGCCCAACCAACACCGCGTTCGGACGCGGGTGCCGTGACGACCGCGTCTGTGACCATTGTCGAACCGTCGGACCCCCAGCAATGGGGTTATGAGCCCAGGGAAACTACGATCGACGTCGGTCAGGCGGTGATGATTACCAACAGCGGGCGCACCAGCCACACCGCCTCGGCCAGTTCCGGCGAGTTTGACACCGGACTGATCACCGGCGGCGCCTCCGCTACGATCCGCTTCGATACGCCCGGCACGTACACCTACTTCTGCCAGCCGCATCCGTGGATGAAGGGGACGATCATCGTCCGCGGTCAAGGGGGAGCCGCCGCCGCCCCGGTTCAAACGAAAGCCACTCCATCGCTATCATCACCCAGCATCAACCCGTTCTGGGCGGTCGGGTTTGTTGGAATAATAATTGGCCTGGTGTATCTTGCCGGATTTGCGATCCGCCGGCGCTCGCACGAGCCGCGACCGGAGCCACCGGGTACATCGGGTTAGGCCGCGTCTGTCTGAACATACGCTGGTGCATTGAACAAGTGACCCGGCCAGGGAGCGCAATCATGACTTCGGAGTCCGCCGCGGAAACACAGACCAATCCTGAAGTCGAAGCGTTCGTCAACAGTCTGATCGAGAATGCCGCGCACGCTCGCCTGACTCAGCTCTTTGCAGACGGCCATAGTCGCGCGCTGTACCACGTCGCGGATCGCGACGGCGTCGGCGTGATTGCCTTGCGCACGCCGCAACTCACGCACGACGAGTTGGTCACCCTGATGAAGTTCCGGTTGGCGCAATACGTCGCCGTGAATTTTATCGACCCAGAGATGGTCTACGAGGCACGCATGGAACACGAGCCGCTGACGGGCGTTGCAGATGGTGACGTTCATGTGATCGCTGGGTCCGTAGCGACCGGGGAGATCCTCTGTTACGCCGCAATCAAGGCATCCCCGGAGGCACCCGCCGGCACCACCCTGCGCACCCGCGACCGCCCGCTGTTCGCCGTCGAAAAGACGCATGGCTGGGGTATCTATAACCGGCTGCGCGTGTTGCCCGACCTGCCTCTTGGCAAGCTGCGTGAGCTCGGTCGGTTCGTCAAAAACCAGCGGCTGCACGCGTTCGACGCGCTCGGCCTTCGGGCGCCGGTGGAGGTGGGTCTGGCCGTCTTCCGCGCTCTCTCCGGTCCGTTGCGCCTGGAAGTAGACGGTCTGATCGGCGACCTGGAAGAGGGAGTCGCCAAACGCAATCTCGAGTATTTCCACGTGCCGCTGGTCGTGATCCACGGCACCGTGCCCTACGAACACGAGGAGTCCTATTTTTTTCCGCGCTACCAGTACAAGACGGTTTATCCATTCGCCACTCTCTCGCTTGACATCACCAGCGCCATGTTGGCACGGCTCGATGCGATCGAGGCGGGACTAGCCAAGCCTGGCAAGGAGGGGCTGATGGCGTTGCTGGCGTTGAAGCGCGATGTCCTCAGCCCCGTGAGTACGGCGATGCCACCGGAAGGGCTGGCGCCGCTCACCAACGCCGATCTGCCCCAGCTCGGCGTGCCGATGCAGGCTCGACGTCAGATGCTGAACCTGGCCGAACGGCTGCGATCGATCAACCTCTTTAGCGGTCTATCTGTAGCCGAGGCGACGGTGCTAGGCACGTTCATTGAACGCGAAGCAGTTCCGTCCGGAACGGTCATCGTGCGTGAAGGCGACGTTGGCGACGATCTCTACCTGATAGAAGCGGGCGAGGCGGAGGCGCACATCAACAGCCGTGGCGGGGTGCCGCTGATTCTGGCGACGTTCGGCCCCGGCGAGTATTTCGGCGAGATCGCGCTGCTCACCGGCTCCGAGCGCACAGCCGACGTGGTCGCAACGACGCCGATGACCTTGCTGCGGCTGACGAAGGATGCCTACACCCGCTACCTGATGCACGCGATTGAGGTCGAGCAACAGATTACGCGCACGGCGATGCATAGCAGTCAGCAGAACGCTAAGAAACGGGTCTCGATGGATACGTAAGCGTCCGTCGTAAATTCCCTTTGCATCGATGCGCGCGCGCTGGACAGGGCAGACGCTGTGGCAATGACGGAGGTCAATTACGAGCGCGTTTTATGCATGGCTGGCACGTATGTCCGTTCACCACAAATGGTGGCTGATCGGCGCATGGGTAGTCCTGCTCGCCGTGTCGGCGGTCGGCGCCTCCAAGCTGGAACGTGCGTTGAAAGTCGGCGGGTTTAGCCTGCCCGGCACCGAGTTCAACACGACCTCGAAAGTCCTCTCCAACGACCTCAACATATCGTCAGATAAATCTGCGGACGTGGTCTTCCATTCGAATCGGTACCTCGTTACGGACCGGGTCTTCTATGACGCTGTTGATGGAGTCGTCAAGAAGCTCCAACAGGTCCCGTATGTGACCAAAATCGACACGCTGTATAGTACTGGAATCCCGGATTTCGTCAGCCGCGACAACCGAACCACTTATGCGTTGGTCACGCTTACGGGCAGCGAAGAGCAACTGGAGCGCGCGACACCTGATCTGCGCCGGCTAGTGCAGTCGAAAGACATCACCGTCTATCTGATCGGCCAGGCGGCGGCCAACTACGACATCCAATCCGCGAGCGTCAGCGACCTGGTGGCTGTCGAACGGTTCACGTTTCCGGTCATCTTCCTGCTACTGGTGCTCGTTTTTGGCTCCGTAGTGGCAGCCGGCATCCCGCTCGTTCTCGGTGCTGCCGGTGTATCCGCCTCGCTGGCAGTCTTGTTCATCATCGCCCAATTCACCGACCTATCGATCTTCGCGCTCAATACGGCCTCGATGATCGGTCTGGGCTTGGCGGTCGACTTTTCGCTGATCATGGTCAGCCGCTTCCGTGAAGAGCTGGCACACGCGCCGGTGCCCGAGGCGTTGGAGCGCACACTGCAAACCGCGGGACGTTCAATCACGTTCTCGGGGGTCACGCTAATCCTGACGATGTCGGTGCTGACCCTCTTCCCCATCACCGTGATCCGCTCCATCGCGCTGGCGATCATGGTGGTCGGGGCAATTGCCGTACTCACCGGCTTGCTGCTGCTCCCACCGCTGCTCGCTGCGCTTGGTACGCACGTGAACAGCCTCAACGTGCGCCGCCTCCTGCCGGGGCTCAATCGTAACCGCGACGGAATGTGGCGGAGCTGGGCGCACGCAGTCATGCGCAGGCCGTGGGTCAGTATCATCGCGGCGCTGCTCGTGCTTGGGTTGTTGGCGCTTCCCGCCGGCTGGATGCGGCGCACGGGCGTGACCGTCCAGGTGCTGCCGAAGGATAGCGAGTCCCGCCTGGCGTACGAGCTGATACAACGCCAGTTTGGTCTGGGTGAGCCGGGGCCGCTGTTCGTGGTTGTTCAAGCGAACCGGCAAAACGGAATCTGGACGCCGAGCGTCCTGAAAGGGATTTACGACCTCCATACCCACCTGGAGGCGGATCCACGGGTCGCGCATGTGCAGTCCTTGGCGAGCCTCGTCCCGAATCCGTCGTCCGACTGGATCCAGTCGCTTTCGCCGGCCACGATCAACTCCAATACGGACCGCAAGCGGATCGCAGAGCGTCTGGTGAACTTGGCCGGTGCGAACACAACCACGACATTGATCGTCTATCCCCGCTACCGTGAGACCGACCCCAAGACCGTGGATTTAATGAAGGATCTACGGGCGCATGCGACAACGTGGGCACCGGGTTTGAAGGGCGCGCGAGTGCTTGTGGGAGGTTCTCCGGCGCAGCACTACGATTTCGACAAGGTAGTGTACGACCAGTTTCCGCTGCTTCTTGGGCTCAGCCTGGTGGTGACGTTCGCCATCCTGATGCTGTTCTTCCATTCATTAATCCTGCCGGTCAAGGCGATCTTGTTGAACCTCGCCTCGATCGTCGCCAGCTACGGTGTCCTCGTGCTGGTCTTCCAGTTCGGCGTTGGTGACTCCCTCCTCCGCTTTCACTCGATTGGAGCTGTGCTCTCGTACACGCCGGTGCTACTCTTCTCGATCCTGTTTGGCCTCAGCACCGACTATGAGGTCTTCTTGCTAACCCGTGTGCGCGAGAGCTACCTACAAGGCAGCACGAATGAGGAGGCGGTCGCGCACGGGCTGGAGCGGACCGCCGGCGTGATCACCGCGGCCGGCCTGATCATGATCGCGGTCTTCGGGTCATTCGCGCTGACTGGAGTGCTGGTAATCAAGGAGATCGGCTTCGGCCTCGCCGTCGCGGTCCTGATCGATACGACGCTGGTCCGGATTGTGCTCGTGCCGGCCGCGATGAAGCTCATGGGCGACTGGAACTGGTGGATGCCGAAAGCGCTCGGTCGCCTTGTACCTGAAATCGAAGAGGGTGAGATTCGCCCGCCAACCAAGCCTGCCGGGGCACCGGTGGGCGGCTCATGAGATCAGCGCCGCCGCAGCTGCCGCAGGACGAGCCCCGCGAGGCCCGCAACGGCCAGGCCGGGGGCGACCCGGCTCCGGCGCAGCTCGTTGTTGAGATGATACGGGCCGCGCAGGCGCGCAACCGCCACGCGCACCCGTTGGCGAGCACGATCATATTCTTTTTTCGACCACGAAGGTAGTACGAACAAGTGTCAATAATCGACGGAGGTTTTGTGCCCACCCGAAGCGGGGCCCGGCTGTTGACAACCTTCCGAAGACGCCGGATGCTGTGAGGAACAGCCGCACAACGAGGGGCACGATGCTCACATCAATCGCGTCGGCGCCGGCACCAGGCTGGGCGACATCTTGTTGATTACCGGACGGGGTGCGACGGCAACCGTCCGCGTTGCCACGGACATCGACTTGCTCGTGTGCAGCGATGCCGAGTTCGAGCGCAGCGCCGCTGATTTCCCGATCCTTTACCACAACTTGGGCGCGATACTTGCCGAGCGACTGGCACGCTCGAGCCGGCATACGGTTCGCGACACGCTGCCGCACCGTCCTGCGTTTGTCCGGGAGGTCCCGGTTGGAGAACGAAAACATGGCTAGCAATTCGCACCCGGAGCCGCCGGCAGGTTCGATCAGGCGTCTGGAGTTCCCTACTCTGCTGCCGGCCCCGATAGCGGACGTCTGGCGTATCACGACCGACTTCGACTTTGTCGTGTATCTGATGAAGCCCTGGTTTACCATCACCTACGACAAGAGCGGCGGTGGTCACCTGCTCGCAGGTGGTTGGACCCGAGATACCGATTGGAAGTTGTTCGGAATCATTCCCTACGGCCGGTGGCACGAGCAGATCATCGAGTGGAACCCGCCCCATCGGTTCGTCGATCTGATCGGCGGCTCACCATTCAAATTCTGGCGACATTCCCACATCTATGAGGAGCGTGGAACAAGTACTCTGTATACCGATAGCATGGAGATCGACCCCGGATGGATGGGCGCCACCGCTATTTGGTGCACAAGACTGCTCTGGATCCCGCGCAGGCGCAAGCTTCGCCAATACTTCGAGAAGCGCCACCTGGCGTCACAGTCGAAATAGACTCTGCCGCAGTAGGCACGTAGAAGGGAGAATCAGAAGTGTCGCTTGCAACCATCACGCGCAAGATTGGTGCACCGATCCTGCTCACTCGAGAACGGCTGGAATCTGGCGTGAGCTACAACCTGCTCTCCAAGGAGCAACGCGCTAATCCCTATCCCACGTATCGCCAGCTTCGGACCAAGGATCCGGTTCACTGGAGCGAGCTCGCGCAGGCATGGTTCCTCTCGCGTTACAGCGACGTTGTGAAGGTGATGAGCGATCCACGATTCTCGGTGGTAGGCGCACTTGAGAAGTCGAATAAGCGGATGGGAGTGAATTGGGACTCGAAGAGCCCGTTCATTCGTGTGAGCTCGCGCTGGATGTTGATGGTGGATCCGCCGGACCACACGAGACTGCGAGGCCTGATCAATAAGGCGCTGACGCCGCGTGCGGTAGAGCGGATGCGGCAGCGCATCACCGAAGTAACCAATAGCCTCCTCGACGTTGTCCAGGACAATGGGCGCATGGATGCAGTCGGTGCCTTCGGCGATCCAATGCCGGTGATCGTCTTTGCGAGCTTCTTCGGTCTGCCGCCGGAGGACCATCAACAGCTCAAACTCTGGGCCAACACTATTGGCAAGGCAATCGATCCGGTCTTCGGGCCCGAGTTGCTGCAGCGCATCGATCAGGCTGTGGGCGAGGCGATCCAGTACTTCCAGGACCGGATTGAGGAACGCAGGCGGGATCCGCATGACGACCTGCTGAGCGCGCTCGTGGCCGCGGAGGACGCGGGCGAAAAGCTCAGCCAAGAAGAGCTGATGTCGACCTGCATCTTGCTGCTGGTTGCCGGCACCGAGACCACCACCAATCTCATCGGTAACAGCATCTACGCGCTGCTGCGCAATCCGGGCCAGATGCGGCGGCTGCGAGAGGATCCGTCGTTGATCGAGACGGCGGTGGAGGAATTTTTGCGCTACGAGACGCCCGTGCAACTCACCGGGCGCGTGGCCGGCGAGGACGTGGAGATCCGCGGTAAGCGGATCCGCCAAGGCCAGCCGGTGGGCCTGCTCATGGGCGCCGCGAATCGCGACCCGGACGAATTCAAGCACCCCGACCAACTGGATATAGGCCGCACTCCAGATCGCCATTCGGCGTTCAGCTTCGGCCCGCACTACTGCGTCGGGTCACCGCTCGCCCGCCTGGAAGCGCAAGTCGCGATTACCACGCTGCTGGAGCGCATGCCGAAGCTGCAATTACGCACCAGCGACTTTGAGTGGCGCGATACGCTTAATAACCGCGGCTTGAAGACGTTGCCGGTTGTGTTTTAGCCACATGCGGGAATCACGGTCTCAAGGCGCTGACTGTTAGCGCTCATTCGGTTACCGTTCGTGCTCGTGTCGCTGCGCGCCGGCGCGGCTTCCAATGGGAGGCTTGTCGTGAACCTGCAGGGGAAGGTCGTGATGGTTACGGGCGCGTCACGCGGCATCGGGCGGCTGGTTTCCATGCGGCTCGCCCAGAAGGGTGCGCTGCTGGCCCTCGTGGCACGCAACAAAGCGGCGCTCGAGTCCGTGGCGAGTGAGGCGCAGCAGCTACGGAAGACGGAGATCCTCACAGTGGGCGCCGATCTCACCGCGCTGGCAGAGGCTCGCGGCGCCGTCGATGCCACGATTGCACGGTTCGGCCGGATCGACGTGCTGGTGAATAACGCCGGCATGACCAACGGCCATGACTTCTTGCACTCCACGCCGGAAGCGCTGGCCCAGACGTGCGATGTCAACGTTCGCGCGGTCGTGCTCATGACCCGGCTGGTGGCTGATCACATGGTGGAACAGCGGTTCGGCCATATCCTGAACATGTCGTCGCTCGCGGGCGTCGCCGGCATGCCCGGCGAGGCGACCTACTCGGGCACCAAGGCGGCGGTGCGGCTGTTCACCGCGTCGCTGCGTAAGGAGCTTGCACCGCACGGTATTCGGCTGACGGACATGACCCTCGGCCCCACCAGCACCGAGCTGCTCGAATCGCTCGAATCCAATCGTTATACCCACGGTATGCTGGAAGGCGGGCGCAGGCTCGGCGCGTTCGCCAACCTGAAACCGGAGCGGGTGGCAGATGCCGTGGTGAAGGCGATCGAGCAGCAAAAGTCGCTTGTGATCCTGCCAACGCGCGCCTGGTTCGTCTTTATGCCCTTCCAGGGTCTCACCCGCGCGGTGTCGCAGCTCCTCACACCATCCTGAATTCCTGAATGTGGTACTCTGAGGGCGCACTGCCCGAGGAGCAAACCGCCTAAAACGGTCGCACAGAGGGCGAATTGCGAGGTCTACCTGTGACCGACCGCCGAGACCGATGCACCGAACGCCCCTCCGATGGACCGCGGGCATCCCTATGGTATTGGGGCAGGCACACAGGCTTCGTCCGCTCGATGGGGCGCTTCCTTGTCATCTGGGCCGCGCGGCGGATGCCCCTCTTCCGGCTCAAGAATTGGATGTATCGTGTGCTCCTCGGGGCGAACGTCCACGAACACGCGACGATAGGCCTCGAGGCAACGCTCGATTGGTTCTACCCGAGCCTTATCACGATTGGCGAGGACGCAGTGGTCGGCTACAACACTACCATTCTCTGTCACGAATACCTGACCGACCGCTACCGCACGGGTCCCGTCGTCATTGAACGGCGCGCAACCATTGGCGCGAACTGCATGCTCCTCCCAGGCGTCGTCGTGGGCGAGGGCGCGATCGTAAGCGCGATGAGCCTCGTGAACCACGATGTACCTCCGGGCGAGTTCTGGGGTGGCGTGCCGGCCCGGCTACTGAGGAAGATGGAGCTCGGCGTCCAGTAGGCAGACCTCTCCGATCCCACTGTCCCTCTCTTCCCCAGGTTTCTGCCAGAGGTCGCGCGGCCGCTGAGCGAGCAGGAATGGAGCACGCGGCACCGTTGTTGAATCGCCGGCCGGCTGTACCGGCCAGATGCAGGTAGCGTTGGTCTGGCGATCGCTCCCTCGAGCACTGGAGGTTGCGGCATGTCGATAGAAACCAACAAGCTCGCGGTCCGCCGGTACTTCGATGAGATCTGGAACGAGGGGCACCTCGAGCTGATTGACACCCTCTTCACTGACGATTACCGCGGCAACATATCGATCTATGCAGACAAGCCGGTTGTCGGACGAGAGGGTATGCGCGAGCTGGTTGCGATGTTCCTCTCCGGCTTCCCTGACTTCCGTGCGACCGTACTCGAACAGGTGGGTGAGGGGGATACGGTCGTTACCCAATGGACAGGCCAAGGGACGCACGAGGGCGATATAATGGGCGTCCCCCTTACGCACAAAGTGGCGACCATCCAAGGGGTGATGATCGCGCACTTTGCCAACGGCCAGATGGTCCGTGTTCGTTGCACGTTTGACGTCCTGAGCCTGGTACAACAGCTCGGCTTTGCGCCTTCTCTCGACCTGGCTCAGACGCCGGTGGGCCGCGCGGCATTCTGGCTGCTCGCGCGGCGCAGGCAGGTGGTGATCGCGGGTGCCGCGACCGCCGGGCTGGTTGCCTTAAAGCTGCGCCTGGGGCGCACGCGTTGAACACTCCCGTCGTGAATAGGCTTTGCCCTCCGCGCGGACCGCGCCATGGGCAGTATCGCGGAGCTGCGCGGCCACCGGCTCTAGGTGCTGTCCGCGGATGATCGGGAGCGCGCGCGGCGCAGCAGCCGGGTAAGCACAAGGCCCAGGACGGCCACACCACCGGCGATACCCGCCACACGCGCCCGCTTGACCGCCATCCAGAGGGCAAGTTTGCCTACGCTCGTGGATGCCAACGCAAGCGGCGGCAACAGGCCGACCTGCCGCAGGACAATGCCCGAGTCAAAATAGAAGTTGTCACGGGCGAATTTACCGTCCCGCATCTCGACCATGCTCATGCCCGCGATCTCCACTGCGCGCCCGGTAGGCGGTACACCCATGAACGGACCAAGGTGCGTGCCTTGCATGATCCAACGCTCTGCGACGGTGTTTCCGCGCACGATCTTGTCCGTTACGCTGAACCGCAGGTCTGGAAAGGCGGTGAAGAGCCGAACGAGAAACTCCTCAACCTGCTCCTTTCCTTCATAGATCTCCTCCAACGCCACGTTACGCCAGGTAATGTCGTCATTGTAGTATGCGAGTACACCAGCAACGTTCTGCGTGTTCCAGAAGGCGAGAACGTCGGTCACGGCTTCGAGATTGCGTTGCTCAGTGTCCGTGAGTGCTGCGCTCTCCACGTGTGCGTCCGCCAGCGTCATCTCAGAATTCCTCACTCCCGTTGTTGAGCACAATCGACCAGCAGGATACCGCGTTTCTTGCAGGCTGCGAACAATACTGCATGGGTGTCTCCCACGGTACCGCCTCTGCCTACTTTGCCAATGCCTTCCGGAGACGTGAAAGCGACACCGCGGTAATTACAGCGCCGGCGATCGCAGGGAGAAACCGTTTCCCCTTAACAGCCACCCAGAGGGCAGCGCGACCTGGAGGAGAAAAGGTCGCGGTTAGGGAAGGCATGAGTCCCAACTGGCGAAGAATCATGCTGTTATCAAAGTAGCACCAATCACTCAAAACTTTGCCGTTCCGCATCACGATCGCCGTATGACAGGGAATCTCGGCGGTTCTTTTGGTAGCGGGCAGGCCATAGAAGGTATTGCTATGTGTACCGTACATGCGAAATTCGACCGAAACGTTATCACCCCGCACGATGATACTGCTCGGATCATAGAGAAGGTCGGGGAAAGCGGCAAAGAGATCCCCAAGGAATGGACGGATCTCATCCTTCCCCCGGTATGGCTCCTCCATCGGGATGTCGAACCACTCCATGTCCTCGTCCATACAGGACAGCATCCCGTCGATGTCCTGGGCATTAAGTGCCTCGATCATCTGAAGGACGGTGCGCAAGTTATGCTGCTCTGTCTCAGTGAGTTCAGACGCAACCGATATCATAGCCGTGGACACCATGTCTGCTCCTTATAGTCAACGATTCGCAGCCGAGGGCGCAGTGCAATGCCATGGATTCCCGGCATGAAGTTAAACCCCGCTCGTGTCTGCGGCAAGGCGGCGCAGCATAGGATCGTGCTTCATGCGGCGGAGGCTGTACCCCTTCCCGGGGATAGTACCATGGGGCGCCAGCGACTCCCGGCCTGGCCCGAGCCACGGCTGTGGGTTTCCCGTACCCTCCAGTCGTGTCGCTCTGCCTCGAATCCGCATTCTACAGCGCAGCGGGCAGACGATGTCCAGCGAAAGGCCGGCAATCGAGTAAACTGCGGTGTGCCCATGCATCAAGCTGATTGCGCCGGTGCTGGTGCGTCTATAGTATTGTCGGAAGTAGCATTGTCTCTCCAGCAACTGTCGGCTGCCATGAAATGCCGAGGGTACCTCTACCATGTCTTCCACCGTTCGAACGGTCACGCTGAGGACTCTGCTTTTCGCGCTCGTGCATACTGTCCTCGCCAGCAATTGGTCGAAGCGGCGCGTTGAGAGAACCTTTGGCCGTCGGGATCGTAATGGACTATATCGCTTCGGCTATAACAATATATCCATCGTGTCGGCCGTCGTACTGTTCTGGAGCTTCACGAAACTACCCGATAAGGTCGTCTACCGAGTGCCAGGCCCATGGTCCTTATTGATGCGCCTCGGACAGCTGTTTGGCGTAGGGCTGATGCTCGACACCAACCGCCGCGTCGGGGTCGGCCGATTCTCGGGGATGAGTGGTGTGCTGGACCTCATCAAGGGACGCGACCCGTCGCCGGAGCCACCGGCACAGGGGCCGCGTCTGGACGGCGGCCCTTCTGCCACCGGCGGCGCCTTCCGTGTTTCTCGCCATCCCAACAACCTAGGGCCTACGCTGATCGCGTGCCTGCAACCGACGATGACCGAGACCCGGCTGACCTTCGCCGTGGTTGGCTCGCTGTACGCGGTGTTTGGCTCGATCCTCGAGGAGCGACGAGCGCGCGCAGCGTACGGCGCCGCGTACGACGCCTACCGCTCGCAGACACCCTATTTCTTCCCGTTGCCGCATCTCCTGAAGCGCGGAGCCTCGCAGCCTCTTAGCCCCTCGCGCTGAACCATCGCTGCCCGCAAGCGCCGTAGGAGCTAATTAGCCCCAAGCCGCCTGATGCCTTGCCGCACTCCGTGCTATACGGAGGCTGCCCGTCCGTAATCGGCACGAGAAGATCCAGGGGCCGCACTACGTCGATCACCGCGCTCCAACCTGCTACCATGTGCTCCGCTTGGGACTGGACATGAGCCCAGCCGGCAGAGCTGATGCGTAGGCTGGTAGCGGTGTACCAGTCGAATCAGTTCAGTTTCGCGACCGGTGCTTATGGGAGAGGCAGTTCGCCGCCGGGGCATTGTGCACGGCCAGCAGAAAGGTGCGAACCATGACGCTGAGAAACGAGGCGCCCGACGACGCGCGGTACGACGCGATCGTCATCGGCTCGGGCGCCGGTGGACTTACCTGCGCGACGCGTTTGGCGCAATCCGGCCTGCGGGTGCTCCTCGCCGAGAAGAACTCCTGGCTCGGCGGTTACTCCCACGGCTTCGCCAAGGATGGGTTCTACTGGGATCACGGCGGACACATCTTTCTGGCCTACGCGCTCGGCGGCCAGGCCCGCGAAGTCTTTCAGCGGCTCAAGCTGGACCAGCGGCTCGAGATGGTGCCGGACCAACACGACTACCAATGCATCTTTCCGGATGAGTCGTTGGCGCTCCCTGCGGAGATGAGCACCGCCGCGGACATCATGGCGCGGCGGTTTCCGGCAGAGCGCGATGGGATCACCAAAGTACTGCTGACCATGGAGCGCCTGATCCAGGAAGTGGATCGCGTCGTGCCGTCGTTCCGGGTGGGGGTAAAGCCCGGCGAGCGCAAACTCCTGGACCCGGTACTGGAGCAGTTTCAGCGCCCGTTGCTGGGCAAACTGACGTGGCCGATCGCCCGGGCCGCGCGGATTCCCGGCGCCACGCTGCTCAAGTATCAAACTCGCACCCTGAAGGATCTGCTGGACGAGCATCTCCATGACCCGCGCCTCAAGGGCTACTTCTCGATGCTGTCGGCGGGCATCAGCACCGGGCCGGGGAAGCTCTCAGCCGTCATTGCCGGCGTCTTTTTCGTGCACGCGCTCCGGACGATGTGGATGCCGAAGGGCGGCTTCAGCAAACTCGCCGAGGCGCTCGCCGAACTGTTTCAAGAGTACGGCGGTACGGTGGCAACGAACGCCGAGGTGAGCCGCATTATCGTCGAGAATGGGCGCGCAGCCGGCGTCGAGACCATGGACGGCCGGCGCTTCCTCGCCGACGCTGTGGTCTCGAACGCCGACGCCCGGCGGACCTTGCTGGAGATGATTGATCCGCGACTGGTACCCGCAGCGCTCCGGAAACGGCTGCCGCACATGGAAGTGACCCCATCGATCTTTCAGGTGCACCTCGGCATCGACCTGGACCTGCACCCCTATCGTGAGCAGATCAAGCGGCTCAACTTCTTTTATCCTTACGACGATATCGACCGGTCCATGGCGAACTTTCCCAACGGCAACGTGGAGGACGCTGCCTTTTTCCTCTACGTTGCCACCTTCCACCAACCCGAAATGGCGCCGCCCGGCCGGCACTCGCTCAAGCTGGAGGCCTACACAGCGCTGCACTCCAGGGGCATAGACTGGGAGCGCGACAAGGATGCGATCGCCGATGTGTTCATCCGCCGCGCGGAGCGGCTGATCCCCGACCTCGGCAAACACGTCGTGGCGCGAGAGCTGCGCACGCCGCTCGATCTCCAACGCGACACCGGCAATTCCGACGGCGCCTTTGCCGGCTGGGCGTTCACGCCGCAGATGCTGTCCCGCGCGCGCCCCCCGCAGCGAGCTGCCCTACCGGGGCTGTATCTCGCCGGACATTGGACCACGCCGACGGCCGGTGTCCCCTGGGTCATGGTTGGCGGCTATAATACGGCTGGAATGGTACTTGCCCAAAGAACGAAGGGCGCGACAGCGGCCAAGTGAGCTTGTCACTCCGCTGCCGCGAGAAATTGACGAGGGTCTACGTGGACAACGAGCAAGGGGCGGCGAAAGGCAATCCTAGCGCCCGGGTCGGAGCGGTCCATGTCACCGCTGACGAAGCGGACGGCCAGCTCGGGGCGAGTAGCACTGGTCCCCTGGAATGGCGGCGCGGGAGCTGGCCGATGATCGCGATCGCCGTGCTCGTCATCCTAGCTATGGTCGGTCTGCTTGCCTTCATGCTATGGGGCACATTTCATCAAGTGGCCACGGCCACGCTCCCGCTCCACCACTAGGGGGCACTGCTTCTCGCACGCGGCCCAAGGAGTTGACCGCTATGGGTGATCCGTTCGCTCGCTTTGGAGGACTGATCGTACGGCTACGATGGGCCGTGCTGATCATCTGGTTGGTGCTACTCGCGACGTTCGGCGTCCTCTTCGCGCCCAAAGCCGCCAAGGCGCTTAAGGGCGGCGGCTATAGCGACCCTAACTCCCAATCGGCCAAGGCCGCGATGGCGCTCGATCAACAGTTCGGCGCCTCTGACGCTCGCACGGTAGCCGTTGTCTTCCGCTCGACGTCCCAAACCGCGGAAGATCCGAGCTTTAAAGCCGCGGTGACCGGCGCCGCAGATCGCCTGGCTCACGTCGGGCACGTTCGTAGCGTTGCGAGTTTCTACAGCAGCGGCAACCCGCTGCTCCTGAGCGACGACCACCATCTCACCCTTGTCAACGTTACTCTCGATGGCGACGATTCGACGATGCAGGCCACCGTTCCCGCACTGCGGGATGCTGTGAAGGGTGTACCGCTCGAGCACTATGTCACCGGCGTGCCTGCCCTCAATAAGGACATCGAGGTGACGAGCGACCAAGATTTGCAACGCGCGGAACTGTTTACCATTCCGATCGTCGTGATCCTACTCGTGCTCGTCTTCCGCACGATTGTTGCGGCCGCCATGCCACTCGTCGTCGGTGCGGCGTCGGTCGTTGTCGCGGTAACGGTTCTCTACGGCATTGCTCTCCAAACTGACTTATCTATTTTCGCGCTGAACGTCGCTTCTATGATCGGCCTCGGCCTCGGCATCGACTTCTCCTTGATTATGGTCACGCGCTTCAGAGAGCAGTTAGCAGCGGGACTACGTCCCGCCGATGCCGCCGTTGTCACCGTGATGACAGCGGGTCGCTCGATCACGTACTCCGGCGTCACGGTGCTCCTCGGCATGTTCGTCCTCACCGCCCTCTTCAACTTGACGGTCGTTCGCTCCATTAGCCTGGCCGTTATGGTGGTGGCAGCGACCGCACTGCTCGCTGGCCTGACCCTGCTGCCCGCGGTGCTGGCCATAATCGGCCACCGAGTCGAGTGGCTACGGGTAATACCGCGAGCGAAGCCACCTCAACCGGGCCAAGTTGGTTTCTGGTATCGATTCAGCCATGCTGTCATGCGCCACCCCGCGGTGTGGCTGGCCGCGAGTCTGATCATCCTCGTCGTGATCGCGTCGCCGGCGCGGGAGCTCAAGCTGGTGGGCATTACCCCCAAGGGCCTACCGGGCGGCGCTGAATCGGTGAAAGGTGCGAACGCGATCAACGGCGCCTTTGGCGGCGACCGGCTGGCTCCGATGGAGGTCGTCATTCGTACAGATCAAAACGGCGTGTGGAAGCCTGAGTTCCTCAGTGCGCTGCAAGCCTTGTCGGATCGCGCGGCGGCGGACCCACGCAATCAGCAGGTCATCTCGCTCACGACTATCGCGCAGGCCGCCGGGCTACCGCCTGCGCAGATTCAGTCGCTTACGCCTGAGCGTGTGAGGGCGACCCCAGGCGGATCGCAATTTGCGCCCCTCGTGGTCAACCTCAATGGGGACAACAGCACTGCCCTGGTCACGATCTTTTCTAAGTATGATCAGCTCGATAACAGACACGAAGATTTCGTGCTCGATCTTCGGCACAAGATCATCCCCAGCATTCGTCAGCTCGGCGTCTACAATGTGCTCGTTGGCGGCAACGTCGCCAGTTCCATCGACTTTCGCAATGCGCTGTACCAGCGTTTCCCGTACCTCGTGCTTGGGGTGATGGTCGTAACCTTCATCATGCTGATGATGTTCTTTCAATCGGTGTTCTTACCACTGAAAGCAATTTTGCTGAACCTCGTCTCTATCGTTGCGACCTATGGAGTGCTTGTAGCGTTATTTCAGTATGCCTGGGGCGAAAAGGTACTCGGCTTTACACCAGTGCATAAATTGGGTGAATTTACACCGGCAATCGTTTTTGCGATCCTCTTTGGTCTCTCCACCGACTATGAAGTCTTTATGCTTTCGCGGGTCAAGGAATACTACCACAAACTCGGTAATAACGAGGAGGCGGTTGCGGCCGGCCTCGAACAGACCGCAGGGATGATCACGGCGGCCGGTCTGATCCTGATTGGGACCTTTGGCTCTTTCGGCGTGTCGCGCACGCTGGTGATCAAAGAGATCGGCATCGGCCTGGCGATTGGCGTGCTGATCGATTCGACGATCGTGCGCGTGATTATGGTGCCTGCGACGATGCGCTTGATGGGGCACTGGAACTGGTGGATGCCGAGCTGGCTCAAACGCATCGTCCCCGAGATTCGCGAGGCGCCACTGCCTGCCTTCGCGGCGGCCGCGCCGGCGCCGGTGCTGGGCTCGCAGCCCTCATCCGCCGGCTCGTATGCTGCCACCGCGGCCCCGACTTTAGGGACCTGGCGGGTTCCAGCCACGGGTCTGCTGCGGCCCTTCGGCAGTTCGGTGGGCACCGACGTCATCCATCTTCCGCGCTCGCGGCCGCTTCGTATCGGCAGGAGCGAGGATAACGATCTCCAGCTCTTCGATCGTCGCATCTCGCGGCACCATGCGGAGATCTCCTACCAACAGGAAACGTTCATTCTTTCGGACCTCGGCAGCAGTAACGGGCTGTCAATCAACGATCGCCTCATAGAAGTGCCAACCGCGTTGCAGGACGGCGATCAGGTCCAGATCGGCAATATGCGCAGCGTGCTGTTTTCCGTGGAGATTCGCGCGAGTCGACAGGGTGCGACGGCGTCGACCGATGACCATCCGCTAAGTTCGCCGTAGCGGCAATCAGGTAAGGACATGGCTGAGGTGGTCAGCAGAGGTGGTCAGCAGATGAACGAAGCCACTCCCTTGCGGGACGCCGGCCTGGCTGACGATCATTGGAAGCGCTTCTACACGCCGGCCGAGGTCGAAGAGATCGCGTCGACCGCGAGCACTACCATGCTCGTATCGGGCAATTACCCCATTCACCTGCGACTCTTCTCGCGCTCGCCGGCGCTGCCGACCGTGATCATGGCCCACCCGATGTTGCCCTACGGGCTGCTGTTGGCACGGCTGCAGCTACCCTTTTATCGAGCCGGGTTCAACGTCGTGCAATGGGATCTGCCGGGCTGGGGGCAGAGCGGTGGTCCGCGGGCCGGCTGCCCGATCGCCGACTTTATTCGCGCCTGGCACGACGTGATCAGCTTCTGTGAGCAACGCTTCAGCGGCCTGCTGTACGGCATGGGCCTGGCCGAGGACAGCGTAACCTGCTACTACGTGGGGGCAAACAACCCGAAGCTGCGGGCGATCTCGTTGCACACGCTGCACGAGTACGGCGACCCGGATGGTGTGCACTGGCAGGGGCCGCCCTGGTTAGTGCGGCTGAAGTCTGTCGGTGTGGCGCTGGGCGTCAAGCTCCGACCCACCGCTTCGGTGCCGGCAGATAAAGCGTTGCCCTGGCGCTCGATCTTCTCCGGGCCCGACGATGGTCCGTTGCTGCAGGCGTTCCGGCTCGATCCGTTGCGCGTCCGTCGCTTCGAGTTCGTGCTGGCGGCATCGATGACCCGACGCATGCCGGCACCGGTGCCGCTGGAAGCCTGCCGGACGCCGGTTCAGGTGATCGCGTCGGAACTGAGCAGCCTCTGGCCGTACGCAATGAATGTGCGCTACTTTCAACGGCTCGGCGGACCAAAGGAGTTGGTCACGCTGGCGGGCGTGGACCAGTGGGTCTACACACTGGCCTTTTTCGAGACCTATGCGGCACATGTTATTCGCTGGTTCAAGGCCAACGGTGCGGAGGTCCACGAGCCCGCCGCCGCTGTTCCTGCGGCGGCTCACCGATCGGAAGGGGACGCCTGATGCCACTCGGCGATGCCGGCCTGGCAAACAATTATTGGCAACAGTACTACACGCCGCAGGAGGTCGAGGAGGTCCTCGCCAGTACGGTCACCACCACGATTGCGTCGGGCGAGTACCCGGTGCACGTGCGCCTCTGGCAACAGCCGGGACCGGCGCCCACGGTACTGATCGGTAGTTCCATCCTCAGCTATGGCCTGCACCTGGTACGCGTGCAGGCGCCTTTCTACCGCGCCGGCTTCAATGTGATGCAGTTCGATTTCCCGGGCCTCGGCCAGAGCGGTGGGCCGCGCGGAGGCTGCACCGTGGCAGACTTCATTCGGTGCTGGAGAGATGCATTCGGTTACGCACATATACAGTTCGGCGAGGCGCTGTACGGCATGGGCGTGGGCGAGGATGGCGTCACGCTCTACTATGCGATGGCCAACCGTCCCAATATTCGCGCCATGTCGGTGCACAATCTCTTTGAGTACGGTGAACGCGACGCCGTTCAGGGACAGGGACCGTACTGGCTGGTACGGCTGAAGGCGGCGGGGGCAGGCCTGGCCGCCAGACTGCGCCCGTCGGCCGCCATGGCAGGCACCAAGAGCGTGCCCTGGGAGTGGATCTTTGCCGGCCCCGGCGACGACCGCATGATCCAACTGCTGGAACGCGATCCGCTGAGCCTGCAGCGGATCGAGCTGCGGATGGTCAGCTCCATCCTCCAACGTCGGCCGCTGCCGGTGGCCTTTGAGCGCTGTTCGACGCCGGTACAGGTGATCGCCTCGGACCAAAATCGTGTCTGCCCCTATGAGCTCGTGCGCCGCAACTATCAGCGGCTGGGTGGACCCAAGGAGTTTGTGACCCTGCACGGGCGGCCACAGTGGGAACTCAACCGCGAATTCAGCGAGACCTACTGCGAGCAGGTCATTCGCTGGTTCCGCGCCAACGGGGCCGAGACTGCAGCCACGGGCGCCGGAAAGGCACCCCGGACTGGCCTGGGCTGAGAACCGGCTGCGACGCTTGAGGTGGCACATGACTGCATCCGATCGACAGCGGGGTAGCTTTCAGCCGGCAGGCAAGCAGTCCACGCAAGCGGCCGGCCTGACGATGGTTCAGGCCTATGCGCGCTTCATGATCGCCTTCATCTTTGTTGTGGGGATACTCTGTGTCATCAGGCCGCTGACCGATGCACCGGGCACCGGCCTGTTCTTCTGGCCCCAACCAGCCAGGAGTTTTGGCCTATTCTTAATCAATTGGTTTCACTTTGTATTACATATGGTGCTTTGTGTCTGGGCAGCCCTGGCGATTCGACGCACCAGCCTCTCCCGCGTCTTTGCGCGATGGGTGTGCGGGATTTGCGCTGTCCTCGTCCTGATCGGCCTGTTCACTCCCGACGGCGTCTGGCTGATTCCCGCGCATTGGCCCCAGGACGCCCGCAACGGCCAGATCGCACTGATTTCCAACGCGTCGTGGTACGGCTACATCCCCGCCAATCTCGGCGACGACGTGATCAATGGCCTGGTGGCGCTCTCCGGGCTCGTCTTCGGCTGCCTGGCGTTTGGGCTACGGCCCTGGGGCTACTGGCGCCGGCGGGCGATCGCCTGATCTCCGGCGCGGAGATCCTACCGATCAGCGGGTGGCGTCACCGGTGATACCGCTGACCGGTGCCGTTGCCAGCGCATACGCATGCCGCCCTTTGGGCGCAAGGCGATCAGCGGCCGGAATCCCAACGGTTGATCGGGAACCAGGTGCAGCCGTCCTCGTTGCGCCAACGTGGCGACCAGCAGTACGAGCTCGGTCAAGGCAAGGTGTTCGCCCAGGCAGCTCCGCGGGCCGCCGGAAAACGGGAAGTACGAGAACGGTGGGCGACTGGCACGCGCCTCGGGAGTCCACCTCTGCGGATCGACGACCAGCGGCGCCGGATGAAAGCGGGCATCGCGCTGCGTCACGAAGGGGCTGAGGACGACCAGAGACCCGGACGGCAACGTGATCCCGTCGATCGCGTAGTCCTGTATGGTACGGCGCCCAATCGTCCAGGCGGGCGGAAACAGCCGCATCGATTCGGCGACGACCATCGCCGTATAGCTGAGCCCGGGCAGGTCGCCGAAGGATGGTGCCCTGCCGCCCAGTACGGCTTCCACTTCAGCCTGGAGCTTCGCCTCAACGTCGCCGTGTTCAGCGAGCAGATACCAGGTCCACAGCAGTGCGCTGGCCAGAACCGCGTTCCCGGTTGTATACATCGAGAGCACTTCGTCGCGCACCTGCGCATCGCTCAGGCCGCTACCATCGCGCGGATCACGCACCTGCAACAGCGTGGAGAGCAGGTCACCGTTTGCCGCCGGCTGCATCCGCCGCTCGCGAATCAGCGCGAGGAGCGCGGCGTCGAGCCGGCGCATCGCCCGCCAGAATTCGCGATTGCTCGGCAGCGCCGGCAGCACCTCGCGCACGGCGCTCAGCGGGTTCGTCGAGCGCGTGCCGAGGTAGACATTCACCGGCAGGGCCGGCGCGACCAGCTCCTGCGCGTGCAGACGCGCGTCGGCGCCGAAGAGCAGGTCAGCCGCGACGAAGACGCTGAGGCGTACCATCTCGCGCTCGATGTCCACCACGCCACCGTCGGGCCAGCTTTCACTGTACCGAGCTCCCACGGACGTGATCGTCTCGCCGAACCGATCGACGTGATCAGGCCCGTACGCAGGGGCAAGCAGGTGGCGCTGATGGGCGTGGAAGTGCCCCTGGCTGGTAAACAGACCCTGACGCATCGCGCGATTGACGGTGAACGGCCGCATCGGCGCAAAGTTCCAGTCATCAGTTACCAGCACCCGTTCGATGTACTCGGGCCGGTTGATCAGGAACGCATTCACCGGGCCCTGGATGAAGCGCACGACGTCCCCGAAGTCCCGGGCGAGCTGCGTCAGGGTACTGAACGGATCGGCGGCATAGGCGGCGAGAGTACGCACCAAGGCGAGGCCGGTCGGGCCCGGTGTAGACGCGGTCGTTGCCATTTGTGCGCGACGCCTCAGCTTTGCTTGGCCACCGGTGGGAGCGCTGGTTCGGCGGCGTGTCGCCGGTTACGACGGAACTCGAGATAGAGCTGGGAAAGACCGCCGAGCCGGGCCAACCCGACGCGCAGGCGCGCCGGCAACGGGCGCAGTTGGCCGGGCACGTCGATGATGACCTGGCGCCGCACAGCGCGGCCGGCCAGCACGCCGAGAAAGGTGCCCGAATGGGTACCGCGGATGGTCCACTGCTCCGCCACGTTGTTGCCGTGCCCGACCTTGTGGGTCCCTTCGAAATTCAGGTCGCGGAAGGCAGCGAAGAGCTGGACCAAGAAGGCGCGCACCGCCGCTTTTCCCTGGTAGGTTTCCTCCAGCGCCACGTTCCGCCGTGTGATGCGTTCGTCGTAAAAGGCAAGCACACCGCTGATATCCTGCCTGTTCCGGAACGGCAACACGTCAGCTACCGCGCGCAGGTTCCGTTGTTCGGTTTCACTCAGATCGGCCGTGACGGCGGCCGCGGGGGGCGTGGCCATACTATCCTCCATGCAGCGCGTGACCGGCGTAGCTTCTGCTCCGGCGATGCGCACAAATCCTGGCTGCGATCGTATGATAGCTCGGCTTGAGGATGACGACAATGTCGAACCGTACTGATGACTCGATGGAGCCGGACACATCTCTTCGTGTGGTCAGCCGGCTGGACCGGGGTGATGGTGCCCGGCTACAACACGGCCGGTATGGTCATTGCCGACCAACGCCGGCATCGGACGGCAGAACGCCGGTGACTCGTAAAGTGAGCGGCGAGGAAAGGCGGCACCAGGTCACTCGGAGGGAGTGTGCTGCATGCTGACGTCCGCCCGGGGCCGCGCCCACCTCTCGGTACTGACGCTGTCACTGCTGACGGTAGTCTTCGCCGGGTGTTCGTCCCAGAAAAACGCCGCTGGGCAGAGCCAACCCGGCACCAATGCCACGATCGCCGTCGGCAACCTGCCGGTCGGCGTCGCCTTCGGCGAGGGCTCGGTCTGGGTCGCCAATTACCGCGACAACACGGTGTCCCGCATCGACCCGCGCTCCCGCACCGTGATCGCCAACATCCCGGTCGGCACGCACCCGAAGGGGGTCGCCGTGGGCGAGGGCTCGGTGTGGGTGATCGACTACGACGAGGCTCGGATCACGCGCATCGACCCGAAGACCAACAGCGTCGCCCAGAGCCTGCCGGTCGGCAGCAGCTACATCGGCATCGGCGCGGGCGCGGTCTGGGTGACCAACGAGGACGAGGGTACCGTCTCGCGCATCGACCCGCGTGCCGGCATCGTCGTGGCGACGATCGCGGTGGGGAGGCTGCCGCTCGGCGTCGCGGCGGGGGAAGGCGCGGTCTGGGTAACGCGGTTTGACGACGGGAGCTTGGTGCGCATCGACCCCGAGACCAACAAGGTGGTCGGCGATCCGATCAAGGTGGGCCGGAGTCCCGGGTTCGTCACCACCAGCGCCGGCAGCGTCTGGGTAGTGAACACGGACGACAACACCGTGACGCGGATCGATGCGAAGACCGGCCAGGTTGTCGCCACGATCAAGGTCGGCCAGTACCCGGTGGCGATCGCGGCAGCCCCGACAGCCGTCTGGGTCGCCAACTTCGGCGACGGCACGGTGTCGCGGATCGACCCGCAGACCAACGCGATCGCCGGTGCCCCAATTCAGGCCGGCACGAGGCCCGCCGGCCTGGCAGTAGGCCCGGACGCCGTGTGGGTCACGCTGTTCGGCGGCGGCCTGGTTCGCCGCATTCCCCTGTGACCGCCCGCCGCGGCGGGCTGTACGGGAGCAGAGTCAAGTGCAGGAGTTGAACCGATGACGAGCGCGGGGAGTGAAGACGAGGCGCGGGCCCAGCCGCTCGCACCGGTCGGGGCGGTGCACATGCAGCCCGAGCCGCCTATCGACGCCGGGGAAACCGACGGTGTCGGGAGCGTCTGGACGCCGCGCGCGGTCGCCGTGGCGCTGCTGGTCTTCATCGCCATGATCGCGGTGCTCGTGATCTGGCTCCAGAGCGCGTACCAGGTCGTTCCGAAATGAACGCTCCGCTCAATGATCCGTTCGCACGCTGGGGACTGGCGATCGCGCGGCGACGCTGGCTCGTGCTGGCAGTCTGGCTGGTCGCGATCGGCGCGCTCGGCGGCGCGCTCGCCTCCCGCGCCGGCTCGGTGCTCAAGGCGGGCGGCTTCGCGGTGCACAACTCGCAGTCCGACAAGGCGGCGGCCATCCTCAGCGGCCAGTTCAACGCGTCCACCGCCAGCAGCGTCGCGGTGGTCTTCCACTCAGCCACCGTCACGGCCGCGGACCCCGACTTCCAGAGCCAGGTCACTGCCGCCGCGACGCGTCTGGCAAGCGTCGGCGGCGTCACCAACATCGACACCTACTTCAAGAGCGGCAACCCGCTGCTGCTCAGCACCGATCGCATGACCACGATCGCGCTGGTCGCGCTGGCAGGCGACGAAGGCACCGTGCAGGGCCTCGTACCCAAGCTGCGCCAGCAGCTCACCGGTGTGACGCTGCAGCACTACGTCACCGGCCTGCCCGCGGTGAACTACGACACTCAGGTCACCAGCGAGAGCGACCTGCACCGCGCCGAGGCGTTCACGATCCCGATCGTCGTGCTACTGCTGCTGCTCGTGTTCCGCACCGTCGTCGCCTCGGCGATTCCGCTGATCCTCGGCGTGGGCGCGGTCGTGCTGGCGCTGTCGGTCATCTACGTGATCGGCTCGCTCACGCCGACCTCGATCTTCGCGCTCAACGTCACCTCGATGATCGGGCTGGGCCTCGGAATCGACTTCTCCCTAATCGTCGTCAACCGCTTCCGTGAGGAGATCGCGGCGGGGCGCGCCCCCGAAGAAGCCGTAGCGATCACGATGGCCTCCGCCGGTCGCTCGATCACCTATTCCGGCGTCACCGTCATCGCCGGTACGCTAGTGCTCACGTTACTGCTGCTGGACCTTATGATCGTGCGCTCGATCAGCCTGGCGGTGATGATCGTGGCGGCAGCGGCGCTCCTGTCGGGACTGACGCTGCTGCCGGCGCTCCTCGCCATCCTCGGGCGCCGGATCGAGTGGCTGCGGGTGATCCCCAGACTGGGTACCACCGCGGCGAAGGAAGGCTTTTGGTACCGGCTGAGCCACGCCATCATGCGCCGTCCCTGGCTCTCGCTGGCCGCGTCGCTCGCCCTGCTGATCGTGATTGGACTGCCGCTGCGAGACCTCACCCTGGTCGGCGCTACGCCCGGCGTGCTGCCGCGCGCGGCGGAGTCGGTGCAGGGCGTTGCGGCGCTAAGCCAGGGCTTCGGCGCGAATCAGCTCACCCCGATCCAGGTCGTGATCCAGGGCAAGCAGAAGGACACAGTCTGGACACCGGGGTTCCGCACTGGACTGGCTGACCTGGCCGCGCGCATCGATGCCGACCCTCGTGTCGCACTGTCCTTCTCGCTTGACACGCTGCCGTCGCTCGCCGTCGGTCCGGACGGTCTGCCGCTGGGGCTCACGGCCGAGGCGCTGGTGCGGGCACCGGTGGACGTGCTGCCGCCCGCGCCCGCCTTCGTCGGGCTCGGACGCGTCACGCTGCCGGCGGGCGCCAGCCTGCCGGCACAGTCGTATCCCGCGCTGCAGATCATCAAGCCGGAGTCGGGACCGTTGACGATCCAGGTCGGCGGCCCGGCCACGCGGGTTCCCAAATCGGAATTCAAGGCGACCGTCACGTCCGAGGAGGAGCCACCGCCCAACGGCCAGGCTGTGCAGGCGGGCGCACCGTTCACGCTCGCCGCCGGCGATCAGCTTGTGATCCCGCCCAACACGCCCGTCTCGCTGCGCGTCGAAGGCGCCCAGGAGGCGAAGATCCTCGCCGTGTCAATCTTTGTAGTGCGCACCGGTTCCGACCCGCAGACCAATTGGACCGACGGCAATCCCGCCTACGACATGTTCCAAGGCTATCAACGGCAGGTTATGGGCGGCTCCGTGGTCGAGCAGCTACCGGTACGCGGCTCGCTGATCGCCGTCGACCGCGCGGTGCTGCAGCCGGGCGCCCGCATCCCTCGCCACATCCACCCGGGGCCCGAGATGATTTTCGTCGAGTCGGGCTCGTTCACGATCTTCGGCGCGCCGCCCGACGAGATGACGATCACCCTGCCGGATGGGCGTTCAGAGGAGGGCATCCCCGGTACGCCGTTCACGCTTCCGCCGGGCGGTAAGGCGCTGGTGCAGGCGCGCCGGATCCATCGCGCGATGGACGTCGGCGACCTCTCCGGCGGCAACGAGCCTACCACGTTCGTGTCCATTCGTATCGAAGCCGTCGACGAGCCCTCCTTCGTGGTCGTGGATCCGGCTAAGAACGTGACCGCCGAGCAGCTCAACGCGGTCCCGCGGGAGCTCTTCACCTCCACCCCGGCCGGTGTGGCCGCGACGGCGCGGTTGGTCAACACCGCGGGAGCCAACGATACGGCGATCGTCACCATCTTCTCGCAGTACAGCGAGTACGACGCCAGGCATAAGGGGCTGGTGGAGGACCTGCGCCACAAGATTCTGCCCGCCGTACCAGAGTTCCGTGGCGATAACGTGTACGTCGGCGGTGACGCCGCCGCCTTCCTCGACTTTCGCGACACACTCTACGGCCGGGCGCCGCTGCTGGGCGGCATGGTCATGCTGGTGACCTACGTGATCCTGATGATGTTCTTCCAGTCCGTGTTCCTGCCGTTGAAGGCGATTGTGCTCAATCTGCTGTCGATTGGCGCAACCTTTGGCGCTCTGGTAGCGATCTTCCAGTACGGTTGGGGCCATCAGTTCCTGGGCCTCGAACACTTAGGCGCGCTCAGCGTCATCACTCTGCCGATTCTGTTCGTGATCCTCTTCGGTCTGTCGACCGACTACGAAGTCTTCATGCTGTCGCGCGTCAAGGAGTACTACCACGAGACGCGCCAAAACGAGGAGGCGGTGGCGCGCGGTCTGCAGCACACGGCGGGCGTGATCACGGCGGCCGGGCTCATCCTGATCGGCACCTTCGGTTCGTTCGCCTCCGCGAACGTGGTGGTCGTCAAAGAGATCGGGATTGGTCTGGCCGTTGGCATCCTGCTCGATTCGACCATCGTGCGCGTGGTGATGGTGCCGGCGACGATGCGGCTCGCCGGCGCCGCGAACTGGTGGATGCCGGCCTGGCTGAAGCGGATCGTGCCTGAGCTGCGCGAGGGGCCGGTGCCGGAGCTCGTGCCGGCCGCGGCGCTGAGCCGCGACGGCCGGCACGGGCCCGAGGCCGGCTTCGTGACGCCCGTCTCGGCCGTGGCGCTGAGCCGGGACGAGCCCGATGCCGGCTTCGTGACGCCGCCGGCGCCACCGGCGCTGCCCGTTGGTCAGCTACGGCCCACGGGCGGGTCCGTCGGCACCGACCTGATCGTCCTGCCGCACCGGCAGCCGTTCCGCATGGGGCGGCGCGAGGACAACGACCTGCAACTCTTCGATCAACGCATCTCTCGTCACCATGCCCAGATCGACTTCCTCTGGGGCGAGTTCGTGCTCCGCGACCTCGGCAGCAGCAACGGCGTGTTTGTCAACGGCAAGCAGATCGAGGGGGCGACGGCGCTGCGGCACGGCGACCTGATCGAGATCGGCAACTCTCACACGATCACCTTCGCCTTCGAGCTGCAGCAGGCCACACGCTCGGCGGCGCTGGTATGAGGCCGCGGCCGGCGCCGGCGCGGCCGCCCGCTCCGGCGGCCGTGATGGACCCGATAGTGAAGGCGAGAGGGCATGCGTGACGGCGGCCTGGCGCACGAGCACTGGCACCCGTACTATACGCCGGAGGAAGTGGCGGAGATCGTCGCCTGCTCGTCCACGACGATGCTCATCTCCGCGCGGGTGCCGATCCACGTGCGCCTCTACGAACACCCGCACACGGCGCCGACGGTGGTGATGGCGCACGGGCTGCTGCCTTACGGGCTGATGCTGGCGCGGCTGCAGTTGCCCTTCTTCCGCGCGGGCTTCAACGTCGTGCAGTGGGACCTGCCCGGTTTCGGCCAGAGCGGCGGCCCGCGCGGCGGCTGCACCATTCCCCAGGTAATCGAGACCTGGAAGGACGCCGTGGCCTTTGCGCAAGGCTCGCTACGGCGGACCACTCTACACGGTAGGGTTTGCCGAGGACGGGGTGACCTGCTACTACGCGCACGCGAACAACCCAACGATTCGCGCCATGACCGTGCACGTACTCTCGGAGTACGGCGACCCGGAGAACGTCCACTGGCAGGGTCCGCCGTGGGTGGTGCGGCTCAAGACCGTTGCGCTCGGGATCGCGAGCAGGCTGCAGCCGATCCTCTCGATCAAGGCCACGGGAGCGATTCCCTGGGATAACGTCTTCGGCAGGCCGGAGGACGCACCTTTCCGTGAGGTGTTCGAGTCCGATCCGCTGCGCAACGAGTCGTTCGAATTTCGGCTGGCCTACTCGATGCTCAGGAAGCTGCGTCCGACAGTGCCGTTCGAGGAGTGCCGCACGCCCGTGCAGTTGATCGCCTCGGAGCTCAGCCAGATCTGGCCCTACCGCATGAACCGTCGCTACTTCGACCGGCTGGGCGGGCCCAAGGACCTGGTCGTGCTGGACGGCAAGCCGCACTGGGAGTTCAACCGCGACTTTGACGAGAACTTCTGCGCCCACGCCATCCGCTGGTTTAAGGCCAACGGGGCCGCGGTGGCAGCGCGGTTCGAGCTGCAGGCGCCGGTGACCATGCCGGCCGAAGGCGCGTTGGGCCGGCTCACGCGGGCCTTTCAGCCCGACGACGTTGCGACGGGACAGCCTCCCGAGGGACGGCTACTCTCGTAGCGCCCGCCGCCGGTTACGACGGAACTCAAGATAGAGCTGGGAAAGACCGCCGAGCCGCGCCAACCCGACGCGCAGGCGCGCCGGCAGCGGCCGCAGTTGGCCAGGAACGTCGATGATGACCTGGCGCCGCACGGCCCGGCCAGCGAGGATCTCAAGCGCGGCTGGCAATGCAAGCACACCGAAGAGCTGGGCCGTGAACACGAGCTGTGGAAAGCCCTGACCTTCACCGCGCAGTTGCTGCCGCAGTTCGCCGATGATCTCAAACGGGATCGCTCGAATTGGGATCACCCGACGCAGGAACACGAACGGCTCCAGATCGTCGATCTCCTCGGCCTTCACGCGTCCGTGCAGCACGGCGGTGGACGAGCGCCGGTACTCGTAGGTGATCAGTAGCTGCAGGCCGGCGACGTCGTAGCCGGCGAGCACGGGCACGCCGAAGCGTTTCGCCTGCCGGTGCAGGGCGAACTTCGCCCGCAGCGGCGGCTTGGTCGTCACATCGACGGCGTCAATGATCAGGTCCGCCGCTTGCACCAGCCGTTCCACATTGTCGTCCGTGATGCCATCAGTCTCGATCTCGATCGATGCGTACGGGTTGATCTCACGCATGCGCTCCTCGAACACCGCCGCCTTGTTGCGGCCAATGTCCTGCAGGCGGGCGCTCTGACGGTTCATATTGGGCAGGTCGTAGGTGTCTGGTTCCGCCAGCACCAGGCGCTCGGCGCCGAGCCGCACGAAGGGCTCGATCACGGCTCCGCCGATCGAGCCGCAGCCGGCGACCAGGATCGACGCCGTGCGCAGCTGCTGCTGCTCGACTTCCGTTATCAGGCCGCGGTTGCGGGTGACGAGCCGAGCGTAGAACTCATCCGCGGGCGGCAGCGTGATGGACTGGCCATTGGACAGCACGTGCACGCGGCCCTCCAAAGGGCTGTCAACCGGCGATGGCTGTTGCAGTGCCACTTGCATGCTCCTCCGCCGTCTCGGTTATAGGAGTGCGACGGGCAGGAATTATGGCGCCCGAGCGCTGCGGGCGCATGTAACCACCGACGGCTCAGACGAGGCTCTGCTGCCGTACCGGCCCGCCGATGGCCTCGGCGACTTCGGCCCGCTTGACTTTGAGCGTCGGCGTCATGGGGAACGTCTCGTCCGGCCACAGGGTATGCCCGCGGATCTGTTGGTACGGCTGCAAACGCGCGTTGGCGGCTTTGATGATCGCCGCCGCGTCCTCGGTGACGGTGCCCAGCAGCACCGCGTGCACCGTCACGTCCTGACCGCTGGTCTTGCCCAGCACTACCGCGTCCTTGACCCGTGGGTCCTGTGTCAACACGTGCTCCACGTCCTCGGGGTAGACGTTCATGCCGTTGGCGAGCACGATCATGTTCTTCTTGCGGCCCCGCAGATGCAGACATCCAGCGCGGTCGAAGGCGCCCAGATCTCCGGTCTTGTACCAGCCGTCCTCGAACGCCTCCGCGGTCGCCTGAGGGTTCTGCCAATAGCCTTGCGTCACGTTTTCGCCGCGAACCAGCAATTCGCCGTCCTCGGCAACCGTGACCTCGACGCCGGACAACGGCCGGCCCACCGAGAACGGGTCGCGGTGCTCCACCGTGTGGCACGCCACTACCGGGGCCGCTTCAGTCATGCCGTAACCCTGTACCACTTTGAAACCGAGCGCCTCCCACCAGCGTGCCAGCGCCGGGTCCAAGTGCGCTCCGCCGGACACGAAGAACTCGAACGCTCCGCCCATGCGCTGGTGAACCTGGCGAAAGAGCCGGCGTCGGAGCGCCATCGGCAACCATGCTGCCACGCGACGCAGCAGTTGAAACGGCCGCTCGCGCCCCTGCTTTCGCACTTCCCGCAGGATCCCGTCGCGGAACAACTCCAGTATCTGCGGCACGCAACCCATATTGGTCGTGTGCGTCGCGCTCATGGCGTTGAAAATGTTGTCGGGCCGCAGGCTGGAGACGTAAGTAATGGACGATCCGCCGGACAGCGGCATGAATAGGCCCGTGGTCTGTTCGAACATGTGGCTGAGGGGCAGCAGCGAAAGCACCCGGTTAGTTGGCTTCGGCGGAATGGCGATGGCGCCGCTCTTAGTGTTGGCGACGATGTTGCGGTGGGTGAGGATCACGCCTTTGGGATGGCCGGTCGTGCCTGACGTAAACACGAGCTCGGCGATATCGTCGGGGCCGACGAGGTTACGATCGACATCGATGGGCGCGAACTCCACAAGACGTTCCCTGAGCGTCTCAAGTTCCGTAGACGGCACGTGCGTGCCCTTGAGGCCGGCCGCCTGTTCGCTGCCGAGAACTATATGTCGCGGTTCTGTCTCCGCCTCGATCGCGCTCAGCAGGTCTTCGTTGCTGCGCAGATCGAGCGGTACGGCGACGGCGCCAAGCAGCTGCGCCCCGAAGAAGGCCGCCACCCACTCCGGCCGGTTTGTGCCCCAGAAAAGAACCCGGTCGCCCTTGGCGACGCCATTACCGCGCAGGTATGCGGCCGCCCGGCGCGATTGCTCCCATAACTCGGCGTAGCTCCACGTCCAAGGTGCGCGCCCATGCAACGTGACCGCCGTGGCCGCACCGTGGCGGTTGGCGGATTGCGCGAGCAGGTCGACCAGGGTCTGCATCGCACTCCCAATCCATTGCAAGCGTTGCCGGGCGCCATAGAACGCCCGGCAACGGCTCAGATCGTGCGGGTCCTGCGACCCGTGCTCTAGAGAATATGTTCGCGCTCGTATCGCCCCGTGTGTCGCCGATGCCGGCCCGCATCGGCGACACACGTTCGCCCTATGCGCTGTCAGTTCTAGGTGTTCGTCGTCGTGGTGGTGGTTGTGGGTGTGGTCATCGTATGACCCGTTACTTCGTCTTCGGTGGTGGTCGTCGTAGTTGGCTTCGTCATGGTATGACCGGTCACTTCGTCACTGGTGGTGGTCGTCGTAGTTGGCTTCGTCATGGTATGACCGGTCACTTCCGTTGTATCTGTCGTCCCAGTAGTCGCCGTCGTTGTGGTGGTTGGCGTGGTCGTCGGTTTTGTCATCGTATGCCCTTTCACCTCCTCCGTATTCGTGGTCTTGGACCGGGTATCGTCGGTTGCCATCGTCTTTTCCTTTCTTCGATGCGGGCTATACTCCCAGTTTATCGCGGCGCAAGGTGGGCCGGTGAAGGGAGTTCCGACATCGTTCGTGTTAGGATGCTAAACCAGGAGTTCGGGCCTGTCAACGCATTATTGGATACGCGCAACTGCCAATCACAAGCTGGATATTGCACATGCAAACCGTGGTCTGCGGGGCGTAACCGAGAATTGTGAGGCAACAGCCCGGTATGTGGCCGGATAGCCGGCCCGCAGGGCGTTGCTGCCGGTGCCCACGGCAAGGACAACACGCAGTTTCACAAGGTGCCCGAAGAAGCGCACGGGGTGCGTTGAGGAGCGGTAACTGGTCAGGGCGTACGGAAGAACTGCGGGTCGCTGCGGGCCAGGATGCTGCCGGCGGCGTCGATCGCGGTGACCCGGTAGTCGAACAGCGTTTTCGGTGGGAGCGTCGCGTCCACGGTGAGGCTCGCCTGCG
>DAINSK010000014.1:0-13325 GCA_036741355.1 Chloroflexota bacterium
GTGCCGCCGATCGAAGAGCACGTTTTCTATCGCGGCCAGGTGCGTCGCCTCATGGCGCTGTGCGGGGTGATCGACCCGACGAATATTGACCACGCGATCGCGAATGGATCGTATGAAGGGCTGGCGCGCGCCCTGAGAATGACCCCCGACCAGGTCATCAAGCAGGTATCGGATTCGGGGCTCTGGGGCCGCGGCGGCGCGGCGTTTCCCACGGGACGCAAGTGGGAGTTTCTCAAAGTTGCACGCGTCACCCCGAAATACATCGTATGCAACGCCGACGAGGGTGACCCCGGGGCGTTCGTAAACCGCGTGCTTATGGAAGGCGATCCCCACCCGATCATCGAAGGAATCATCACCGCAGGATATGCGGCGGGCGCGGGAATCGGGTTCATCTACATCCGTGACGAGTATCCGCTGGCTGTGACGCGCGTTCGAAAAGCGGTCGAGGACGCGACAGCACGCGGGCTGCTCGGCGACAACATTCTTGGCTCGGGCTTCGACTTCGATTTGCGCGTCGTGCGCGGCGCCGGCTCGTATATTTGCGGCGAAGAAACCGGCCTCATTTCGTCGATCCAGGACTCGCGCGGGATGCCCCGCATCAAACCGCCCTTCCCTGCAAACGCCGGATTGTGGGGGCTGCCGACTAACGTCAACAACGTCGAGACGCTCGCCAACGTGCCGCTGATCATGCGGGACGGCCCGATCGTCTATCGCCAGCAGGGCACTGAGCGAAACCCAGGCACGAAGATGTTCAGCCTTACCGGCGACATTCTCCGCGTCGGCTGCCTGGAGGTGCCGTTCGGTACGCCGATGAAGGACCTGCTGCTGATCAACGCCGGAGGGTTGCCGGAAGGCCGGACGCTGAAGGCGATCCAGCCCGGGGGACCGCTCGGCGGCATTCTGCCCGCCGAGGCGATTAGCCTGCTATTGGAACCAGACCCGTTTCGTGGTTACGGGACGCTGATGGGGTCGGGCGGCTTGATTACGTTTGACGACACCACGTGCATCGTCGACATATGCAATTACTTCACGTGGTTTTGCGAAGACGAGTCATGCGGGCGCTGTACGACGTGCCACGGCGGCACGCAGCGGCTGACCGAGATTCTGCGCCGCATTCAGGACGGCGGCGGCCGAATGGGCGACATAGACCTGATGCTGATGCTTGGCGACACATTGCGATGGTCGAACTGCTTTCACGGTCAGGCGGCGCCAACTGCGGTGCAGAACGCACTCAAGCAGTTCATGCCCGAGTTCCTGGTGCACATCCAGGAGAGGCGCTGTCCGGCGCAGGTCTGCCGGGGATTGATCAAGTATGAGGTCGATCCTGCACGCGATACCGAGGTTCATGCGGGCGCCGCGATCTGCCCGACGGGCGCCATCAAAGAACGCAACGGCCATTACTTCATCGACCAGGCGCTCTGTATCAAGTGCAACGCCTGCAAAGAGCAGTGCCCGGACGCCATCAAGATTCTCGACGCATATTCTTCAACAAGGACTGCGACGTTACCCGGAGAACGAATCGCCGTCGCCGCGCTGACGGCCGGCTAGACCCGTTCACCGCCCGCTTTGCCCTTGCTCGCGGGGATCCTCAGCACTGCTCCGGTGCAGGCTGCAAGAGATGGGCAGCGGTCGCCCCAAAATGATCAGGTTCTGATACGATATAGCCCGCGAGCCCGAGTATGCCGGCCGCCCCGGGGGATCCGTGACGACTCCGGTCTGGCGCCAGTACCTGGACGTCAAGCGCCGCTATCCTCACGCCATCGTGATGTTCCGCCTTGGGGACTTCTACGAGACGTTCGAAGATGACGCAAAGACCTGCGCCCGTGAGCTGGAGATCGTCCTCACTTCCAAGGTCCTGGGGCGGAATTTTCGCGTCCCGTTGGCGGGCATTCCGTACCGGTCTCTCGACAGCTACCTCGCGAAACTCATCGCGAAAGGCTACAAGGTCGCGGTCTGCGAGCAGATGGCTGACCCGTCGAGCGTGAAAGGGCTGGTGCCGCGCGAAGTGACGCGGGTGGTCACCCCGGGCACTGTGCTGGACGACCAGTTGCTCGATTCGCGCAGCAACAACTTCCTTGCCGCCATGGTCTGCGATAGCGAACACGCCGGGCTGGCCTACATTGACATAAGCACCGGGCAGTTCGTGACCTCTCAGTTCGCCGTTTCGGACTTGGCCGACGAGCTGATCAGGATTAGACCGCGCGAGCTCCTCGCCGGCGGAGCGGTGCCGCCGCTGCCCACCGCCATTACACCCTCGATCACGCAGCTCGGCGGCGAAGCGCTCGACGACGAGCTCGCCGCCGAGGAGTTGCTGCGACACTTCGGTGCGTCGACGCTCGAAGCCTACGGCTGTGCGCGGCTGCCGTTCGCGGTGTGTTCAGCAGGGGCGATTCTGCGATACCTGGGCGAGAATCAGCCCGCGGTGCTGCCCCAGGTTACCCAGCTTTCAACGAGCGACGGCACCGCCTGGATGACGCTCGACCCACAGACGCAACGCAACCTCGAGCTGTTTGAGGCCGGCCGTCGCGGCGGGCGCGAAGGCTCGCTGCTGTCGATCATCGACGAGACACGCACCCCCATGGGCGCACGGCTGTTGCGACAATGGCTCGGCCGCCCGCTGATTACGGTGCAGGCGATCGACGGGCGGCTCGATGCTGTGCAGTGGTTCTTCGAACGCGGCGCCCGCCGTTCGCAGTTGCTCTCGGCCCTGACAAAGGTAGGCGACCTGGAGCGATTAATCACGCGCGCCGGCGCGGGAACGGCCTCGCCACGGGATATCGCGCTGGTGCGGAAGGGCCTCGAACAGACAGAGGCGGTTCGAACGCTACTGAAGGAGGAAAACGATCCGCCGCCGCTTCCGGAAATACGCAGCATCGCAGAGCCAACAGCCCTGATTGCGGCGGGCATCGCCGACGAGCCGGGCAGCCTCGAGAACGGGACAGTCATTCGCACCGGGTACTCGGTCGAGCTTGACCGCCTCCGAACTCTGACTCGCGATGCAAAACAGTTTCTCGCCGACCTGGAGCGAACAGAGCGCGAACGCACAGGGATTAAAGGTCTTAAAGTCGGCTATAATCGCGTGTTCGGTTACTTCATCGAGGTCAGTAACGCGGCCTCCGGCAGCGTGCCCGACGACTACCAGCGGCGGCAGACGCTCGTCGGTGCCGAACGCTACATAACTCCGGAGTTGAAGGAATACGAGAGCCAGGTTCTTAACGCCCGGGAGAAGATGGAGGCGCTCGAGGTCGACCTGTTCCGCGGGGTCTGCGCCCAATTGGCGGGACACGCCGAAGAGATCCGGGCGGCGGCCTCCGCTGTCGCCCAGATCGACCTCGCTGCAGGGCTCGCCGAGGTCGCGGCTCTATCCGGCTACTGCCGGCCGGTCGTCGACGATTCCGGCATCATCGACGTTCGCGACGGACGCCACCCGGTGGTCGAGCGCATGTTGCCGGCCGGCGGCTTTGTGCCAAACGACGCCATCTTGAGCAACCACGACGCCCAGATCATCGTGCTGACCGGACCGAACATGGCGGGAAAATCCACGTATCTGCGCCAGGTTGCCTTGATCACTCTGCTTGCACAGATCGGAAGCTTTGTGCCGGCGCGTTCAGCGAGGATAGGCGTCGTCGACCGCATCTTCACCCGCGTCGGCGCCCAGGACGACCTGGCCGCCGGTAATTCGACCTTCATGGTCGAAATGGTCGAAACCGCCCAGATCCTCAACCATTGCACGCCGCGGTCGCTGATCGTGCTTGACGAAGTTGGGCGCGGCACGAGCACTTATGACGGCCTGTCGATCGCCCGCGCCGTGGTCGAGTACCTGCACAACCGCGAGGGGTCCGCGGCGAAGACGCTGTTCGCGACCCACTACCACGAGCTTACCCAGCTTGCAGCGACGCTGCCGCGGGTGTGCAACTTCACGGTGGCCGTCGGGGAAGAGAACGGCGAGGTCGTGTTCCTGCGCACGATCATCCCTGGCGGCGCCGACCGCAGCTACGGCATTCATGTCGCCCAACTCGCTGGGCTGCCTCGAGCGGTGATCCAGCGGGCAACCGAGATCCTCGGCGACCTGGAGAGCGGGCCGGACAAACTCGTTCACCGAAACGGCCGGCGGAACGGGCAAACAGGCGCTTTGCGGGCCGTGCAGTTGAGTCTGATCGGGGCCCGGGATCCGGTGACTGAGGAACTCGCCGGCCTCGAGGTAGACAGCCTGTCACCGCTCGACGCAATTCGGACGCTCTATGAGTTGAGGGAACGAGCGCGGTCATCCAGGGTCTAAACGCGTCTCAGGCTGGCTGAAACGCCGCTCGTAATAGGCTGCTATAGGGGATTTGCGGATCATGTCCATCCAGATTTTGCCGCCGAAGGTCGCCGCGTCGATCGCGGCCGGCGAGGTCGTCGAGCGGCCCGCGTCCGTCGCAAAAGAGCTGGTCGAAAACGCCATCGACGCGGGCGCTACCGTTATACGCGTGGAGATCGAGCGCGGCGGTCTGGACCTCATCCGCGTCTCCGACGACGGTTGCGGCATCGATGCAAGCGAGCTCGAAGTCGCGTGTCAGCGCCATGCCACCAGCAAGCTCACGTCGGCCGACGACCTTGCAAACCTCACAACCCTCGGCTTTCGCGGCGAAGCGCTGCCAAGCATCGTCGCCGCGGGCGACGTCCAACTTGCCTCGCGGACGGCCGGCGGAGGGCCAGGAAGCGCTGTTCGGTTTCGCGGTGGCCGGCTCGATGAGCGGCTGCCGTTCGGCGGCGCCCGCGGCACAGCGGTAACGGTAAAGAACCTGTTTGCCAACCACCCGGCCAGGCTGAAGTTTCTCCGGTCGGCCGCTTCGGAGGCCGGGCAGGTGGCCTCGGCGGTGCAGCCCTATGCCGTTGCCTACCCGGGCATACGATTCTCGTTGAGCGTCGACGGCCGGCAGGTCTTGCAAACAACCGGTAGCGGGGACCTGCGCGATGCTGCGGCGCGTGTCCTGGGTGCGAACACGGCGACCGTGCTGCTTGATATAGAGGACGTTGCAGCCAAGCACGACTCGGGCATCCGCGTTACAGGGCTCGTCAGCCCGCCCTCGCTCAACCGCGCCACGAGGTCGGGGATCTCCATATTCGTCAACCACCGCTGGGTGCAGCCACGACGCCTCACCGTTGCGGTCGAGCAGGCATACGACACGTTGCTGATGTCGGGCCGGCATCCAGTTGCGATGGTGATGATCGATCTGCCGCCCTCGGACGTCGACGTCAACGTCCACCCGACCAAAGCCGAAGTGCGTTTTCTCGACGAGCGGGCTGTATTTGGCGCGATCATGAAGTCCGTGCGCCAGACCCTCGTCGGCTTCGCTCCTGTGCCGTCATTCGACCCCGCCGAGCGACTATTTAGCCGGGGGCCGTACCGCGATGCGATGCTTCAGTCCGCTGCCGTTGCCGCTGCAGGTGGCGCGCCGGTGATCTTCGGCGAAATGGAGCCGTCACAGGCTCCTCTCTGGCAGTCGCTCCTGCGGCCGTCAGAGCACGATGGATCCGCTCCTCGTATTCCGGCAGATGCGCCACGAATGCCGTTGTTACGCGTGGTTGGTCAGACAGGCGGCACCTATGTGGTAGCTGAAGGGCCCACGGGAATGTACTTGATCGACCAGCACGCCGCCCACGAACGGGTGCTTTATGAGCGCATCAACGCCCAACGTCAAACCAGCGGCATCGAAGTACAGGGGCTGCTAACGCCGGTCTCATTGGAACTGTCACCGCAGCAAGCGGCGGCGTACGCCGGATACCGCCTGATGCTCGCCGAGCAAGGATTCGACGTCGAGCCGTTTGGCGAGCGAACGTTGCTCGTACGATCCGTGCCGGCGGTGTTGGCCCAGCACGACGTCGGCAGGATGTTGCAAGCGATGCTGGAGGTGCTCGCCGACGAGCGCGAGACGCCAACTGACGATCGCCTGGTAAAAACGCTTGCATGCCATGGCAGCGTGCGGGCTGGCAAGGCGATGGCGATGGAAGAGATGCGCGAGCTCGTCCTGCTCCTCGAAGGCTGCGAAGCGCCCCGCACCTGCCCGCACGGCAGGCCGACCATGGTTCACCTGAGCACGGCTTCACTCGAACGCGAGTTCCACCGCAGGTAAGGCCGAACCCGGTGGTGCCCGCGACATCACTCGACATAATACCAATGCGCTCTCATCCGATCGGCAACTCCCGCGTGGTTTGGCGCCTCACCAGCGGGCCGTCCGCCGGTGGTGTAGCACCACTGGCGTCGCCCGCTCAATGGCCCGGCGGTTGAAACCGCGGGCTTACTCAGCGAAACCGGCCTGCACCGGTTGGGGAGGGCACCGCGCCCGCACAGCCCGGGGCGTAAAAAAGCCGGCCAGTGCCGGCCGGCTTCGATAGTGGTGGAGACGGGGGGGAATTGAACCCCCCGTCCAGTGAAAGTTCGCCCGAGGTATCCTACAAGCTTGTGCGGCAATTAGATCTCGCCCCGCAGGCGTTTACCGCCGAACCCCTTTGGGGCCATCCGATGGGTCTTAGGCGAACGCTATCGGAGTAACGTTACGCAGCATCCCGGCATTGTGGCGCCCACATCCCCTCCTACCGGGTCGAGGAAAGGGTGGACGTCGCTGCACTAGGCAGCGAGAGCGAATTCACGTTCGCCGGTTACTTTGGTGCCACCTGTTTAACGAGGACCGCGGCGACCTCGGCTTGCAACCCCGGAACGTCGTTCCCTGTCGAGCCCTGTCGTCCCCGAGCGACGGCTAGCGGAACGGCTACCGTACGGTACTAGCATACCAGATCTAACGGCGGTCCGTGTGGCGGAGAGCGCGCTGGATGTCGCGCTCCGCATCGCGTTTGGCGATGCTTTCGCGTTTATCGAACGACTTTTTGCCGCGCCCGACGCCGAGTTCGAGCTTGGCCATACCACGCGTCAAGTACATCGCCAGAGGGACAACCGAATTGCCCCGCTTGTTGGTGGTTTCCGCCAGTTCACTGATCTGGCCGCGATGCAGGAGTAACTTGCGCGGCCGATCCGGCTCATGATTGTTGCGGTTGCCTTTGTCGTACTGGGAGATATGAGCATTGAACAGCCACATCTCGCCGCCTTGCTCTCGGGCGTACGCGTCGCGGATATTGACGCGCCCCTCGCGCGCCGACTTGATTTCGGTTCCCGTCAGCACGATGCCGGCCTCGACCTTCTCGAGGATCTCGTAGTCGTGGAAGGCCTTTCGGTTGACGGCGATGGTGCCGCTCCGCGGGTCGCGTCCGGCCATCGCTAGCTGCCTTTGTGCAGAAGGTCGATCGCCGCGTAGAGCTGGCTGTTGAAGTAACTCTTTACGTCCTCATTGTCGGCCAGGTGGACTACGACGTCCGGCGTGATCCCTTTGCCTTCGATCGCCTCGCGCTTGGGCGTCAGCCAGTGCTCTACCGTCACGTATACCTCGCCGCCGTCTTTCGGAAGCTTGAAGAACTGGTTCACCGTGCCTTTGCCAAACGTCTGCTCTCCGATGACGGTCGCACGCCCGTCATCCCGCAGGGCGCCGGCGGTTATCTCGCTGGCGCTGGCGCTATTCTTGTTGACGAGCACGACGATCGGCAGGTTCGTCGGAACCGCACCCGGCCGGGACGTATCGGTGGACTCCTGGTTGTTGCGGCCCTGGTGGATGAGTTCCACCTGCCCCGGCTTCAGGAAGTCGGCGAGGATATTCTCCGTGGTTTGGAGGTACCCTCCCGGGTTGTTACGGAGATCGATGATGAGACCCTTGTAGCCTTTTCCCGGAATGCTCTTGAGAAAGTCCTGGACCTCTTTGTCCGTGGTTGCCTGAAACTGCGTAATACGCAGGTACGCGATGTCGGTCACCGGGTTTCCGTTGCCGTCTTTCAGGTTCTCTGTAAAGACGCTTTGCAGCTTGACTTGCGCCCGGGTAAGGGACACCTCTTCCTTCGAACCATCTGGGTGCTGGACGCCTACCTTGACCTGCGTCCCGGCCTGTCCGCGGATGAGCCTGACGACGTCGGTCGAGGTCTTGCCCTGCATTGACTGGCCGTCGACGCTGGTGATGATGTCGCCGACGCGCAGGTTGGACTTGGAAGCCGGATACCCGTCGATCAACCCCTCGATCGATACCTGGCCGTTCTTCTGGGTCACGGTTGCGCCGATCCCTTCGAACTGACCAGCGAGGTCGGTCTCCTCAAACTGGACGTCCTGCGGTCGCACGTAGACCTGGTGTGTGTCGCCGACGGTGTTCAGCAAACCGTCGATCGCGCCCTGCTTCAGGTCGGGCACGCTGTCGAGTTTGCTGGGGTCGACGTAGTTCTGCTTGAGCACGTCGTATATTTCGCTTAGCGCGCCGAACTGCTGCCCCGCGTCGGTGTTGACGGCCACCGCTGCTACCGTCGCCTTTGACGTTTGCATGCGCGTGACATAACCACCGAGGAATGCGAACGCGCAGAGCGAGACGACGAGCAGTGCCCCAATGAGCCCGACTGCCGTTTTCTGCTGAGCGGACATTTGCGTCATTGATCAGCCGCCTTTCCCCTACCACCAATCCGGCCGAAGCCGGATCCACATCCATTACGGCATCGATCAGAAATCTGCCGTGGCCCAAGGATGGACCACGATTTCGAGTGTAGCACAGCGATTCCCACGATCTGGGGGACGTGGCCCACTCCGCCTGCAGACTACATAACGGATATAGTGCGATCCAAACTCGATCGATTGTGCCCTAGCGTGCGTGAACCGCTTACGGGTGACCCTCGTCTGAGCGGTCGACCACGCATTCTGGTGCACTATCATCTGCAGGCGCGCGGTGAACGTGAACCACTTGCTTGCGCCGCGGGATGATGAAGAACGCGATAGTGCCGGCTACCGCCAGGCTGTACGCCGCGGCGATCAACGCCGCCTCGCGCGGACGCGCCGCGGCCGTGGCGCCGATCGTATCGAGGATGACGATTGGCACGAAAATACCGGACAACGTGGCCAGCATGTAGGACCTCGTCCTCATTGGCGTGAGTCCGGCGGCGTAGCTGACCAGCTTGAAGTCGAACAGCGGCAGCAGCCGCATGTAAAAGACGTACCAAAAGCCAGATTGGCTGGCGAGCGGATCCAGCTTGCTGACCGCGCTGTCGCCCAGCCAGCGTCGCAGCAGCGGCCGGCCAAAGACCCGAGAGATCATGAATGCAAACAGCGCACCGATCATGTGTCCGGTCAACACCAGCAACGATCCGGCGACGATTCCATAGACCAGGCCGGCCACGATCTCGATCGGAATCGTGGGAACCGGTACAAACACGATGACCAATGCGATCATTATTACGACCGCAGGGGCTCCCCACGGTCCAAGTGATCGCAGTAAGGTGCGGAGGTCACGGACGTTAAAGTGAAAGATCGAGTGCAACAGGCTGCCAACGCCGAGCGAGAGCACGGCGCTGCCCACGAGCATTCCGATTGCCACGTAGATCGCGCCTCGTTCGGGTCGCACGCTTCCCTGTTCTTCGCCTCTTCAAGATGCACCGCGCCATTGCTGGCGCGGCTACCTGTTACCCACCGCGATCATTAGCGATAGCGCCAATTCTGGCAGCGCCCCCGGCCAAACGTCGCGTCGCACGACCCGTCCACGAACGAGCCTGGCGTTGTAAAGTGCAAGCACCCGCCACGCCGCCAACAGCGCGATCGCGGCAAGCCCGACCGGCGTTCCAACCAGCATCCCCAGGCCGCCAAACACGATCGCGACGCCAAGCACCGCCATCAGCCCGCAATCCACAACCGGTAGCCGGTCGCGCCGCAGCGACTCGGTCGCTCGAAAACTGCCGATCACGCCGAAGGGTATCAGGATGAACCCGGCAAGAATCGACACGCGCGCCTCGTTTCATGCACGGAGAATGATACGACGAGTGGGACTACACACCAATTGCGTGCTTCACGCGTCCGATTGGTTTATGTCAACGCCAACAGTTACGATTACCGCTGGCAGTGGCGCGGAGGGCATCGCGCGGGTATACTCCCCACAGTCGTGGAACCCACCACACGCCGCCGTTCGGTGGGTCGAATTGCGGGCGGCCGATGTATTTGGCCGTACCAGCAAACCAATGAGGAAGGGATGCATGAGGGTAGGAAAAAGGGTACTGGCTCTCGCCGCTCTGACCGGTGTGCTTGCCATCGCCGGCGCATTTGCGCTGGGACGCGGCGGTAGCGTAAACGCCCAGACCGGCACGGCAACGCCCGCAACCAGTGTCGGCGGGCCGTCCAACGTTCCGTCGGCAAGGTTCTTCGGTACGGTTACAGGCGCCGGCGGAGCAGCCGTTTCGCCGGGCACCCCGGTCGCCGCCAGCATCGGCGGGGTCGCCTGCGGAACCGGTACGGTCTCCAACGGCAATTATAGCGTTGACGTACAATCTATTGGTGGCTGTACGGCTCCCGGCGCCACGGTGAACTTCACCGTCGGCGGCGCTCCTGCGACTCAGACGGGAACGCTGCCGCCGATTCAGGGAACAGCCGTTCAAGCCAACCTGACCGTCGCCGCGGCGACTCCAACACCGGCGCCTCCGCCTCCGCCTCCGCCGCCGCCGACCGCGCGCGCCACGACAGCTCCGACACCGCCGCCGCCGCCGACGGTCGCTCCGACAGCGGTAGTTCCGGCTCGGCCACCGTCCACGGGCCTTGGCGGAGCCGAACAGCAGAAACCGGCGGGTCCGGCAGTCGCTCCGGCAGCGCGGCCGGCCGCTGCACCTGCTCTTCCCAATACCGGTAGCGGCACCAAGGCCGCCGGCAGGTCGACAGGCACGCTCGCAGGACTGATCGCGCTCGGCGCCGCGCTGATACTCGTCTCTGCCGGGTCGCTCGCGGTATCGCGCAAGCGATCGTAACCGCTGGTTCATTCGCAAGGGGGCAGGCCGCTGGCCTGCCCCCCTCTATATCACTCCGCGACCTCGCTGCTCTCCCGCGACCTCGCACAGGATGGGCCCATGCGCCGCCCGGCATTGATACGTCAGCGCGATTCAGGCGCCGCGCTGTTCGTCTTGGTGTCTCTGGTCATAGCCCTCGCAACCAGCGCGTGCGCTCCGCATCCGCTCAACACGGTACGTGAGAAGCCTGCGATCCGCTCCTTCTCCGTTTCTGCAGCCGCTCTACTTGCCATCGCAACGGCCTCTGCGAGCCCAAGCCCGACTGCACTACCCGCGACACCAAGCAGCGCGCCGGTGCCTACCGCGTCGCCGTTATCGGCGACGCCCGAACCGGCGCCCCAAGAATCCGAGGCCGAGCCGACGCCCGAACCCGCACCGTCCCATGCCGAACCGGTCCGGCTCTCAATCCCGAAGATCGGCGTCAATAGCAGCGTCATTCCGGTCGGCGAGGATTCCACGGGCGCGATGGCGTCTCCGGACAACCCAGTCGACGTAGCGTGGTGGAACCTCGGTGCCCGACCGGGAGATTACGGCAGTGCCGTCATTGGGGGTCACGTCGACTTCGCGGGATACGGTGCAGCAGTATTCTGGAACTTGAAACTGATGCGCCCCGGTGATCCGGTCTTCGTACAGGAAGCCGACGGGACTGCGCTCAAATTCACGGTCACCGAAGTTGACAGTTACGTTTTCAACGACCCAACGGCATTAGACATCATCTTTCGGACGACCGACCACCAGGGTCTGAACCTCATCACCTGCACGGGGACGTTCAATCCGCTCACCCACAACTACGACCAACGCGTGGTGGTGTATACGACACTGGCCGGTCAATAGCGGTGACAACCGTTCCTTCAGCCTGTGCGCGACGAGCGTCGCTCTTTATCAACGACGGCGCGTTTGAATACGACTTCGGCGCTCAGCATCCGCTGCAACCCGTTCGACTCGTGGCGCTGCTCGATCTGATCGTCGAGCTCGGCATTACCGGCCAAACCGAGCGCACTGAGAGCCCCGCGGCGGCATCGCGCGCTGAGCTCCGGTTTGCGCACAGCGAGGCGTACATCGATGCAGTCGAGCGGCTAAGCAGGCTAAGCGAATTCTCCTCACGGGATGTTTCTCGTCTTTCGGCCGCGTTCGGCCTGGGTTCGGGCGACACGCCTGCCTTTCGAGGGATGCACGAAGCGTCTGCGGCAATCGCCGGCTCCACGCTGTCGGCAGTTCGCGCGGTGCTCGCAGGATCCGTCGACCACGCGTTCAGCCCTTCGGGCGGGCTGCACCACGCTATGCGCGATCGCGCTTCGGGCTTTTGCATTTACAACGACCTGGTGGTGGGCATCGGCGCGGCGCTGCGCGAGTCAGAGGGCCGCGTCCTCTACCTCGATTTTGATGCGCATCACGGTGACGGGGTACAGGCGGCGTTCTACGACGATCCCCGGGTGCTGACTGTTTCGTTCCATGAGAGCGGGCGCTACCTGTTCCCGGGCACCGGCGAGGTGATAGAGAACGGCGAAGGCGCCGGTCTGGGCTACGCCCTAAACCTGCCGCTCGCGCCGTTCACGCAGGACGTGAGCTGGATTGAAGTGATCGAAACGATCGTTCCCGAACTCTGCCGTCGTTACCGGCCAACGCTCATCGTCAGCCAGCACGGCTGTGACGGACACGCGGGCGATCCACTGACGCACCTCTCGATCACATGCGACGCCTTTGCCAAAGCGACGGCACTCGTTCACCGCCTCTCGCATGAGCATTGCAAAGGCCGGTGGGTGGCCGCGGGCGGAGGTGGCTATCAACCGGTCGTGGTAGTGCCCAGGGCCTGGACTGCTCTCTGGGGCGAGATGACCACTACCCCGCTTCCGGAACGTCTGCCGCAAACCTGGCTGGATCGCTGGCAGCCTCGTTCAACGGCGCCAATACCGGATTCATTCACTGATCCGGCGGGCACGTCGCCCGATGTCCCTCAGCGTACCGAAATCGAGGACGAGAACCGGCGCACGCTCGAAACTGCGCTAGAGTTGTCTCGATCGGTCTCGTAATGGGGGCGATCGCATTACGTCAAGCCGAACGGAGCGCACAATTCCTACGATACCGAAACGAAGTTTCATGTGCGTTTCCGATGCCCTAAAGCCGTTTCCGAATAGAGCGATTTCGTAGAGGCGAAACCATGCCGGGCGAGGTCATTGTCATATCGCGGCCGACGCCGAACCCCGAGTCGTACAAGTTCACCGTCAACCGCCTGATCGTCGAAGGGCGCCCCGAAACGTACAGCACCCCCGACCAGGCGTTTCTGTCGCCGCTGGCGAGGGCGCTCTTCTCTGTATCGGGCGTCGGTGGCGTCTTTTTCCTTAAAGACTTTGTCACTATCCGCCGGCAGCCGGGTGTGAACTGGCAGGACCTGGTGCCGCGCGTCGAAGAGACGCTCAAACGGCACTTCCAAGGCCCGTAGC
>DAINSK010000014.1:13425-59367 GCA_036741355.1 Chloroflexota bacterium
GACCTGGTGCCGCGCGTCGAAGAGACGCTCAAACGGCACTTCCAAGGCCCGTAGCATCAAATCGCCGCATGGCTGTCTGGTAAGCTGGCCCGCGCCGCCCGGCGGTTGAAACCGCGGGCTCATGTCACGAAACCGGCATACGCCGGTTCAGCAGTCCGCGCAGGCGGACTTTGTACCTTGAGCCTGCGACTTTAGTCGCCGGCCAAATGGGCGGGCGACCCCAGCGACCCGAAAGCCAGCAACCCGGTTCAACTTGGGACGGCGGCGTCCTGAAACTGCGTGTCGATCTGTGCGGAGGCATCAAAGAAATTTTGGAACGACTGGTTGAACCGGTAGAACTTGTCGCGACGGTTGTAATCGTTTGAGCGGGCGAATTCGGTGGAGGAGTCGAGATCCAGCGTGTTCAGGGTGTGGTGGAGGTCGGCCCTGCCGTTCTGCTTGATGTTTTGAATCATCTCTTTCCAGCGCTCGTACGGCATGGTCAGTGTGAAATCCTGGTTGTCTTCTTCATCGCGGGTGATCTCTCGGACGTCGGTAATCTCGAACGCGTCGAACGTGAGCGCGAAGATCTTGTCGTCTACCTCGATGCCGACCTCGGCGTCGCAGGTGCCGAGGTGCCGGTACGCTTCGTCCTTGTTGATGATCTCTCGTAGCACGTTGAACCATTCGACCGACGGAAAAACGGGCATCGCCATCTCCAGGTTTCGACTTCCCACGTATCGTAACTCAGCTCCACAAGTGAAGCATCTCGCCTCCGCCATGCTCGGCGTCATCGCGACCCTGCGGAGGGCGCGTATCGGGGGGTTGCTATACTTACACGGTGGCCAACGGCTGTGCGGCGCTACGACCGCCTCCGGCGGCGGATCGGTGCATGAGCCCGCTGCTCAGCGACATCTTCAAGTTCCTCATTGTCGCCGTGATGATCCTCCTTCACGGCTACTTCGTTGCGACCGAATATGCGCTCGTTACCCTCCGAAAAACCCGCGTGCAACAGCTTGCGGATGCAGGTAGCCGCACGGCCCGGCTGGTGCTTCGGACGCTGGACGATCTTCAAGAGCTAATTGCCGCGGTCCAGCTCGGCGTGACAATGGCAAGTCTTGCACTCGGCGCCTTGGCGGAGCCAACGATTGCGACCGTCATCGAGCCATGGTTCGTCTTCGTGCCTCATGCCTGGCGCCCGGTCAGCGCCCACGGAATCGCGCTCGTCATTACGTTCGCGTTTATTACTGCGCTCGATATCGTCGTCGCGGAGCTGGTGCCAAAGACGATCGCGCTCCAGAACAGTGAGCGCGTCGCATTCGTCGTCATCCGGCCCGTCCGCGCCTTCATCTGGCTCTTCCGTCCAGTTATCGCCGTCCTCAATCGGGCGGGCGGCGCCATTGTCCGGCTGACGGGGCTACGCCCGCCCGGCGAGGGCGACGCGGCGCATTCACCCGAGGAGCTGAAGATGCTCGTTGCCGCCAGCACTCGTGCCGGAGTGCTGAACACCGACGAACAGGAAATGCTCTTTCGCGTCTTTGAGTTTTCACGCCTTACTGCCCGCCAGGTGATGGTGCCACGCACGGAGATGCTGGCGCTCGACATCGAGATGACTCGCGAGCAGGTTTACGAGATTCTGGGAAACACCCACCATACGAGGTATCCGGTATACCGAGGGACGATCGACGATATCGCCGGCATTTTATACGTGCGCGACCTGCTGAACCGATTCACATCACACGAACAGATTGAGTTTGACCTTCGTCAACTGGTCCGCGAACCGTATTTCGTGCCGGATAGCGTGCCGATCGACGACCTGCTCGCCCAATTGCGGCGCGAGCAGGTGCAGATCGCGGTGGTGCTCGACGAGTTCGGTGGTACCGCCGGCCTGGTGACGCTGGAGGACGTGTTGGAACGGATCGTCGGCGAAGTTCGCGACGAGTTTGAAGAGTCCGGCCCGGAGATTCAGATGTTAGCCGAGGGCGACGCGGTTATAGACGGGCTAACCCTCGTGGGCGACGTGAACGAACGGTTTGCGCTCGCCCTTGACGCGGAGGACTATGACACGCTCGGAGGGTTAGTGTGGGGCGAGCTTGGGCGGCTACCCCAGGTTGGGGACATACTTGAAATTGAGGGCTGCCGGCTGGCAGTCGAGGCGATGGACGGACGGCGAGTCGCGGCGGTCAGGCTCAGCCGCAGTGGGTCCGGCGGCGATGCCGTCGAAAGCGCCGATTAGACGAAGGGGTTGAAACAACCATGGCAGAAGGTCCACAGACGCTCATCGATCTGCTAGAAGCTCCGCAACAGTCACGGACGGCCGTGATCGCGCCGGAGCGTGACCTGAAACTGAGTTACGCAGATTTGCGGCGGTTCGTCTCGCAAGCGGCTGAGGGACTCCGGGCCCTGGGCGTGAAACCGGGCGACCACATGGCGTTCGTTGCGCCAAACGGGCCAGAGTTCATTTTCGGCTACCTGGGGGCGCTTGAGGCAGGCACCGCTTGCCAGCCCATCAACCCTCAGCTCAAGCCGGACGAGGTCGACTTCGCGGTTGAGGACTCCTCCGCCGTTCTCACGCTCGTCGTGGCCGGCAGCGAAGGAACGCTCCACGGTACGCGGGTGCCGGAGGGGCGCCGAGCCGTTCTGCGTTTCGACGGTGGTTCGGTCGCGATCGAAGGCCGGCCGATCGGCCCGCCTCAGAAGGGAGGCGGACCGTCGGGCGACAGCGATGCGCTGATTCTCTACACATCGGGAACGACGAGCCGTCCCAAAGCGGTACCGTTGACGCACAAGAACCTGGTCACATCGGCCAGGAACGTCGCCGACTCATACCAATTGACCGCCGACGACGTCACAATGCTCGTCATGCCGTTGTTTCACGTTCACGGCCTCGTGGCGGCAACATTTGCGACGCTGCTCCGCGGCGGGACGATCATCGCCCCACCCCGCTTCAGCGCATCGGGCTTCTGGGACCCGGTGCGCCAGTACCGTGCGACGTGGTATACAGCGGTACCGACCATCCACACCATCCTCCTCAACAGCGTCACGGATTCGGACGCAAAGAGCGCCGGGCAATTCCGCTTCGTGCGTTCGTGCTCGTCGGCGCTGGCCGCGCCCACGCAGGCGCAGTATGAGGAGACGTTCGGCGTCCCCGTACTGCAGGCCTACGGCATGACAGAGGCGGCACATCAGATTGCGACAAACCCGCTTCCGCCCGGCGACCGTCGCGAAGATTCGGTTGGCCTGCCGTACGGGGTGGACGTAGCGATCCTCGACGATGCCGGCGACGCGCTTCCGTCTGGCGCAGAAGGCGAAGTTGCGCTGCGCGGGCCTAACGTTACGCGCGGGTACCTGCACAACCCGAACGCCAACAGAGACGCGTTCACAAACGGCTGGTTCCGCACCGGCGACAGCGGTTATATCGACGCCGACGGCTACATCTACCTTTCCGGCCGGCTCAAGGAGCTCATCAATCGTGCTGGCGAAAAGATCTCCCCCCACGAGGTCGACGCCGCGTTGCTCAGCCACCCGTCGGTGTATGAGGCGGTCGCGATCGCCGTTCCACACCCGATCTACGGTGAAGAGGTCGAGGCGGTGGTCGCATTGAAGCCCGGCCACAGCGCCGACGCGGCGGAGCTCATAAGCTTCTGCAGGGACCGGATAGCCGATTTCAAAGTGCCGAAAGCGATCCGTTTCGTGGCCGAAGTTCCTCGTTCTGCCACCGGCAAGATCCAGAGACGGCGGTTGTTGGAGATGCTGCCGCCGGTTTCCTAGTGGACTCGAAGGTCGGCATCAGCGCGTAATCAGTCCGCGAGCCCTGCTTCCAGACGGCGCAGGTCCACGCCGATTCCGGCGACGACGAGATAAACGGCCGCGGCGCGCGCCGCGACAAGCTGGTTGGCGCGCCCTAGGATGTCGCGGTACAGCCTGCCAAGCGGGAAGGCGGGCACGATCCCTGAGCCGACCTCGTTGGTAACCACGATCGTCACGCCGGCTCTTTCGGCGCCAAACTGGGCGAACCGTTCGACCATCGACAGTAGCCGCTCCTCGGCTTCGCGGCTCACGGAGGCACTCAGCACGGCTGACGAAGCGTCGCCGGCATCGGACCAATCGTGAACGGCAAGCAGTTCGTTGCTCAGCCATACACTGAGGCAATCGATCAAGACGGTGTCTCCGTCATTGCTGCTCACGGCAATGCGTGTGTCCAACCCAAGCGGCAGCTCGAGTGTGTGCCAGTTCGGTGCCCGCTCGGCGCGGTGACGGGCGATCCGAGATGCCATCTCTTCATCACCGGCTTCCGCGGTCGCAACGTAGATCCGGGGCGCAGGCAAGCGGTCGGCGAGGCGAAGCGCAAATCGCGTCTTGCCGCTGCGGGCTCCGCCGGTAACTAGTATCAGGCTGCCCATTTATAACTAGTCCAGCAGGCGATAGATCAGGGGCATGTCAAGCGCTGACCGCACATGATTTGCAAGGCGGTCATAGGCTTGCTCGCGGCCCCAGCTCACACCAGATGAATCGCGCTCGATGCCTCGACGCTGCGCCAGCCAGCCCAGCACAGAGCGCCTGAAAGCGTCGTTGTCGAAGATCCCGTGGAGGTAGGTGCCGAATATCGCACCGCTGGCGTCGATGGCGCCGTCACCCGCATCACAACTCTCTCCCGAACGTGATAGGACCCACAATGCCGGCCGCGCTCCAGCAGTCCGACCCGTGTGAATCTCGTAACCGGCCAGCTCGGCGCCCTCCAGTCCGTTTAACAGCCCATGCGCGGCCGAAACCCGCGCGATGGCCCGGTGCGTCGCCTTGATGGCTTCAAATATCGTGACAACCGGCAAGAGGCCCAGTCCTTGAACCTCGGCGATCGGCGACTCCACGCCCTCGGGGTCCAGTAGACGTTCTCCCAGCATCTGGTAGCCCCCGCAGACGCCGATAATCGGTCCGCCGGCGGCGGCATGCCTCACGACCTCGGCTGCGATACCGGTGGCCCGCAGCCACCCGAGGTCCGCCATCGTCGACTTGGTTCCCGGAAGGATCAGCAGGTCGGCATCCGCTACTTCGTCGCCTTTCGTTATGTAACGAAGATCGACGTCGGGTTCCGATGCCAGTGCGTCCAGGTCGTCGAAGTTCGCGATGCGTGGAAATTGCACCACAGCGATATCGAACGTCTTAGCGACGCCAATCCTCGATCGCTGCTCGAGCGCGACCGCGTCCTCGTCGGCTACGCCGACATCTGCCAGCCAGCCAATAACACCTGCTACCGGTAGACCCGTGTATTCCGTTAGCCAGTCGACCCCCGGCTGCAGGAGGCTGGCGGTACCGCGGAACTTGTTGATTACCAGCGCCCGTACGAGCGCGCGCTCCTCGGGCTCCAACAGTTGCAACGTGCCGACCAGATGTGCGAAAACACCGCCGCGATCGATGTCGCCGGCAAGCAGTACCGGCGCCTGAGCGTACCGTGCCACCCGCATATTGACGATGTCGCCGGCTTTGAGATTGATCTCGGCTGGGCTACCTGCACCTTCGATCACGATGACCTCGTACTGCTGCCGCAATCGGTCGAGAGCGTCTGTCACGACAGGCCAGAGGTCGCGCTTAATGCTGATGAAGTCTGCACCGCCGACGACCCCACGCTGCCGGCCCATGACCACCACCTGGGAGCGGTGGTCGGCCTCCGGCTTGAGCAGCACCGGGTTCATCTCTACAGACGGCTCGATCCCCGCGGCTTCAGCCTGGGCGGCCTGGGCCCGTCCGAACTCGAGACCGTCCGGCGTCACGAACGAATTGTTGGACATGTTCTGCGCCTTGAACGGCGCAACGCGAAGTCCATCCTGGTGCAAGATACGGCAGAGCGCCGTACACAACAGGCTCTTCCCTACGGACGACGCCGTGCCCTGCAGCATGATCACTTTTCCGGGCATAGCTATTATCCACGAGCCGTCGGCTTGTCGACCCGCGTCGCATGAACGCAGTCGTTGACCAACGTGACAATCGGTCGCTCGCCGTGAAACTCGATGATACTGAGACCGCAGTTCCCGGTCGCGAGCCGGAACATGCTGCTGGGCGGCATACCGAGCACATGCGCTAGCAGGATCTGCAGCGTGCCTCCATGCGCTACGATCAGCACGTTCAGGCTCTCATGCCGCGCGACAATCTCGCTCATGGCGCCGACCACCCGTTCACGGGTGATTTCGAGCGGCTCACCACCCGGAGCGCAAAAGCCGTCGCCGACCGCCAGAAGCTGGCGGTACGAGTCCGGCCACCCCTCGCGCACTTCCTGGAACGTCTTCCCTTCCCAGTCTCCGAAACATAGCTCGCGCAGGCCTGAATGTGTGGTCACCTTCACTGAGCGGCCGCGCAAAGCGATCATCGCCGTCTCCCGTGCTCTGGCAAGGTCGCTGCTGTACGCCACATCGATGGGCTCGCGACGCAACCGACGGCCTAGTGCTCGCGCCTGAGCGTGCCCCAGCGAGGTCAGGGCCACGTCCGAGTGCCCGGAAAATCGGTGACCCGCGTTTGATTCTGTTTCGCCATGCCGCGTCAGCAGTAGCCTGGTTGTCAAAAGTTCTTTCTCCGCAGCGAGCCGCCGCTGCTCGTTTCCAAACTTTCAGCCGAGAATGCCGATCTCTGCCTGTGCTCCCTCAAGCTCTTTCAGCAAAGCTGACATCTCCTCTACCAGGCGCTTGCACTCGACCGGCGTTCTAACGCCGATCCGGATGAATTGAGGCAAGCCAAACGAAGAACAATCCCGAACGGCGATGCCCCGCAGCAGCAGGCGGCGACGAAAATCGGTCGCATCGCCGACATCACACAGAATGAAATTCACCGCCCCCTCATGCACAGACATGCCGATTGACTCCAGGCCGGTCACCAGCGCACTCTTGCCCTCCGTTACAATGCGTCTCATGCGTGGGAGGTATTCCTCATCGCGTAGCGCTGCTACTCCCGCGGCCTGTGCAAAGCTGCTAACGCTCCAGGCCGGTTGGAGCCTGCGAACGGCCGCGACAACGTCTTCGTGGGCTACCAGGTAGCCCAGCCTGAGGCCGGCAAGGGCATAATCCTTGGTCATTGAGCGGAGCACGATCACGCGGCCGGTCCGGACCATGTCCAGAGACGCCCACGGTTCCGCCAAGAATCCGCGATACGCCTCGTCCAACAGCAACGGACCCGACATCAGCGCCTGTGCGAGGCCGCGGACTTCGTCGCGCCCGAGGTAGACACCTGTGGGGTTGTTTGGGTTGCAAAGGTATACCAAGGGCGGCGCAACCCGCCGCAATACGTCCGGCTTGTTCTTCAAGTTCCAGCGGAACGCACGTTGCTGCTGCGCCTGCCACGGGTAGGCGTTCGCTCCCAGAATCTCTACAGCGTGCGCAAACTCGCCGAACGTAGGCGCGAAAACGACCGGGCGCTGGCCCTGGTGGACGAACACCCGCGTGACGAGATGAATCAATTGCGTAGACCCGTTACCGATCAGGATCTGTTTGCCAGGTACGTCCAGGAGTGAGCTCAGAGCGTTCGTCAAAACGGTGCAATCAGGATCGGGATATGCGCCCGGCTCGAGCGCCATGATCGCGTCACGCACGCCGGGTGGAGGGCCGATAGGGCTGACGTTGACGCTGAAGTCCAGCACGTCGGCCAGGTTTAGACCGAGAGCTTCCAGCTCACCCGGCCTCACGCCACCGTGCACAGCGCCGGTTACCCGCATACGTTGCTCCGTAGCGGTCGCCGAAGGATAGCGACGGCCGCCAGAAGTACCGATGCCGTTGAGGCGACAGCCACCAGCAGCCTGGCGGTCGCAATATCTGCAGGCCCGGGCTCGCGTCCATTTCGGTTCAACACGTACTGACCCTGCTTTTCGAGCCGTACTCCGAGCGATCCGGCCGCGGCCGCCATCGTCCATCCCGCGTTTGGACTCTCCGTGCGGCGGCGGTCCTCCAGTAGGAGTCGCAGGCCCTGAGTCGATGAACCCCCAATGAACGGCGCAGACACAATGAGCAGACCAGCACTGATCCTCGCCGGGATGAAATTCGCCAGGTCGTCGAGGCGCGCGGCGGTTTTACCAATCCATTCAAAGCGGCCCCGGTACCCGATCATGCTATCAAGCGTATTCACGCAGCGATACCAATAAGCCCCGGGAAGGCCGGCGACACAATAGGCGAGCAACGGCGCGACAACGCTGTCCGTCAGGTTTTCCGTCATCGACTCGATTGCTGCCGCACTGAGCAGGCTGATTCCAAGCTTGGACGTGTCTCGACTGACGAGCGCCGCGGAGTGGCCACGTGCACCTTCCACATCCCCAGCGGACAGTTCGGCCTGCACCAACCTACCAGCTTCGAGTAGGGATCGGATCGCGAATGACGGCTTGAGGGCGAAGCTCAGCGCCACAACCCGAAGTGGAGGTGGAAGCCGTTTCAGCAGCCGATCCGTGGCACGGGCGATCCCTGCAATGGCCAGCGGAAGCCCAGCGGCCATGATGGCCCCGTAGACCAACTGGCCAGGGTGCGAGCGTGGAGCACGCCTCTCCAAAGCGACAACCGCCCCGCCTATGGCAACAACCGGATGGACTGCGCTTGGCGGCTCACCGATTAACAGGTCGAGTGCTACGGCTCCCAGAAGCACTGCAAGTTCTTCACGCCGTGAGGTCCGGACAAAACCTGTTCGCTCTCTATCGGATTCGTTCCGGCGCAGTCTCAAAACCACGGCCGGAACCAGGAATGAGCTTGCAGCGCTGCGGCCAGCGTCAGGCAGACCACCTGGGCGACTTCGCACGACGCGCCGACCACGTCTCCCGTCACGCCGCCCACGCGGACGCGGGCGAACACACCGACGAGCAGCGCCGCCGCGATCCCGCCCGCGAGCAGTCCCATGCCGGCGACGCCCAGGGCCAACAAAACGATGACGCACGCCATTGCCAGCGCCGTGGCTCCCACCCACGATCTCGCGTGCAGGTGAAATCCGTCTGCGAGTCCGCTGGTCCGTGCGTAGGGAAACGCTGCCATGACCGCGACCATGGCGGCCCTGCCGGTCACCGGCGAAACCAGTAGCACTGCGGATCGCGCGGGCCCGGAGAGCGCTGAAACGGCCGCGAAGGCGAGCAGCAAAATAAGAGCGATAGCGGCGACGCCGAAACTGCCTGTCCGGCTGTCGCGCATGATCTCGAGGCGCCGCTCACGGCTGTGCAGGCCCAGCAATCCATCGGCGGAGTCCGCCAAACCGTCAAGGTGTAACAGTCCCGTCAGCCCCTCGAGGAGCAGCACCAGCAACGCCGCCTCGGGCGCTGCAGGCATCCGTCCCGTTAACAAGCGGTCGATGCCCGCTACGAGCCCTCCGAGGAGCAGGCCAACCAGCGGGTACCAGAGCTGCGCCCGCGCAACGGCCGCGACAGCTACGACGCGCGGTCGCCGAAGACGCAAGACGGTGAGGAACTCCAGCGCGACCATTGGCGAGGGCAACCGCGTCGACGGTGGGCCGAAACCGGCGGCATCGCCCTGATCGCTTTGCTCCGACTCGTGTTCTTGCAACTAGCCCTCGTCCGTGGTTACCTCATCGCTCCCCGAAACCCCAGCCTCGGAGAACGTCGACATCTCGGATAGAACTTTGGCCGCGGCCTCGAGCAGCATGATGCCAAGGGCGGCGCCTGTACCCTCGCCCAGCCGCATACGGAGGTCCAGCAGCGGCGTCAGACCCAGGTGAGCCAGGGCAGCGTCATGTCCGGGTTCTGCCGACCGGTGCGCAGCGACAAGGTAGGGGCGTAACTCAGGCGCTATCGCGACGGCGATGAGCGCGGCCGCCGCGGCGATGAAACCGTCCAGGACAACGGGCCGTCGCTCCGCCGCGGCGCCAAGACAGACTCCAGCCAGGAAACCGATCTCGAATCCGCCGATCTTGGTCAACACGTCTAGACCATCGGCCGGGTCCGGAGCATTGATCATTAGCGCCCGCTCGATCAGGCGTACCTTCTCCGCCAGACGCTCATCGCTCACTCCCGTACCGCGGCCGGTCACGGCAGAAACCGGCATCCCCGTAAATACTGCGGTGATCGCCGCCGACGGCGTCGTGTTACCGATCCCCATGTCGCCGATCGCGATTACATCCGCTCCCTGTCGAACCTGGTCGGCGGCGAGCTGCATGCCCGAGTGGAGGCACGACAGTGCTTCGTTATTCGTCATAGCAGGACCGGAGCTCAGATCGGCGGTTCCGCGTCCGGCAGATCGTTTCACAAGACGGGGATCGTCCGGGAGGTCTGAAGCCACGCCGGCGTCGACGACGACGACGCGTGCGCCGGCATGTCGTGCCAGTACGTTCACTGCCGCTCCCCCGGCAAGGAAATTCAAGACCATTTGCCCAGTAACTTCCGGCGGATACGCGCTAACACCAAGCCGCGCGACCCCGTGGTCCCCGGCTGCTGTCACGATTACTTTGTTCGCCAGTACCGGCAGCGGTTGGCCTCGTACGCCCGCGAGCCAGATCGACAACTCTTCCAGGCGGCCCAGCGCCCCCGGCGGTTTCGTGAGCTGATCCTGTCGCTCGCGGGCGGAGGTCATCGCCTCTTCGTCTAGCGGAGCGATTCGTACTCCCAGCACTGAAGCAGCTTCGCCTGTCATAAGACAATCTCCTTGCAACTCGTGGTTGTTTTCACAGGGTGCTTGACACCCTTCGTTATGCGATTGTAATCTGTGCCCGTCATCACAAACTGCCATTCGGGCAGAACCAACTCCATCCCGCGACCTGTGACCGCTGCCAAATCCGCTCAGGCGGACCGGGGGACCTGCTCCTTGGGGTGAATCTCGCGTGCGCGAGTAGGGCGACCCTTCAAGCCCGAACCCGTCAACTAACCTCGGCGGCAGCCGAAGGGCCTGGACGGTACAAAACCCACGTCGGGCACGTTGTGTGCCATAGGGGGAATGTGAATGCAGTCCGTTCCACCGAGATTTTGTCCTCGCTGCCGCGGCGCAATGATCGTCGAGCGCGACTGGTACGGCTCTTACAGTACGTGCATATCGTGCGGTTTCGTACACGAAATGGTCTCGTCCCCAGCGATCGACCTGCTGGACGACGAAGATAGTACCAGCCCCCGTCAGCGCAGGCGACAGCCCTCCCATGGCAAGCTTCGCCTCTAGCCAATCCCCGCGCCAGGGTGCCGGAGATATTCCCCAGTGGCCCGCTTCGATATCCATTAACAGACGCGCCGTCCGGACAACCAGGATGGCCGATGCACCGGATCCCTCCGCAACGCTGGCGGTAGCAGTCCTGCCCAGTGTCCGCTTAGTGAGCGGAACCCGCGATTCCGAGCTCAGCCGTTCCCCTTGGCACGGCGTGACCATTGGCGCAAGCAAACACTGATTCTCACCGCGTTTACCTGTTGAAAACGCGTGATTGATGCTGAGCGGGATCATCCGGGTAGGCGAGTACCTCGTCGACGAGACCGAGCTTTAAACATTCTGCCGCATCAAGGAAACGGTCATGCCCGGAGTAGATGAACCGCTTCCACCATGTCTTGCTCTGGTGCGCCGTTCTCGACGCGAACACGCTGCTGACCAGCTCCTGGTAGTGCTCCGCCAGCTTGTGGTAGTCGCGGAAGATCTTGCTGTCCTCGCCGGACAATGACCACGAACTCGAATGGATCATCATCATCGACATGCTGCCCATGCTGCGATGGCTGGCGACCTGGGCGATGACCGCGGCCATCGAGTAGGCGTAGCCGGTGATTACCGTATTAATCGGCACTCTGTGAATGTGGAGCACGCGGTGGGCGATTTCCATCATCGCAAAACCAGCACCGACCGATCCGCCCGGTGAGTTCACATAGACCGTAATTGGCGATTCGGGTCGCCCCTCTCGCGCCAGCGCCATCAGCAACATGTCGCGCGAATAACGCTCAGCTGTTTCTTCGTCAACGTCGCGCAGGTAGTAGATCCCCTCGGCCTGCAGTTGCAACCGGTTCGCCGAATAGTTTTGAAGTAGCTCGTTGAGCGACGGCGCATTCATTTCTGGTCCCTCCCCCGAGATCGACGTGTTATGTCAAAATCGTTCGTTATGGTTTTTGAACGTTCGACGATGCCACTTTTGATGACTTGTTGTCGTATTCTCGCAATGGTAGGATAATGCTGATACGTACATCGTGCAGCGCGGCATCTTGCTACGCTGTCGCCTTCAGCGTCGGAGACGCCGTGAACGGTGAGACGACCGATTATAACCATCGGGCGCGAATCCTTTTAGAAGGGCTTCAATCCGGCGTAAACTCCCGCCGTGTCCGGGTCTTGATGGCCGAGGACCACGCGATTGTACGTCAGGCAGTTTCCCTTTTGTTGCAATATCAAGACGATCTGGATCTTGTGGGCACGGCTTGCAACGGTCGCGAAGCGGTGGATGCCGCGGAGAAGCTCGAGCCCGATGTGGTCCTCATGGACCTGGCGATGCCTGGAATGAACGGCATTGAGGCGGCGCGGCTGATCCATCGAAGGTCTCCTCATTGCCAGATCCTTTTGCTGACCGCTTACATCGACCACCCCAACGTCATCGAAGCGCTGCGCGCGGGCGTATCGGGATGCGTGGTCAAACGCTCGGACGTTAGTGAACTCGTGCTTGCCATTAAGACCGTGAGCCGAGGAAACCCGTACTTCAGCGCGGAACTGACCGAGGGCAGGTCGGCGGTAGAGCTGATCATGGAAGCGCAGAGTGGGCATTCGACTTCGATTGACCCGCTAACCGCTCGCGAGCGCGAAATCCTGCAATTGGTCGCCGAAGGTCACCAGAACCAATCCATTGCCGGCGAACTATTCATCAGCGTCAAGACGGTCGAGGCCCATAAAGCACACATCAAGTCCAAACTCCACGCCACAAGCGACATGGATCTGCTGCGACATGCCCTCAGACGCGGTATGATCGGGCTTCACGACCAGCAACCGCTGGAGCCGTAACCGCAGCCGGACCACGGCCATGGGCACGTCTTGCCGCTTTCGTCACGTCTTCTCTCGCTGCGGCCAACCGAGCATCGGTTCCTGCCAGTATTGCGGGCTGGTGTTTTGTAGAGATCATGGGAATGTCGCGGATAACGAGCACATATGCGTTCGTGAGATTTGCCGGAACAAGCAAGTAGATCTCGCAGCCCACCTCGTATTTCGCGACCGCGCGATATTGCGCAACCGTCATAGCATGTGCGGAATAGAAGGATGTATGGAGGGCCGCTGGGGACAATGCTCAAAATGCCATGGGTTGTACTGCGAGAAACACATAATCAACCGATCGGAGAAGGTGCGCCAGGGTATGGCCAGCTTCTCTCGACCTGCCTCGTTTTGCGACCATTGCTTCACACGGCGGAAATTATGGTCCAAGCTGTGAGCGCCGTGACGCACCTGCCCAAAACTCGATCCAGTCCAGGTCAGGCGGCGCGCTGATGATGATCGCCGCGGGAGAAAGATCCTGACCAGCAGTGCGAGCAAACGGCCCGATCGATCTGCGATATCGATGTCACTCAGCGATATCCGCGTTTTCGCCCGCGCTGACGCTTCACTGCTATTTGCCGCCCGCGCGGGCAAATTGCTTTCCTGCATCGCTGTTGACGTCGATCCCGCCGTGGATTGGGCGACGACCGGGTCGACATTGACGGGTTCAACGATGCAGGCCGATCGGACCCTTGCCAACGCCCGCAGGCAAAATCGCCCTATGATCGTGCCCACGGGCGACCTTCCGGCAGTCACTTCGACCGGCATACCGTTTGCGCAGCTCGACGTCAGCCCGTGGGCGACGGTGTTGTCGCTGGTCCCGGGGGGCGATTTCGAGGGTCTGCTGCTATTGCTTTCCGGAAAGCCAAGCTCTGCCGCGGACGCAGCAGCTCTGGCAGTGGCTGCTGCGCAGTTGGCGGGCCTGCTCCCGCGGGCTTACGCAGTCGCCGTCAGCGAACGCCGCGGCTCCGATGCGGTCCAGCCACGTGTGGCGCAAAAAGTTACCGGTTACGTGGCCGCCCCAATTGAGACCGACCATCCAACAGTGCCTGTTGAACGGTTGGACCACGAAGGCCTGAACCTGCTCCTGAGCGTGGTTCGCGACGGTCTGGTCGTGTGTGATGTCTCGGCGTCGGTTCTGGCGGCGAACCCTCCAGGTCGCGAACTGTTGAACCTCTTACAACCGGGACACCGCGAACTGCTTCAACATCCCCAGCTCTTGGCGATCCATCGGGCGGCAATCAACGGGTTGGAGCCTGAGGAAGAACTCGACGTCGAGAGCGATCCTCGGCGTTACGTCCGCGTGCGTGCGGCCTCCGAGCCCGTGCCGGATACCGTATTGATGACGCTGCGTGACGTCACCGACGAGCGCTTGATCCATGAGCGCCTGCTGCAATCGGAGAAGATGGCGTCGATCGGTCAGCTAGTCTCCGGCGTCGCCCACGAACTCAACAACCCGCTGACCGGAATCATGGGTTTCGCGCAGTTACTGCTGATGCGAGACCTTCCAGACCAGGTGAAGCGAGAAGTGACGACCATCCACGAGGAGGCTCAACGCGCCTCTCGTATAGTGCAAAACCTCCTATCGTTCTCCCGACGGCGGCGCCCGGAGAAAGAGAGCGTGGACGTCAATTCGTTGATCGAGCGCGTGATGGAGCTGCGCCACTATGAACTGCGAGTTCACAACATTGAGCCCCGAATCGTGCTCGAGCCGGAACTCCGCCCCGTACTCGCCGATCCGCACCAGATCCAGCAGGTATTGCTCAACGTGATTGGTAACGCCGAGCAGGCAATCGCGGAGCACGGCGGTGGCACGATCACGTGCACGACGGCTTCGGAGGGGGAACGGGTTCGCATCGTGATCGCCGACGACGGCGCGGGTATCGCGCAAGAGCACGTTCGTCGAGTCTTCGACCCATTCTTCACGACGAAACAGTTGGGTGAGGGGACGGGGCTTGGGCTAACTATTTCCTACGGCATCATCGAGGAGCATGGCGGCGACATCGCGTTGGAAAGCCAGCTAGGTCGAGGCACCACGGTGACGATCGACCTTCCCGTCGCCGGCGGCACCCAGCTGGCCGCGCCGGTCGAAGAGATAACGCCGCCCGCTTCGGCGCTCCAAAAGCACTCGATTCTCGTTATTGACGACGAGCCAAGTGTGCGCACCCTCCTTGCCACCGCGCTTAGCCAGGACGGCCACCAGGTTGAGACCGTGAGTGATGGCGCCCGCGGACTGGAGCGCCTCGTTGATCGGGACTTTGACCTGATCATAACGGACGTAAAAATGCCCGGCGTCGACGGGGTCGAGTTTTATCGGCGCGTTAATAGGTGGAACCCTGCCGTCGCGAGCCGAATCATCTTTATGTCGGGTGATCTGGTGAGCCCCACCACGCGAAGTTTTCTCGACTCGGTGGACAACCCGTCACTCGCCAAGCCGTTTCGCCTCAGTGACATCAGGGAGCTTGTTGCCTCGATGCTGCCTCAATAGGCTGCGTATGCGGCATCGCGCACCAGGGCTAACGTGCTCCACCGGTCACGCGAGACGCTCCGAGCGCCGATCGCAGGGCGTCTCCAGCCTCTCGAATCGCGTCATTTGCCTTGTCCAATACCTGAGACATGCCGAAAAAGCCGTGAATCATACCTGGGTAACGTGTACAGTCCGCGGACACGCCTGCCGCTTTCAAGCGCTCTGCATAGGCTTCGCCTTCGTCACGCAGAGGGTCGTACTCAGCAGTAATGACCAGTGCGGGCGGCAGGCCGCTGAGGCTCTCCGCCTGTAACGGAGACGCGTGGGGATGGCTACCCTCGGAAGGCTCGCTCAGGTAGTGCTTCCAGAACCAATCCATGCCCTGCCGCGTCAGGAAGTAACCTTCGGCGTTGTCCATGTACGACTGCGTGTCGAGATTGAAGTCGGTCACCGGATATACCAACAATTGGAACGCGATTCGCGGACTACCACGCTCTCTGGCCATAAGCGACACGACCGCGGCGAGGTTGCCGCCGGCGCTGTCACCCGCGACGGCGAGCCGGTCAGCGTTTCCGCCGAATCCGGCCGCGTTCTCGGACACCCACCTTGCCGCCGCGTATGCGTCATCCGTCGCTGCAGGGAATTTGTGCTCGGGCGCCAGGCGGTATTCCACCGAAACAACGATGCAGCCGCTCGCGTTGGCGAGGCTGCGACAGGTGCCGTCGTGGCTCTCGATGTTGCCAACAACCCAGCCGCCACCGTGAAAATAGACGACAACAGGAAACGGACCTGAACCCTCCGGTGTGTAAGCGCGCAATGGAATCGGACCGGCCGGCCCAGGGGCTGCTAGATCCTGTATCTTCGCCACGGGCTCGACCGGAATAGCCGCACGCCGGGCCAGCATCTGTGCCCGCGCCTCGTCTGGTGTCAATGTATGGAGTGGAGCCATTCCCAAAGCCGTGAGCTGGTTGATGACGGCCTTCGCCTGTGGATCCAGCGGCATCGTGTACCTCCCTCACCTGCGGTCGCCTCGAACGTAGACCGATGCAGCCTCGGAGTCAACGAACAGCGATGGCGCCGTGCGACCCGGGCCCCCGTGCTACGATCGCGCCGATGGTCGACACGGACAATGTCACGGGTTTGCTGGAAGGTTTCGATCTCCGGCTATCAGAGCACGAGCGCGCGTTGCTCGATCATGCCCGCGCGTGGTGCGACCACAATCGGGTGCCTCTCTACCTGGTCGGCGGCAGTGTGCGCGACCTGTTGCTCGGGCTGGCGCACCTGGACCTCGACCTCGCGGTGGAGGGCGACGCCGTGGCGCTTGCCACGGCGATTGCCGCTGCTCTGGTGGCTGAAGTGACGACCTACAGCCACTTTGGCACCGCGACCGTGACCTACCGAGACCGGTCGGTCGACATTGCGCGCACACGCTCAGAACGTTACGCCTACCCCGGCACTCTGCCAATAGTTTCCCCGGCGCCGATTGAGGATGACATGGGGCGTCGCGACTTTACGGTCAATGCGCTGGCGCTCGGCATGGCAGGCGGTGCCGCGCGCCGGCTGATCGATCCCTTTGATGGACGTGCGGATCTGAAGGGTCGACTCATTCGCGTTTTGTACGGGGAGAGCTTCCGCGACGATCCAACCCGCATTTTGAGGATGGCGCGCTACACAGCCAGGCTGCAGTTTGAGGTCGACCCGGGTACACTCGCAGCCGGGAAAAAGGCGGCGACGTTTCTGTCAGTGCTCAGTCCCGCTCGCATAACGCACGAATTCGAGCGGATGTTTGCTGAGCCGCGTCCGGAGGACATTCTTCTTTTGTTGCGCGAATTGCATGCGCTCTCGCCCATCTATCCCGAGTTTCGACTCTCGGAGGGATTCGGCGAGAGCTTCCAACGGCTGCGGGCCGACGGAGGTACAGCTCCAGGAGTCTCCGAGTATCTGTGTGCGCTGGCAGCCCGCTGGGGGCGCCACGAAATACAGGGGCTTGCCAACGCGCTCGAGCTGCGTCAGGAAGAGCGCGCGGCCCTGCTCGATCTTCGTGGCGCAGTTGCAGTCCTCCATGAACTCAGTTCCAAGCCACTCGACCCGGCAGCCGTCACGCATGCGTTGTCGCGTTTTCAGCCGGCCGCTGTACGAGGCGCCGGTGCGGCCGCGGGCGGGCTTACATCGCGAATCGTACGCCGCTTTGTTGATGAGTGGCGTAACGTCGCTCCTCTCTTGCGGGGGGACGACGTGATTTCCATGGGAGTCCCAAAAGGTCCGCCCGTTGGCGAAGTCCTGAAGACCTTGCAGGCCGGGAGGCTTCGCGGCGAACTTCGGAACGAGGACGACGAACGCGCGCTGGTTCGCGCCTGGCTCGCAAAGAGCACTCGCACAGGGGACAGGAATGAACGATGAGTGAAGAGCTCTGCGCAGTTTGTCGGGAGCCGCTGGACCATAACCGTGCGAACTGCCTGGACTGCGGCAACGACTTTCACCTGGCACTGCGAGTCGACGTGCCGGCGCGCGACTGCGGCGAGGCGTGGGTCGACGACGAGGTGCAAGCCGTCGTTTTCGGCTGCAACCTCTGCCTGGGCCGCACCGCTCAAGCGCCGAGCCCGCGCCGCCGCCGGCGCCATACAGGAGTTGGCGCCTCAGAGGTGGCGAGGGCGCGCAAACGTCCGCGTACCAAAAACTAAAAAGGAACGATCACAAATGCCCCGCAATCGCCGCCGCCCGCGCGGGCCAGCGTCTTACCATCCGCCGCAGGGTCCCACGCTGGCAGGACATCGCATCGCCCCGTCACGTGACTGGCGCTGGCGCACCTTTCCTGTGTATTTCACGTTTGGCGCGACACTCTTTTTAACGGCGTTTTTGTCGGCGCTCTCGACACCCCTCGCAAGCTGGCTGTGGATTATTGGGGCCGTCGTCTTCGCTTCCGCCCTCTCCCACCTCGTTTCAGTCTATTTTGTCGCTCCACGTCTCAAGCCACCCCGTGGCGGATGAGTCATGGCGGGAGGTTACGGATCATGACACTAAACCCGTCTCGTCCGTGCTGCGAACGGAAGAGCGGCCGGTAGCCGACGCGCAGCCAGAAGTAGATTGCCAGCCCGTTGGTGATCGGAAAATATGCCGCCGATTCGTGGGCGCGACTCAGCGCCTCGAGTGTAAAAACGGCCTCTGAACCGAGCCCGCGGTCGCGGTAGGCCGGTGCAGTCGCAAGCTCGAAGATCGACAGCTTCCCACCCTCAGTCGTATATGAGAGCAAGCCGACTGGCAATCCGTCGACCGCAAACAGAGAAGGCGTTCCGCCGCTGCTACCGCCCAACCACTCTCTCAAAGACGGAGATTCGTGGCGCCCGCTTTCGCCGGGTCCGAATATCTCGGGCCAAGTCGAAGAGAACCAGGATTCGAGGCCGTCAGCGGATTCCGAGGCCGGCTGAACGGTCACCCTGAGCCCCGGTAGCGGTCCGAACATTTCCGTTTGCGCGTCTCTTAAGCCTGGGGCGTTTTCAGCCATTGGCGGACTAGCGAAGACAGTTGCCCCAGCGGCGCCTCGGCGCTGCTGCAATCGGGCAGCGATTGCAAGAACGCGCGGCCGTATGCCTTGCTACGCACGCGGCGGTCTAGCACCACCAGGACACCGCGGTCATTGCGATGACGGATCAGCCGCCCGAACCCCTGCTTGAAGCGAAGGACCGACTGTGGCAGGGCGAAGTCCTTGAACGGATCGGTAAACAGCTCGCTTCGAGCGGCGAATACCGGATCGCTCGGCACCGAAAAGGGCAGCTTTGCGATGATCAGAAGTGAAAGGGCCTCGCCGGCCACGTCCACTCCTTCCCAGAAGCTCGACGTACCCAGCAGCACCGTTTTACGATCGGTTCTCAGCGCTTCCAGAAGGTCATCGGGGGCTCCGTCTATGCCCTGGGCCATTACGCGTATCCCGTCCCCCGTTAGCCGCGCCTTGATCGCGTAGTAGGCCGTCCGCAAGGCGCTGTGAGAGGTGAACAGAACGAGCGCACGCCCGGCGCTGGCGCGTACGAGATCTACGATCGCGGATTCCAGGGCCGGCTGGTAGTCGAGCCGGTTCGGTTCGGGCATGTCTTCTGGCATGAGAACGAGCGCTGATCGCTTGTAATCGAATGGGGAACCGAGCGCCAGTTCGTCGACCTCTTCCAGGCCGAGACGGTTTCGGACGTACTTGAAGTTACCCGCCGTGCTGAGCGTTGCGCTGGTGAGGATAACGCTCGACTTCCTTCCGAAAAGGTAGCTTTCCAACACCTCACCGACGTTCAGCGGCGCCGAAGCAAGGCTCACCGTACCAAACTGCCGGTTGACCGTCAGCCAGGCGATGCGCTCCTCGTCGTGGCGCAGGATCACCGCATCAACGCCCTTGGTCAAACGAGCCAGGTCCAGCGATTGTGTCTGCAGCTGGGAGGCCAGGTTCTCGTGACCGGCGATGCCACTGCTGGTCTCACTCAACGCAACGAGCAGGCGGGACAGACCGTCATTGACCGCGTCAAGGGCAATCCGCAGATTGTCCCACGCGATTTCGACATGTTCCCACTCCGGCTGGGCACGCTTGCCGGCGGTGATCAAGAGGCGGTTATCGTAGTCGCCGCCCGATTCACCGTGCGTAGCCGCAAATGCATGCAGACGTCCGAATATTTCCGGAACACGTTCCCGGGCTCGGTCGACCTGGCCGGCCACCGCGTCCAACAAACCCCGGATGAATTTCTCCTGCTGGAGCGGGTCATCATCGGAGCGGAGAGCCAACCGGATGTCTGCGACAAGGCCATGCTCTCGTTCAGCCGTGCGATCATAGATGGCGGACAGGGCGTTGCGAAGCTCGGTCTGGCCCGTTCTAAAGCCGAACTGACTCGTTGCTTCGTCTTCGAGGTTATGTGCCTCGTCGACAATTATGCGATCGTACGTTGGCAGAACCCGACCACCCGCCGCGATATCGGACAACAGCAATGCGTGATTGACCACCACGAGGTGGGCGTTTTCGGCGCGTTTCCGCGCCCGCATCAACTGGCAGGAGCCGTTGCGCACGTAGTACGTCGGGCCCGCGAAACAGTTCACGTTTGCGGCCGACACCCGCGGCCACAAGTTCTCTTCATCACCGCGAAGATTGAGCTCAGATCGGTCGCCGGTCTCGGTCTTCAGCAACCAGAGCAGCAGCTTGGCGGCGAATCGCGCTTCGTCGCTGGTCAATAAGCTCTGGCGGCGAAACGTCGCGAACTTCTGCAAGCAGATGTAATTTCCGCGCCCCTTCAGCGGCACGGCGCGGAAATCGTGGAGGGCCTGCCGAATGTCTTCAGGGCCGCACGTTTCGAGCACGCGCAGCATGGCTGGCACGTCTTTGCCGATGATCTGCTCTTGCAGACTAATGGTGCTTGTAGACACGACGACCCGTTCGTTATTGCGAAGCGCAAAGCAGGCGGCCGGCAACAGGTAGGCAAGGGACTTGCCAGTACCGGTTCCAGCTTCCACCAAAAGGTTCGTGTCCTGATTCAGCGCAACTGCGACCGCCTGCGCCATTTCTATTTGTTGAGGACGCTGCTCGAAGCCGTTGTAGACCGCAGGTTGGCGCTGAACTTCATCGAAAATGCGGCCGACTTCTTCCGGCGATACTTCGACCCTGTCGGCAACAGGAGTCAGCGCGCGCATCACGGACTTGTCCGGGGCTCTCAGGTCGAGAACGATGCCGCTGTCAGGCCGCTCCGGAACTGGTCGAGGAGATGAGCGTTCAACGTCGCTGAAAAAGAATCGCAGCGGCCAAGACGAGTCCGCCGTAAGTTGGACGACCTCATTGAGGATCAGTGGGTCAATGTCGGCGGCGTGGTCCCGGAGCTTTCTGAAGACCTCCATTGCCGCTTCGGCGTCTCCAAGGGCGCGATGCTGAACCGGAAAGTCGACGCACAGCCTCCGCGTCAGCGCGCGAAGGCTGTACTCGGCGTCTCCTGGCGAAAGGAGCTCGGCTATCTCCGCTGTGTTGAACACGGGGCCGGTTGGCCGGATACCGTGCTTGGAGAGATATAACAGGTCGAAGGCGACGTGTTGGCCCACGATCGGATAGTTGCCGAGGAACGCCCGCAGCGCGCCAGATACGACGGCGAGCGGCGGTGCTGACTGTAGCTCTTCATCGTGGATCCCTGTCAGCGTTTGTATTCGGTACGAGAGCGTCCGTCCGGGATTTACGAGCGACTGGAAGCGCTCAGTGCGCCCGTCCGGGGCAAAGCGCACGGCGCCAATCTCTATAATCTCGTCTGTTTCCGGGTCGACTCCCGTCATTTCAAGGTCAAGGGAGACGAACCATTCCCAGGACGCGGGCTGGTTATTCAAATAATACCGGCAATCTGGCAGCCCTTCAGCTGAAACTGTGCCGCTGATGCGGCGTGCTAACGGATACTTTCGGGAGTCACGAATTCATCCAAAGTAAAGGGTCGAAGCTTTCCCTCGGGGAGGCCAAGACTCGCCTTGAATCGCCGGGCATGAAGCTCTTCCAGCATCTCCTCAACAGTGGTCAGGTTCTTCTCGAAAACCGTCGTGTAGATGCCCACGCCGCTGGTCGAATGCGCGTCGCTACCCCCTGTGCCCGGTTTTCCGATGTAGTTAGCCACTTCCAATGCAAATCGATTCTCGCGGGCGGTGTTGGCGCCGTTGAGGACTTCGACGCCGTCGACGAGTTGGAATACTTCCAGTTTGGCCATATTCTCAACCGTCATCACCGGCGGCTCTTTCCCCGTGCGGCGAAAGGTAACCGGGTCAAACCAATGTCGGAAAGGGTGGGCCACGATCAGGAAGCCGCCGACTTTATCGAGCGCCTTCCGGAGCTCCGCGCAATGCCGGATACCGGGCAAGTATTCGGTCAACCCGATCGTTATCATGTGACCAAGGTCGGTCGACACCTCCATCCCGGGGCACACGAACATGCTGCTGTCTTCGCGAAATTTGGCCACCGTGTACCGGTCCCAGACGCGGTCGTGTTCGCTGACATTCACGCCTGTCATGCCGATGCGCTGGGATACCTCAATGAGCTCCGCCGGGGTGAGGGCACTGTCCGAGGCTCCGTTGGTAGTATGGCAGTGCATGTCGACGATTGTGCCCGTCATCCCCACCTCAGCAGCGCCGCGCTCATTCGCCTGTACGCTCCTTCACTATATCTGGCTGAGCGGCCTCGTTCACGTATTCGACGGCGGTGCTCTCCGCAGCGGTAACCGTCCGAACTGCCCTCGCCGGCATTCCGAGGCGGCGTAATCGTAATGCGGCGGCTTCGGCCTCAGCCGCGGAACCGCAGAGCGCGAACAGCGCGGGTCCCGAGCCGCACAAAAGCGCGTGCCCGCGCGTATCGACGAGTGCTCGACGGTATCGCCAGATACCCGGGTACGCCTGCTCCGACATGCGGTCGAACGTATTCTTCAGCGTGTTCGCGTCCGGTAGCGCACCCGCGGATAGGGCTTCCGCGATTTTGGCAACTGAGTCGCCGTTGCTGTAGTCCGCACTACCGAGCAACGAGTACATCCGCGCCGTCTTGCGTTCGACGGCTATGTTGGGCGTCAGGACAACAAGCCACGCAGCCGGCGCGCCTCCCAGACGCTCCAGCACCTCCCCGCGCCCGGTTGCAACCTGCGTTCCACCATGAATAAAGAACGGCACATCCGAACCAAGGTCGCTCGCCAGCTGCTCCAAACGGCCGGCACCGACCGGCCGATCCGATAGGCGGTCCAGACCACGCAGTACGGTTGCCGCGTCGCTGCTGCCTCCGCCCAGGCCCGCAGCGGTAGGCACCCGCTTCCCGAGCCGAATCGACAACGGTTGCATGGCGTCTCCGGCCCCCGTGTAGAGCGCCCGCGCCCGTTCAGCCAGGTTTTCAGCACCGTCGGGAACCGAATTGCCTGCCATCGGGACGACTTCTAAGACTGGAAGATGTCCAGGAACCAGGCAGATGTCATCCCACCAGTCGATCGTTTGCAGAACTGTTCGTACTTCGTGATAGCCGTCCCACCGGCGACCGAGTATTTCAAGCGACCAATTGATCTTGGCAAAGGCCCGTAGACGCAGAGCGGCGCTCACGTAACGTCTCGCTTGGTATCGCTCCGGATAGACGGATGCGGTCCAAACTCCGCCCTAGCCGCCGCATATGCGAGCTGCAACCTGCGCCACTCGGCAATTTTCAGCGTACCAGCGCGGCGTATAGGATCGATTTCCGCCGCTTCGAGTAGACCCGGAGCGTCGCCGGGTGGCATCCACAGGCCGCCGGACAGTGCATTATGCATCTGTTTGCGAGGGTTTCGGAATCCGGCCCGCACGACCTCAAAAAACGCCGGCAGATCCTGCTCTGGGATTAGCGGCTCGCTGTATACGTCCAACCGGATAACGGCCGAATCGACCTTCGGCGGCGGATCGAACGCCCGCGGCGGCACGCGAAACAGCACTTCCACTGAGGCGAAGACCTGCACCGACACCCCGAGCAGGCTCAGCCCCTTTCGCTGTCCGGCGATACTCTCCGCTACTTCTCGCTGAACCATGACGATGAAGCGGCGCGGACGCGGCCCTTCCTCCAGAAAATATCGCATGACGGGTGCGGTGATGTAGAACGGCAGGTTGGCGACGACGACGTACGGCGGCTTTCTGCCTCCCTCAGCAAGGAGCTGATCTACCGGATGGGCGAGAATGCTCGCGGCGATCACGGTGAGACGCGACTCACCCGCATATTTGCGCCGCAATGCCTCGGCGAGGTTCTCGTCTAACTCAACCGCCGTTACATGTGCGGCGCGCTCCAGGAGTAAGCCGGTGATCGCGCCCCCACCCGGCCCCACTTCGAGAACGTCGTCGTCCAGTGTTAGATCGGCAGCGTCGACAATGTCGTGCGCGATCAGCGGGTCTTTGAGAAAATGTTGCCCTATCCGGGGGCGCTTGTGGGCCGGCGAGGTTTCCCCCCCCTGCCGCGATGAGCCGGGCCGGAACCGTTCACGAGCTGAGGGTTGGTTGCGACGCGGCACCTGTTCGGCCTCTGTAAAGCAAAGGGCGGACGGCTGAATTCAGCGTCCGCCCGTAACCTGTCGGGAGTCAGGTCGTGCACCCATTGTCGATCTCGCCCCGCGAGCTTACCTTCGCCGTCCGGCTCGGGCCACGCACCCCGGCGGCACCCGAAAGGGCCCACTTACGGCTGCAGTCTTCCGACCCTGACCGGGTTCATGGTCTTTCGCCGCGCCGGACGCAGCCTGTCAACACCGGCAGCGTCGGCAGTCCTCTGGGACCGCAGACCTCGAATGGGAGTTCAGCCCCGCCTAAGGAGGGTTTCAGGTACAGGGCACCCCCAACACCCCGCTTAGCACGACCACACATATGATAACGACTGCGCAGGCGGGGGACAACGTGATTAGACGTGAGTGCGTACCAGCGCCCCGTCGTCGAGCACCGTAACGCGCTCCACTGTTTGCCGTATGAGCGCATAGTTCGTTGCGAAATCGGCCGCCTGCCAGCCGGTCGTCAACGCTTCCAGTACCGTCGCCCGCTCTCGACGCTGATCGCCAAACGACTCGACGATTTTGCGCCGCCCTTCGAGCTGCCTAAGCGCTTCGTCGGTTTCCATTTGCTGTTGCGTCAACTCGACGCTCAACTCGCGCAGCCGCTCCATCGACATCTCTTGCGCGGCGGCCGCGTGCATATGCTGCTCCAACGTCCGGTCAAGTTTCCGCAATCGAACTCGCAGCTTTTCGACCTCAACTTCTACTGTGGGCCCCGCGATTTCGGCGGAGTCGGCGCCGGCGAGCGCCTCAACGATCGCCGCCGCGGCCTGGCGCCTGACTTCTTCTTCCAAGATGCCGGCTCGCCACGTGTGATAGTCGCACATGCTCTGGTTGGTGCGGCTCAGGCACTGGTAATAGCGGTATTCGGCTTCGCCTTCGCTGCCGTCGCCACGACGCTTCCACGTCTGCCGGCGGCTGACGCCGATCATCTTGTTGCCGCAGTAGCCGCAATAGGCAAGGCCGGACAGAAGATACTGTCGAACGCGCCGCTCTCCGCCACCGGTGCGCCTGCTGGCCATGCGGTCTTGTACGCGGCGAAAGTCTTCCGGCGAAATCAGTGCCGTATGGCTGCCCGGAACGCGAACGCCAAAGCGGGTGTAGGTGCCAAGATATGCCCGATTCAGGAGAATATCGCGGATGGTTACCATGCTCCAGTTACCATCGCGACGCGTGCGAAAGCCCTCCTCGTTGAGACGGCGGGCGATCAGGCGGATGCCCAGCCCCTCACGCGTATACAGCCTAAAAATGTAGCGAATTACTGGTGCTTCATCGGGCACCGGCTCAAGGCGATGCTTGGGGCCGACCTGGTAGCCATATGGCGGCCGGCCAAGCACCTCGCCCCGTATCGCCTTTCTCCGCATCGCTTCGCGCACTCGGTCGCCGACGTCAGGTGAGCGTTCGGTCTTGACCCAATGTTCCAGCAGAGACGCTGCCGGGTCAGGTTTGCCGTCAAGCGTTACAAGCTTGCCGCCCAAACCATCAATCTGATAGAGACAGCGCGTAGCCTGCATGGCATCGCGTCCCAGACGGTCAACCGAGGTGACGACTACGAGGCAGGGCGCGCCGCGTTGGCGTTTTAGATATTCCAGGAGTTGCCGAAATCCGGAAAAGTCGTCTTTCTCGGCGGCGGTATCGAGAAACGTGGCGGCGACCTCGTGGCCTTCCTGCTTACAAAATTCGAGAAAAGCGCGATTCTGGTCCGCCAGCGAGTCAACAGCGTCGGCAGGGGCGCGCCCGGGTTTCGACGACCGGCCGCCATCTTCCCGGAAGTATCCCAACGCCTTCAATGTCCGAACCACTCGATCTTTCCCGCTTGACCATCGTTTGCCGGCGCCATCGACATCCGGCTGCGAATGGTATCTTCGTGGATCCCTGGTTATCCGACGTACAAGATCCGCTCGCAGCTGCTGCACTGGACAACGGCCATCCCGCTTCGCGCCTTCTGGAATATCTGCGATGGCAGCATAATGCGGCAGCCGAGGCAGGCGCCGCGCTGCACGCGGGCAACGGCTTCTCCCCGGCGCATGCGGCGTAACCGTTCGTAAAGGGCCATGGTTTGCGCATCGACCGGTTGCGTCGCAACTTGTCTGCGGTTCCGCAAGTGCTCGCGGTCAACTTCTATCTGTTCGAGTTGAGCCGCAATTTGCTGCTGTTCCTCTCCCCATGCGGCCTCACCGTCGTGGAGCGATTGCGTGGCCGCCTGCGCCTCTACGCGCGATTCCTCGGCGTGAGTCATGGCAGCCAGTGCCGCCTCCTCTCGCTGCGCCTGCTGACGTTGCAAAGCCTCCAGCTCCCTTTGAAGGTCTCGTAGCTCCTTGGAGTTGGTCACGGTTCCGCTGTACAGCTTTTCCTCGACAGCGCTTAGTTTCGGCCGTCCGTCGGCGACCTCCTCATCGGCAGCGCGCTGCTCGCGTGCAGCCTCGGCCGCCGCCTCGTCAAGCGCGATTAGCCTCTCTTTTGCTCCCGCCACGCTATCGTCATTCCCCTGCCGTGAGCGCAGATCGACCAGAGTACGCTCCAGCGCGTCAATCTGGGAATCGATCTCCTGGAGCGCATACAGATCCGAAATATGGACCATTTATTCCTCTGTAGAGCAATGAGCGAAAGGCTGAGCGCAGCCTCAACCTGCGTGAAGAGGGGACGTGGTACGAGCCGGATTATATGCCCGTGGGACCGGCCGGGACAAGGCAAAACTGGGAATTTTCGCAGCTTCGGTATAGTAGTTCGCAGAATTCGTTAAGGGGGCTTCGGCCGACCGCATAGATCGTTACGTTGACAGCGCCGGATAATCGTAAGCTATACTTGAGTCTGTCCCGCAAAGGGTTACCCGTCGTGCAGTTCAACGTTTCACTCCTGATGCGCGAGCCTATAGGCTCGCGCAGGCGTTATCAAGCGGATGAGGAGTTTGTTCCGGTCGAGGGCGAGCGACTTCGGGTACGTGTTCAAGGTTCCGTTGACATGCTGCGCACCGACCGCGGAATTCTCGCCTCTGCTCACGTGACTTCAAGCGCCGAAGGCGAATGCGACCGGTGCCTGCTATCGGTGACGTACCCGGTAACGATGGACGTCGAAGAGGAGTTTCTTCCAACCGTCGATCCGATTACGGGTGGAAAACTCCCTCCGCCTGTGGAGCCCGAAGCATCGACAATAAATTCGCACCATATCTTGGACCTGACGGATGTCGTCCGTCAGTCTTGGCTGCTTGTGTCACCGATGCAAGTGCTTTGCCGAGACGATTGCGCCGGCCTCTGCCCGGAGTGCGGCGCTGATAAGAACAACCGGCCGTGCGCCTGCAGCGAGGCGCCGGTCGATAGTCGCTGGGCGGCTCTCTCTGCGCTGCGAAACGTGAACGGCGACCATCACGAGGAGAACTAAAAGTGGCACCGCTCCCAAAGAAGAAATACGCGAGTTCCCGCCAGGGCAAGCGGCGGAGCCACATCCACTTGGCCACGGTTACGGCGGTGGCGTGTCCTCAATGTCATGCTCCCCGCCTATCGCATCACGCCTGCCCAACTTGTGGCTACTACAAGGGCCGCGAAGCGGTGGCAATCGAAAAGCCGGCCTTGAACGGGTGAGCAGGAGGCGCAACATGGCGCTGACGGTCCCCACCGGACACGCATCTATTCCGCCAGATGCTGACTCACGCCCCAATCTCGCGTGGGTATTTCCGGGTCAGGGCTCCCAGGTCGTTGGCATGGGACGCGACCTGTACGAGCGATTCGACGCCGCGCGCGACATATTCGACGCAGCCGACCGAGCGCTCGGTTTCTCGCTGAGCAGGCTCTGCTTTGAGGGGCCCGAGGAAGAACTGCTGAATACGGTCAACACACAACCCGCGATTGTGACGACCAGTATTGCGTGCTTCGCGGCCGCCTACGGCCGTCTCGACATCGTCGACGGCGCTCCGGCCTATGTAGCTGGCCATAGCCTGGGTGAGTACTCGGCGCTGATCGCGGCAGGCGTGATTCCTTTTCCCGAAGGCGTCCGCCTGGTACGCGAACGCGGCCGGCTGATGCAAGAAGCCGGCGAGCGAAACCCGGGGACGCTCGCAGCGATTATGGGCCTCGATGATTCGATCGTCGAAGAGGTGTGCCAGGAGACCGGGGCCGAGATCTGCAACATCAACGGCGCCGGCCAGATCGTCATCGGCGGCCCGCGCGATGCGGTACTCCGGGCAATGGACCTTGCGAAGGCGCGTGGCGCCGCTCGCGTTATCCAACCGAACGTCAGTGGCGCCTTTCATTCGTCGCTAATGCGCCCGGCCGCCGATGGCATGCGCCGCGCCCTCCTCGATGCAAACTTGCTCGACCCACGCATCCCCATCATCGGTAACTGCGACGGCGTGCCCCTCGAATCCGCGAGGGCGATTAAAGACGAATTGGCGCGGCAGGTGGCAACAGCGGTGCAGTGGCAACGCTCGGTGGAGTATATGGTCCGGGCAGGCGTCTCTACGTTCGTCGAGATCGGTCCGGGTCGCGTTCTCAGTAGTCTGATTAAACGGATTGCGCGCGGTGTCTCCGTCCGCGCCGTCGGCGATGCGGCCGCCATCGAAGGCGATGCCGCGGGCAGCGCATGACATCGGGGCCCTTCCCTGGAACCCGCGTACTCGACGGCAAGACTGCACTCGTCACGGGTGCCAGCGGAGGGATCGGCAAAGCGATTGCGGTGGCTCTCGCGGCCTCCGGCGCTTCGATTGTGGTCAATTACCATTCAAACAGACAGGCAGCGGAAGAGACGCTCGCCGCAATCGCGGCAAACGGTTCGGAAGCGATCGCTGTCGAGGCGGATATCGCCGATCCAGCGTCCGTCGATCGGCTGTTTCAAGAGAGCGCAAAGCGTTTCAGTAGCCCGGATATCCTGGTAAACAATGCCGGCATGACCCGGGATGGTCTGCTCATGCGGATGAGTCCCGAGGACTGGGACCGCGTTATCGCGGTCGACTTGCGTGGGGCATTTCTGTGTACACGCGCCGCCTTGCGGGGCATGTTACGCCGCCGTTGGGGGCGGATCGTCAACATCAGCAGCGTCGTCGGTCTCGTGGGAAACGCCGGCCAGGCCAACTACGCGGCCGCCAAAGCCGGATTGATCGGCCTGACAATGGCGACAGCGCGCGAAGTCGCTTCGCGCGGCATTACCGTGAACGCGCTCGCGCCGGGCTTTATCGAAACGAACATGACGGCCGTGCTCACGCCGACACAGAGGGACGCGGCCCTACGACGGGTTCCGTTTGAGCGCTTCGGTGTTCCCGAGGACGTGGCCCCCGCCGTAGTATTCTTTGCTTCGCCCGGTGCATCATATATTACCGGACAGGTTCTCGCGGTCGATGGCGGCATGGTGATGGGATGACCGGTAATCCTGATTCGCAGTCGAATGCAGAGCGCGAATCTGGGGAAGATCAGAAGGCGCCTGGGATGTCGCGGCAGCAGCGAAAAGACCGCCTGCCGGCACAGCGTCACCGAGCGCGGACGCTGACTCTACAGTCCCTTTACGAAGCCGACCAATCCGGGCACGACCCGGTGAATTCGATTGAACGGCTGATAATCGACGAGCAGGCGGGGAATGAAGCCGCCGAATTCGCACGCGGATTGGTGGCCGGGATTAAGCGAAGTCGCGCTGAAATCGACAACTACATCAGCACATCCGCACCGCAGTGGCCGGTCGAACAGCTTGCGGTGGTGGACCGCAACATCCTGCGCATTGCAATATATGAGATGTTGATTGAGAATGAGACGCCCATGCGAGTGGCCGTGAATGAGGCCGTTGAACTTGCGAAGGCGTTTGGTTCAGATGCGTCCCCGCGGTTTGTCAATGGGGTTCTGGGTTCCTTGAGCGCCCACAAGGGCGGGTAAAATTGCCCGCCGCGCGTACCACGCGACCCCCAAGCCGATCTACGATGCAGCGCATAACCACAAAAAAAATTAAAGAACGGGGTGAGCCGGTGCCAACAGTCTTCGAACGGGTACGCAAGATCATCGTCGACCAACTTGGCGTCGATGAGGAGGACGTCGTGCCGGCCGCATCGTTCGTGGATGACCTCAACGCCGACTCGCTCGATTTGGTCGAGCTGATTATGTCGCTGGAAGAGGAATTCTCCACGGGCGTTCAGACCGTGGAGATCTCCGACGAGGACGCCGAGAAGATCGCCACGGTGCAGGATGCGGTGGACTACATCAAGGACCGCGGCATCGAAGATAGTTAGAGCACGCCGCGCAATGCGTCTCGGGGGCGCGCATTCGCGTCGTCGTTCGGTGCGTCACGCTGTAGACTTATATCGGCAGCAGTGGTGAATCGAACGTAGCGGCGGATTCCTCTATGGACTTCCTCGGGATCGGCGTTGGCTTACCCCAACTTCTGCTCGTCCTCCTGGTGGCGATGCTGGTGCTCGGACCCGAGCGCTTGCCGGAAGTTGCCCGTCAACTGGCAAAAGGCATCCGCACGCTGCGCAGCTATGCAACTGAAGTTCAGGGACAGTTCGAGGGCGAGCTCGGGGACCTGCGTAGTGAGTTTCTCGATATCCAGCGCGACCTGACGTCAATCCATGGCGACTTGCGCGGCGGCCTCATGGAGCTTGATTCGAGCGTTCGATCGGTGCAAACCGAGATGAACTCGGCATTTTCCACTGCTAACACTCCTTTGGCGCCAGCCGGAACACCGGAGATCGATGAGCCCGCGCCGCCGGTGTCACTCGATTACGTCCCAGCGGCGCCGAGGCGGTACTCATCCACCACAGCGGCGACCAACGATACCAGCACCGGCGTCACTGAGCCGGCTGCAGATGGACGCTTGCCGGACTTTAGGCCGAGGAGCCGCTAGCAGCGAATTGCCGGCGGGATGACAAGGCCCGTCCAGGGAGCCCGGAGTGGCGACGCTTCAACAAGACTTCGAAGAGCCGGAGGGCCGAGAGGAGGTCGATGAGGGTGGGCAAGAGCTCACCATCATGCAGCACCTGTACGAGCTCCGTCGCCGACTTTTTGCGATGGCGCTTGCAATTGCCATTGGCACCGGTATCGGCCTGTTCCTGGCGAAACGTGGGATCGATTTTCTCGAGCGCCCGGCTAAGAGCGTCTACCCAAACTTTGCGCCATCTCAGATAGAGCCGCTGGAATTCGTCGGGGCGTACTTCAAAGTAGCCTTACTCATCGGCCTGATCATCGCCATGCCCATCCTCGTCTACGAGATCCTGGCATTCGTGGTGCCGGCGTTGACGCGGAAAGAGCGCCGCTGGATGTTCCCAATTTTGTTCGGCGTATTCGGGCTGTTCTTGTCGGGTGTCGTGTTCTCATATTACCTGGTTGTGCCGCGGGCTCTGGACTTCATCCTCAATTTCGGAAAAGGCCAAGTCGATATTCACATCCGTGTTGGATTGTACGTGGATTTCGTCGTGCGGCTCGTGTTCTGGACGGGCGTACTATTTGAATTGCCGATCGTGATGATGGTGCCGGCAAAATTCGGCATTATCCGCGCCAGAAAATACCTGAAATGGTGGCGATACGCGATTGTCCTTGGTTTCCTGGCTGCTGCGGCCGTTATCCCGAACATTAGTCCGATCGAACAGATATCAGTCGCGATTCCTATAATTGGCCTGTATTTTGTAGGCGTGGGGCTGGCAAAGCTCGTACAGCCGAAACAAGCAGCCGTTTCTGAATAATCTCTCTGGTAATCTTCAACTTGGCCTGCATCAACCGTTCATTGTCCGCAATCGCTGGCCCGTGCTAGCATGGAGCCACTATGCAGACCAATCTCGGCGAGCTTAGCCAGCTAATCAAGCGCTGCCCCGATTGCGACCTTTCCCAGACCCGTACGCAGGCCGTCCCCGGAGAAGGACCGGACACCGCCGATATCATGTTCATCGGCGAAGGGCCGGGCTATTACGAAGACAAGAGCGGCAGCCCCTTTGTTGGGAACGCCGGCAAATTTCTTGACGAATTGCTGCAGCATGCTGGTCTAAAGCGCTGCGATGTCTTCATTACGAACGTGGTAAAGTGCCGCCCGCCCCAGAACCGTGACCCGCTTCGCGATGAGATCGACGCGTGCGACAAGTGGCTCAAGCATCAGATCAACGTCATCGATCCGAAAGTCATCGTGACACTCGGGCGCATTTCAATGGGTAAATTCTTCGCGGGCGAATCCATCAGCAAGATTCACGGCCAACCGCACAAAGTAGGCGACCGAACGATCGTGCCGATGTTCCATCCGGCTGCCGCGCTCCACCAAGAACGATTCCGATCGCTCATCGTCGATGATTTCAAGCAGTTACCGGAAGTACTGGAGTCGGTCCAGCGGGAGAAGGCTGCCTCAGACCAGCCGGCACAGCCTTCAACCGAGCAGGGCCGTCTCTTCTAACAAGAGATTAAAGAGGTACCATGGCAGACCACCAGACTCTGCGCGTTATTCCGCTCGGCGGCCTTGGCGAAATCGGCAAAAACATGATGGTGTTCGAGCTTGCCGATGACATCGTCGCCGTCGATTGCGGCCTCCAGTTTCCCGAAGCCGAAATGCTAGGCGTGGACCTGGTTATTCCGGATACCACGTATCTTCGGGAGCGACTCGACAAAGTCCGCGCGATCCTGATTACGCATGGTCACGAGGACCATATCGGCGCGTTGCCCTACGTGCTTCGCGATGTCAACGTGCCCGTGTACTGCACACGGCTCACATATGGCCTCATCTCGGTGAAGTTGAAGGAGCACCGACTGCTGAGGGAGAGCGATCTGCGGATCGTCGAGCCCGGCGAACAGATTCAGTTGGGCGACTTCACTGCGGAGTTTTTCCGAGTAGCGCACAGCATTCCCGATGCTTGCGGCATCATCTTGCACACTCCGCTCGGCCGCGTCGTTCACACGGGCGACTTCAAGCTCGACCATACCCCCGTCATGGGACAGCACACCGACCTGCCGCGCCTCACGGAACTGGGTAATGAAGGCGTGACGCTCCTCTGCGCCGACTCGACATATGCAGAAATCCCCGGGTACACACCGTCCGAGCAGGTGGTCGGCGTCGCGCTGGACAACATCATGAACCAGGCCGAGGGGCGCGTCATCGTGGCAACCTTTGCCAGCCTGATCTCGCGCGTCCAGCAGGTAATCGACGCGGCAGTTCATCACAACCGGCGGGTATTTGTGATCGGCCGCAGCATGGTCGATAACGTTAACATGGCGCTCGAACAGGGCTACCTCGAGGTGCCAGACGGCGTTCTCGGGCGTATCGAAGAGATGCGTAACCTGCCGGTACACCGCGTCGCGATCGTCACGACCGGCAGCCAGGGCGAACCAACCTCAGCCCTTTCGCGGATGGCGAATCGCGACCATCGCTGGGTGCAGATCGTTCCCGGAGATACGGTCGTGCTCTCGGCATCGCCGATTCCCGGCAACGAGCAGTTTGTCTACAACGTAGTCGACAACCTCTTCAAGCTCGGTGCCAAAGTGCTCTATAACCGCGTGGACAACATCCACGTCCGCGGACACGCCGCACAGGAAGAGTTGAAGCTGCTCTTGAGCCTCGTGCGACCTAAATACCTGCTTCCGATCCACGGCGAATACCGGCACCTAATGCTTCACGCCCGCATCGGCCAGGCGATGGGCATGGCGCCTGAGGATACGTTTGTCATCGAGGACGGTGACGTACTCGAGATTACCCAGGACGGTGCCGCGGTGGCGGGACGGGCCCCCGCCGCGGCAGTGTACGTCGACGGCCTCGGCATCGGCGATGTCGATCACGTCGTCTTACGCGACCGCCGGCACCTCGCTAACGACGGTATGGTCGTCGTCGTCGTCGCTGTCGACAAACAGACGGGTAAAGTCATCGATCTGCCGGATGTGCTTTCGCGTGGCTTTGTAGAAGCCAGCGAGGCAGGGGAACTCATGGATCGAGTGCGAGATGTCGCGATGCAATCGCTTGATGGCGCCGATCACCGTGCGGAGTGGCCAGTGATCAACGCTAAAGTGAAAGACACGGTCGCCAAGTTCCTCTATGATGAAACCCGGCGGCGCCCAATGGTGCTGCCTGTAGCCGTCGAGGTCTAGGTCGGGCGGGACCCGGGCTCTCGCAATCGAATACTGGAGCCGTACCCCATGGCGAAAGCGAAGGGGTCTTCCCGCCCGCGTACCTCGCTGTCATCTCCGCGTGCTGGGCGCAGACGCAAACCCGCGTTTCGTGGCGACATTGCCGAGATGGCGCTGAGGCCGATCACCCCGGTCGTCGCGTTTCTCCTCACTCCAGCCGGGCTTGCAACAGCCATCGTTTTGATCGTGGCGGCAGCCATGCCGTGGCTATCGATTGTCGACGTGCTTGACGCCTTTCGGCGGGCGGTGGTCCAGGGGACCGGCGTCGTCTGCTATCTCATCGTGATCGACCTGCTGGCGCTGGTGGCGATTCCGGGCATTGCCCCCGGTCCGCGAACCTCACGCCGCTTCTGGAGAATCGCGACCGGCTTCCAGTTCCTCGGACTGTTTGTGTGGGGTGTCCTCGGCGCCCTGCACCCCGAAACGGCGCTGGCAGGCGTGTCGCTTCAAGACTATTCGGCCGGCGGCAACGTTGGTCATAGCCTCGTGGCCAGCGGGTTCGGCGTTCTGGTCTGGCTCCTCGCGCTCTCCATCGGCTGCGCCCTGGTCAGCCCGTCGGGTACGCGATGGGCGCTCGCGCAACTGCCCCCCGCGGCGCGGTCGCTATGGGCATTCAACATCCCGGGCAAACTGTTCGCCGCGCTTGGCTCCCTGCGACCGGCGCCCACTCCGTACGCCGTTGCCGGCACCTCGGCGGTGTCGCTGCCGGACATCGAGGAATCGCCGCCACCCGAAACGATTGGCCAGGGCGCTGCCGATGCCTTCCGCCGGACCGGCGAGCGAGAACGTCAACGGCAGGCGCTCGCGCCGACGCTTGAACTTCCCGGGTTCGGAACGGGTACCACAGCCGCACCGCATGGCGTCGGCTGGCAACTGCCAAACACACAACTGCTCAGCACGTCCGCCCCAAGCCAGCTCAGCCCCGCGGACAACGAAGCGCGCGCGCGGACGATCGTCGAAACGCTCGCCAGTTTCGGCGTAGACGCAAAGGTCCTGCAGATCAACCAGGGCCCGTCGGTGACGCAGTTCGGCGTGGAACCGGGCTGGGAGATTAAGACACGAAACGATCCTGAGCGCGACGCGAGCGGCAAAGTGCTTTTAGACAAAGACAACAAGCCCCGCATGCGCGTGGAGGAGGTTTCCCGGACGCGTGTTCGCGTGAACCAGATCCAAAAGCTTCAGAACGACCTGGCGCTTGCACTCGCCGCCCCGACGATTCGCATCGAGGCGCCGGTTCCGGGCAAGCCGATGGTCGGCATCGAAGTTCCGAACACGAGCTCGTCGGTCGTCAGCCTGCGAAGCGTCGTCGAAACGCCGCAGTTCCAGAAGGTTGCGTCGAAGACCAAACTGGCGCTGGCACTCGGAATGGGCGTTTCTGGAGAGCCTATTATCGCCGACCTGGCTACGATGCCCCACCTACTCATCGCGGGGACGACAGGGAGCGGCAAGAGCGTCTGTATCCGCGCCCTGATCTCGTGCATCCTCATGCACGCAACGCCGGACGACGTTCGCGTAGTACTTATCGACCCGAAGCGCGTCGAGATGGCTGTATTCGCGCCGATCCCGCACCTGGCACTCTCCAAGATCGTCACCGACATGGAGGAGGTGGCTGGGACCTTGCAGGGCGTGATCCGGGAGATGGAGGACCGCTATAAGAAGTTCGAAATGTTCAAGGTGCGCAACCTGGAAGCGTACAACCGCAACCCGAAAGTCGCCGGCAAGCTTCCAAACTGGGTCGTCATCATCGACGAGCTTGCCGACCTGATGATGGCAGTGCCATACGAGGTTGAACGGCAGATCTGCCGGCTCGCACAGCTTGCACGTGCTACCGGAATTCATCTAGTCGTGGCGACGCAGCGGCCGTCGGTGGACGTCATTACCGGCCTGATCAAGGCCAATTTCCCAACCCGTATTGCGTTCGCGGTTTCGTCGCAGGTCGATTCGCGCACCATCCTGGACGGCGTCGGCGCCGAGAAGCTGCTCGGTCGCGGCGACATGCTCTTCATGCCCACAGACCAGGCAAAGCGGCGCGTGCAGGGGGTGTACGTCTCCGACCAGGAGATCGAGCGGCTGGTCGACTTCTGGGGCGCCGAGCGCTGGGAAAAGCTTCGTCCGCGGACATTCGATCACCTCGTCGAGCAGGCAAAGGCCGAACAGGCAGCCGCCGACGCACCCGAACAAGACGAGCTATTGGAAAAGGCGCGCACACTCGCGCTGGAACACTCGCGAATCTCGACATCCATGCTGCAGCGGCGCCTCCGCATCGGCTACCCACGAGCTGCCCGGCTCATAGACACGCTTGAGGACGAGGGCATCGTTGGCGAGGGCGAGAGTTCAGCCTCACGCGAGGTGATAGGATCCGAGAGGGATAGCGTTTTCGGGGACCTGTAGTCGGGAATAGGTCGGGCGGGTATGCGGTGGTCCACCTGCTCTGCCAGCGGAGGCGTATGAAGAACCTGGCCGAGTTCTTGGCCGCGCGGCGCTTTCACGATAGCGAGCAACCGGTGCTGCCGGAGGCGGGCAACTGCATCAACTGCGGCGCCGACCTCGCGGAGTCCCAGCTCTATCGCGAGTATCGGATCTGCGAGCGCTGCCGCTATCACTACAGCGTTGGTGCCCACCGGCGCGTCGAACTGCTCGTCGATCCCGGCAGCTTTCGCGAGAGCAATCGATCGCTTGTCTCTATGGACCCGCTCTCGTTCCGTGCTCAGGCGCAGTACCGGCGCCGCATCTTCCAGGAACAGCGGCGCACGGGCCTCAGTGACGCGATCGTCACCGGGACCGGATCCATCGCCGGCCGCCGTATCGTACTGGCCGTGCTCGACTTCAGGTTCCTGGGAGGCAGTGTTGGCAACGCGGTCGGCGAGAAGCTTGCTCGCGCGCTCGAAAACGGCGCGCGGAACAAACTTCCGGTCGTCATGATCGTTGCCAGCGGCGGAGTCCGGATGCAGGAAGGGCTGCCGGCGCTCATGCAGTTCGCCAAAGTGGCGGAGGCTGCCGGTCGCCTTGCCGGTTCGGGCGAACCGCTCATTACGGTGCTGGCGACGCCAAGCCTTGGCGGCAGCTACGCGGTCCTGGGCGGGCTTGCAGACCTGCGCATCGCCGAACCAGGAGCCCTGGTCGGATACGCCACGACGCGGATGGTTGAAGAGCGTGCCGGCCGCCCGGCGGCAGAAGGCGCCCGCACCGCGGAAGCGCATCTCGCGCGTGGGCTAATCGACGAGGTGGTAGACCGGGCCCGTTTACGCGACTTCATCTCTTCCTTGTTGGAGATGCTCGCGAGCCGTCCTCAGCAGGGGGGCGCGGCGGCTGGACGAGCTATGCAGTTCGCTCCGGCCACGCATAGCGCCTGGACGACCATCCAGCTAGCCCGCCACGCCGAGCGCCCCACCGCTTCGGATTACATCGGCCATTTTAGCGACACTTTTGTCGAGCTGCGGGGCGATGACGTCACCGGGGACGACCGGGCAATCATCTGCGGCATCGGGATGCTTGGCGCAGAACCCGTCGTCTACGTCGCCACCGAACGGGCGAGAAATGGCGCGCCAAAAACCGTCGCCGGACCCGCAGGATTCCGAAAAGCGCGTCGCGCCTATGAGCTCGCGGGGCGATTGCGTCTGCCGATCGTCACACTAATTGACAGAGTCGAAGCATCGCCTGCCATCGAAGCCGAAGAAGCGGGCCTCGGTCCGGCCCTCGCCGACTGCATGTCGGCGTTGGGCATGGTTGCGACTCCCGCCATCGGCGCAATCATCGGCGAGGCCCGTGGCGAAGCAGCGCTGGCTCTTGGCATAGTCGACAAGATGCTGATGCTTGAGAACGCCGTTTTCGAGGTTGTTTCGCCAGAGACCGCCGCCTCGATCATCTATCGCGACACCGGAATGGCTGACACGGTTGCGACATCGCTTCGCCCAACGGCTCGCGACTGCAAAGAGCTGGGGATCGTCGACATCATTGTGCCCGAGCCGGCGGCCGGCGCCCACACAGAGCACGAAGCTGCCGCTCGGCTGCTAGGCGCCGCGCTGCTCAGATCGCTAGGCGAACTACGCGGGGTCGCTCCACGTAAGCTCGTGCGATCACGCTACAACCGCTACCGGCGGATTGGCCAGTACACGAACTTCCTCAGCGCCACTGTCGGCCACGACGTGGCCCAACTGAGCGGCGATATCGCCCGCAGAGCCAGCGGTGCAATCGCACGCCTCACGCACCGCGGCCGGCGCACGCCCGGGACCAGAGGACCGTCAATTTCCGACGACAGCGACGGTGCCGGCCTCGCGGTACCGTAGCGCGCTCCTACGGCCCTCGACGGCTCCTGCCGCGCACCGCCCGATTCGAGTAGCGCGTCGATTCTGGGGTTACCAGACGGCCTTCGTCGCGACGACGTGGCACAATCATTTCCGCGATCCGTTGCAGACCTTCTTCGTCACCCAGCAGTTCGCGGCGCAGATCGACGATCTGGTCCCGGATCAAAGCAGCTTTCTCAAATTCGAGTGACTTCGCCGCCTGCTTCATCTGGGACTCGAGATCGATTACCAGGCGGGCGACCGTATCTCTCGGCATTCCACTGCCCGCCCGATACTCTGGCTTCTCCTCGGCGACTTTGCGGACGTGGTCGGTGATGTCCCTGATCGCCTTGCGGATGCTTTCCGGCGAGATGCCGTGCTCCTGATTATGAGCGATCTGGATCTGGCGGCGGCGCGTTGTTTCGTCGATCGCGCGCTGCATCGAACCAGTGATGGTATCGGCATACATGATCACATGTCCGCGCTCGTGTCGCGCCGCTCGCCCCATCGTTTGGATCAATGATCCCTCCGAACGCAGGTACCCTTCTTTGTCGGCGTCCAGGATCGCGACGAGGCTCACTTCGGGCAGGTCCAGTCCTTCGCGCAGCAGGTTGATGCCGACGATGACGTCGTAGACGCCCAGACGCAGGTCCCGCAGGATCTCGACGCGGTCGAGCGTGTTCACCTCCGAATGCAGGTAATTGGTCTTGATTCCCATCTCCTGCAGATAGTCAGTGAGGTCCTCGGCCATCTTCTTCGTCAGGGTCGTAACCAGCACACGCTCCCGGCGATCGACGCGCCGTTGGATCTCGTCCATCAGGTCGTCGATCTGACCTTTCGTCGGCTTGATTTCGATCGTCGGGTCCAGCAGACCGGTAGGCCGGATGACCTGCTCGACCGTTTGCGCGGACACGTCTCGCTCATACGGTCCCGGCGTAGCGGAGACGTATATCACCTGGTTGATGTGACGATCGAACTCCTCAAAATTGAGCGGGCGATTGTCGATCGCCGACGGTAGCCGGAAGCCGAAGTCGACCAGCGTGCGCTTGCGGGCATAGTCGCCGTGAAACATGCCGCGCACCTGCGGCAGGCTCATGTGAGACTCATCCACGAACAGCAGCCAGTCGGCGGGCATGTAATCGAGCAACGTCCACGGCGTGCTGCCGGCGGCCCGGCGAGCGAGGTGCCGGCTATAGTTCTCGACGCCCGAGCAGTAACCCGCCTCACGCAACGTTTCGAGGTCGTAGCGCGTGCGCTCCTCCAGCCGAGCCGCCTCGAGGATCCGCCCCTCGCTACGAAATTCCGCCAGCCGATCGTGCAGCTCCTGCTCGATGTCGGCCATGGCGGCGTCCAACTTTTCCTGGGAGGTGACGAAATGCTTGGCGGGGTAGATGTCGACGTGGTCCTTCTCCGCCAACACCTCACCGGTCAACGGGTCGAGCTCGATGATCCGCTCAACCGTGTCACCCCAGAAATCGACGCGAACGGCAAGCTCGTCATATGACGGGTGGATCGTGAGGGTGTCTCCCCGCAAACGGAACTTTCCGCGTACGAGGTTGATGTCATTGCGCTCATATTGCATGTTGACGAGGCCGCGAATGGCCTCGTTGCGATGCATCCGCCCGCCCTTTTCGATATTGAGCACAAAACTCTTGTACTCTTCCGGCTCGCCCAGACCGTAAATACACGAAACGGATGCGACGATCAGCACGTCGCGTCGCTCGAACAGGGCGCGCGTCGCGGCGTGGCGCAGCTTGTCGATCTCGTCGTTTATGTCGGCGTCTTTGGCGATGTACGTGTCAGTGCGAGGAATATACGCTTCCGGTTGATAGTAGTCGTAATAGGAGACGAAGAACTCGACTTCGTTCTCTGGAAAGAACTCTTTGAATTCGCTGCACAGTTGGGCGGCGAGCGTTTTGTTGTGCGCTAGCACGAGTGTTGGCCGCTGCAGCCGTTCGACGACGTTGGCCATGGTGAACGTCTTGCCCGAGCCGGTTACTCCCAGCAGCGTCTGCTGCCTGTAGCCCTTCTCGACGCCTTCGATCAGCATTTCGATGGCATCAGGCTGATCGCCGGTCGGCTTAAAGTCGGAGCGGAGCTTGAACGGCGGCATGAGCGCCTCGCAGTCTTACGGCGGTACATTGGTTAGAACGTATGACCTATTATACCAGTTTCGATGGCAGCCGGCAGTCGCCACCAGCGGGGGCTTTGGTTGCTCAACCGCGCAGTATGTCGAGGGCGCGGAGTGCCTGGGTAACACGTTCTTCGTCGCCGACCTGGCCCGGTAACGAGACGCGGGCGAGGGCCATCCCTGCTTCGGCGGCGCTGTAGCCGAGCGAGACGAGAACGTCCAGTGCCGGGTCGATGGAGCCGCCGGTCGCAGGGAATGCTGGTATATCTGCACCCGAAGGGTTTAGCTTTCCTTGAAGCTCCAGAATAAGCCGGTCGGCGGTTCTTCGACCGATGCCTTTAACGCGCGTGAGGGCCGTCGCATCCCGTCGCTCGACGACCGCACTCAGTTCGCCTGGAGAGAACTGCGTCAGGAACGACAGAGCGCTGCGCGGCCCGATGCCGGTTACGCCAAGGAGACGGGCAAAGGTGTCTTTCTCTTCGGGCGTCAGAAAGCCGTAGAGCTGAAGCGCCTCCTCGCGCACGTACATGTAGGTGAACAGCGTCACCTGATCGCCCGCGGCACCGATTCGCGCCAGCGTGCTGCCCGGGACGTTTACTTCGTAGCCCACGCCACCAACGTCTACGACGACGTTGTCGCGGCCCTTCTCTTCAACAATGCCGCGCAGACGCGCGATGTAGCTCATTGCGCAGGAACTCCCTTTGGGCGAGCGTAGCCTCGTCTAAAGACCGTGACCCGGAGTCAGTGCATACGTTCCAGGGCGCGCATGCGCCGGTTCGCGTAATGACAGATCGCGATCGCAAGCGCGTCGGCGGCGTCCGCGGGCGTGGGGAGCGACGGCAGCCCAAGCTGCAAGCGCACGTTCTCCTGAATCTGATGTTTGTCGCTGCGTCCGTACCCGGAGACGCACTGCTTCACTTCCGCCGGCGTGTACTGAAAGACGGTGATGTGTTCCTCTGCCGCGGCCAGCATAGCGGCCGCGCGGGCCTCCCCGATCGCGAACGCTGACCGAATGTTGACGGCTACAAAAGGAAGCTCAATTGCCAGCTCTTGCGCGTTGAAGCGTCGGATGGCAGCCCGAATACCCCAATAAATCGTGTGCAGCCGCGCCTCTATGGCCACGCGCGAATCGGTCTTGATGTGGCCGTAATCCAGAGCTTGCGTGCGAGCCGGCGTGCACACCACGGCACCGTAGCCGGTGATGCGGAGACCGGGGTCGACACCAAGAATAACGACCTCCCCGTTCATGTCGGGAAGGCCGTTGGCAGGTGTACTCACGTCCGACCGCTCAGGCGTTGTAGGCCTCCATCGCAGACTCGGCGAAATCGGCATTCGTGTAGACGTTCTGGACGTCGTCGTCGGCCTCTAACTTATCGAGCAGCTTTAGCGCCTGGATGCTCTTTGCCTCGTCGAGCTCAACGGTGTTTTCAGGGACCAATTGAAGGTCGGATGCGGTTACTTCGTAGCCGGCGTCAGTGAGCCCGCGTCGCACTGCTTCAACGCTTCCGCGTTCGGTGTACACGATCACTTCGCTATCTTCCGACCGCACGTCCTCGGCGCCGGCATCGATCGCCGCAAGCTCAATATCGTCGGAATCCTTGCCCCTGGCGTCGACCCTGACCACACCACGCGCGACGAACTGCCACGCAACCGAGCCGGTTTCACCGAGGTTGCCTCCGCCCCGGTCGAACGTCGAACGGATGCTCGCCGCCGTACGGTTGCGGTTGTCGGTCATGGCCTCGACCATGATCGCGATCCCGCCGGGGCCGTAGCCCTCGTACGCGATCTCCTCGAGCTCAGCTCCCTCACCGCCGCCGGCGGCGCGCTTGATTGCGCGATCGATCGTGTCCGCGGGCATGTTCGCTTCACGCGCGCGCTGGACGGCCAGGCGCAAGCGAAAATTTGCGGTCGGGTCGCCACCGCCCTGCTTCGCGGCTACGACGATCTCGCGGCCAAGCTTGGTGAAGACCGCGCCGCGACGAACGTCCGTGACACCCTTTTGCCGCTTGATCTGTGACCACTTGGAGTGACCGGACACTTCTCGCCTTCGTTTCCGGATTCAGTCAGTCGATTTTACCACCGCCGTCGAAAGGGGGTCAAAATGCCGTGGCATATCTTGCCCACTGGTCCGCTGGCCGCAAGCGGCCTGCGCGATGCGCCGCTGAGCGGTGTTAGACTGATATGTCGGCACACGCGATTCTTGGCAGACAGCATGAGTAAGGCGAAGAAAGGAAACATCCATGGCGGCGCCACAGGTCAAGCCCATCGAGCAGCGCGGCTATGTCCATCCGGAAGTTCTGGTCTCCACCGACTACGTGGCCCAGCATTTGGAGGACCGTGGCATTCGGATCCTGGAGGTCAACGAAGATATCCTCCTCTACGACACCGGCCATATCCCAAACGCGGTCAAGATCGACTGGCAGCAGCACTTGAACGACCCTGTCCGCCGCGACTTTATCGGCTCGGAGCGCTTTGCCAAGCTCATGGACGAGATCGGCGTCGGCAACGACACGACCGTCGTTTTCTACGGCGACCGCAACAACTGGTGGGCCTGCTACGCCTACTGGATCTTCCAACTCAACGGCCACGACAAGGTCAAGGTTATGGACGGCGGTCGCAAGAAGTGGATCGACGAGGGCCGCGAACTGACCAAAGAAGTGCCGCGCTACTCAAGCACCGGCTACAAGGCGCAGCGGCCCAAGCCGGGGATCCGTGCCTTCCGCGACGACGTCCTCGGGCACATCGGCGGACGGCAGCCCAAGCCGAACGCCGACAAGCCGCTGGTAGACGTGCGCTCACCTCAGGAGTACAGCGGTGAGCTGATGCACATGCCGGATTACCCGCAGGAGGGAACACTGCGCGGCGGCCACATCCCCGGCGCCAAGAGCATCCCCTGGGCGCGGGCGGTGGACGCCGACACTGCGACCTTCAAATCGGCAGACGAGCTGAAGCAGATCTACGGTGATCAGGGTGTGACGCCTGATAAGGACGTTATCGCCTATTGCCGCATCGGTGAGCGATCATCGCATACCTGGTTCGTGCTGCACGAGCTTCTGGGCTACCCGAAGGTGCGCAACTACGACGGTTCCTGGACCGAGTGGGGCAACGCCGTAGCGCTGCCGATCGAACGCTGACCTGAGCCGAGGAGTCGGGATACCGTGCGCGTATTCCGACCGCCCGGTCGGAGAAACGTCCTGTGTCGAATCCTTTGTGGTTATCTGGCAACAGCCGTAACGCTTGCGCCCAAGGACACGTTGTCGATCAGCCGCGTTTTGCCGATGCGGACCGCAAGACTGACCAGAGCGCCGGTGTCCGCGGCTTCCAACTCGTCCAGCGTTTCGCCGTCGGCAACGCTGACGTATTCCAGTGACGCCAGGGGCTGAGCGTTTATCAACGCTTCGGCTAGGCCCCGAAGTTGGCGGGCGTCGGTAACACCTGAGTGCAATGCCTCCGCTACACGCCGAAGGGCCTGAGACAGCACCAGAGCCGCCTGGCGTTCGCGGTCGCTCAGGTAGGCGTTACGGCTGCTCATCGCCAGCCCGTCGGCCTCACGGACGATGGGCAGCCCGATGACGTTCACCGGCACGTTCAGGTCGCGCACCATCTGTTTGATAACGCGAAGCTGCTGTGCGTCCTTTTGACCAAAGTAGGCGCGGTCCGGGGCGATGATGTTGAGCAGCTTCAACACGACCGTGGCGACGCCACGGAAGTGGCCCGGACGCGAGGACCCCTCTAGCCGGTTGGCAATTCCTCCCGGGTCGACCCAGGTGTCGAAGTCCGGAGGATATACCTCCGCGGCCTCGGGCGTGAACACCAGGTCAACGCCCGTCTGCTCGAGCAATCGCAGGTCTCCGTCCAGGTCACGCGGATAGCTGGCGAGATCCTCCCGCGGGCCGAACTGGGTCGGGTTGACAAAGATCGTCACCGCCACATGGTCGTTCTCGGCGCGGGCACGGTCCACCAGGCTGATGTGGCCCTCGTGCAGGTAGCCCATCGTCGGTACAACGCCGACCGATCCTGAGAGCGAACGCCGCCAGGCACGAACGCCGTCGATGCGGGGCTCGACGATCACGCCTTGCTGGCCTCCATCTCCCGAACGGAGCCCCCGCCGTACGGCGTCACGCACTCGCCGCCTTCAAGCGCCTTGCGGGCCTTATCGAGACCGAAGCTCTCTTTGGCGGTCGGGAACTCGCAGGCCTTCACCTGGTCGATGTATGCCTTCACGGCGCCATCGATGGTTGGGGCGAGGTCCGCGAACCGGCGCGCGTGTCGTGGAAGAAAGTCCGGAAACAACCCCAAGAAGTCGTGCACGACCTGGACCTGGCCGTCGCAATAGGGGCCGGCGCCGATTCCGATCGTCGGTACGCCAATCTTGTCCGTCACCATCTTGGCGACATATGCAGGGATAGTTTCGAGCACGATTGCAAACGCGCCCGCGCGCTCGAGGGCGGCAGCGTCGTTGATCAGCTTGACTGCCGCGGCCGGCGTCTTGCCCTGAACTCGGTAGCCACCAAGTTGATTGACAGATTGCGGCGTGAGTCCAAGGTGGCCCATCACGGGAATACCGGCATCAACCATGCGCCGCACCGTGCCGGCGACCGGTTCGCCCCCCTCGAGCTTGACCGCCGTCGCCCCCGTTTCTTTCAACAGGCGGCCGGCGTTGCGGAGCGCGTCCTCCGTCGAGATCTGGTAGCTCATGAATGGCATGTCAACGACGATGATCGCGCGCTCCGTGCCCCGCACGACCGCTTTCCCATGGTGGATCATGTCCTCCATGGTCACCGGCAACGTGGAGTCGTAGCCGAGCACAACCATACCCAGCGAGTCGCCGACCAGCATGATCGGCACGCCGGCTGCCTCGAGCAGTTTGGCGGTCGGGTAGTCATACGCGGTAAGCATGGGAATCTTCTCCCCACGCTCCTTCATTGCCTTTAGTTCATTAATCGAAAGTCGAGTCACAGTTGCACCCCCATTTCAACCCCAACAACGTCTGTCGGACTTCATTGCTCAATTCCTCGCGTTGAAGCGCCAACCCGGCGGTCGCCCTCGCAAGAACGTCGTACAGT
>DAINSK010000014.1:59467-75431 GCA_036741355.1 Chloroflexota bacterium
TTCCTCGCGTTGAAGCGCCAACCCGGCGGTCGCCCTCGCAAGAACGTCGTACAGTTCTAAAAACTCGGTGTCCCGAAGGGCGCGGCGATGTGCTGCCACCGTGCCGAGGTCGCCCCGAACGATCGGGCCGGTGAGCGCATCCGGCAGACCCGACCGTTCCAGGTTGTCCACGGTGCCGTGGAGGAGCGGCACCAATGCGGCCAAGCCTTCTTGTCGAGTTAGTCCCAGAGAACCGAGGAGTGAGACCGCAACTGCCGTAAGCGCCACCGTGTAATTACCTGCCATCACCGCCGCGGCGTGGTAGAGCGGTCGCGCCTCCTCGGGTACATCGATGAGCACTCCCCCCAGCCCTGCAACGAGCGATGTGAAGAACCCCCGCGCTTCGCCTGGTCCCGTAAAAGCGAACCGGGTTCCAGTCGGAATGGGCGCGCCGCCCTCACGAGGAAGCGTGCAGAGCGGATGCAACGCGACGGCCGTCGCTCCCTGCCGCCGGGCAGCGGCGAGCGCGACTGTGCCGAGCACCCCGCTGCAGTGAACGGCTATTTGCCCCGGTCGCCAGTCCAATGAGGCGGCCAGCGTTTCGATGGACCCGTCTGAGACAGTCAAAAGAACGACGTCGCACAGATCGACGACCTCCTGGGCCGAGCCAGTAACGGTTGCCGATTCTAACTGTTCGGAGATGCGCTGGGACGAGTTGAGGTTACGTGAGTAAACCGCTGCGACATGATTGCCGGCGGCAGCGAGCGCCAGAGAAAGTGCCGCACCGACCGCTCCCAGGCCAATCAGGCCAATTGAGGGCGTCGACGGTAAGAGTTCCTCTGATTCGGACAGAAGAGGCGGGTTCGCGAGTATTGGCGTCATCTGGGCCCCGTCTCGGTCACATAGGATCCAAGCGGTTCGTTGGTCGGACTACCCGTTGCTTGCTACCGGCGCCGCTCACCGCCACAAACGTGGTCGGCTGCTCGTTCAGGATACCAGCGTGGCAAAGCGTGTCAAGAATGAATTTTGACGAGTTAGGCGTGGCCATCCGAGACCACCGGCACGCCTGCCAGGCTTGTCGCACACTCTACGGCACGAACGATACTGCGCGCCACGGCGCGGGCGCCAAGGGCGCCGATGGCGAGCAGGTCAGGCTTATTCTCCGATCCCGTTTCGTTCCCGGTAGAAATCGCGAAGACGATGTCACCGTCGCCGGGCGAGTGCGACGGTTCGATCGCGCGTGCGAGACCGCCGTGCGCCATCTCCGCCACACGGATCAACTGGTCTCGGGCGAGCGTTGCCGTCGTCGCCACCACCACGAGCGTCGTGCTCGTGAACTCGGACGTGGCGCGGCTGCCGCGTCGTCGTAAGAGCTCCACCGCCGTTTCAACGCCTCCGGTCGGGTCGGGTCGGGGCACCGCGATCAGCGCGCCGGTTTCTGGATCGCGAATGTCGCCGTACGCATTTACGGCGGCCAGCGCGGCGACGACCGTACCGTCGTGCAGCCGTTCCGATGCTGTGCCTATTCCCCCCTTGATCGCGCGGTCGATGCCTCCGGCCTTAGCGACGGTTGCGCCCGTTCCGGCACCTACACTTCCCTCGCGAACCCTCCTGACTGCCGAAAGGCAGGCCTTATACCCATCAGCTTCTCCGGGCCTGACCTTCGCGCTCCCGATACCCAGGTCGAACAGAACCGCGCCAACCACGATCGGCACGCGGCCGTGGCGGGTCTCAAAACCGATGTTCTGTTCCTCGAGGTAGCGCATGACGCCGCCGGCCGCGTTCAGTCCGAAGGCGCTGCCGCCGGTCAGCAGAATTGCGTGGATGCGTTGAACGAGGTTGCCGGGGCGAAGCACGTCAGTCTCACGGGTGCCGGGTGCGCCGCCTCGGACCGCGACCGCGGCAGCAACGCCGTCGGGAGGGGCCAGAATCACCGTACAACCGGTGGCTGCCCGCGAATTGGTCCAGTGTCCGACCCGCAGGCCGGGCACGTCGGCAAAGCTGTCGCGGCCCGATAACGCGGGTCCGCGCCGCTGCGCGCTTTTTCGCATTGCATATTGCTCGCGCGATTTCGGGCTGAAAGTTCCGGTCGCCCGACCAGCATACGCCCTCACGTTGCAGCCCGGCGACCTGCTCAGCCGTCGCGAAAGCCGTGCTCGAACTGCTCGGGCCCGTGCAGCGACACGAAAGCAAAAATCACGTTGCGCGTCAGGCGAGTCATCGTGTCGATCCCGTCGACGACGGCGCCGAGCGTCATCTCATCAGTGTTGAGCAGATTGATTTCGACGCCGGAGCGCTCGCGGTTCAGCGCCAGCGTTGCGATCTGGCCGGGGATCAGCCGCGTTCCGCATAGCCAGTTCGTCTGGTCGGCGAGCGCCATCGGACCGCCGAGCCGGCGCGCTGCGCTCACCAGAGCCTGTTCGCCGACAACCTGGAAGGCTAGCACCCGATCGAGGTCGGCGAGCGCCTCCGCCAACGCCGCGGCGACCTGTCCGCGCTCGCGCGTGTCCAATCCCGCAGCAAGCACTCGCACCTGCTCTGGTTGCGGCAGCCCGAATGCGTAGAGAATTTCGGCCGGACCCTTACTCGCGAGGTCGTTAAAGAAGACCATCGCCGCGGCCACGTCAAGCTCGAACCCGAGCACGCCTTTGACAATTGGGACGGCACGGCGATTCAACAGCGCATGATACAAGCCGAGAAAGTCCGTAGCCGCCGCCACGAACTGCTCATACACCGTCATCGCCAGGAGCTTGCGATCGGCGACATCGCTGATAACCAGTTGGCGCAGGCAAGCCTCGGCGACGACAAGCCGGCCGCGGGCGCCAAAGCGCGCGTAGTTGTCGAGAAATTCGGCATCCAGGCTGCGCAAATATCGATCGGCGCACCGCACACAACCGCGGCCGCCGGCATCCGGCGATGGATCGGCGACGGGCCGCCCGCACTCTTCGCAGACCGCCGTCGCGATGTCGTGACCGACCCTTTGCGTCATGCTTTCAATGCCTCTGGAGGCGCCGGTTGACAGTGTGGACAGTAATGGGTACCGCGGCCACCGATGACGATGCGCTCAATCGCTGTGCCACAGCGATAGCATGGCTCGCCACGCCGTTGGTAGACGCGTAGATGCTCACGGTTGCGACCCTCCTGGCCATACGCGTTCACAAAATCACGCATCGTCGTACCGAAGTTACTGATGCCGCTTCTGAGCACTCGGGTTATGGCGCCGTGCAATGTCTGAAGCTCTTCTGTTGTGAGCGTCCCCGCGCGTCGGCTCGGATGAATGCCGGCGTCGTGGAGCGCCTCGTCCACATAGATATTACCCAGGCCGGCTACTCGCCGTTGGTCCAGCAATACCGACTTGATCGGAGCCTTTCGTCCCCTGGCCGCGGCTCCCAACGCATCTGGCGTGAACGTATCTTCAAGCGGTTCCGGCCCCAGTTTGCGGTCGATTTCGCTCGCATCTTCGGAGATCTGCCAAGTGCCAAAGCGGCGCGCATCGCGCCAGCGGAGCTCGTTGCCGTCGTCGAGGAGAATCGCCGCGCGGAAATATTTTCCTTCGGCGGCAGTGGCGCGCTCGACCTCGAATCGCCCGGTCATGCGAAGGTGAGCCACGAAGCACCGGCCGTCGTCGAGCGGAAAGATGAGGTACTTGCCACGCCGGCTTACTGCTTCGAACCGCCTACCAACCAGGTAATCGCGGAACTGGTGCGACGCCACGCCCTGCAACAGCCGCTCGCCCTCCGGCGTAAAGCGCACGTCACGAATCGTACGACCGACGACGGCGGGCTCGAGGCCGCGCCGGACCGTTTCGACTTCTGGGAGTTCTGGCATGGTTACCTGCCGAGCCCGCTACTCCATTTCGCCCCAGTTTTTGCCGGTCTTAAGCTCGACTTTGACGGGGATAGAGAGCGTCATGGCGGAGCACATCCAGCGAGGAACCAGCTCCTTGATTATGTCGAGTTCTGAGTCGGGACATTCGAAGATCAGCTCGTCGTGAACCTGGAGGATCATTCGCGAATCGAGCGATCGCGCACGAAGCTCCTCTTCGATTCGGTTCATGGCGATCTTGATGATGTCCGCGTTCGTGCCCTGGATCGGGTGATTTGTTGCCATGCGCTCGGCAGCCTGACGCAGGTTGAAGTTTCCCGTATTGATGTCCGGCAAATACCGCCGCCGGCCGAGCAGCGTTTCGGCAAAGCCTAGCTGCCGCGTGTGGGCGATCGTGTCCTGCAGGTACTGCTTTATTCCCGGGTAACGCTTGAAATATGCGTCGATGAACTGACCAGCTTCTCCCATCGATAACTCGGTGCGAGACGAGAGACCGGCGGCTGACAAACCATAGATAACCGCAAAATTTACCGTCTTGGCCAGCCGTCGCTGATCGGGCGTGACGTCTGCCACCGGCACTCCGAAAATGTCCGCGGCAGTGGTTTTGTGGATGTCCTCGTCTGCCTTGAACGCCGCGACAAGCCGGGGCTCTTGCGTGACGTGCGCGAGGATCCGCAACTCGATTTGCGAGTAGTCGGCGGCGAGCAGTGACATTGGTCGCCCGTTCACCGGGTCGCGCGCCACGAACGCCCGCCTGACCTGCTTGCCAAGCTCCGTGCGGACGGGGATGTTCTGCAGGTTTGGGTCCGACGACGAAAGTCGACCGGTGGCCGCGGTCGTCTGGCTGAAATTGGTATGGAGCCGGCCGTCGTTCAGGTCAATCATGCCCGGCAAGGCGTCGATGTACGTCGACTTCAGCTTGAAAAGCTGGCGGTACTCGAGGATCTGTTCGACCACGGGATGATTGCCGCGCAGCGCCTCGAGCGTTTGGGCGTCGGTCGTAAAGCCTTGAGTCGTCTTCCGGCCGCTAGGCAACTTCAACTCTTCGAACAACACCTGGCTTAGCTGCTTTGGAGAGCCCAGGTTGAACTGGTGTCCGACGGATTCATAGATTTCCGCCTCGATGCGAAGCAGATCTCCGGTCAGCGTGCGCGACATGTTGCGGAGCACTTCGACGTCCACTGCGATGCCGGTCTTCTCCATATGCATCAGGACGCTGACCAGCGGCAGCTCTATCTCCTTGTACAGGTCGAAGAGCCCGCGCGAGCGTAACTCCTCTTCGATGCTCGGACGCAGACGCAGCGTCAGATCGGCATCGGCGGAGGCGTACTGCGACGCGGTCTCGATCGGAACCTGCGCCATGGTGATCTGCTTGGCGCCGGTGCCGATGAGATCGCTGATCGGCGTCATCTTGACGCCGAGGATTTCGCGCGCCAGCGATTTGAGTCCGATGTCGCGGTCGCCGAGCAGGTAGGCCGCGATCATCGTGTCGGAGTCGATGCGCTCAACCGGAAGCCCGGCGTTGTTGAGCACGATCATGTCGTACTTGGCGTTGTGCGCGACCTTCTCAATCGCCGGATCGTCGAATACCGGGCGTAACCGGTCAACCACCGTCGAGACGTCGAGTTGGTCGGGACCTTCCAGGCTGGGAAAGTGTCCGACCGGGATGTAGAACGCTTCAAACGGATTCGCCGCGAGCGATATACCGACGATTTTGGCGTTGTAGGCGTTCGTGCTTGTCGTTTCCGTGTCGAATGCCAGTTGACCGCTCTCTCGAATTGCGGCGATCACGGCATCAAGCTGCTCGATGGAGGTAACCGTGCGGTACACGGCTTCGCGATCATCGGCCGCTGCCTCCGGCTCCGCGGCAGCACCTGCGGCCAGCGTGCCTGATGGCACGCGGTCAAGCAACGAGCGGAACTCCAGCGCGTGGAAGAGGTCCATCACCTTTCCGCGGTCGAAGTCGGCGGCGCGGCAGTAATCAAGCGAAAGCTCGACGGGCGCATCGGTGACGATGGTCGCCATCTCGCGGCAGTGCAGCGCCCGCTCGCCGTAGGTGCGCATCAATTCCTGCAGCTTCGGCGGCGTCACCTCGTCAATGCGATCGAGAACGCCGCGAACGCTGCCAAACTGCTGAACGAGCTTTACGGCCGTCTTTTCGCCGATTCCCGGTACCCCCGGTATATTGTCCGACGTGTCGCCTTTCAGTCCCTTGAGGTCGGGGATCTGGTCCGGGCGGACCCCGTATCGCTCGAACACCTTGGCTTCGTCGTAGGTAACCGTGTCGTGCTGGTAAAGCCGGAACATGTAACAGCGAACGCTGTCGTCGCGCACGAGTTGCAAGATGTCGCTGTCCAGGGTGACGAGGTAAGTTTCGACACCCAAAAGCTCGGCCTGGCGTGCGAGAGTGCCCAGCACGTCGTCGGCCTCGAAGCCGTCTGCCTCATAGATGGGGATGTTGAACGCCTCAATGACGTCTCTCACGCGGGCGAACTGTCCGCGGAGGTCGTCGGGCATATCCGGACGGTGCGCTTTATACGTCGCTTCCTTCTCGTGGCGGAAGGTCGGTGCCTCAGTGTCCATGGTGACGGCGATGTGGGTGGGTTGCAGGTTCTTCAACACACTCATCAGTGTGTTTGCAAACCCGTAGACAGCGGTGACGACTTCACCGGTGCGTCGCACTGAAAGCGGGTGATCCTTGTTGCCCCAGTAGGCGCGATGGATGATGGCGTGGCCGTCGAGGAGAGCGAGACGGGGAGTCGAACCGTTGCCATTCACGCGCGGAGTATACCACTGCGGCCGGTCGATCCGAGCGACGGGGAACGCTAGGACGCCATCGGAAATGGTTTCGACGTATGCGAAATCAGAATCTTGAGAAGGTCCGGTGTTTCGGGCAGAAAATCGAATCGCCCGAGCATCACGTTGAGATCGGCCATCGTGCAGTATTGGCCCTGTTCAATCTCATCGGCAAAGAGATCGGGGTCGCGGGAGGCGGTGATGCGATAGACGTTGACGTTTTCGCGCTCATCCGCTGTACGCTTCTTGAACGAGCCGATCATAACCGGGCGGTCGAAGAGGCCGGTCTCTTCCTGAACCTCGCGAATGGCCGCCGATTCGTAGCTTTCGGCTGCGCGCACGTGACCGCCGAAGGCGATGCTCCAATAGCCTGGATAGATCTCCTTCGTGGCGGAGCGCTTGTTGACGAAGACGTTGCCTTCACGGTCGAAGACGAAGAAGACGACCGCGCGGTGTACGTGGTATTCGTCCAACACTTTTCGTCGCGGCGCCTGGCTTAGCACTCTGTCGTTGTCATCTACGATGTCCAGCATTTCGTCTTCAGTCATCACGGGACTCCTACGCTTACGGTCGCTGATTCGCCGCGAACTGCATCGTACATCGCCGGTTCCCGCCCACCAACCTCCCGAGAGACAGCCAGGCTGGCTGCCTCCCGGAGCCCCCGACCGCGCCCGCCGGGTGCTGGCTGTAACGATCGTGCTCCTGGCCATTTTTGTCGGTCGTTACTGGTACGCCGCGGCGTCTCAGGGCGACCCACAGCTTGGAGTGAGCTTCAGTTGCCGGCAGGTGCGCTACCTGGGCAACGACTGCGCGACCGTGTACGCCGCTCTGCTTGACGACGTCGGCGTGAAGCACGTGCGCCTCTCTCTCTATTGGTCCGACGTCGAGCCTGCACAGGGACAATTCGACTTTGCCGAAACGGACCAACTGGTGCGCGAGGCGTCGGCCCGCGGCGCCGACGTCCTGCTGACGATCGGCATCAAGGCCCAGCGCTACCCGGAGGTGTACCTGCCAGCGTGGCTCGCGCAGACATCGGGCTTGCCGGAGGGTACCGTTCTGGACGGCTTGCCGGGCGTACACGATGCAACCCTCGCCTTCATCGAAACAGCGGTCCGCCATTACGCGGCCGACTCGGCTGTTATCGGCTGGCAGGTCGAGAATGAGCCGTACATCAAGAACTTTCAGAAGATCAACGGTTGGGTCATATCGCCCGCAATGGTTGCCGCCGAAGCCGAAACCGTCAGACGCGAGGATTACCGGCATCGGCCGGTCGTCGTGACGCATTCGAGCTGGACGGTCTATGACCAGAATTGGAAGCGGGCACTGCAAACGGGCGACATTTTGGGCCAGAACCTGTTCACCAAGAAAGCGTGGGTCCGGGATTGGTGGTACTTCTTCCCATTCGAAATGGGTCCGTTTGTGCCCAACCTTCCCGGCCAGGCACGCGCGACGAAAGCCAAAGGAAAGCAGTTCTGGATCACCGAGCTTCAAGCCGAACCCGAGGAGCGACGCTCGCTGACCGACCTCGATCTGGGCCAGGTGCGCAGCATCTCGCCGGCGATACTCGATTGGAACGTGGCAATTGCACGCCGTTCGGGCGCCACTCGCGTCTATCTGTGGGGGGCCGAGTGGTGGTACGCCATCCGCGGTAAGAACCAGCGACTCGACATGTGGTCGGCGGCCAAGCGACTTTTCCAGGGTCGATAACCCATAGTAGCTCGTCTACGAGTAAAAATAGCCTGGTTTCTGGCACGATGCCTGGCTCAACTGGTCTATTCGCTGCGGTCAATGGTTCGGCCATCAGTCGGGGATCGTGGCCTCGTACGAGGTAGACATCAGAGCAGCCTGGCCAACACCGTCGTGGCTTCTCCCGATGCGCGTTCGAACGATTCACTTATCTCCCACCCGCATTTCCGATAGAAGTCGACGGCCCGGCCCCCGGTTGCTACCCACACTTGTTCGTACCGGTGGGTGCCTGCCCACGCTTCGAGTTGGGCCACGAGCAGGCCGCCTATGCCCGTTCCCCGCCGGTCGGCTCTCACGATCATTCCTATCAGCCAGGGCGAGCGATCCCGCCGTTCTTCGATATCGTATTCGGCGAGACCTACCGCGCCGAGCGCATCGCCTCGCTTATCAAACGCGACCCATGTGACCGGCAGACTGTCGCGGCCAGCTTCGTGGGCTGTAACATCGACCCACCACGCTTGGTCATCCGGCTCCGGCGGGTAGCCCCACTCCTGCCATCGCATCTGACCGACGTCGACTATTAGATGCTCATGGTCAGCCAGGATCTGAACCGTCACTGGGCGGGGCGAGGTCGTCATTCAGCGTGTACCTCACTACCGGTTACGTCGTACACCAGGCAAAGAAGATGACCACGGATCATTCTACCGCGGGCGCCGCTTGGGTGGCTAGCCGGCCACCGGTTCCAAGACTGCGACTCCGGTGCCTCAAAAACGACCCTGAAAGGCATACGTATACGAGTAAAAATAGCACTGGGTTATGACATAGCCGAAAACTCGTCTCAAATGTTCACGCGTGCAGATAGGCGCAAACGTTTATGAGACGCAGGATAGCAGGTGTGGGTATCATCGTCTCTATAAGGCCTTCTTAGGTCTATCGACTGGCACCTGTTCAGGCCAGTGCCGCACGTACATCTCGCGCAGCCCGGCATCTCCTTCCTCGGTGCCGGGGTATGGTAGGCCAAGCGACTGCAGCGCGTCTCTACCCTCGCGCACGAGTGCGTCCTGAATGCGAAGGTGCACGTCGCGTAGCGCAGGAAGGTCACGCCTGGCGAGTGCCTCCGTCGTAGCGGCATTCAGCTCATCCAGGTCCGCCTGCTGTTCGGGGCGCAGCAGCAAGGGTATTGAGAAGCGGTTCTTACTGAGCAACACCGGCGCGATCTGCACGGCCATCAACGTCGCCAGATTGTCATTAATGAGCTCAAGTTCACACATGCCGAAGACGGCCCATTGCCCGCGCAGCAATAGGCGAATTGGCCAGAGCCCCCCTTGCCGGATGATGGTGTACAGCGCCTGAATGCGTGGGCCAACCGGTGGCGCTACCGGCTCTGACCGGGCCATGAGGCGCCCATCGAAGTCGGCCTTATCGACCAGCATCATGAACGCTGACCGCGTCCCCCTTCCAGCCTCGGACGACTTAAGGAAAGTGAGGTCGAGCTTAACCGCCCCTTCGAAAATGCAGTGCACGAGGCGAAGTCCTGGGAACGTGCCGTCGGCGAAAAACAGTACCGTGCCCAGACTGCCTACTAGCTGACGTCGTTCGGCAAAGAGCGTATCCAACGCTTGGTCTTCCACGACAAGCGATGCATCAACATCGGAAAGCTCATCGGCAGTACCGTCACCGAGACTACCCTGGAGCCAGCACGCCACAATGCGGCCATCCGAAGTGGCGACCTCTGACAACCGCCGGATGAACGCGTTCCGAGCCACGATAAACACAGAGCTGTCGAGCATGGGGCGCCTCTCCGTCTCGGGGCCCACAAGTGAACGTAATACCGGATAGGTCTAGCAGCGCGGCGACACTCATCGCAACTTCTGTCCTAAAAATGGCCCGTTTATTTAACTCCTCAGACTGCTGTCCTGAATCGGGACATGTCACGCTCGGCGGGGGGTAACGAATCTCGTAAAACAATCAACGTCTTAATATACTCGTGCTTTGACGAGTCATGATACAAAGGCCAGCCCCTCCAGCACCTCGTCGAGACGTTGACGCACGTGGACAAGCGCGGTATCGGCTTCAACAGCCTGACGGAGGACGTCGACACCGGCACGCCAGGTGGCAAGCTCATCTTTCATATATTCGGGGCGCTGGCCGAGTTTGAACGGGACCTCATCCGCGAGCGGACGAACGCCGGATTAGCGGTCCTTCGCCGCCAGTCCGAGCTGCTGCAGGAGCTGGTCGCAGCTCTGCCCCGGCGTCTGGCCGTCGGTGTAGACCCTCACTGTCGCTAGGACCTGGTTGCAGGGGTGCTGCACATAATAGCGCTCGAAGTCGAAGTACGGCGTGCCGTCCGGTACCCACGGACCAATGCGCTCGCGCAGGATGTGAACCGCGGCGTCCGCATCTGGGGACGGCAGGACGAACATGCCGGAAGGGGCGCAGCGCCCGTCTCGCGCGCTCGATCTGTACGGGGTCGTCGTAGACGGAGTGGCCGGCGCCAAAGTCGAATACGCAGTCGCGGTAGTCCGCAAGCACGCGTTCGACGGCATAGATTTCGAATGGTTTCCAGTAGCGGGTGAGGCTGAGGAAGCCGTCCGTCTGGCGGAGCCGCTCCGCAGCGGCGGCGTCATAGCCGATCTCGCGGTAGTAGTTGACGCGCAACTGGTCGAGAGACCTGCGGCAGTCCCAAGCGCGTGGCGAGGAGCATGGCGAGGGTACTCTTCCCCGCCCGATGCGGGCCGATGAAGACCATCTCCGACCGCGAGCGCGGAATGCTTGGACGCGCGTTGTCCGAGGGCACCCGTCTACCTCCCACGCGTTTGCCAGTACCGCTAGTGTGACGCACCCGCCGTGATCAAAGAACCCGTGTACGTGCCAGGCCCTTGCCGGTGGTCAGCCGGGCACCTGGTCAATCGGAACGCGGCGGATCGAGCAGACCGATATAGGGGAGCCCACGGTAGCGTTCTTCGTAGTCCAGTCCGTAGCCGACGACGAAGTGATCGTCGATCTCGAAACCCACGTAGCGGGCATCCACCGGAACCCTTCTGCGTGAACGCTTGGTCAGCAGCGTGCAAATCTCAATCGAAGCGGGCGTCCGCACGCGCAGGAAGTTGATGACTTCTGTCAACGTCAACCCCGTGTCGATGATGTCTTCGACGAGCAGGATATCTTGCGCGTGGACGTCGGACTTGAGGTCGGCGACGATGCGGACCGACCCGCTCGTCTCTGTCTCAGACTCGTAGCTGCTGACGACCATGAAGTCGATGCGGAAGTTGCTGCGCAATTGACGCAACAGGTCGGAGACAAAGAACAGTGCGCCCTTCATGATGAAGACGATCAGCGGGTCGCGGCCCGCGTAGTCGCGGTCGATTTGGGCGGCCAGGGCTGTAACGCGGTCTCGAATTTGCTCCGCGGTGAGCAATACCGGTGGCAACACCGTCTCATCTCTTGTCGGTTGAGAGCGCCCCACCGCACGTAGAGCCGGCCTTGCATCCGATTGGTCGCGATCGGCCAGAGTCAGGAGATCGGCAGCGGCCACTTCAGGAGCGGGCTCGCGGTGCTTACTTCGATCGAGGTCACCCATTTGACCCACTCGTAGCCCCTCTTCCCGGTCACCACCAATCGCAGCGGGGCGCCATGCTCGTGGCTGAGCGCCTCGGCGCCGACATGGGTCGCCAGCATCGCCCGCTGTGCCTCTGCCAACGTATACCGACGCCAATAGCCGGTCGAGGCGCGTACGACGACGCTCCGTGCCCCCGACTTGATTCCTGCCTGCTGCAGCAGAGAAGCCATTGACACTCCGCTCCAGCGCTGCTCGCTGTACCAGCCGCCGGTGCAGTCGAGGGTTGCGTCCAGGGACCTTTCCGGACTCAGATCGGTGAGTGAAAAGGAGAGATGCCTGTCAACATGCCCTGACACCGAAAGCTTCCAGGAAACAGTGTCGAGGGGATCGGGGTCATCCGTAAGCCAGTTGCTCGTCGGAAACGCGTTGCCCGTAAACCGTGCCGCCAGTCGCGACCCGGTGAAACGGCGCGTCGCGCCGCCCAAATGAAGGACAGCGGACGTCGCTTCGGTTAGCCTCCACGTCACGGTACCGGCCGCGAACAGTGCGCCGGTCCGCAACAAGGTCCGCCGTCCGACGAGATCCGAGCGGCGCACCCGCGGCCACCTGGTCACGGCGTGGATCACCAAAAATCCGCCGGCGCCGACCGCCAGCACGACGTGGGCCGTCATTGCCGGAAAGCCGGCGATCGGTGGTAAACCTACGGTGGAGAAGGCGATCCCGGTGAATACCACCGCGCCGAGCAGGAACAGGAGCGCCGCCGATGGAACAGCCCAAATGCCGGGACCGTGACGGGCAAGCGAGCGCAAGATGATCCGCCGCTTCCACCAGAAGAGCAGGACGAGGCTGAAGCCTCCGGCCGAGTGTAGCCAGATGACGGGCCGAAGCGAGGGCGCCCCGACCAGAAATGCACCCACTCCGGTCGCGAGTTGCAGGCACACGAGCAGTAGGAGCGCGAGGTTTGTCGCTTTGGCCGTCATTTCGTGAACACGATTGCTTTCGACTAATCCAAAGGATGCGATGCGTCGTACGTGATGGTATCAGGCTGGGCCCGATGAACAGCGTTGCGCTCACCGACGCGGCGATTCATTCGCCTTTTGGGCCACGATGTATCATCAAAACCATATTTCGCCGTTCACCCAAACGTGACCGTATCGGGAGACCCGAATGACCGGCAAGTACGTGCTGGCGCTCGATCAGGGCACCTCTTCGTCGCGCGCCCTGATCGTGAACGCGGCCGGTGGGGTCGTATCGAGCGCGGCCCATCCGTTCCCCCAGATCTATCCCCAACCTGGCTGGGTGGAACACGACCCGGAGTCGATCTGGGATACGCAGGTGCTGGCCGCGCGGGACGCGATCGCTGCCGCGGCAATCAGTGCAGAGGAGATAGCGGCTATCGGCATCGCGAATCAGCGAGAAACGACGCTTATATGGGATCGGAGGAGTGGCAAGCCGATAGCGAACGCGATTGTGTGGCAGTGCCGGCGCACAGCGAAGACATGCGAGGAGTTGCGGCGCGCCGGCATGGAACAGCTTTTCCTTGAGAGAACCGGCCTCGTGCTCGACGCGTACTTTTCCGGCACCAAGATCGCCTGGTTGCTCAACGAGGTTCCGGGAGCCCGATTCGCCGCGGCGGCCGGTGAGCTGGCGTTCGGCACTGTAGACACGTGGCTGATGTATCGCCTGACAGGCGGACGAGTTCACGCCACGGACCGCACCAATGCTTCGCGAACGCTGCTCTACAGCCTGACGTCGGGAATGTGGGACCCGGAGCTCTGCCGGCTGCTGGAGGTCCCGAGTTCCCTGTTACCGGCGATCCAAGTTTCCGGATCGGTCTTCGGAGAAACCGAGCCCGACCTATTCGGCCGCTCGCTTCCAATATGCGGCGTTGCCGGCGACCAGCAGGCCGCGCTGTTCGGTCAGGCGTGTTTTGCCGACGGCATGATGAAGAACACCTACGGCACCGGCTGCTTTGCCCTCCGGCACACTGGCGCGTCCGTGCGTTCGACGTCCGGTCGTCTCATCGCGACTGCCGCCGCTGCTACGACAGGTTCGCCGGCGTTCGCGCTTGAAGGGAGCATCTTCATCGCCGGTGCAGCGGTTCAGTGGCTTCGGGATGGGCTGGGGATTATCAAATCCACCGCCGACGTCGAAGCGCTCGCCGCTTCGGTTCCCGATGCGGGCGGCGTGCAATTCGTGCCCGCATTCGTTGGGCTCGGCGCGCCGTGGTGGGATCCATACGCCCGCGGGACGATCGTCGGACTGACCCGAGGTACGACCGCGGCTCACGTCGCCCGCGCAACGCTGGATGCGATCGCATTCCAGACGCGCGCCGTGATCGATCTCTTCGACCAGGAAGCCGGCTCGCCGGGTACAGAGTTGCGCGTGGATGGCGGCGCTGCCGCAAACGACCTGCTGATGCAAATTCAAGCCGACGTGCTCGGACGGCCCGTCATCCGCCCTGTCATCAACGAATCGACGGCGATGGGCGCCGCTTTCCTCGCCGGAATTACCGCGGGTGTCTGGGCGAACGAAGCCGAAGTTGAGTCCCTCTGGCGCGTGGACCGCGTATTCGAACCACGAACCTCTAAGCTTGAGTGTGAAGAGCGTTTTGCCACCTGGATGCGGGCGGTGGATCGTTCGCGCGAATGGGATGTCCCGGTTACGACGAAGGGAATCGCTTGAACCACAACCGGCAGGAGATCACCCCGGAGGACGGCGCGATCACAACAACTCGGCGGATGGAGTTGCTGGCGTCGCGTCGTTACGACGCGATCGTCATCGGCGGCGGCATCAACGGCGCAAGCATAGCTAAAGCCGCTGCACAAGCCGGGCTGTCCGTGTTACTGCTCGAGAAAAACGATTTTGGCTGGGGCACAACCTGGCGCTCCACGAAGCTCATCCACGGAGGGCTCCGTTACCTGGAACACGCCGAGTTCGGCCTGGTCTTCGAATCGCTGCGCGACCAGCGGGCTCTCATGCGGCAGTACCCCCAAATGGTACGGCCGCTGTCGTTCTTGCTGCCCGTGTATAGACGGAATCGTCACGGTCCTTTCACCATCGGCGCCGGCCTGACCTTGTACGACGCACTTTCGGCCGGCCGTGGCTTGCCGGTCCATCACCGCCTCTCAGCCGCCTCAGCGCGGGCGATCGAGCCGGCGCTGCGCCAGGAAGGTCTACGCGCCGCGTTCACGTACTCCGACTGCCAGCTTGCATACCCGGAACGGTTGTGCATCGAAACTATCCTGGAAGCTCGGGATGCAGGGGCCGAGGTCATCAATCATGCGGAGGTCGTCGGTATTCTCCGCTCATCGCTCAAGGTCAGCGGTGTCCGGGTCCGCGAAACGGAGTCCGGCCGCGAGTTTGAAGTCGAGTCGGCAGTTGTCGTCAATGCCGCTGGGCCATGGGTAGATCAGGTGCTTGAACAGCTCCCCGGGCGCGTCCGCCGCCAGATAGGCGGAACGAAGGGCGCTCACCTTGTCGTCGACTACCGCGGCGCTGGGCCGACGCACGCCATCTACGCGGAAGCGGGATCCGACCACCGGCCATTTTTCATCGTACCCTGGCGCGATCGCCACCTGATTGGCACGACCGATACCCGTTTCGAGGGCTCACCCGACGACGCGATAGCCGAGCAGTCTGACATCGACTACCTGATGGCTGAAGCGGGCGCTCTGCTACCCGGTGCGCCGCTCGATCGGTCGCAAGTTCAGTACGCGTATGCCGGAATACGGCCGCTACCTTTTTCGCCGGGACGAAAAGAAGGCGCAATCACGCGGAAGCACATTGTTCGCGACCACGCGGATGATGGGCATCCAGGGTTGATCTCTATCGTCGGCGGAAAGCTGAGCACATATCCAAGCCTCGCACGGCAGGTGGTCAAATTATTGGAAAAGGTAGCAGGACCAAGGGCTCCACGAAGCGTGAACCGAACAGCCAATTTGAAACCCTCGGCAGCAAGAACCGAGTCGAAATCGACCGAGATTCTCGGCCACTTTGCCCCGGATCGGCTCGATTACCTGAGGACGCTGTACGGCCCGCGCACAGATATCGTGCTGGGGGTTGCCGCCAATGACTCGGCACTGATGGAGCCGCTTTGTCCTCATGGACCCGACGTTG
>DAINSK010000015.1:0-1374 GCA_036741355.1 Chloroflexota bacterium
AGTGAGGCACCGCTAACCACCTCCGAGAGGTCGACTTCCAGCTCATAGCGCGGCGTAAGCTGTTTGTAGCGGGGACGGATCGTGCCTGAAGAGAGGCACGGATCGTCCCGACCGTCCGCCTGCTAGACTAAGACGAGCCGCTGAGGAGCCTCAGACGCGGCCTGAACGATACCGCCGAGGCAAATTCGCCATCCGCGACGCCAAAACCACCCTCAGGCCCCAACCTATTCCCCGCTGGATAGGGGACTGAAACGCTGCGAGAGCGTCTCGCCCGGCTGCGACAACTGCTACTACGCCCCAATCTATTCCGGCGTCGATGTTCGTGGGCGGCTTGACGTTACTATTCGCGTCCCGCACCACCGCCGTGACAGGGGTATGTGCGATCACCGTTCCACGCGGAGTGTTTCCGGCTCGAATACCCCGGAATTGAGCTCGACTACGACGTGGCTGACATCGGCAATGCAGCCGATCAAGCGTGACTTCACTTCGTCGACGATACGTCCGGCTTCTGCAACGGAGATCGTCGGGTCGACGTCGGCGTGGATCTCCACCAGCGTCATATCGCCGATCGTGCGCCCGGCAACGCCGCTGATGCGGATGCCCTGGACGGCTCCGGCTTGCGCGATTACCTCTGCTCGAACCGCGGGCGCAAGGCTGGTATCCATCAACTCGTGCGCGGCCCCCAGAAAAATCTGTGCCGCTGTATAAATAATGAAACCGCCGACGACCAGCCCCGCCAGCGGATCGAGGAGCGGCGCACCCAGGCGGGCCGCCAGGATACCCACGACCACGACGCCCGACGAAAGTACGTCGGCCAGGTGGTCGCGCGCGTCGGCGTTGACGGCCTTGCTGTTAATCCTCCGGGCGATCCGCGCCGTATACACCGCGAGCACCAGTTTCAGCGCCATGGCGACCAGGCCTACCCAGAGCGTCGCCCAGTCTGGGCGAGTCGAACGACGATGAACCAGGCTTGTAACCGACCCCCAGATGACGAGGGCGCCGGCGCTGCCAATGATCATCGCCGCAACGTTTGCAGATAGCGCCTCGGCTCTGCCGTGGCCGTAGGGATGGGTAATGTCGGCCGGGCGCCGCGAAACAAGGAGACTGGCAAAGGCGAGGAGAGAGTTCACAAGGTCGGCGGCCGAATGAACGGCGTCTGCCACCAACGCTTCGCTATGCCCGAGCACGCCGACCACGGCTTTGAGCACGATAAGGCCCAGGTTGGAAACGACGCCGAACAGCACGGCGCGCAAGCCCTGCGAGAAGCGCCGCCTGCGCAGCAACAGGCTGTTTCGCTCCATTGCGCTCGACGTCTCGGGCTGACTGCCTCCGGCAGAACGATGGTCGCCAGATCCCGGTACCGTCATCTGACAC
>DAINSK010000015.1:1474-3059 GCA_036741355.1 Chloroflexota bacterium
TCTGCCGGGAACTGCTGCTCGAATCCGGTACGTGCATGCATCGTCGCCGCGTAACAGGCTGCTGGTCAGGTGAGCGTCGGCTCCGGTCATTCGACGGACGAAGTCGACTTCCATAGCACACACTGCGCGGTGACGTCGCGCAACGTTGGGGTAAGGGCAGGTACACTGGCGGATCTGAAACTCATCGCCGAGCCGCTCGCATTCGACGATGCAACCCAGCTCCTTGAGGACCCCGGCGGCCGCTTCCACGCGCTCTTCGAGCGTTCTTCCCTCCGTGCGGTCGCTGTACTTCTCAGCCATGCGGCTGGAAACCCGGCGCATAAGCCGCTGCAACGCTTCGGCCCCCGCCATGGCTCGCACTTCTTCCATGAGCAAGTTGGCTAGCGTGTCGTAATTTCGCGGGTACTGCGCTTCACCCCGCTCGCTGAGGCGATAGACGAAGGCAGGACGGCCGACTCGTCCGCGTTCCTCCTGTGCCTGCACGAAGCCGTCGCGCTCCAGCACGGTCATGTGTTGTCGTACGCCCGTCGCCGTTAGCCCCAGGAGCCGCGTGAGATCCTGAACCGTCCCTTTTCCATGACGATGCAGGTGACCGAGGATCTGTCGACGGGTCGCCTGCATTGCATGAACTCCGTTCTCATGAAGACCGTGTTCCACCACGACGGCAAATTCGGGCGCCACTCGCTGCCTGCGATGGTAGCACGGCCGGGTCAGGGACGGAGGAGGAAGGTTTGCCGATGTCACGAACGCTACCTATACTCGGAGCGCAGGAGGCGCCAATCGAGGATGTCTGAATCCGATATCGATCCGCTCGCTCGCAAGGCGCAGGCCGACCTCATCGTCGATCGCGCCGCCGGTCAGCTACGACGCATCGTCCACCAGCTTGCCGAGCAACTGGAACCATTCCCGCCCTTCCCCGGTGCGTTCTTCACCAATGCGATTGAAGTCGAGCCCGATGCCGCCGGCAGCGCGGATCGCGGCTGTGTCGTCGTCGGCCCGGACGGCGATCTCTACGAGCTGATCATGGGCGTGGAGTTCGACAGCCCGGAAGCGTTTGTCGATCCCGTCGCCGCCCGAACGGAAGAGCTACGCAAGCTCGAGTTACACCCGCGTGACTACGTCGTTTACGCCTATAACGCGGTTGGAGCCCTGGCCGAGGCGCTCTTGCAGAAGGCGGAAGAGGGGTTGTAAGACGTGGCACGGTCTACGGCAGCAGCGTTCGCGTCCAAGGCATGGCGCTGACGTGCACACCGTTGACGGCGCATTCCCAATGTAGGTGAGGCCCCGTAGATAGCCCCGTGCTGCCGACCAGGCCGATGATGTCCCCCGGCGAAACCGATACCCCGACGGCGGTGTTGATCTGGGACAAGTGTGCGTATCCCGTGTAGACACCCATGCCGTGGTCGATCGTGATGAAATTGCCCCTCTCTGGCAAAGCGCCGGTAAACGAAACGCGGCCGCTGGCGGCTGCACCCACCGGCGTCCCCAGATTGGCCGCGATATCTATCCCCGAATGATGACCGCTGATCGGACCGCCGTTATACGAGCGCGCTTGGCCGAACTCGGTCGTGATCGGGCCCGTAAC
>DAINSK010000015.1:3159-49471 GCA_036741355.1 Chloroflexota bacterium
GACCGCCGTTATACGAGCGCGCTTGGCCGAACTCGGTCGTGATCGGGCCCGTAACTGGCACGCGGAAGAGTCCCTTCCAGAGCCGAGGTCCCTTTGCGGTGCCATAAATCTGCTCGAGCTTGGTCAACTCTTGCTGGACCGTGGCGGGGCTGAGCAATGAGGCAATGGCCGCATCGAGCTGAATCTCGTCTACGGGGAACGGTGTATTTGAAACGGTGATCGGCAGCGTGAAGGTGAGCGGAGCGCCGTTTGAGTCGACGGCGTCCACGACGACGTTGTAATCGCCGGGATCGATTTCCACCTCGTCTGTCACCGATTGACCTGCAGCCAGCATGCCGACGAGATACTCACCGGCAGTTATAAGCGGGAACTGCACGTCATTGAAGGCTGCAGTACCGGAGCTTACGAAAAACGTCTGCACATGGAGCGAAAATGCTTCGCCCTGCGCCACGGTATTGGTGGAGAGAAACGCGAGCGGAGCACCGGGCGATAGGGAGACTGCCGCCATGCTGGCGAGCGCTCGCGAGACGCCCTCGATCCGACGGGCTACAACCACTCCGCCGACGAATCCGGCGGGAGCCGCCAGGAATTGCCGGCGTCGCCACAAGCGGCGCTCCGGACTTGGCAGCGACACGTACCATCTCGCAAGGCAAAGGCGCCTTATGCAGTGTATACGGAGGAGGGTAAACGCGGCGTACTCGCCGGTCCGCGCGGCTATTCGAATCGCGCGGACGCCTCTGCTATACTTCCAGTAGAAAAACGGCGGAAAATTCCAACAGAGGCTGTGCGCTCCCGTGCCGGCCTCGTTTGGTCATACCGGTCGGCGTTGCCCGTCTTCGTGGTGATAGTGCGGCGACGCGAGTTCGGCCGGCGTTCAGGGACCGTGGAGGAGTGTGGCGGTGGAAGACCCGCGATCGATCGCCGAGCGGATCATTAGTAATGTCGAGAAGGTCATCGTTGGGAAGCACGAGGAGCTTCGCCTGACGCTAACAGCGCTGCTTTGCCAGGGCCACGTGCTCATCGAGGACGTCCCGGGCGTGGGTAAAACCATGATGGCCCGCAGTATTGCGCGTTCTACCGGTTGCGTCTTCAAACGCATCCAATTTACACCGGACCTGCTCCCGACCGACGTGACCGGGGTTTCGATATACAACAACAAGACGGCCGATTTCGAGTTTCGGCCCGGCCCGATTATGGGGCAGATCGTTCTGGCCGACGAGATCAACCGTGCCACGCCCAAGACGCAGTCGGCGCTGCTAGAGGCGATGGAAGAGCGCCAGGTTACTGTCGACGGCGTCAGCTATCGCGTTCCGGCGCCGTTCATCGTGATGGCAACGCAAAATCCGATTGAATATGAAGGCACGTTTCCGCTGCCGGAGGCGCAACTCGACCGGTTTATGCTGCGCGTGCATCTTGGGTATCCGAGCAAGACGGACGAGATCATCATCATGGATCGGCAGCAGATGACCCATCCGATCGACGATCTCGAGCAGATCACCGACGCGAGCGAAGTGTTGCGTCTTCAAACCGGGGTCAAAGCGATTTACGTGGACCCGCTCATCAAGCAGTATATCGTTGAGATCGTGGCGGCGACCCGAAACCACGAGGCCGCCTACCTGGGCGCCTCGCCGCGCGGCTCGCTTGCCCTGTACCGGTCATCGCAGGCGCTTGCGCTGATGGACGGGCGCGACTTCGTCATCCCGGACGACGTAAAGGCGCTGGCCTATCCAACGCTCGGGCACCGCGTCATTGCTAGCCCATCGGCGCGTGTCAAGAACGTCACCACCGCTAGTATCGTCAACGACTGCTTGTCGCGAATACCGGTGCCCGGCGCCCGCGCGCGAGGGGCATACTCAGCCGGATAACCACGGTCACGCTTCGGGCGAGGGGCATACATGCACGGCGTCCGCCAGTTCCATCTACAGCGATCGGTATTAATCATTTGCCTGCTGATGGCCCTATGCGTGGGCTTCGCACTGGCGACCGGGTTCTGGCTGCTGTTCCGGCTGGCCTATGTGTTGCTGGCGGCCGTGCCTCTGTGCTTTGTCTGGTCTCGCATCAACCTGTCTGGCCTCGAAGTGACCGTCGAGCGAAGAATCGACCGCGCACAGGTCGGCCAAACCACCGATGAGCGGATAACGGTACGCAATCGCAGCCTGTTCCCGAAGGTATGGCTGGAGGTAGACGACCCTACGACGCTTCCAGGGCATCGTCCTGGCCGCGTCGTTACGCTCGGTGGCCGGCAGCGTCGATCCTGGCGCACACAGACGTTGCTTACGCGGCGCGGAGTTTACGACGTTGGGCCGGTCGCGATTAGCAGCGGCGATCCGTTCGGGCTTTTCCGCATGACCCGGCGCCTGGGTCCTCAGTCGTCGATCATCGTCTACCCGCCCTTTTTCGACCTTCCCCATTTCAATGTCCCACCCGCCAACCTGCCCGGAGAAGGGCGCTTCCGAAAGCGCACACACTATGTCACCCCCAACGCTTCGGGCGTGCGCGAATATGTGCCCGGCGACAGCTTTAACCGCATTCACTGGCGCACCACGGCGCGCATGGGCAAGCTGATGGTGAAAGTGTTTGAACTGGATCCGGCAAGCGATATCTGGATCGCGCTCGATCTGCAGCAGTCGGTGCAGGCGGGGAGCGAGGACGAAAGCACCGAGGAGTACGCGGTCAAGGTCGCCGCGTCGGTCGCCCGCCACTTTCTCAACCAGAACCGCAACGTCGGTATGATTTCGTTTGGCGAACGGCTTGAGATTGTCGAAACCGAACGGGGCGGTCAACAGCTCACTCATATTCTGGAATCGCTCGCGGTCGCGCGTGCAAACGGCGATGTCCCGATCGGCGACTTACTGAACGTCGAGGGCAAGCGATTTGGACGGCATACGACGCTCGTCGTCGTTACGCCCTCGGTCGACGAGGCCTGGGTGCTCAGCCTGTTACAACTCACCCAGCGCGGCGTCAAAGTGGCCGTGGTTCTGTTGGAAGCGAGCACCTTCGGCGGCCAGTCCAATGCATTGATGGTAGTAAGCGCCCTCGCGGCCGCCGACATCTGGACTTACCTGGTGAAGCGCGGCGACAACCTTTCAGCTTCTCTCTCACCCGCGGGCGAAGAGAGCGCTGAAATCGCGTCGGCGGCGGGGCACTGAGCGGCAGGACTGAGGGAGACCGCGGCAGATGAGTCAGGCAAACTGGATCGAATGGTTCCGTGAGCAGCCCGCCGGCCCCGATCGGCCCAAGTCCTTCTACGCCCAGATGCCGTCATGGCTGCTCAGCTGGGAATCCTGGCTCACGTTCGCCCTGGCCACGATCACCTTCCTCAGCGTGTCGCGGTCGATCGACTCCGCCCACTGGGTCGAGGATATGCCGTCGCTGGCGCTGGTCAGCTTCCTCGCCCTGCTCACCGGGTTCGGCCTTTCACGAATCAAGATAAATGAGGTATTTCTTCACCTGCTGGCGCTCCTCACTGGGGCGCCGATCGTCGTCGGACTGACGCTGAACTACATGGGCGAGACGTCGCTACGCCTTGGTTTGGCCCACTTGTGGCACCGCTGGGGTGACTGGATCGACGTGATTCGGTCGGGCGGTATCACCAGTGACAACATGCCTTTCGTCACGCTGGTGCTGGCGCTCACATGGATCGCCGCCTTCCTCTCGTCGTGGGCCATCTTCAGATGGCACAACGCCTGGCTGGCGCTTATCCCCGGCGGCATGGGCCTGCTAACGAACATCAGCTACTTGCCCGGGCAGTTCAGCACCGACTTTGTCGTGTTCCTATTCGGTTCGATGCTGCTCGTGATGCGTGTGAATATGCTGAATCGCATCAGCGATTGGCAGCACCGTGGAATCGCATTTCCGCGATTCCTCAGCCTGACCCTTCTGAACGCCACGATCTGGATCGCGGCTGGCCTGCTGATCATCGCGTGGTGGATACCGCTGGCAGGCGAGTCCAGGGCGATAGCGTCTGCATGGGAAGGTGTAACGCAGCCTTTCAGCAACGCCAGTGCGGACTGGGGCCGCCTGTTCAGCAGTATCGACGCCAAACGCGAGGTGCCGTTGCACACGTTTGGGCCTACGTTGCCCTTGCAAGGCAAAGTAGTGCTGAGCGACCGCGTCGTTGCAGAAGTGGATTTCCAGGACCAATCGAACGCGGGCCACAACCTCGTGGCCACGCATTATGACGAGTACACACCGGCGGGTTGGAAGCGCGGCGGACGTGAGACGGCCGATCTCGGACCGAACGGCGTAAAGATCGGCGACCAGCAACCGATCAACCAGGACGTTTACAAGGATCGCAAGGACATTCCGGCCGATGTCATCGTCGACTCCCCCAACGGTGTTTTGCTCAGCGTGGGACAACCGCTGCAGACCTCGGTCGATGCCAGAGCCGAACTCGTCAACGGGGGCAACCGACCAGACATCACTGCTATCCGCCCAAAGAAGGACCTGAAGCGCGGCGATCAGTACACAACCATCGGCAGCGTCTCGGTCGCGCCGGAAGACAGCCTTCGCAAAGCCACTCCTGATTATCCGGAATACATCAAGGACCGGTACTTACAGCTCCCGGCCGAGCTACCGCAGCGCGTTCGCGACCTTGCGGTACAGGTGACTGCAAACGCCCCGACCGCATATGACAAAGCGCGGACGCTCGAGGACTTCCTCCGCACCTTCCAGAATACGTACGACGTGCCGATCGTTCCGCCGGGACGCGATGCGGTGGATTTTTTCCTGTTCGACACCAAGCGGGGCTACTCCGACTACCAGGCGTCGGCGATGGTGGTCCTGCTCCGCGCGCTCGGAATTCCTGCTCGCCTGGCTACTGGGTACGCAGTGGAAGAGTTCGACCTCAACACCCACCGGTACATCATCCGCGAGAAACACGCGGATTCGTGGCCCGAGGTGTATTTCACCGGTTACGGCTGGGTTGAATTCAGCCCCTTCGGCGGCGCTCCGCTGGTCTCGCGGCCGTTCAGCGGCGACGATACCGGCCCCGCGATACAGGATGACCCGGCTGCAAGCGGTGCGCCGGGCATCTTCGACGGCGAGTTCGGGCCGGAGATTCCGCTCGATCAAGGAACCGCGGGGCTGCTAAAAGTGCACCACCCGTTCAACTGGCTGCCGGTTTACATCGCACTGACGTTCCTGGCTATCATCGTAATTTCGGGCGGCTTTGTGCGCCTGGCGTGGGAATACGGGCTGCGCGGCCTGGATCGACCGGCACGGACCTGGGAAAAAACGTTGCGACTGGCCAGTTGGACACGATTACGGCCGAAGCCCAATCAAACGCCGAACGAGTTTGCAGGCGAGGTCGCACGCCGAACCCAGCTCACCGAAGAACCGCGCATCGTGGCGGACGGTTATCTGCGGGTGCGGTACGGTCGCAAAGGCCTGGATCGCCAGGAACAGGAAAAGGTGGACAGCGCCTGGGTCCGCATCCGTAACCGCCTGATCAAGCGTGCTTTGCGGCTGAAGTAGCGCCCCCCGGCGTGCTATATCCGGTCGCAAGGACCTGCTCGTCGGGGACCCATAGGCGTCTGACTTCTCCGACCAGGTATAGCGAGCCCGTGACGAGCACCAGGTCATCAGGGCCGGCGCTGGCCATGGCGGTTTGCACAGCGACGGCCGGATCCGGTTCCACATGGGCGTTGATCCCTAGAACGGCGGCGGTCCTGGCCATGCGCTCGGGGTCGAGACCGGACTTGCCGAGCACGTGCGGTATGGTCAGGGTCGCCGTGCGCGTCATGCCCGCAAATGGCTCCAATATTCCGCTCACGTCTTTAGTTGATAACGCCCCGATCACGAGCAGCAGCCGGCGATCGGGGAAAATTGCGGCGATCGAATCGGCCAGGGCGGCCGCCTTCTCCGGGTTATGGGCTCCATCCAAAAGTACGTCTGGACCGCGTTGTATCAGTTCCATCCGGCCGGGAAGCCGGGCGTCGCGCAAACCGGTGCGTAACGCATCCTCGTCTATAGCGCTGTTTTCTGTCCCATAAGAACCCAGTGCCGCAGTCGCCAGCGCGGCATTGAAGGCCTGGTAGCGGCCGAGCATTCCGATTTCCAGACTTTTGCAAGAGCGAAGGCCGCTAACATGCGATTCAAAGTCGAAGATCGTTCCGCTCTCAGTACACCGCCGTACCGAGTAGTCGAACTCGACACCGAGCCGCAACAGTGGGCTGCACTGCCGGTCGGCTTCCTGTTCGATGATCAGTCTCTCCGGGAGATGCACTCCGGTCACACTGGGAATACCAGGCTTGATGATGCCGGTCTTGTGATAAGCCACGTCCGCGAGCGACGGTCCAAGCGACATCAGGTGGTCGGGTCCAACGGTGGTAACCACCGTAACTCGCGGGTTTAGCGTGTTCGTCCAGTCAAACCGGCCACCGGTGCTGACTTCGATCACCGCGCTGTCCACGTGCTTGCGGGCAAAGTAGAGATAGGTGAGAGCGACCCACAAGGCCGGATACGGCAGGCCGTCCGTCGCCGCCCGGCCTTCGGGCAGCAGCGAGCGAAACTCATCGACAAGCCCAGCAAGCTCTTCGCCCGACGCATAGCGCCCGTCTACCTGGAGTTTTTCCACCGGCGTTTGCAAATACGGGGTTGCATGCACGCCCGTGCGACGCCCGGAGGCCCGCAAGACGGAACCGAGATACGTACAGACCGAGCCCTTCCCCGACGTCCCGGTCACGTGGAGGGTCTCGTAACGGCGCTCGGGGTGCCCGAAGGAGGTGAGCAGCGTCGCCATTCGGTCCAGCCGGCCGGGGCCGTCCGTGTCCCAGTCGGCGCGCGTCTTTTGCGGCGCGGTACCGGTGATCGGACGGATGAAGGACTCGATCCAATGAACGGCCTCATCGAAGCGACGTTTGTGTTCCGCAGTGAACCTGTCCGTCATCGGTCGAACCTGCTGCCGATACAGTCTTCGCGGTGGGCTGCATACACCGCCGGCCGCACCTACAGCATCCGACCTTTGCGGGGCAGCGGGCAAACGAGAGGGACCGGAACGGTAAGGTCTTATTCCAAATACTGCGGCCTGCGGAGACCCGCGTTACTTATCCCGCACCCGCGGGTCGCTGCGGTCGCCCTGAGCCGCCTGCGCGAGACGCTCTTGCTCGGCGATGATGTCCAGGATGCGCAGCGCCTCTTCAATCGTCGGTTGTTTGCCGTAGGAGTCAATGGCGTTCTTGAGGTCCTGGTTTAGCTCAGCCTGCTGCTCTCGGACCGAAGGGCCGGGCGTACCATTCGCCCCCGGCGCTGCCGAGGATGCAGCCTGACCGCCCGTTCCACTGCCGGTCGGCTGGCTCGGTTGTCCACCCTGTTGCTGGCTGTTCGGTTGGCCGGCTTGCTGTCCGGCACCTGGCTGACCAGGCTGCCCTTGCTGCCCCTGCCCGGGTTGTTGCTGACCCTGTTGCCCCTGACCTTGCTGCGGCGGCTGTCCCTGACCTTGCTGTGGCTGCTCTCCTTGCTGTTGGCCGGGCTGTTGGCCTTGTGAATTCTGTTGATCCTGTTGCGGCTGCTGCCCCTGCTGGCTTTGCTGGTCTTGTTGCTTCTGCTGGTCTTGTTTCGCCTGCTCTTCGAGCTGCTTCTGCTGCTCTGCCTCTTTGTCGAGCCGGCGTTGAATTACTTCGACGTTGTATTTGGTATCCACGTCGTTTGGATCAAGCCGCAAGGCATTCTTGTACGCATCCAGCGCCTCTTTGAACTTCCCTTCCCGGTAATAGTCTGCGCCGATGCTGTAGTAGGCACGGACGCGAACGTCTGAGATACCGGCTTGGGTCGCACGAAGCGACTCTTGTATGGCTCGCGGAAACTCGCCCTGCTGGTTCAGCGCATTGCCCGCGTTGTAGTTGAACGCCGCCTGATCTGGGCGCTCCACCTGCGCCTTCCGATAGTTCTCCAGGGCCCTGCTGTAGTCGCCGCGATTGAACGCCTTGTTGCCTTCGTCGTTGAGCCGCTGAGCCGACGGGCGTGAACAAGCGACGCTGCATGCCGCCAGTACGACCGCCGCAGCCAGGAACATCGACGATCGTCGATTGTGCCGCCGCGAGATCGTCGGACGGTAGAGCGTGGTTTGACGGTCGGATCTCGTCATTGGTTGACCCCGATGTGCGAATCGACCGGCGCGGCCGCAGCCGCAGGGCGATCCCCTCCGCGAATTCGGCGCAAAACTGGGGACAACCATCCACCGCCCGAATCGACCTTGCGACGGCGCCCTGCCGGAAGCATATAGTCGAGCATCAACATTGCAAGGGCGATTCCGGCCAGGATCTGATAGCGCTCGAGCGGAACATCGCCCTCTCCGCTTTCGAACCTGGTCTTCTGCAAGCGGCCAATTTCGTCGGCGAGCTGGACCGCGTAGTCATCGCTGTTGCCGTCAAAGAAGTGTCCTTGGTTGCTGCTCGCGAGCTGTTGCAGCGCCTTAGGGTCGGCGGACGTCAAAAGCGTCTGGCTAGTAGAAGGGTCGGTACGCGGCTCGAGCAGACCGGTGCGCGGGTTCAACACCAGCACCGGCACCGGGGAGTCCTGCCCGATACCGATCGTGTCCAATGCGATACCCTGGCTTTTCACAAACGTCGCTGCGCCGGTCGCGTCGTCGCCGAGGTCTTCGCCATCACTCACCAGCACGAGAATTTTGCTGCGGGTGTTATCGTTGGCAAATCCTTCAGTTGCCTGTCGCAGCGCTTCGCCAATGCTCGTGCCGGCGCGCAGCCCGCCATCCTTAAAGGTCAGGCCCTGAACCACTTTTCGCGCCGCGTCGACATCTGTTGTAAGCGGAAATCGAAGCTCGGCACTGCCCGCAAACGTGACGAGGCCAACCCGATCACCCTGCAGATGGTCGAACAACGCGCCGATAGCGCCCTTTGCCCGTTCCAGCCGCGAGGGCTTAGCGTCCTGCGCGCTCATGCTGAGCGAAACGTCCAGCGCCACGATGACGTCGGTGCCTTCGCGCTGAAGCAACGTCTTGTGGGTGCCGATTTGAGGACGGGCGGCGGCGAGCGCGAGCAGCAGCATCACCAAGACGACTAGAGCAGCCTTGAACACCTGGTGACCCGGGCTCGTGGCAGCACTCACCAGCGCCGCCATCGACGTGCCACGATACCGCGCCCGGGCGGATCGCTTGCGCGAGAAGACCCAGACGAAGAGCCCTGCCGCCAACACGGCGAGCAGCACCATCGGCAGCAACTCTGGGGCTCCAAAAGCGATCCTTGGCAACGTGACCTTTCCTCCGTTACGGCGTCCGTCGAAAAACGGTACCTGACAACACTACTTCCAGGACGAGAAGCCCCATTGCGGGGGCCAGCAACCAACCTTCGAGCTCGAAGTAGCTGGTATAGTGCTGGCGTTCGATCTGAGACGTTTCGAGTTTGCTGATCGTGTCGAATATCTTGTGCAACTGATCGCCGGACTGCGCTCTCGCATAGAAGCCGCCGGTAGGTTCGGCGATCTGCCGCAATAACTTTTCGTCGATCTGGCCCGTCGCCGCCGATTCGCCCTTGGCGAACATGCCAATCGTATAGAGCTTCATTTTGAGGGACTTGGCGATGTCGGCCGCTTGTTCGGGTTCCAATCGGTGCTGATTGTTTTCTCCATCGGTCGCCAGGATAATCACCCGACTTTTGGCGCGCGACTCTCGCAGCAGGTTCACGGCGTCGGCAATGCCCAGCCCGATTGCGGTGCCGTCGGGCAGCAAGCCGTTGTCAGACCGATCGACAATTTGCTGCAGTGCGCGATAGTCGAGTGTGAGCGGACTTATCACGCGGCTTTCGCTTTCAAACGTGACGAATCCAACTCGATCGTTTTTCCGCTGCGCAATGAACTCTCTAATCGCCAGTTTGGCACCGGTCAGTTTGCTGCTGGCGCTAAGTCCGGGATCGAGCATGCTGCCGGAGACGTCGAGGGCAATAACAATGTCGACGCCTTGAGCTGGGATTCGAGCGCTGGCTTTACCGGTTTGAGGACGCGACAGCGCGAGTACGACAAGTATTGCCGCCAGCAATCGGAGCGCGTTCAAGGTCCAGCGATACCGCACCCGCCACCCAACGGGCACACCACGTAGCGGTAAGATCGTGGAAATTCGCATCGCCCCTGAGCTTCGCCGGTGCGCAATCCATTGGAACGCCAACCAGCTAAATGGAACCACCAGGAGCAAGGCCAGCAAAGCCGGATCTGCGAGTCGGAAAGGTAGGTTGGGCACGCGGTATCTCTCCCTTGATTCCGCTCAGACTGCTTGTACCATCGGCTTTGGTGCAACGCCGGCGTCGTCAGTCGCGTCTAGTATCTCGTATGCCATGGCATTATCAGCTTCGGAACGGACTGCGGCGGGCTGATAACGCGCGTAGACGACCGCGTCGCACTCGCTCAACACGCCGGAGATCAACCGGGCGGGCCAACGCGCGATCCCGCGCGCCTCCATCTGTCGCTCCAATTCGCCGGTGGTCAACGCCACTGCCGGGAAACCGTACCGCTCGGTCAGATAGCGGCGGACACAGTTCGCCAACTGCCGGTAGTGGTCCAACAACTCTCCGCGTTCTAACAGGCCCAATCCCATGACGCGATCCAGGTCAGCGCGCGCCGCCTGGGTCGCGTGGCGCGCGGCGATCGACTGCGGCGGACGCTTGCGCCATATCAACAGGTACGACAGCACCGCGACGACTACAAAAGCCACGGGGATGCCACCCCCGCCAATGATCCACAACAACTGTTCTGACGCCGGCACGGGCAACGAGAATTGCTGCTTCAAGGGACGTATATCGGTCGGGTCTGCACCGTCGGGCAGCACGCTTTGGATCGTTATTGGAACCGGAGCTTTTGACTGGACCTGGGCTTGGGTTCCGTCGGGAAGGGTATAGGTGAACGTCAAGACGGGAAGCTCGACCGTACCGGTGTGGTAGCTGGCGAGCTTGTAACGCAGCCGTAACTCCATGCCGCCGCCAGCAGGCCGGTCGTCTGGCGGGTCCGACGCGATCGGTTCCAGGCTGCCGAGCTGATCGTCGATCGACGTCGTATCGATCGTCACGTTGGCGAGGTGCTTTATCGTCACGGTCAGCGAAATTGGATCGCCAACCGTCGCGCGCGCGCGATCGATGTTGACCGTGACGTCTGGCGTCTGGTTGTCCTGCTGCTCGCCCGCGGCCGCTGCAGATAGCTGCGTCAGACGAACCGACGCCAGCCCGGCACTCAGGCAGACAATGAAAAGCAACAGGCGAAATGCACGGGCATTCATGCTGACAACGCCCTCCGGCCGCGGCCGGTTCCGCCGCTGCCCTCTCGCCGGCGGAAGAATGCCAGGACCGGCTCGACGTACGACGCCGCCGTGTTGATCTCTATCGCGTCGATGCTGTTTGTCCGGAAAATACGCTGGCGCTCCGCGCGCGCCGCCTCGACCGTCGCGCGGTAGTGACGTCGCACACGCGCGTCTGACGTGTCGACGAGTACGGTCTCACCGCTTTCGGCGTCCTCGAGCTCAAGCAGCCCGATGTTGGGCAACTCTTCGTCTCGCGGATCGGCGAGCGCCACCGCGATCACATCGTGCTTCTGACCGAGAACGCGCAACGGTCGCTCGTAATCGCCAGAATCGCAGAAGTCGGAAATGATGAACACGACCGAGCGACGTTTGAGGATCCGGGAAACGTAGTCCACCGCCGCGCCGATGCGGGTGCCGCGATTCAGGGGCTGAAGCGCCAGGAGCTCGCGCACCAGCCGCAACACGTGTCGCTGCCCCTTGGCCGGCACGATGTACTTTTCGATCTCATTGGTAAATGCGAGCAGGCCGACGCGGTCCTGGTTGTCGCTTGCGGAGAGCGCCAGCAGCGCTGCGATTTCGGCTGCTACCTCACGCTTGGTTTGGGCAACCGTCCCAAACGCTCCCGACGCGCTGACGTCCACCAGCAGCAAGACGCTCAGCTCGCGCTCCTCAACAAATTTCTTGATAAAAGGAGTCCCGAGCCGTGCCGTGACGTTCCAGTCGATCGTGCGAACTTCGTCGCCGGGCGAGTATTCGCGGACTTCGGAGAACTCTATCCCACGTCCGCGAAAGACTGCGTGGTACTGACCCACAAACAGGTTGTTGACGAGCCGGCGCGAGCGAATTTCAATCCGCTTCACCTTGCGCAACAACTCGGAGGTGAGACCACCGCCGGGAACCACTGGTTCGTTGGTCTCTGCCACCACCCTACCCCGCACCCATTGCCGCAAATTCCAAATCAGGGAACATCGACACCGGCGAGCACCCGCTTGACGATCTCATCAGGCGAGACCTCTTCGGCCTCCGCCTCATAGGTTACCACCAGCCTGTGCCGCAAAACGTCCGGTGCTATCTCCTTGATATCGTCCGGCGTCACGTAGCTGCGGCCGTCGACGAATGCATGCGCCTGAGCCGCCTGCGCGAGGAAAATCGTGGCGCGGGGCGAAGCGCCATAGGCGATAAAGGGCGCCAGCGTATCCATGCGGAATGCGCGCGGGTTCCGGGTCGCCGAAATGATCTGAATGATATAGTCCTTCAGGCGATCATCCAGGTACACCTCTCGCACCATCGCCCGAGCGGCAAGGATCATTTCGGGACTGACGATTCGTCGCACTTCGCCCAGCTCCCCCGAGATACCGCGGTCGAGGATCGCACGTTCCTCCAGCCTGCTCGGATAGCCGATCACAGCCTTGATCATGAATCGATCCAACTGCGCTTCCGGGAGGGGATAGGTGCCCTCGCTTTCAATCGGGTTCTGCGTTGCGAGCACCATGAACGGCGCGGGCAACGGAAAAGTTTCGCCGCCGATACTGACCTGGCGCTCCTGCATCGCTTCGAGGAGCGCCGACTGCACTTTGGCGGGTGAGCGATTGATCTCGTCTGCCAGGACGATGTTCGCGAAGATCGGCCCTTGCCGCACCGTGAACTGGGCGTCACGGGCGTTGTAGATCGTGGTGCCGGTAAGGTCCGCGGGCAGCATATCGGGCGTGAATTGGACGCGCACGAACGCAAGGTGCAGCGCGTCAGAAAGCGTCTTCACGGAAAGCGTTTTTGCGAGCCCGGGGACGCCCTCGATGAGGACGTGGTTCCCGGTAAGCAATGCGATCAACAGGCGGCTGATCAGGTACTGCTGGCCGACGATGACCTTCGCCACTTCCGATCGAACTTCGGTGAGGAACCGGGACTGCTCGCGAATTTGTTCACTACTCCGTGTGGTTTCTTGTACCATGCCTCAACTCCATCCCAGTTGCGACAGCAGTATAGCCGCAATCGGATATCAAGGATGTTAGGAGCGCATATCAATTGCTCTGCCTACCTCCCGAGCTGGCGGGCGGCGACGGTGCACCGGCGCGCGTGGTGCTGGTCGACGAGGGGTAGGGCTCCAAACGTTATTGTCAATAGAGTTTAGTGTGTTATTATCAGACTATCATTACAACGATACTCAATGCGGCTACCGCGGAGTGGCGTCTAACGGCCATTCGGGCAGGAGGCAGCGATGCCAACGATGAATTATTACGACATCCTGGGCGTCAAGCGGGATGCGACAAATAAGGAGATCCGCGCTGCCTTTCGCAAGCTTGCCCGGAAATTCCATCCGGACGTGAACCCAGGGGACAAGACCGCCGAGGCAAAATTCAAGGAAATCAACGCCGCAAATGAGGTCCTGTCGGATGCAGAGAAGCGTCGTAAATACGACAAATTCGGCGACAAGTGGGAATATTCGGACCAGATAGAGGAGCAACAGCGCCAGCAGGCGAGCGCGGGACAATGGTTCCGTACCGCTGGCCGGGGGACACGGACCACTGGAGGCTTCGGAGGCGTCGAAACCGACCTGGGCGACCTGGGCGACATTTTCGGCAATGTCTTTCGTGGTCGCAGCAAACCGGTTGCCCGCAAAGGCGAGAACCTCGAGCATCCGCTCGACGTTTCGCTCGAAGAGGCCTATCGGGGCACCACGCGTACTCTGACCATCCAGAACAACGAGCCCTGCGTGGGCTGTAAAGGAACGGGCCTCGCGGGCGAAGCGATCTGCCGCGTGTGTGATGGCGTCGGCTACGTTACCCGGCCGCGCAAGCTCGAAGTAAAAATCCCGGCCGGAGTCAAGATCGGGTCGCGTGTCCGCATCGCGGGCGAAGGTCAGCCAGGCACCGGCGGCGGTTCCAAAGGCGACTTGTATCTACTGATCAACGTGCCCCCAAGTGAGCGTTTTGAGCGCAAGGGCGATGACCTATATGAGGACGTCGACGTGCCTCTCTACGACGCGTTGCTCGGCGGTGAAGCGCCGGTGCTGACGATGACCGGACGGGTGATGTTGAAGATCCCGGCGGGCTCGCAGAACGGCAAGACGATCCGGCTCACCGGTAAGGGGATGCCCCGACTCGGCGGCAGCGGTCAAGGAGACCTGTACGCCAGGATCCGGGTAATGTTACCGGACCGTCTATCGCCACCGGAGCAAGAACTCTTTGAACAGCTTCGCGCTTTGCGACAGCCCGAAGCCGCACACGCGTCCAGGTGATCCAATCTGACCCGCCGCACCGGGTGGGCAGACGAGATGCCAGATAGGAGGCAGACATTGATGGCGCAGGATTCTATACAGAATGAGGATCCTTGCTACGTCATTAGCATCGCGGCGCGAATGGTGGGGATGCACCAGCAGACGTTGCGGTACTACGAGCGCGTTGGGTTGATCGAGCCGTCTCGCACGCGCGGAAACATCAGGCTGTATTCGCCGGCCAACATCAATCGACTTCGGCAGATACAGCGGCTCATCAGCGACCTGGGCGTCAACCTGGCCGGCGTCGAGGTGATCATTAACATGGGCCATCGGTTACAGAGTCTCGAAGCGGAGATCCAACAACTCCGCGCAGAGGTCGAGCATTGCCACACACAACATCAACAATTGCGCGGCAGGGCATCGAGCTGAACCAGCGATAGGTGACAACTACCCCATGATGCGTCAAGACAGATTTACAGAGCAGGCACAGGAGGTGCTGACCGCCTCGCAGGAGCTGATGCGCCAGCAGCGCCATACCCAATGGGATGTGGAGCACGTGCTGCTATCCCTGGTCAAACGTGAAGGCGGCCTCGCCCGGCAGGTCCTCGAGCGATTTCGCGTTCCGCTTGACGAGCTTACGCGGACACTTGAAACGCACCTGAACGCGGCACCGAAGTCGGCATTCCCGGCTGTGCAAGCGTACGTTACGCCGAGATTGGTTCGAATGCTGGAGAATGCAGACGCCGAAGCAAACCGTCTCAAGGACGAATACATCGGTGTCGAGCACTTGCTGATCGCGATCGGCGATGAACGCGAGGGCGAATCGGCCCGTATTTTGCGTACCTACGGCGTGGACAAGGAACGGATCTATCGGGCGTTGCAGGAGATTCGCGGGACCCACCGCGTCGATAACCCGCGCGCCGAGAGCAAGTATCAGGCCCTCAACAAGTACGCGACGGACCTGACCGAACTGGCTCGCGAAGGCAAGCTTGACCCCGTAATCGGTCGAGAGACCGAGGTGAAGCGAGTCATGCAGATCCTCAACCGCCGCACCAAGAACAACCCGGTAATCATCGGCGAAGCGGGCGTGGGCAAGACCGCGATCGTCGAAGGCCTTGCGCAGAAGATCGTGTTAGGCGATGTGCCCGAAAACCTCCAGGATCGCCGCCTACTGGCATTGGATATGGGCGCCCTGGTGGCCGGGTCACGCTTCCGAGGTGAATTCGAAGAACGGCTGCAGGCCGTGATGGCCGAAGTGCGCCAGGCAGCCGGAGAGGTCGTGCTGTTTATCGACGAGCTCCACACCGTCGTCGGAGCCGGTGCGGCGGAAGGGTCGATCGACGCCAGCAACATGTTGAAGCCGGCGCTTGCCCGGGGAGAGCTGCGGGCGATCGGCGCGACCACGCTAGACGAATACCGCCAACACATCGAGCGCGACCCGGCGCTGGAGCGGCGCTTTTCCCCGGTGTACGTGGATGAACCGAGCGTCAAGGAAACGGTCGACATCCTCAAGGGGCTGCGGCCGAGGTACGAACAGCACCATAAGGTGAAGATATCGGACGAGGCGATCAGTGCCGCGGCTACGCTGTCCGACCGGTACATCACGGAACGCTTCCTGCCCGACAAGGCGATCGACCTGATCGACGAGGCCGCGAGCAAACACGTAATCGAAGCGGAAAGCCTGAGCCCGGAGCTGCAATCGATGAAGTTGCGGCTCAACCAGCTTTCGCGCGAAACGGACGCCGCCGTGCAGGCCGAGGACTACGAGGACGCGGCACGGATCAAGAGCGACTTGCTGCGGCTCCAGGAGGATTACGCCACGGCCAAGGAAGAGTGGCAGGCTAAGAGTCCGCACAAAACGGAAATCGACGAAGCGGACATCGCCGAGCTAATCGCGAGTATCACCGGTGTGCCGGTGAGCCGCATGCTCGAAGGCGAGGCAGCAAAACTGCTCGATATGGAGCAGCGCCTCCACGAGCGCGTCATCGGCCAGGATGCCGCCATCAGCGTCCTGGCCGACGCGATCCGCCGGGCGCGTGCCGGCCTGAAGGACCCGCGTCGCCCGATCGGAAGTTTCATCTTCCTTGGACCAACAGGCGTCGGCAAAACCGAGCTCGCGAAAGCGCTGGCGGAGTTCCTCTTCGACGACGAAGACGCTCTTGTTCGATTCGACATGTCGGAGTTTCAGGAGCGTCACACGACGGCGCGCCTGATCGGAGCGCCCCCCGGCTACGTCGGCTACGACGAGGGCGGCGGTCTGACCGAGGCGGTTCGACGCCGGCCGTACCGGGTGATCCTGTTCGACGAAATCGAGAAGGCGCACCCGGACGTGTTCAATACGCTGTTGCAATTGCTCGACGACGGCCGGATGACCGATGGCCACGGACGCACGGTCGATTTCCGCAATACGGTCATCATCATGACCAGCAACCTTGGTACGGCGGAGATGAACAAGCAATCCGTCGGTTTCGTGACGCAGCGTACGCAAACCGAAAGCGAGCGGCGCCGGCTGGAATCGGCGGCGCAGCGGGCGCTGCGTGACACGTTCCGTCCCGAGTTCCTCAACCGGATCGACGAGGTCGTCGTCTTCGAGCCGCTGACCGAGCCGGAGCTTGAACAGATTCTGGACCTGCAGGTAAGCGACCTGCTCAGCCGGTTGACAGAGCGCGGTATCAAAGTCGTCCTGAGCGAGTCGGCCCGCAAGGCGCTCGTCAAGGAAGGCTACGACCCGACTTATGGCGCACGGCCATTGAAGCGCGTTGTCCAGCGCCGGATCGAAAACCCGCTCGCCAGGCGCGTGCTCTCGAACGAGGTCGAGCCCGGCGCAACGGTCCATGTCGACGTCGACGGCGAAGGCGGCTATAGGTTCACCGGGCTGGAACCGGAGCCGCAAACGCCCGACGCCGAAGCGGTGGCATAAAGCTGCGCTCAATCGAATATTGGTAAGCGCCAAGCCCCGGCGGGATGACCGCCGGGGCTTGGTTTTTTACGTCCGCCGTTTCCCGCCTAACCCTCTTATCCCTTCCCGGTGCGGGAAGGGACGATCATTGGTGCCGGGGTTCGGGCGGGGGTCAGGAGTGCCTTCACCATTACAATGCCTGTATAGATGGGTATAGATGGGGACGCGAGGTGACGGGTGCTTGTACAGATTGCTTACGGCGACACCGGGCTGACGATCGAAGTCCCTGACTCGGCGACAGTCGTGGAGTCGGCAGTCGCCCCCGGTCTGCCCGATGAACGCGCGGCGCTCCTACAGGCGATGAGAGCGCCGCTGCACGGGCCGGCACTGGTACAGGTCGTACGCGGCGCTCAGAGCGCGGTGGTGGTCTTCCCCGACGTCACCCGCGCGATGCCCACACGGCGCGTGATACCGGTCGTGTTGGCGGAGCTGGAAGCCGCGGGTTTCGGTCCGGACCGGCTAACCCTGCTCAGCGGCACCGGCACCCACCGCGCGAACACGCCGGAAGAACTCGAGCGCATGCTCGGCCGGGATGTGCTGGACCGCTACGCGGTCGTCAATCATGACGCCCGCGCGCCGGAGACACTGGTCAACCTCGGCACTACTTCGGACGGCGCGCCGGCATTGCTGAACCGCGTTTACGTTGAAGCCGACGTGCGCATAGTCGTCGGACTGATCGAGCCCCACTTCTTCGCCGGCTACAGCGGCGGTCCGAAGGGCGTCTGTCCGGGCGTCGCCGGGCTGGAGACCGTGCTCCATGCCCATGACGCGCAACGCATCGGCGACCCCGGAGCGACCTGGGGGGAGATCCGTGCGAATCCGATCCAGAGGCTTCTCCGCGAGGTCGTCGCCATGGCGCCGCCGACCTTTACGCTCGACGTCACGCTGAATAGATCGCAGCAGATTACCGGCGTCTTCGCCGGCAGCGGCTACGCCGCCCACGCCGCCGGTTGCGAGTTCGTGGCGCGCTACCAGCAGTGCTCGGTCCCACACCCGTTCGATATCGTGGTCACCACCAACGGCGGCTACCCCTTGGATCAGAACCTCTATCAATCGGTGAAGGGAATGACCGCCGCGGCACGTATCGTGCGTCTCGGCGGCTCGATTATCCTGGCGGCGGAGTGCCGTGACGGCATTCCCGATCACGGCAGTTACGGAGCCATCCTTGCAAAATCCCGCAACCACGCCGACATCTTCGCGTCGCTGCACAACGGATCGGAAACCGTTCCGGACCAGTGGGAGGCGCAGGTGCAGGCGATCGTGCAGCAAAAGGCGGACGTGTACGCGTTCTGCGGCGGTCTCACCGATGAACAGCTCCATATGGCACATCTCACGCCTATTCATTCGGTGCAGGAGACGCTGAGCGATCTGCTGCGCCGGCATCCAGACGCGAGCGTGGCCGTGCTGCCGGAGGGGCCGTACACTGTACCGGAAGTCAGTCCCGCCGCGGTCGCGGCCCGGCACGATCGGCGCGGCTAGCCTCAGCCATCAAGCGCAAACCGATCTGGCAAGGAGTCACGATGAACGGAGAGATCTCGGTCGTCCAGATCGGGATGGGCCCTATCGGCCAGGAGGTGTTGCGGGCCGTCGCGAGTCGGCGCGGCCTGCACCTGACCGGTGCCGTCGACATCGACACGGCCATAGCCGGCCGCGATGCAGGTACAGTGGCAGGTATTGGGCCGATCGGCGTGACGGTCAGCTCGCAGGTGCCGCCGGCCGCCGGCCTTAATAGCAGCGTCGCCCTGCACACCACCGGCTCGTCGTTGCCGAAGGTCATGGGCCAGCTCGAGGAATTGGTCCGGGCCGGTTACCACATCGTCTCGACGTGCGAAGAGCTTGCCTATCCGCAGGCGCTGCAACCTCAACTGGCGTTGCGGCTGGATGCGCTGGCGAAGGAGAACAGCGTCGCCGTGCTTGGCACAGGCGTAAATCCCGGCTACGTGTTCGACACGCTTATCCTTACTGCCACCGCCGTCTGCCGGCGCGTCGACCACATCCGCGCCCGCCGGGTGCTGGATGCCGGTAAACGGCGGCTACCGCTCCAGCAAAAGGTTGGCGCCGGTCTGTCGCGGGAGGAGTTCCAGAAGCGGGTGGACGCGGGCCAAGTGCGACACGTGGGCCTCGGCGAGTCAATCCGCATGGTCACGGACGGCATCGGCTGGACCATCGACCGCGTCGATGAAGAAACGGAAGGCGTGGTGGCCGAAAAGGAGCAACGTACGCAGTACATGACCGTTCCGGCCGGCGCGGTAGCAGGCGTTCACCAGACCGGCCGCGCATATTCCGGTGGTCGCGAAGTGCTGAACCTCGACCTGAAAATGTACGTTGGCGCGCCCGAATCCTACGACGAGATCGAGATCACCGGTTCTCCGTCGATCAAACTGCGGATCGACGGCGGCGCCCCCGGAGATCCAAGTACCGCGGCGATGGTCATCAACTCGATACCAGCTGTCCTGGCGTCTCCGCCCGGCCTGACGTCCATGAGTCAACTTCGCCTGGTGCACTGCTGGGGGCAGTAGCCCTACGTAAGCACGCGCACGCCGTTCGCGCCCGAAACATAGACCGCCGGCTTCAGGCCGACAAACAGACCGTGCTCGACGACGCCTGGGATTCGTTTCAGTTCCGCGGCGATCCGGTTGGGCGCGGGCCGTCCGCTGCCGAACGCAACGTCGAAGATGTGGTTGCCGTTGTCGGTCACGAAGTTCGCGCCGTCGCGCACGCGCAGCGCCGGCGAGCAACCGGGAAACCGCGCCCGCAGCTCTCGCCGGACGTAGGCTTCGGCAAACGGCAGCACTTCAATCGGGACGGGCCACGCCAGCCGCCGGACGAGTTTGGACTCGTCCACGACGATCACGAGCCGTTTCGACGCGGCCGCCACAATCTTTTCACGCGTCATCGCGCCGCCGGCGCCCTTGGTGAGGTTGTGCCCGCGGTCGACTTCATCTGCGCCGTCGATGTCGACGTCGGGAACAGCCGCAAGATCCACCAGCGGTATACCGACGTCGCGCGCCAGACGCGCCGTCTCATTCGATGTTGGAACGCCGGTGACCTGCAATCCGTCTTCCCGTATCCTGCGGGCTAGCTCTTCGATCACGAAGTAAGCGGTCGTACCCGTACCGAGCCCGACCACCATCGCCGAGCGTACCTCGGCCGCGACGGCCGCAAGCGCGGCGGCGCGCTTGCGTTCACGCAGATCATCGTCCGAGGACCGGGTGGAGATGCTCGTCAGGTTCCCTCATTGTGTAGAACGAATCTGTCGACAGACGGCTAGAGTGGCCTCGCGCCGTCTTGCGCGTTGGCCGCTGCCCGAGCCAGAAACTGGGCCAGTCCGCCGGTGTCTGCCGCGGGCTTTTGAGCCTTAACCGGAGGAACCGGACGCCGGCTGCGCCCGGGCTGGCCGAATATGGAGCGCTCGTTGGTGAAGTTGCGTTCGACGCCGCACAGGCGGCATATGCCGGTGCACTGGTCGCCGATCGGGGTCGCGATCTGCCAACGGTGGATACAGACCTGCAGCGCAACGGGTTTATCCAACTCTGCCAACCGGGCACCTCCACGCTAAACAGTTGGCGCCGGAAAGATCGAATTCGCCCAGGCGCCGGGATCACGAAGGGTTCAGGAATAGCCGTTGTGTCTGTCTCCACGCGAGGTCCGAAGGCGTGTACGGCAGAGATGGTTAATCAGAACTTCGTTAACGGCGCGGGAGCGGTGTCAGGGCAAGCGTGGGAATCTCGGCGCGATGCGCCTTCTCTGTCCTCGGCCCCTTTTGCGGAATCGGCGGATGTTTCTCCGCGGCGTGGATCTTCTCGATCCGCTTACGTCGCTTGGCCAAACCGACTTTGCGTGTTTTGTTCAATGAGAGAGCTCTCCTGATTACGTAGACTACAGGACTATAACAGGTGGCGCCTTGGCGCGTTAGTCGGCGGTTTTCCAGTACTCGGAGTAACCGGCCGTTGCCTTCTGGCCCACGTACCAGCCCTGCACCACCTTGCGGCCGGTGAAGCGGTCCACGGAGTAGCTGATCATGATCCAGGGGCTACGATCCATGATCAGCTTCTCGGCGCGCTTGTAGATCTCACCGCGCTTGTTGAGATCCTGCTCCTTGCGGCCATCCTCGGAGAGGCGGTCGACCTCCGGGTCGCTGAAATGAGAACGGTTGAGGTTACCATCCGTATGGAAGGTGCCGTATATCCAGGTGTCTGGATCGATGCCGCCGGTAACCGTCGTGTTGGCTGCCTCGAAATCGCCCTTCTTCGCTCGCGGCAGCACGACGTCGTTGAATGATCCCGACTCGATCTTCATATCGATGCCGGCCTTCTTGTACTGCGACTGGAGCAGCTCGAGCGCCTGTTGCGTTACCGGATCGCTGGTCTCGGCGAGCAGAGTGAATGAAAATCCGCCACTCTGATAGCCGCCCTCTGCCAGCTTCGCCTTAGCCTTGGCCGGATCATAGGTATATGGCACGTAGCTGGAGTCGATCGCCCACGACAACGTCGGCGGGATGGTGCCGTTGTCGGCCCGCGGCCGCAGACCCTGCTGGATGACGCGGATGTATTCGTCGCGGTCGGTGGCGTAGGCCACGGCCTGCGCCAGCGCCTTATTGTTGAACGGTGGTTTGGAGACGTTGAGCACGAAGCCCGTGTAGCCGAGCCCCGGCGCCTGTGCGAGGTCGAGACCGGGGTTCGACTTGATCGTAGCCACGTCCTTGTCGGCGGCGCCCTGCAGGATGTCGATCTCCTGGTTGACCAGCGCCTGAAGGCGCCCGTTGGAGTCCGTCATCACCCGCCAGGTGACCTTATCCAGGTACGGCAGCGGTTTGCCGTCCGCGCCTATCCTCCAATAGTTCTCGTTCTTTGCGACCGTGAAGTGGTCGTCCTTCTTCCACTCCAGGAACTTGAACGGGCCTGTCCCCACCGGGTGCAGGCCGAAATCGTCGTCGCCCTGCTTCCGGACCGCGGCCGGCGAAACGGCGGCGCCGCAGCGACTGGTTAGTTTGGTCAGGAACGGCGCGTACGGGTCGGCGAGCGTCAGCCGGAACGTGTAATCGTCGACCGCCTCGGTGCTCAGCACGATGTTATCGCCGCAGTCCGAGTAGCCGATCGAAGCCTTGTTGGTGCGAATACGGTCCATGCTGAACTTCATCGCCTGGGCGTTGAAGTCGGTGCCGTCGTGGAACTTTATGCCCTTGTGGAGATGGAAAGTGTAGGTTTTGCCATCGGGGCTGATATCCCAGCTATCGGCCAGCCAGCCCACCGGTTTCAAGTTCTCGTCGAACTGGACCAGCCCTTCGAAAACGTTAGCGGAGAGATAGCCACCGTAGACATCGCTCCTGACCATCGGGTCGAAACCGGCGGCATCCGTCGCCGTGGTTACGACCAACGTGCCTCCGCGGCGGATCTTGGCCGCGCTGGATGTCGGGCTGCCCGCCGCGGGCGCCACCCCGGCCGCGGTTGCACCGCCGACGGGCGCAGAGGCGGCGGGCGCGCTGCGGGTAGCGTTACCGCCGTTATTGCCGTTGCCGCCGCAGGCGACCACCGCGGCGCAACTCAATGCGATGAGGGAAATGGTCACAAATCGTCGGCGGTTCATATCGACTCCTCGCGCGCGCCGCCAAATTGAAGCGGCAAAAGGGGCGGGAGGCGCAGCCGTGTTGCGCCTGCGCCTCCCGGTTCCTGGTTACGCGTAGGTCCTTGGGCGTTAGTCCGACGTCTTCCAGTACTCGGAATACCCGGCCGTGGCCTTAAGGCCGAGGTACCAGCCCTGAACCTTTTTGTTGCCGGTGAAGCGATCCAGTGAGTAGTCGAACATCACCCAGGGCGAGTAGTCCATGACGATCTTTGTTGCCTGCTTGTAGTAGTCGGCCCGCTTATTGAGATCGCTCTCCTGCCGCCCCTGCTCGGCCAGCTTATCGACCTGCGGGTCACTGAGATGTGGAATGTTGAAGTTCGCACCGGTGTGGAAGGTGCTGTAGATCCAGGAGTCCGGGTCAATGCCGCCCGAGATCACGATCCCAGCCGCTTCGAAGTCCCCGGCTAAACCCCGCTTTACGACTACGTTGTTGAAGTCGCCAGAATCGATTTTCATATCGATGCCGACCTTCTTCAACTGCGACTGCCAGAGCTCGGCTATCTTCTGCGAGATCGGGCTGCTGGTGTCAGTCAGGAGGGTGAAGGAGAAGCCGTTCGGCTGCCCGCCCTCGGTGAGCTTCTGCTTGGCCTTGTTCAGGTCGTACTCGTAGAACTTCTGGCTTTCATCGACCGCCCACTTCAGCGGCGGTGGGATCGGCCCGTTCAGCGCCTTGACACGCAGCCCGTTCCGGATCACGCGCACCTCCTCGTCGCGGTCGGTCGCGTACGCGACCGCCTGGGCCAGTGCCTTGTTGCTAAAGGGCGGCTTGGAAACGTTGAGCATCATGCCACCCCAGCCGAAGCCCGGCTGCTGCTGGAAGACGAGGTCGGGGGTTGCCTTGACGGTGTCGATATCCTTGTCGGCGACCGACGGGGCCACGTCGAGCTCACCCGTAATGAGCGCCTGCAGGCGCGCGTTTTCGTCGGTCATCACCCGCCAGTTGACCTTATCCAGGTACGGGAGCGGCTTGCCGTCGGCGCCAATCTTCCAGTAGTTCTCGTTCTTCGTCACCGTGAAATGGTCGTCTTTTTTCCACTCCAGGAACTTAAACGGGCCTGTCCCCACCGGGTGCAGGCCGAAATCGTCGTCGCCCTGCTTCTGAACAGCGGCCGGCGATACGGCATAGCCACAGCGCCCCGTCAGTTTGGTCAGGAACGGGGCGAACGAGTCATTGAGCGTCAGCCGGAAGGTGAGGTCGTCCACCGCTTCGGTGGTTAACACCGTGTTCTCGCCGCAGTCCGAGTAGCCGACGGACGCCTTGTTCGTGCGGATGCGGTCCATGCTGAACTTCATCGCCTGGGCGTTGAAGTCGGTACCGTCGTGGAACTTGATACCTTTGTGCAGATGGAAGGTATAGGTCTTACCGTCGGGGCTGATGTCCCAACTATCCGCCAGCCAGGGCACGGGCTTGATATTCTCGTCAAACTTGACCAGTCCGTCGTACACCTGCGCCGTGAGGTAGGCGCTATAACCGTCGGTGGAGAGCATGGGATCGAACGTTTTGGCGTCGGTCTCTGACGCAAGATTCAGCGTGCCGCCGCGGCGAATCTTGGCCGCAGCCGCTGTCGGGCTTGCGGGTTTGGCTGCGGCGCTCGCGCCCGCAGCCGGGCTGCCGCCTGTGGACGTAGCGGCCGGAGCCGCGCCGTTGGTGCTCTTGCTGCTGTTTCCGTTATTGCCGCTGCTGCATGCTATCAGCGCAAGTGGTAGCAGCGAAACGCCTGCGACGTACAGCCAACGCTTGTGGCCCATCACACCACCTCCCTTTCACGTGATACTTTATCTCGACTATCGTAACCGCAATTCGCCAGTGGCACCGCCTCCACCAGGCCGCCCCCATCCGGAGCAGCTAACGTCCACGCAGACGCGGATCGAGCGCGTCTCGAAGTGCGTCGCCGAGGATGTAATACGCGAAAACCGTCACGAACACCGCCGAACCGGGGCCAAAGATCAGCCACGGGTGCAGACGGAAATCGCCCAGCGCCTTAAAGAACATCGAGCCCCATTCGGCTTCCGGCGGCTGGGCGCCGAGACCGAGGAAACTGATCGTCGAAAGTGTCAGGATGGCGCTGCCGGCCGCCAGCGACGTGACGATAATCACCGGATTGGCGATGTTCGGCAGGATATGGCGCCACATCAGCCGCCAACTACGGACTCCCATTGCGCGCCCGGCAGTAATATATTCGAATTCGCGCGCCTGCAACACTTGGCCGCGAGTTAGCCGGTAGAATCCGGTCCAGCCGAGCAGGCCGATCACGATCACCGCGTTGAACAGGCTCTGACCGAACGTAGAGATGACCGCGAGGATGAGCAGCAGACCGGGGAACGCGAGCTGTGCGTCCACCCAACGGCCCACCAGCAGGTCCAGCCAACCGCCGAAGTAGGCGGTAACCAGGCCGAGTGTGATACCGATCGACGAACTGAGGACTACCACGACGATTGCCACGATCAGCGAAACGCGGCCGCCGTAGAGGACGCGGGTAAAGCTGTCCCGTCCTAGCTCGTCGGTGCCCATCAGATGCGCGAGGCTCGGTGCCTGGGTCAGGTTGTGCGTGTTGACGGCGTACGGGTCGTAGGGCGCGATTAGCGGGGCGCTAAGGCTGATCGTCCACAAGAACAGTAGAAAGACAGCGCAGGCGGTCACCCGCGGGTGGCGCCGCATCGCGTGCAGGAGCCCGTGAACGCGATTGCGACCCTCTTCGCGGGCAAGGCCGCCGGCCTGCCGGCCCAGTACCGAGCTATCGCTTGCCGACATAGCTGATCCTCGGGTCGAGCTTAGCGTACAAGACGTCCACGAGCAGGTTGGAGAAGCTGAAGCTCAACGCCGCCATGAGCACGATAGCCTGGACGACGGGGTAATCTTTGCCCCGCAAAGCGGTAAGACCGAGGCGGCCAACACCGGGCCAGTTGAAGATCTGCTCAATAATAAACGCGCCTTCCCAGAGCGTCGCCACCGTGAGGCCGATCAGCGTTACGCTCGGCAATAGCGCGTTGCGCAGACCGTGGCGGACGACGACGACGAAGTCGCCAAGCCCCTTGGAGCGTGCGGTGCGAATGTAATCCTGCGTCAGCGCCTCGAGCACGTTGGAGCGGATGATCCGAGTCGGACCGCCAACCGCGACGTGGCTCAGGGCGATCACGGGCAGGAGAATGAACTTAAGGTTTGCAATTGGATCATTATCGAACGGGATGTAACGAGGCGATGGCATCAGCCGCCATTTGAACGTGACGAAGTAGACAAGCAGCGTGGCGAAGAAGAAGCCCGGCGTCGAAACGGCCGCCAGGCCGAAAACGGTCACGCTGGGGCCGAGCAACGTCCGGTTGTACACGGCCGCTGCCGTACCCAGCACGATCGAAATTGCGAGGCCCAGAACGAAGGCCAGCCCTGCCAATTCGAGCGTAGCGGGAAAGCGCTCGAAGATCACCGTCTTTGCAGGCTCATGCGTGCGGGTCGATTTGCCAAAGTCCAGGTGCACGAGCCCGGTGAGCCACTTGACGTACTGCACCGGGATCGAGCGGTCGAGGCCCAGCTGATGTTTGCGCGCCTGGTAGAGCTCCGGGGTCAGATCGACGCCGTACTGCTCGCGCACCGGATCGCCGGGCGTCAGCCGCAAGAGCACAAAGAGGATGAGCGTTACGAGAAAGATCGTCGGGACCATGAGTAAGAGACGGCGGATGATGTATTGCGTCACGCCGAAACCACCTGCCCGGTCATGAGTAGGGCCATGCCGTCCATCGCCCCATACCGTACACACTTTGGTCTGACCAGTGGTGCGATTGGTTGACTATATAGACCGCCTCGCGCCTCGTCAATCCGCGGACGTAAGATGGACGCACCACAGCGCGCAGCCGTCCAGGACTCAGCCATGCACACCACATTTGCGCTCGCGTCGGAAGACGCCTCGGGAAAGGTTCTTGGCCGCCTGATCACCGCGACTGAATTTTCAGCCGGCGACGTCATCCAAGTGGCATCGGATGGCGGCGGTGAGGCGAGAAATTACAAAGTCATACGCGTGCTGGTCCTGGAGCAGATCGGCCCAGATCGTTGGAAAAACCGGCTCGTGATGGTTCGTCCGAACTACCGGTAAAGCAGGCACATCGCGCGTGGCAACATTTCCGGCCCTGATTCAACTCGTGCGCATGCTCGGGCGCGCCGACGCCCTCGCCTCGTTAGGCGTGGATGCTGAGCCCGACCCCGACGAACTGTCCGCGACCCAGCGGCAGCGGCTCTCCGATCTGATCGATCAGCAGCTCGATAATGTCGCGGTGGAGTTGCTGGACGAAGCGGCGGCGAGCGACGACGTGAACAGTCGTGTCAGCGCACTGCAGTTCATCGGAGACCGCATTGCGGGTTTCCGGGACCTGCTCAACGACGACCAACTTCAACGGCTCACCAACATCGTTGAAAGCGGCGCGTCAGACTGGGGTTGATCCAGGTCCACACACCGTCCGCCGTCACGGCTCCTCGTTTCCTTCGTCCTCATCATCGCCTTCATCGGAGTAAACGCCCGTTTCCCGGCCCGTCCAGACGGTAACGATGAAGTCCTCGCGATACGGGTCGCTAGTCATGACCAGTCGTTCGTCGATCTGGCCGATCAGGTCTTGAACGTCCTCCTCGGTCAGTCCTTCGCTGATGCAGAGAGTGGCGTACGTGATGCTTGGTGTGTAGTGTAGGTCCACTCGACCGACATCCGTGCCGTCATCGCTCTCGATGGTGAAGACCTCTGAGTACGGAGTGCGGGCTTCCCGCTCGAAGCTATACTCACTCATCGCTGCCTGCCTCCGGTACGAAATTCGCGGTGGGGGTACCGCGCCATTATAGGGTATGAGGGAGTGAACGTTGACGACGTACGACTATGACCTCGCAATTGTCGGCGGCGGATCGGCCGGCCTCACCGCGGCGAAAGTCGGCCGCTTCTTCGCCGAAAAGCGCATCGCGATGATCGATAAGCAACGGCTGGGAGGCGATTGTCTGTATTACGGCTGCGTTCCGAGCAAGGCGCTGATTAAGAGCGCTCGGGTTGCGCACGAAATTGCAAACGCAGAACGATATGGCCTGACTCCCATGTCTGACGCCACGTCACTGGGATTGGTTAACGATCGGGTGCAGCACGCGATCGGCGTCGTCGGCGCCATCGACTCGCCGGAACATCTGCGTGAGTCCGGAGTCGACGTGTTTTTAGGCGGCGGCAGGTTTATCGACGCGCACACTATCGCGGCAGGCGAGAAGACGTTGACGGCCAAGTACGCCTTGATCTGTACGGGATCACGCCCCGCGTCTCCTCCCATTCCGGGCCTCCAGGAGGCCGGCTACTTTACCAACGAGGACGTGTTTGACCTCCGCGACTTGCCAAAGCGGCTGGCGGTCATCGGCGGCGGCCCGATCGGCTGCGAGCTCGCCCAGGCCCTCGCCCGCCTCGGTTCAACCGTCACTGTCATCCAAAAAGGTGATCACCTCATCCCGCGCGACGACATCGACGTCGTCACCATCCTGGAAGAGGCATTCCGGAAGGACGGCATCGAGGTCTGGTACGACACGGGCGTCGATGAAGTCCGCGTGGAAGGCGCCGGGCGCGTGGTGGTGACATCTGGCAAGCACGCCGGCGAACTGTCCGTGGACAGCATCCTGGTGGCGGTAGGCAGGACGCCTAATCTGGAAGGTCTGGACCTCGAAGCGGCGGGCGTGAAATATGGTTCGCGCGGCATCGAGGTGAACGCACGGCTGCAAACCTCCCAGGTGCACATATTCGCTTCGGGAGATGTCGTGGGCGGCATGCAATTTACGCACTACGCGGGCTACCAGGCGGCACAGGCGGTGCGCAACATATTTCTGCCGGTGAAGCTCAAGTTCAATCCTGGGCTCGTACCCTGGGTGACGTTTACTGACCCAGAGGTCGCACACGTCGGTATGACGGAGATTGAAGCGAAGCATGCCGGCCGCGAGTGCACGATCATCCGCTTTCCGTACTCGCTTCTGGAGCGGGCGATTACCGACCAGGACACAGTCGGGCTAATGAAGTTCCTGATCGACGGCAAGCGCCGCTTCATCGGCTGCCACATCGCGGGCGCAAACGCTGGCGAACTGATCAACGAGATCACCCTGGCCATGAACAACAACCTGACGGTGGACCACGTCATTGGAAGCATTCACGCCTACCCGACCTACTCTTTCGGCGTTCCCGTCGCACTTTACGACTACGTGCTGACTGAGCACCCGCAGGCAATAGCCAAGTTCGGACGCTTTCTATCGAAACTGACCTGAATCTGCTATTGTCTGCGTGAAACGGCGATGAAGTCCGCCGGCCGGGTTTCCGGCGAACCGCCCCACGGGGCTGATGGCTTCTACCCATCTGCGGTGGAAGCCTCTTTTTGTGTCCCGAATGAGGTCGCGCATGCGGTTGGCGCTGGTTCTGGCAGGCGGAGCGTTGGGTTCGGGGGCCCGCTATTTGGTCGCTGTGTGGATGGCAAACCGGTTCGGCTCGACCTTCCCCTGGGGAACGCTTACGGTAAACGTCGCGGGCGGGTTCGTAATCGGGCTTTTGGCCACGATGGCTGACGAAGTTGGCAGCATTGGACCGCAGACGCGGGTATTCCTCGTCGTGGGCGTATTGGGCGGCTTTACCACGTTTTCCAGTTTCACCATGGAAACCTTGCGGCTGGCCGACCAAAGCGAGTTGTGGCGCGCGGGGGCGTACGTTGCCGCGAGCTTTGTGCTGGCGATCGCGGCAACGGCCCTCGGCATTGGCGCCGGCCGGTCGATCGCCCGGTAGCGGGGCAGTCGTGGGCCTAACCCCCGGCCCCTTCCCTAACCAGGGAAGGGGAGCTACGCCTCGGGCCTGTACCGGGAGGAGAAGCCCCTGATGACCGTAGCGACCTGGCGTAGCAGTTCGGTAGCAGTGGGCAGGGTCTGGCGTTTGACAAACAGAAGCAGGAGATAGCAACGCGGAAGCTTTGCTCCAGGGGGCGAACGGGGGCGAGCCCCCGATGACCGTCGGACCGGCACCCCCCGTTAGGCGTAGGGGTAGACTTCATATGAACATTCAGGGACAGGGCGTCCTTTTACGCATCTTCATCGGCGAGGCTGATCGATGGCACGGCAAGAGGCTGCACATGGCGCTTGTCGAGGAAGCCAAACGGCAGGGCCTGGCCGGCGCGACGGTGGTGCGCGGCATCGAGGGGTTCGGCGCCCACAGCCGGATTCACACGGCGCGCCTCGTGGATATCGCCCCGGACTTGCCGATGATCGTCGAAATCGTCGACCACGAACCGAAGATTGAGGCCTTCCTTCCCACCGTTCACGATATGGTGCCCGAGGGACTCGTGACGCTCGAGAAAGTGAACGTAATCATTTATCGGGGCGGCAAAGACTGACTGAGCGCTACTCTAGCACCAGGTAGTCGCAATGGATGATCTCATTGCCGTTATCGTAGCCGAGAATTTCGAGGATGCGTTCGGAGCGCTCGCCGCGGATTCGCTTGATGTCGGCTGCGCTATACCGCGTGAGACCCGTCCCCAACCTGCGGCCGTCGGTGGTAACGATCTGCACGAGGTCGGCCGGCTCGAAGCGCCCCTCGACCGACAGGACACCGGCGGGTAACAGGCTTCTCCGCTCTACAGTTAGCGCCCGAGCCGCGCCATCGTCGACCAGGATCCGGCCCCGCGGCGCAATCCCGGCGCGAATCCAGCGTTTGCGGCTCTCCATGCGATCGACGGTCGCAGGAAAAAGCGTGCCGATGCTTTCGCCCGCGGCCAGTCGGGGAAGGACATCGGGCTCGCGGCCGTTGGCGATGACGACGTCCACCCCTGAGCCGGTCGCAAGCTTTGCGGCCTGTAGCTTCGTCACCATGCCCCCGCGCGACCGATCGCTGATCGCCTTTCCGGCCAGCCGTTCGATCGATTCGTCGATCTTTTCGACCCTGGACATCAGCGCCGCTCCGGAATCGATATTCGGGTCGGATGTGTACAGTCCGCTGATGTTGGTCAAAATCGCAAGCAGGTCCGCATCGACGAGGTTGGCGACATAGGCGGAGAGGTTGTCGTTGTCACCGATTCGCGCCTCCGCGATCTCATCGGTCGCTACGACGTCGTTTTCATTGACGATCGGCACCGCGCCGACGTCGAGCAGCCCCTGCAGCGCGTTACGCGCGTTCAGATAGCTGAGCCGGTCCGACATGTCGCGTCGCGTCAGCAACGTTTGACCGACGACGATGTCGTGCCAGGAAAACAGCTGATCGTAGCACTGCATCAAGTGGCTCTGGCCGATCGAAGCGAGCACTTGCTTGTAGGCTACGTCGCGACGGCGTTGCTGTGCTCCGCCGAGCTTATGGAGCCCCGCCGCAACCGCGCCGGAAGTGACGACCACGACGTCGGCCCCTCGCCGCTTGAGCCGCGCTACCTGCCCGACCAGCGTGGCCATCATTTCCAGGTCCAGCCGGTCGGTGCCGGCCGTGAGTAAATTTGTGCCGAACTTGGCCACAATCCGCCGGTAACGTATGGAGCCGGGATCGGTAACGGCGTGATCAGGAATTGTGGTATCCGATTCATCAACTCAGGATCGCCTTCCCCTGCTTCGGGGGAAGGAAAGGGAAAGGGGTCGACGCCTCCATGATACACTCGCGCGGATGCCGCGCCTGATCGCAGCTGCGTACGAGAACAATTGGACCTCGGCGGTCGGCGCTCTCACCGGGGTTCTCAAGGCACTGGGCGACGGTTTTTCGCAGCCGGAGGTCAGCGCCCTCTCTGGTCACGCGTTTAGAATCGCCGTAACCTCGACACCGGATGGCGAGATCGGTCCCGACGGCCCAAACTGCTTCGCGACCACGACGGCGTTCCCGCTGTACGAGAATCTGGGTTGGCGGTTTGAAGCCTTTGAGGCCGCTGCCGGAGACCGCAACTTCGCCAAGCACCGTGATGAAGCGCTGAAACGGATTCACAGGTCCGTCGACAAAGGGCGTCCGGCGGTGGCGTTCGGTCTGCACCTGCCCGAGTTTGGCATCGTGCGCGGTTACGACCGCGAAAACCTTATTGCCAGCACGACTATCAGTACTCAGTACGGCGAGCGCATTCCTCTCGATCAGTGGCCGTCGCCCGGTGAACCGCAACCATTGCGGGTCTTCGTTCCTGATAAACATCTACATATCGACCGCGATCTGGCGCTTCGGCGCGTACTGCACTTCGCCGTCGATTACGCACGCTCGGGCGAAAAGACTGCACTCACGCTGGCGGTACCGGCGGCAACCGGTCTCGCCGCCTTCGAACGCTGGATCGAGGTGCTCGAAAGTGATGCGGCCATATCGCCACATGGCCAGTCGTACTGCATCCAGGCGCTTCAATCGGCCCGCAGCGACGCCGCGACGTTTCTACGGACAGAGGCGAAGACACGGCCTCACACTGAGGTCTTCCAGGGAGCCGCGGCCGCTTACGGCGCGGTCGTTCTCGAACTGTCGCGCATGGCGACGCTGTTTCCATATCCCAACGGTGGCGACGTCGTCTCCACCGGCTCTCGCCGCGCTGGCGCCGCCCACCTTCGCCGCGCGTTGGACGCTGAGCTCCGAGCGATTTCAGCGTTGGAACTCGCGACCTCGAGTGTCTAATCGGTCCAATCGACCGCTCCAACGGTTATTTGGCTTTCAGCCTGCGCTTCCGTCGACTTTACGCACTGGCGGTAAAAGGGGCCCAGTCTGGTGACCTCGAGGAAGCGCCAGTCTGTATGCTCTTCGCTCAGCTCAATTGGGGCATCTGGAAGTTGTGCATTGAACACCGCGTGCAGACCTCTGCCAGAACTGTCGGTCAGCAGGGCGCGCAGGCAAACGTCCCTTACCTCGACGCCCAATTCCTCGCGAGCCTCGCGGCGCGCTGCCGCTTCGAAGCTCTCGTTATAGTTCACGCCACCGCCGGGAAGCGTCCAGCGCCCGGCATATGACGACTTCAAGGAAAGCACTCGCCCACCATTATCCCGGATCACAACATAGGCCCCGAGTTGATAACGCGGTGAAAGCGCCCAAATGATCCAGCGTTTCCAGGTCCATGGAAGCGGCGTTTCCCGCAACACGACTACAGGCGCCAACCGTTGGATATGGCGTAGTCGACCGCGTAAAACCGAAAGCCTGTTTTCCATGTCCACCGGCCGCTATGCTATATCCACCATATTGCTTTAATGGATAAGCCTTCGCTATACCATTCAGATCAGAATGTGGCTGAACGTAGGAAAGGGGCATCCCTCGTGACGACAAGTACCGGCGGCACTGACAAGGCCTTCAACGGCAAAGTGCTCAACGTGAACCTGACGAAAGGCGAGACAACAGCGGAACATCTTCCCGACGCAATGTACCGCAAGTATCTCGGTGGCTATGGGCTGGGCGCCCGCATGCTGCTTGACCGGGTGCCAACAGGTGCCGATCCGCTGGGTCCCGACAACATGCTGGGCATCTTCCCAGGGCTGATGACGGGCACCCCTCTGTTCGGGCAGCGCTATCAGGCCGTCTGCAAGTCGCCCCTCACCGGCGGCTGGGGCGACGCGAACTGCGGCGGTGACACCGGCCCCTTCCTGAAGCATGCTGGATGGGACGGCATCATGTTCTTTGGCATCTCTTCCAAGCCCGTCTATCTCCTGATCCAGGACGACAAGGTTTCGATCGAGGACGCCTCCGACCTGTGGGGCAAGGACGCGATCGAGGCGGAGGAGATGTTAAAGCAACGGCACGGCAAGAAGGCGAGCGTGGCCGATATCGGCCAGGCCGGCGAAACGATGTCGCTGATTTCCGGCATCTGCAACGACCATGGCCGGCTCGCCGCCCGCAGCGGCGTCGGTGCGGTGATGGGGTCCAAGAAACTCAAGGCGATCGTAATCGTGCCGTCGCGCAACATCATGATGCAAAACAAAGATACGATAGGCGCCGTAAAGATCGGCCTTTCCGAGTTCGTGAAGCCGACGGCAGACTTCTTCCGAACGTTCGGCACGACCGGCATCACCGCCATGTCCGCCCACAGCGGCGACTCGCCGGTGAAGAACTGGGGCGGCGTGGGCAAGGTCGAATTCGTGGACGTGGCCGGCCTGCAGGGCCCCGTGGTCAACGAAAAGATGGAAAAGCATTACGCGTGCTGGCATTGCCCGCTCGCCTGCGGCGCCGAATCGAAAGAGTCCGATAACGCCGAGTACCCGTACCCGCGGCACACGCACCGACCCGAGTACGAGACCATGGCCTCATTCGGCACGATGAACCTGAACAACAACCTCGACTCGATAACCTATGCGAATCATCTCTGTAACGCCTACGGATTTGACTCGATCTCAGCCGGCGCCACGATCTCATTTGCCATCGAGTGCTACGAGAACGGCATCCTGACCAAAGAAGATACGGACGGCCTGGAGCTGCACTGGGGCGACGACAAGGCGGTCATCAAGCTGCTCGAAATGATGGGCAAGCGTGAGGGGCTTGGCGACATCCTCGCTGACGGCGTCAAGAAAGCGGCGGAGCGCATCGGCCGCGGCTCAGAAAAGTTCGCCATGCACATCGCCGGCCAGGAGCTGCCGATGCACGATCCGAAGCTCCAACCGGAGTACTACACGACCTACAAGCTCGATCCGACACCGGCGCGGCACACGCAATATGAGGGCAACCGCCGTTTCGGCCTGATACCGCCGGCTCAACGCGACCGCACGGTTGCCGAGGGTCGCGGCGCCCACCACAAGGGCGCGTCTGAGTACATGCACGTCGTCAATGCAGCGGGACACTGCCAGTTCGTCATGATGGCGGCGAATACGGCAAACATCCCCGAGTGGATCAACATGACCACTGGATGGGACATGACCAAGGAAGAGCTGCTGGAAGTTGGCGAGCGAATCGCCAACATGCGTATGGCGTTCGAAGTGCGCGAAGGCGGTAACCCAACCAAGCGCCACGTCCCCGAGCGTGCTTACGCCGCCGTATTAAAGGAAGGCCCTCACGCCGACTTCGGCCTCGACACGGCGACGTTGGAGCGCGAGTACATGGCCGCCTGCGATTGGGACCCGGAGACGGCCAAACCCAGTCCGGCCAAGCTCGAATCGCTTGGACTCGCCGACGTAATTCCGATGATCCACGCCACGGCGTAGCTCCATCCAGAGATCCACGTAACCGAACGGGGCGGCCTCTTGAAGGGGCCGCTCCGTTCGCTGCGCGTCCCCGGACCGCGAATCCTCAGACCGAATGTGGGGCAGCAGCGATATACCAACGCGAGTTGTCTACCGCATAGTTCATACGGAGCCCCCAACCGAGGCGGATTTTCTGTCGAGAAAGGCGCTCGGTAATTCCGCTCCACGGGATGTCCGACTCTGGGATGGCATTTCGGTGTACGATCGTGTGGAAGCCGCGCAACGTCAGGCTGACAGGTTCCCCCACCTTGGGCGGTTTATCGCGGCACTGCGGCTCCCCGAAGATGGTTCAATTAGAGTCGAGAAGACACTTTCCAATCGAAACCATTACACGCTCTGGGGCGATGCCGTCAGTATGCTGGCCCGCGTGGAAAACGTCGTGCCTGTGGAGGTCCGATAGTGGACGATAACCTTGATGATACGGGCGAAGGCTTTGAGGTCTGGGACCTCGTTAGCGGCAACGCGATCACTGATTTCGCGACTGAGGCAGAGGCCCTGGCGTTTGTCCGTCGGGCGATCACCCAGCTTGGACGCGAGCAGGTTTGCGGCTGGGGCATGTCTCGCCCAGACGACGTCAGTGAATCGCTAAGTGGCGAAGACCTGGTGGACTTGGCTTTGCAGCCCACAAGCCCCTGGGCGTAGAGCCTGACGCCGGCCGATCGCCCGTCGGTTAAGACCGCAGGCATTGATAACGGCGCGGGCCTGCTTAGCGCAAATTCGTACGGCGAAGGTTCTACTTAGTGGTCCATTTATGGATAACTATAATCGGCTATAGTGCGTTCTCCGTTTATCGCTTCTTGACAATTTCCGTTGACAGCGCGGCTCGCGAAAACTATAATCCAGTCTGAGAGTTCCCCGCGCCGTCCGGCGCAATTCCACGACGAGGCGGTATGCCTAAATACATATTCGTGACTGGTGGTGTTGTCAGTTCCGTTGGGAAAGGCATCACCACCGCCGCCATGGGACGCATCCTCAAAAGCCGCGGCCTCTCCGTCACTATCCAAAAGCTCGACCCGTACCTCAACGTCGACCCGGGCACCATGTCGCCTTACCAGCACGGCGAAGTGTTTGTCACTGCCGACGGCGCCGAGACCGATCTCGACCTGGGGCACTATGAGCGCTTCATCGATCAGGACCTGACCAAGGCAAGCTCAGTCACTACCGGACAGATATACCAGGCCGTGATCTCCAAAGAGCGGCGTGGAGACTACTTGGGCGGCACGATCCAGGCTGTGCCGCACCTGACAAACGAGATCAAGGCACGGATTCGCGGGGTCGCGAGCGAGACGGGCGCCGAGGTGCTCATCATCGAGGTCGGCGGCACGGTCGGCGACATCGAGAGCCAGCCATTTCTCGAGGCGATTCGCCAGATGCGCAACGAGGAGCCGCGGGAGGATATCCTCTCGATCCACGTGGCGTTCCTGCCGTATATTGGGGCTTCCGGCGAATTGAAGACCAAACCGACGCAGCACAGTGTGCGTGAGCTGCGCAGCATGGGAGTCCAGCCGGACGTCATCGTTTGCCGCAGTGACCATCCGGTATCGGAAGAGTTGACCGCCAAAGTCGCGCTGTTCTGCGACGTTGAACAGCGTGCCGTGGTGCCGTTGTTAACTGCTGACTCGATTTATCGCGTGCCGCTTATTCTCGAGGACGCGGGACTGGGCGATTACGTGATCGAGCGCCTACACCTGAACGCGGGCAGTCGCGATCTCGCCGAGTGGCGGACGCTGATCGGTCAGATGTCAGACCCCGAACGCCGGCTCGAAGTTGCGATAGTGGGTAAGTATATACAGTTGCATGATGCCTACCTGTCGGTGAAAGAATCGCTCATCCACGCGGGTATCTACCACCGTTCCGAGGTCGGCATTCGGTGGGTGCAGGCGGAAGACCTCAATGAGAATAACCTCGATGCGACACTGTCGGAGGTCGACGGCATCATCGTTCCGGGCGGCTTTGGCGAGCGCGGTGTCGAAGGCAAGATCCTCGCCGCCCGCTATGCCCGTGAGTATAAGGTTCCATACCTCGGACTCTGCCTGGGCATGCAGGTGATGGTGATCGAGTTCGCGCGGCACATGTGGGGCAATAACGAGGCAAACTCAACCGAGTTTGCGGAGACGCGCCTGCCGGTGATCGACCTAATGCCCGATCAGAACGGCGTCAGCGAAAAGGGCGGCACGATGCGGCTCGGCGGTTACGTTTGCCGCCTGCTACCGGGAACACGCGCGCGCGAGGCGTACGGCACCGATGAGGTGGTTGAACGCCACCGCCATCGTTTTGAGTTCAACAACGCCTATAGGGCCATTCTCGAGAAGGAAGGCCTGATCGCGAGCGGGGTATCCCCTGACGGCCGGCTGGTTGAGATCAGCGAGTTGCGTGACCACCCGTGGATGGTCGGTTCACAGTTCCATCCGGAGTTCCGGTCACGGCCGAACCGGCCGCACCCGCTGTTCCGAGACTTCATTGGGGCGGCCGTGCGCAAAGCTGACTCGTGCCCCGCTGATCAGCCGGCCGTTTCCATCCTCAAAGCGGCGACGGGCGCCGCATCCGTGGCGAGCGCGACGGCGAGCTAGTTGTGTCCTTCGTAAACATCTGGAAGTTTGCGCATATCGCTTCGTTGTTCCTGCTCATGGCCGGTATCGGGGCAGTTATGGCGCCGGTCTACCGCGCATGGCACAACAAGGATCTTCGCACGCAGATGTACGCATTCACGATCGCGGCGGATAACGAGACTGCGCTCCTGCTGCCCGGGGCCTTGCTAACCGGCGTTACTGGAGTTGGCTGGGTCGCCAGCGGTCACCATAACGTCGTGCACGAGGGCTGGCTGCTGACCCTGACCATCGTGTATCTGATCACGACATTTATCTGCCTACCGTTGCTGGGGCTCGGCCTGCGCAGAGCGCGACTCGCGTCGCTAAAATCGTGGAAAAGCGGCAAACTGACACCGGAGCTGCAATCGACGCTGGCAGACAACGTGCCGCTTGTATTTGGGTCGTTGATCATCGCTTCCCTGCCGCTCATGGGTTGGCTGGCGGTGTTCAAGCCGTTTTAGGAGTGGAGACCTCAAAGTGAATATCGCGGAACTCGAACTCAAATCGCGCGACGATCTCGTCACTCAGGCGCTCAATATAGGCGTGTTCAACGGCGCGGCGCTCCCTAAACAGGACCTCGTACAACGACTGCTCTCCCACCAGGCCGACCAGTTCGGGCATATCTTCGGTGGCGGCGTGCTGGACATTGTCGACGACGGCTACGGCTTCTTGCGCGGAGAGTCACTCCTGCCCGGCGTCAACGACGTATACGTCTCGCAGACGCAGATTCGCCGTTTCGGGCTGCGCACCGGCGACTACGTCACCGGCCAGGTACGGCCACCAAAGGACAGCGAAAAATATTACGGCATGCTCAGGGTGGAGAGCGTAAACGGTATAGATCCAGAGGTGGCGAAACAACGGCCTTATTTCGAACAGTTAACGGCTGTCTTTCCGAACCGCATGATTGACCTGGAGACCACGCCGCAGAACCTGTCCACGCGGCTCATAAACCTCATCTCCCCGGTCGGGCGCGGTCAACGCGGCCTCATTGTCTCGCCCCCCAAAGCTGGAAAGACAATGCTGCTCAAGGCGATCGCCAACGGAATCACAACCAATTACAGCGACATCCACCTCATCGTCGCATTGATCGGCGAGCGACCCGAGGAAGTTACCGATATGAAGCGGTCGGTCAAAGGTGAAGTTATCGCTTCGACCTTCGACGAACCGGTCGAAGATCACACGCGCGTAGCCGAAATGTCGCTGGAGCGCGCCAAGCGACTCGTAGAGAGCGGCAAAGACGTGGTCATCCTGATGGACAGCATCACGCGCTTGACCCGCGCCTACAACCTCGCAATGCCGCCGAGCGGTCGAACGTTGACGGGCGGCATCGACCCGATTGCCCTCTACCCGCCCAAGCGCTTCTTCGGCGCCGCACGTAACACCGACGAGGGCGGCAGCCTCACGATTATTGCCACCTGCCTTGTGGACACCGGCAGCCGCGGTGACGAGGTGATCTACGAGGAATTCAAAGGTACCGGCAACATGGAGCTGATACTGGACCGCAAGCTGTCGGAGCGGCGAATCTTCCCGTCAATCGACATATCGCGCAGCAGCACCCGACGCGACGACCTGCTGTTGGGCGAAGCCGCGCTTGGCAAAGTGGTGCTCATGCGGCGGATGACGCAGATGATCAGTCAGAACTCTCCTAACCAGTCGGAAGCCACCGAGCGGCTGCTCGAACAACTCTCCCGCACGCAGAGCAACGAGGAGTTTCTGTCCACGTTGAATCAGCGCGGATAACGAACTTTTCAGGTATACTCCTGAGCGGTGGACCCCAGAGGCCCTCACCGGGGGTAAACGAGCATCGACGGCACGCTCCGCCAGAGGCCGCCGCGCATTCCGCGTCGCCCGCTGTATGACCTGAATCGCATAAACCCCGAGCGCCTGGCCCGCCGGCGGGCACAGAACGGCCGGCGTTTTCGCATTCATTTATTCGTTCTCGCATTTGTCGCTACCTGGGCACTCATACTAATCCCCTTCCGCGGTGGCGCCCACCTTGGGCCGCGGCACCTGGCGGCGGCCTACAATCCGCCCCAGACGGAGACCGCGGCGACGTCTGGCAACCAGGAGTTACAGCAGATCCCGGTGGCGCCGCAAGACGTCCACTATCTGCGAGCGCCGCTCGTCCTCGACGGCGTCTCTCAGGCGCGCGCTGGCGGTGTGCCGTTGCAGACGCAAAGCATCCAATCCCCGGACCAAACTGCTCCTGGCGCGCCTGGCCCACAGATCGCACAAGCAGCGACGCCCGGCGCGGACATCGGGGCGACCAACGACGGCCAGCCGGACGCGACGCCAACGCGGGCCCCGATCGATACTCCGCAACGCCCAAATGACATCGTGCAGGTAATACCGACGCCCGAGGTTGACCGCAACGATCCGGTCGACCGCGAAGCCGCATACGCCGCACTCCAGGATCTGACACGGCCGCTGTACTACGACCACGTGGTACAGCCGGGCGATACCGTTTCCACGATCGCCGCCCTTTATGGGATATCCAGTGACACGGTGCTGTGGAACAACCCGCTGATTGTAGACCGAAATGCGTTATTTATCGGTCAAACGCTGCGCCTGCCGGCAAAGAACGGCGTTCTTTACAACGTGCATTATGGCGACACGCTCAACGACATCGCCGACTCGTACAAAGTCGAGCCCACGGCGCTGCTTTCGCTGGCCGCCAACGGCCTTGCAGACGCGGGTTCTCTCAAGGAAGGTCAAACAGTCCTGATCGTCGGTGGCCAGCCGCCCGCTCCACCTCCGCCACCACCTGCCGTCGTTACGCCGTCGCCAACTCCCCCACCGCAGCCATCTGCTACGCCGCCCACCCTGGCCGCATCGGCGACGCGGGCACCTGCACCCGCACCGCCACCGGCCGCTTCATCTACCTGGATCTGGCCTGCTCACGGACCGATATCAAGTTACTTCGGACCGGGCCACCCGCTCGGGATAGACATCGGCCAGGGCGCCGGTGGGCAGCCGATTATTGCCGCCCGAGCCGGCACCGTCACGTTTGCCGGGGGCGACGCGTGCTGCAGTTACGGATATTACGTAGATATCGACCACGGCAGCGGATTCAGCTCGCGATACGGCCACTTCCGAAGCTGGCCGATCGTCGCCGTCGGGCAGCACGTCAACCAGGGCCAGGTGCTTGGGTATGCCGGCACCACCGGCTACAGCACCGGCCCCCACCTGCACTTCGAAATCCACATCAACGGCGCCATCGTCAACCCGTTGAACTACTTGCCGCCCGGGGGGAACTAGCCCGATCGTTGGGCAACGTTACCGCCGGTACTCGAGCACCGAGACGGTAGTCTCGAGCGGGAGGCTTGTCCTGGTGACGCTAAGCCGCGCGGATGGTTGCGGCGCGCTGACGCCCATTTGCTTGAGGAAGGCGTCCAGAGGGTCCAGGTCCACCGTGCTTCCGTCGACTCGGTAATGCATAGGCACCGATATTCGGGGCTCGAGCAGGCTAACGACTTCAGCCGCGGCCGCCGCGTCAATCGTGGTGTGCCCGCCCACGGGAATGAGCAGGATTTCGGCGCCGCTCAACGCCTCAGCCTGCTGCGGCGTCGGTACGTGACCGAGGTCGCCCAGGTGACAAATACGCAGCTCATCCATCTCAAAGACAAAGGCGGTATTCGCCCCTCTCTCCCCACCGCGCATGGCATCGTGAAACGTGCGCACGCCGGTAATGAGTACGCCGGCGACCTCGTATTCGCCGGGTCCGCTTATCACGAGCCGCTGTTTGGATACGCCGCCAACGTTGTCGTGAGCGGCATGGTTGTGGCTTACCGTCACGACGTCGGCCTCGCCAAAATTGCGCGAAGGGTACCCGCAATTTGGACCGTAAGGATCAAGAATAATCGTCGTATCGCGATTCTTCAGTCGAAAGCAGGCATGACCAAGCCAGGTGAGTTCCATATCGTCTCCTCACGCGCGTTGCGGTCTAGGCGGTCGAGTCGTGCCGCCGCGGGTTTGCCACAGAGACCGAGCCGGCACCGAACCGACCAAAGCGCTCTGCCACTGCAATAGCGCCGCCGGCAGTATCGACGAGCTGGCGGCGAAGGGCTTCACGGAATCCGGGCGGCGCCGAGCGCGTCACGAGGGTACTGCGCAGTAGTTTGCCGGTGACACCGAGGTCGCAGGCCACCGATTGAGTCGGATGTCCTTGCACGGTTTTCGTCCTCCGTGTCGATTCGGTCACGGTCCGTTCGGAAGCCGCTTTCACGATGCGACGTCTCGATTGCGTTCCATGTTCCTGCGCATTTCGTCAAGCGTTCGTCGCAACAGACTTTTCACGGCGCCTTCGCTGCGATTCATCGCCCGGCCGATCTCCGCGTTGCTCATTCCTTCGACGTATTTTAGCAAAATCAGGTGCTGACGCTCCGGCGAGAGCGTCGCAATCGCGTCGCGCACGTCCGCCGCATCCTCGGCAGCGGCAAACGGCGACGGCGCCGCGGGCTCTCCGGCGCTGTCGAGCGGCGCCGTGGGGCGGCGCGAACGTTCGCGATAATAGTTGGCCACTAGGTTGTGGGCGATAGTGAACAGCCACGAGGCGAATGGGAGACCGCGCTCCTCAAAGTCGGCAAGGTGGCTCAACGCCTGGTAGAACGTGCGGGCGGTGAGGTCCTCGGCGTCGGCGGCACTGTCGGTACGGTAATAGAGGTAGCTGTAAATTCGGTCGACGTAGCGTTCGTACAACGCGCCAAACGCCTCGCGGTCGATGCGCGCCTGTTCTACGAGCTCGCCGTCAGGCGGCCGCTGCAACGCCGCTGTTCCGCCACCGAGCGCTCGAAAGTGACCGGTCACCCTTGACAATGACACACTCAACTGTTACTCTCACTGGGTTAGCACTCTCCGACCTTGAGTGCTAACCCAGCCGATTCCATTCAATACTTCTGCCGACGATCGGCCGGCTGGAGTAGAACACGGCATGCTGACTGATAGACGTGCGCAGGTACTGCGCCTTATCGTATCCGACTACATCGATACTGCAACTCCTGTGGGTTCCGAGCATATCGTCAAGCGACACCGCCTCGAACTGTCTCCCGCTACGATCCGTAACGAGATGGCCAAACTGGAGGAGGAAGGATATATCTCGCACCCGCACACGTCGGCGGGTCGGGTGCCCTCCGATCTCGGTTACCGCTACTACGTCGAAATGCTGATGGAGGAGCCGAACGTCAGCAATGACGAGCAGCTCCGCATCCTGCACCAGTTTCACCAGTCGACGGCAGAGCTCAGCGAATGGCTGCGGTTGGCGGCTTCCGTGCTCGCTCAGGAGTTGCGAAACGTCGCGGTGGTTTCGGCGCCGCGCTCGACCCGCTCACGCCTGAAGCACCTCGAATTGGTCAGTCTGCACGACCACAGCGCCTTGCTGGTAGTGGTTCTGCAGGAGGTCACAGTACGTCAGCAGGTTGTGGCGTTGCGCGAGACAGCGACGCAGGACGACCTCAGCCGCTTATCGCGCAAGCTGAATCACCTGTTCGCTGCCCTGACAGCCAGCCAGATTTCGGCCCGCACCGTCGATCTGTTGCCGCTTGAGGAGCAAATTGCCGGACTGGTCGCAGAAATCGTCCAGACAGAGGATGTGGTCGAATTCCCGGACCCACACCTTGAGGGTATACGGAACGTCTTATCGCAGCCGGAGTTCGCCCGTAGCGACCGCGTTCTCGACATTCTCGAGGCGCTGGACGAACGCAATATCGCCCGGACGATCCCGCAGGCCGACATCGGCGAGGACGGAGTAACCGTGATCATCGGGGCCGAGAACCCCGAAAACGTGATGCGAGACCTAAGCATCGTCCTCGGCCGCTACGGCGATTCGCAGGGGCCATCCGGCATGCTCGCCGTGGTCGGGCCGACGCGAATGCCCTATTCACGGGCGATCGCAACGGTGCGCTACGTCGGGTCGTTGATGACCGAACTCATGATGAAGCTGTACGACTGAACTTGCCACGAGCGGCCAGATATCCGATTTCGCGTGCATCCAGGAGCAGCAATGGTTTCAAATGAACATCATCAACCGAATGACGGGAGTCATCGCCGACGCGGCCGATCCGGTCGCTCCGGCGAGATCAAACACGACGCGCAGGAAAACGGCGTCAAAGCAGAACAAGACACCGAGACTCTTGAGAGCCTCCAGGCGCAGTTGAGCGAGGAGCGCAACCGCGCGGACGGGTATTTGGAGCAATGGAAGCGGGCAACGGCCGACTATCAGAACTATAAGCGCCGCATTGAGCAGGAGCGAGAAGAGTACGGGCGACTCGCCAATACTGCTATTCTGCTCAACATCTTGCCAGCAGTTGACGACCTCGACCGCGCGTTGGCGAACGTCGATGTCCCGCTCTCCGGCCAGAAGTGGGTCGAGGGCGTCGAGGCGATTAACCGGAAGCTCAAAGGCGCCCTGGAGGCGTCGGGATTGGCGGTCATACCAGCAGAAGGCGAGGCGTTCGATCCCAACGTGCACGAAGCCATCAGCGAGGCCCCCGGCGAACACGGCCAGGTTGTTGCGGAGGTTCGGCCAGGTTACAGGCTCGGCAGCCGCGTCATCCGGCCAGCGTTGGTGGTCGTCGGCAACGGCAATTAAGACGGATAACCAGTAGAAAAACGGGGCTCGATTTCTAAGCAGAAGAGGTCCAGGAGGGAAGTCAGATCATGGCGAAGGTCATTGGCATAGATCTCGGTACGACAAATAGTGCGGTCGCGGTGATGGAAGCCGGCGAGCCGGTCATCATCCCCAACGCCGAAGGCGGGCGCATTACACCCTCGATGGTGGCGCTCAGCAAGACCGGCGAACGGATGGTCGGGCAGGTGGCAAAGCGCCAGTCCGTGACCAACCCGGACAATACGATCTTCTCGGTGAAGCGGCTGATGGGCCGCAAGTTCGACGACGTGGAAGTACAGCGCACCATAAAGATGGTGCCATACAAGATCGTCAAGGGACCGAACGGCGATGCGCACGTCGAGATGGGCGGCCGCAGCTACTCGCCGCCGGAAATCTCCGCGATGATCCTGCAGAAGCTCAAGACGGACGCGGAATCGTACCTGGGCGAGAAGATTACCGAAGCCGTCATAACCGTGCCGGCGTACTTCAACGACAGTCAGCGCAACGCCACAAAAGACGCCGGCAAGATCGCCGGCCTGGAGGTATTGCGCATCGTCAACGAGCCGACGGCAGCAGCGCTGGCCTACGGCCTCGATAAGAAGCACGACGAGACGGTTGCGGTCTACGACCTCGGCGGCGGTACGTTCGACGTCTCGATCTTGGAGCTTGGCGAAGGCACGTTCCAGGTAAAGAGCACCAACGGCGATACGCACCTTGGTGGCGACGATTTCGACCAGGTCCTGGTCAACTACCTGATCGACGAGTTCAAGAAGGACCAGGGGATCGACCTGCGGAATGACCGCCCGGCTCTGCAGCGCCTGCGCGAGGCGGCCGAGAAAGCGAAGATCGAGCTCTCGACGCTGCAGCAGACAGAAGTGAACCTGCCGTTCATCACTGCCGACCAGAACGGTCCCAAGCACCTCGTGATTACCCTCACCCGATCGAAGCTGGAGCAACTGACGAACGATCTGGTGGATAAGACGCTCGGCCCGTGCCGCAAGGCGCAGGAAGACGCGAGCGTCTCTGCAACTCAGATAAACGAGGTTGTTCTGGTCGGCGGCCAGACCCGCATGCCGCTCGTCCAGGAGGCGGTCAAGAAGTTCTTCGGCAAGGAGCCGCACAAGGGCGTCAACCCGGACGAAGTCGTCGCCATCGGTGCCGCGATCCAGGCGGGCGTCTTGCGCGGCGAAGTCAAGGATGTACTGCTGCTCGACGTGACCCCGCTGACGCTGGGCATTGAGACGCTTGGCGGCGTGATGACGCCGCTGATTCAGCGCAACACAACGATCCCGACCAGTAAGAGCCAGGTGTTCTCCACTGCGGCCGATGGCCAGTCGAGCGTGGAGATCCACGTCCTGCAGGGCGAACGCGCGATGGCGGCCGACAACAAGTCGCTCGGCCGCTTTATCCTCGACGGCATCCTGCCTGCGCCGCGCGGCGTACCCCAGGTCGAAGTTACTTTCGACCTGGACGCGAACGGCATCGTGAACGTCTCGGCCAAGGACAAGGGCACCGGTAAGGAGCAGAAGATCACGATCACCGCTTCGTCCGGCCTCTCGAAAGCAGAGGTCGAGAAGCTGCAGCGCGAAGCCGAGATGCACGCGGATGAAGACCGCAAACGTCGCGAAGAGATCGAAATGCGCAACAACGCCGACAACCTGGCGCACCAGGCGGAGAAGTTACTGCGTGAAAACGGCGACAAGATCCCGGTTGAGTTGAAGAGCGAGGTCGAAGGCAAGGCAGAGACCCTGCGCAACGCACTCAAAGGCGACGACGCTGATGCAATTCGGCGTGACTTCGAGTCGCTTTCGGAAGCTCTTCAGAAAGTCGGCGCGGCTATCTATGGCGCGGCGGGCTCGGGGGCCGGAGCCGGCTTCGGAGAAGACGGTCAGAGCGCTAACGGCCACGCCGAAGGAAAGCCCGAGGAAGGCACCGTCGAGGGCGAATTCCGCG
>DAINSK010000015.1:49571-59224 GCA_036741355.1 Chloroflexota bacterium
CAGCAGAAAGACCTCTACGAGGTGTTGGGCGTTCCCCGCACCGCGACAGCCGAAGAGATCAAGAAGGCCTTTCGCAAGCTGGCCATGCAGTACCACCCCGATCGCAACAGCGATTCGAGTGCCGAGGAGCGATTCAAGGAGATCAATACTGCCTTTGAAGTTCTATCCGATCCGGAGAAACGGGCCGCGTACGATCGCTTTGGTCACGCGGGCATCGGCCAGCAGGGACCGAGCGGCTTCGAGGGGTTCAGTAACTTCGGCGGCTTCGGCGATATCTTCGACGCCTTCTTCGGGGGCGCTACGCGTCAGCGACGCGGACCGGCGCGCGGGCCCGATCTGCGCTTCAACCTGACCCTCAAGTTCGAAGAGGCCGTCTTCGGCGCAGAGAAGGAGATCGAGGTCAGCCGCACAGAGCAGTGCGCGATGTGCGGCGGCAGCGGCGCGGAGCCAGGCAGCAAGCCGGAACGATGCCCTAGCTGCAACGGCACGGGCGAAATCCGCCGCGTTCAACAGAGCATTTTCGGTCAGTTTGTCAACGTCACTCAGTGCGACCGTTGTCATGGCGAAGGCCGAATAATCACGAGCCTCTGCGCCCAGTGCCGGGGGGCAGGACGCGAGCGCAAAGTACGCAAGCTGCAGGTCACCGTTCCTCCCGGAGTGGACAACGGCCAGCAGCTTCGGCTCTCCGCCGAAGGCGAAGCGGGCGTGCAAGGGGGACCACCCGGAAACCTGTACGTGCTCTTACACGTTCAAGAGCACGACGTGTTCAAGCGGGACGAGGACGACATTATCCTCGACCTGCCGGTCAACGTCTCCCAGGCAACGCTCGGAGACGAGGTTCAGATCCCAACCATCGACGGCAAGGCGCAGTTGAAGATCCCGGCCGGAACGCAGTCGGGCCGAATATTCGAGTTGAAGGGCAATGGTGTCCCCCACCTGCGCGGCGGCGGACGCGGTGACCAGATCGTGCGCGTCCGCGTAGTCACTCCCACCAACCTCACCCCGGAACAGAAGCGCCTCGTCAGCGAACTTGGTAAATCACTCGGTACAGCCACGATGCCGCACGAAGAGAAAGGCTTCTTCGATCGCATCAAGGACGCATTCGGGTAAGCGGGGCCCTATTGGACTGGGTTGAACTCTCCGCGGAGGTGTCGGGCGACCGGGTCGAGGATCTGTGCTCGGCGCTCGAGAATGTAGCGCCGGGCGGCTGCAGTATCGAAGACCCTATCGTGCCGCTTGGCCCCGAGGAAGGCGTCCGACGCGAGCCCTGGCGCCCGTCGACAGTCCGAATCTACCTGCCCGTGGACGTACACATCGATGAAAGACGTCGCGACGCCGCGGTGGCCGCCGCGCGGCAATCGGTACGCTTCAGGGAGCGGCCGGTGCGCGAGGCTGATTGGGCGAACGCCTGGAAAGAGTTCTTCCAGGTTGAACAGATCGGCCGGCACATTGTGGTGCGTCCAACGTGGCGAGAATTCTCCCCGAGCCCCGAAGACATCGTGCTGCACCTCGATCCCGGCATGGCCTTCGGCACGGGGCAACACGAAACCACCCGCATGTGCCTCGTAGTGCTTGAAGAGTTGGCCGAACCGGGAATGCGCGTCCTCGATGTGGGATGCGGATCCGGTATCCTCTCTGTTGCGGCGGCCAGACTTGGTGCGGCCTCCGTCACCGCGGTGGACCTCGATTCCGTGGCCGTCGAGGCAACCGCCGTCAATGCAGCCCGCAATGGCGTGGCTGCTATTATTCGAGTAGCCGAGGGGAGCCTGGATGACGGTTGGCCTTTCGGAGCTATGCCCAGCGCTGAATTCGACCTCGTCCTGGCCAATATTCATGCCGCGGCCGCGGAAACGCTGGCGCCGGCCTACTGGCATGCACTTCGCCCCGGCGGAACGCTGGTTGCCAGCGGCATGATTGCAGAGAGGTTGGATGCCGCCTGCGCCGCACTTTCGAACAACGGCTTTGATCGGCTCGACGTCCGCGTCCTCGGCGAATGGCGCACCGTCGTCGCTCGGCGCCCCGATGCTTCAGGTTAGTTGAGCCATGCACCGTTTCCACGTGCCGGACCTTCGATTGGATAATAGAGCGGCCATCATGACGCCGACGCAGTCGCGGCAGATCGCCCGGGTTCTGCGCATGAGGTCCGGAGAGCAGATCGAGTTGTTCGACGGTCGCGGCGATCTTGCGGAGGCGAAGCTTACCGAGGTCAACGCCAACCGAGTATCCGCGACGATCCTATCCACCAGCCGTGTCGCCTGGCCTCTTCCCTGGCGCACGACGCTCTACTTGGCGGTCATCCGGCCGCAACGGTTTGAGTGGGCGATCGAAAAGGCGACCGAATTAGGTGCGGCGTCAATCGTACCTGTCTTCTGTTCGAATACCACCCACGGGGGCGATTCGGTCGGGTCGTCGCGGCACGGACGGTGGCAGCAGATCGCCATTGAGGCGGCGGAACAGTGCGGCTCGGCATTCGTGCCCCGCGTGGGCGCGGCCGTGACTCTGCAAGAAGCCTTGGCTGAAGCCGCGAGCCTTCGCATCTTCGCCGGGGAAAGCGCTGGAGAAAAGAAGGGCGAGCGCCTGATGGATGTGATCGCCGGAATTCGTCGTCGAGACGGCGACGACCCGTTATCCGTCAGCCTCTACATCGGGCCAGAAGGCGGATTCGCGGCGGCCGAAGTGGAGACGTCCATGGCGGCAGGTTGCAGACTGGTGACGCTTGGCCCTCGTATCCTGCGCGCCGAAACTGCTGCGGTCGCGGCGCTGTCGCTGATGCTGGCAGGCGCCTCCAATAGCGATCAAATGCCCTCGTCTCTTTCCATCATCTGAGCCGTCGACTCGGGATTTTTCACGCTATTTGCTACGCCAACGTGTCGCGTGGTGCTATCGTATGCTACAGGCGGAATTCGACGTAGCGAATTCCGCGTGTGCGGTAAGGGCGGTTTATGGCAGTCGAAAAGGTCACAATTATCGGCACCGGTTTGATCGGGAGCTCGATTGGCCTCGCACTGAAGGCGGCGAAACTCCCTAATGTCCAGATCGTGGGCCACGACATCGAGCCTGATGCGGCAAAGGCGGCGCAAAAGCGCGGTGCCGTAGACTCTATCCAATCGCACCTGGAAGGGGCCGTCGCGGACGCTCGCCTTATCATCCTGGCCACACCGCCGCTCGCCATCCGGCCGCTGCTTGAAGACCTGGCCGAGCTCGCTCCCGAAGGCTCGATCATCACCGACGTCAGCAGCACCAAGGCCGACATCATGCGTTGGGCAAAAGAGCTGTTGCCGGACAACGTCTCCTTCGTCGGCGGCCACCCAATGGCCGGCAAGGAGGAGACGGGGGCACAAGCCGCGGACGCCGACCTGTTTCGCGGAAAAGCATATGCCGTCGTTCCGTCCACCTCCGCCACTGAAGGCGCGGTGAAGTCTGTGCTGGGTCTGGTCTCCATCGTCGGCGCCGATCCCGTTTTTATCGACGCGGAGGAGCACGACCAGTATGTGGCGGCAATCAGTCACATGCCGATGGTGGCCTCCACGGCCATTTTCACGCTGATCCGCAACAGCCAGGGTTGGAACGAAATATCGCCATTGGCAAGCACCGGCTTCAAAGATATGACGCGCCTTGCTTCGGGCGATCCGTACATGAACCACGACATCTGCGTCACCAACGCCGACGGGGTGGTACACTGGCTCGACCGCTTCATCGCCGAATTGCTGCGCTACAAGAACATGGTGCTAGACAATCACGAAGAGCTGTTCAACACGTTTAACGCCGCACAACTCCAGCGCGAAGCCTTCCTGAACGGCACCGACCGGCCCGCGGCCAGTCGCGTCGAACTGCCGTCTACCGGCGAACAGATCAACAGTATGCTGTTCGGCGGTCTGCTGGCGCAGGGCGCCAAGAAGTACGAGAAGATGATGAAGCGCGTCGATCGGAACGATCTGCGGCGCGGCATCAATGACGATGACGACGAATAGCAGCAGCTTCCGGGTCAAACTCCATCACCGGCCCTTCATATAGCAAGAAGCGACCGACGACAGGGGCCGAACGGCCGGAGGGAACGCATGGCAACCGAACTGATTCATGTTGGATTCGGGAACGTCCTGGCGGTGAACCGAGTCATTGCGATCGTGGCGCCAAACTCCGCGCCCACGAAGCGGCTCATCCAGGAAGGCAAGAACAAAGGGTTGACCGTCGACATGACCAGCGGCCGCCGCACCAAAGCGGTGTTGGTGATGGACGACGGCCACATCGTGCTAGCGGCCATCACTCCCGAGACGATTACCGGCCGCGTGTTCTCTGCTCGCGGCACCAGCGGACCCCGCATGATCAACAACGAGGATGAATAGCATCCCGCTGCTCGTGGTGCTTTCGGGCCCGTCCGGCGCCGGCAAGGATGCAGTACTCAAAGAGCTCCGACGCCGGGGACGGCACTGCCATTTCACCATCACCGCCACGACCCGGCCGCCCCGTCCCGACGAACGCGACGGCGTCGATTACTTCTTCTACGACGAAGCGACGTTTCTCCGTCTGCTAGAAAACGGCGGTCTTCTGGAGCACCAACTCTACAACGGCACCTACCGTGGTGTCCCGCGACAGCAGGTTGCGACAGCGCTCGCGGACGGCATGGACGTGGTGATGCGAACCGACGTAGCGGGGGCACAAACACTCAAGCGACTCGCACCCGGGGCCGTGCTGATCTTTATCTATCCCCTCAGCGTCGAAGTCCTGCGCACACGCATGCTGAGCCGCGGCTCCGAGTCGCCCGAGTCGTTGCAACAGCGTCTTGCGCGCGCTCCCGACGAACTTGCACACGTTCGGGACTTTGACTACGCGGTCGTGAACGAAGACGGCGCGCTCGACCGGACTGTCGATAGAGTCGAAGCAATAATGCTCGCCGAACACTGCAGGGTGACCCGGAAGCCGGTGCGGTTATAGGGAGGATGTGGGTGCGGGTGTGACGGTTTGACGTAGCGCATAGGCTACGGCATCACCTCGTCTCCGGGCGCCGACCTTACGGTAGATCGTGGCGATGTGATGGTCGATGGTGCGTTTGCTCAGCACGAGGTCAGCCGCAATCTCACGGTTGGACAGCCCCTGGGCTAGCAGATGCAGGACCTCGAGCTCACGGGCCGAAAGCCCGTCCGGCTGCCTGGTACGGCCGCCCTGAAACGGCTCGATCTGAGCGTTGAGCGCCCTCGCTTGCTCGGTCAGGCGAGGCATGACGAGCTCGGCGGCCGTGGCCAGCACGGATGCGATCAGTTCGCCAGCTCGTTTGCGATCGCCGGCCAGGCCACGACGGAGCAGCATCGAGGCGTAGTCGAGCTGCATCCGCGCCAGCCACGGCCTGCCCCGCAGGCGCTCGTGGATCAGCAACGCCTGTCGGAAGTGTTTTTCGGCCTGTTCCCAGCGGCCCATCAGCGCGGCGAGGATGCCCAGGTACCGCGCGACGCCTCCCAGGCTGACGACACCGCCAGCAGCGACAGCCGTCCGTTCCGCGTACGGCAACAAGAGGTCGTACAGCCTTCCAGCAGCTTCCACATCGCCCATATATTCACAGAGCAGAGCACCGAGCGTCATCGTGATCAGCCAGGTCTCATCGCGCGGGGCGTCGGCAAAGCCGTTAACGGCGACGCGGTCAAACTCTGCACGGGCGGGTTCTCGCTTCCCCGTCTCGCTGTAAAGCAGCGCCAATGCGGCCCGCCACGCCTGCACACCCGGGTACCGCGCCGAGAGACCGACGACGTCCTGCTCGATCTCGTCAAGCCGGCCCTGCTCCCAGCGCACGACGAAGATCTGTGTACCGTAGGCCTGGAGCGAGTTGGGTCTCGCGGCGCGCTGCGAGACCGCCAGCGCCTGCCGCGCCAGCTCCTCGCCTGCCTCAAAACGTCCTTCAAGCAGCGCCTGCATGGTCCTGAGTAGGTCCGTTCTCCAGAGATACAGCGGCTGTTTGAGCTCGAGCGCGAGCTTTTCGTGCTGGTCGATTTCGACCGCCAGCGCCGCGCCGTCGCCGGCTTCGAGCACGTTTGCCAGTTGCAGATAGTGACCTTGCAGCGCGACCTCCGGGTCACCGGCGGCCTCGGCGAGCGCGATGAGCTCGGCTGCGGCAGCGAGACGCTGCGGCAGGTTTTCGGGCCCGTGCAATGCGTAGTGGCGGCCGACGAGGGCGGCGGCGAGTGTGGCCGGATCGCCGAGTTCACGGGCGATCTGGACGGCCTCGCGGCTGAGCGCTTCGCGGCGCTCGCGGGTGCCGTGATAGTAGAGCTCCATCGCCAGGCGGGCCATGACGCGCGCCTTCAGTGCCGTAGGCGGCCCAAGCGCGGCCAGCGCTTCCTCCAATAGCTCAATCGCTACCGGGTCGACTACTCCCGGGGTGCCTCGATAGCCGGCGTAGCCGAGCGCGGCCCGCGTGAGCTGCCCCTCCAGCCCCAGCCGCGCGGCCAGCTCCGCCCCCGTACGGAACGTTTCTTTCGCGACCGCGGTGTCACCGGAGCGCGTCTGCGCGTCGGCGAGGCAGACGAGCAGCTCGCAGCGGCGCACGCCATCCGGCGTCGGGCTGAAGGTCAACGCATCGAGCGCTGTCTGATAGAGGCGGGCGGACTCTTCGTAGGCGAAGATCGACATTGAGCGGTCGCCCGCGCGGCGCGCGTAGTCGACCGCCCGCGCGGCATCTCCGTGCGGCGCACCTTGATAGAAGTGGTGCGCGAGCTCGGCCAGGTACGGGTCCGGATCGCCGCCGTACAGCGCTTCGAGCGCTTCGCCGAGCCGGCGATGCAGCCGCACCCGCTGCACCGTGAGCAACTGCGTGTAGAGCGTTTCCCTGATCAGCGGGTGCGTGAACGAGAACCGGCCGACCGCTCCGGGCACGCCGCTTAACACCCGGGCGCTCTCCGCCTCCTCGAGGAGGTCGAGGAGCCCAATGCTGTCCAGATCGGTCGCCCGTTGTAGGAGCGGCAGTTCGAACTCGCGGCCGATCACCGCCGCGACCGAGAGAACGCGATAACACTCAGCGGAGAGACGGTCGAGGCGGCGTCCGATCACCTGCACGATGCTCTGGGGCAGGCCCAGCCGCGGTCCGGCCGCGGCGCTGTGCCATCGCCCCTCGGCGACGATCAGCCGGACCAGCTCGACCATGAAGAGCGGGTTGCCCTCCGACTCGCGAAACACGGCGGCCGATATGCCCTCGGCGGGCGGCTCTTCCGCCGCCAACTCGACGTAGCCGGCGACGTCGGCTTCCGACAACCTCTGCAGAACCAATTGGTCTGCCGTCTGCTCGCGTAGTAGTTCGCCGACCTCGGGGTAGAACGCGTGCCCCCGGGCGACCTCCTGGTCTCGATAGCTGCCCGCGATGAGCACGCGTTGACCGTTCAGGCGTCGTGATAGATGAAGCAGGAGCTGCAGCGATGGTGCGTCGGCCCAGTGCAGATCGTCGAGCACCAGCAGCAGCCCCGTCGGTGTGGCGGCGGCAACGGCAAACAGGAAGCCGGCAACGCTCTCGAAGAGGCGGTAGCGCTCCAGCTCTGGCGAAACCGGCGGATGTTCCGGTACGTCCGGCAGCGTCGTGCGTAGCTCTCGCACCAGCAGCGCCACATCGGCCGCTCCCCCGCCGAGGTAAGCGCCGACCTCGTCGGGCGGCGTGGTCCGGACAAAGCCGCGCAGTGCGTCGCTGAAGATGAGGTAGGGAGGCAGGCCGTCCGCCTGGTACGCGCTGCCGGACAGCACGGTCCAACCTCCGCTCCGCGCCCGCGCCGCGAACTCGGACAGCAGCCTGGTCTTGCCAATGCCGGGCTCGCCGGCGACGAGCGCGACGCCCCCGGCGCCGGCACCCGCCGTCGTCAGCCGTTCCGTAAGCGCGGAGAGCTCGCGACTGCGGCCTACGAATGGGCTGTGCTCCCGCCACGAGCTGCCGGGCGGTTCGGTGTGCATCTAGAGGCTCCGGTTGAGACGTTCGCCCACGCATAGAGCCTACCAGAGTCTACAGGCGCACCATGCGGGCGTTCCCTGTTCGGCCGCTCCCCCCCGCACAGAGTCCGGCTGCAGAATGGGCATGCCTTGGCGCCGCGATTGGGCATTTATACCGATGTCTGCTCATTCCTCCGCGCGTAGCGTGGAGCGTGCGGTGGCGTGACCGGGAACACGGATTATGACCGCAGCGCGCGAGGATGGCCATGGACGACAGCTCCCACGAGCGGGCCGCCAGCTATCTCGAAGGCCTGCTACTGCACGACGACGCGGGTGTGTACTACGCCGTCCCCCGCGCCGTGTTCGAACGCTATCGGGTGCCGCCGGACCTACTCGTCGACTTCGCCCCGCTCACGGGCGGCAACGCGACCCCGTGGCGCGTCGTCCGCGGCATCTACGCAACAGAGCAAGATACCAGGAGAGCACAATGAACAGCCCTGCAGCCACCCCAACCGCTAACCGCAAACGCCTGCTGGTCCTGTTGACGAACACTTTTGTCCGGGAAATGCTTGCCAAGGGCTGGCTGATTGTCAGGTTCATCCTCCCTCCGCCTGCGAGGCTGTGATCACGTCAGCAGCATCGGGCGGCTGATCCGGAGTACGAAAGGACTTTTGCCGTGCAGCATCAAAGAACTGCTTTCTCCCGCCTCCCCGCCAGGGTCCTCACGCTGGCGTTTGTCGCGACGGCACTGTTGCTCCTGCAGCTGGGTCAGCCGGGCAGTGCCGCCCACGCCCAGGGCACGCCCACCTGGTACCTCGAGGATATTCGGGCTTTCGTGTGTGACACGTGTCATCCGGACTTCGTCGCAGCGGGCAGCGTAGCGTACCAAGTCGTCGGCGCCTCCGTGAACGGAGGTGAGGTAGACGTCACGGCCGACGGCGGCAAAGCCTATCCCTTCTTCTGCCCCGGTGGCACCGAGCACTTCAGCTTCAAGTGGAACTTCCTCACGGACGCCAGCCAGTTTCAGCTCGGCAGCTCGATTCCGGTCGCGATGAGCGCGCCCACTTCGACGCGCTCTGGTGCCTGTCGGGGCGGCCCGATAGCCAATCAGGCCTACCTGAGCGTGCATGGCTCGAGCGGCGACCTGCTGCCGTCAGAGGCTTCCTTCTCAGGGGCTTCCTTCTCAGGGGCCTCGTCGATCGCCGCCGACGTCACCTACATAGGGACCGGCGCCGGACTCAACGTCGGCCAAACTGGGGCCAGTGGAACGCAGACCGTAAACATCGAGCCGCGACTGCTCGGCAATGAATCCATTCAGCCTCGAGCAATCTTCACAGTGGATATCGGCGTGAACGACGTCGATATCCTCGTCGTCTACATCTACAACAACGGCTTGACGGCTCCGAACCCGTCCCTGACCGCCGGGGGCGGCACTGCCGGCTCTTCGGCATCAGGCTGCGCCGACCTCTCGGGGAGCTGGTACGAGGCATCGGCTCGCTTGGGGACGCAGGGCCAGCCGACGAGCATTACGCAGAACGGCTGCTCGCTGACGTTCACCAACGAGTACGGCGACACCGCGTCCGGCTCCTTCCTGAACGCAACGACCGTGGTCGCTACCGGTTGGAGCAATCTCCAGGGGCAGCTCAGCGGCAGCGGTGGCTCCTACACGTACATTAACTGGGCCAACAACACGGCGTGGAGCCGCTCCTCCGGGGGCGGCACTGCCGGCTCTTCGGCATCAGGCTGCGCTGACCTCT
>DAINSK010000015.1:59324-71486 GCA_036741355.1 Chloroflexota bacterium
CAGCGGTGGCTCCTACACGTACATTAGCTGGGCCAACAACACGGCGTGGAGTCGCTCCTCCGGGGGCGGCACTGCCGGCTCTTCGGCATCAGGCTGCGCTGACCTCTCGGGGAGTTGGTACGAGGCATCGGCTCGCTTGGGGACGCAGGGCCAGCCGACGAGCATTACGCAGAACGGCTGCTCGCTGACGTTCACCAACGAGTACGGCGACACCGTGTCCGGCTCCTTCCTGAACGCGACGACCGTGGTCGCTACCGGTTGGAACAATCTCCAGGGGCAGCTCAGCAGCAGCAGCGGTGGCTCCTACACGTACATTAGCTGGGCCAACAACACGGCGTGGAGTCGCGCAGGGCACTAAGGCGGTATACGCCTTGCGGAGGATCTGATGACCGTCTCAGTAAGCCGCATGTGCCCGCAGTCGGCCGGCACGATGAACTCGGCCTTGAGCGCGTTCCAGCGTTCCGCCGTGAACAGATCCGCAGTCATTCGGGTCCCCGCGCCGGGGGCGATGGCGCTGAGCAGCGTCGCATCATTACAAACCGGATGCCGGGTCCAACGCCGGAAGACGCATGAAAGGTGGTGCATCCATGGCTTTCCCACTCCGTCCGCGCACGCTCGTCCATGCTGCCGTTGTCACGGCCGACGATGCTCTGGGCGATAGCATGTCGGTCCATGGCCAGCAGGCGCAGGCGGCCTCGACAACGCCTCACGACCCGCAGGCACAGAGTCCGAGCGCGGTGCGAATCTGGCTCCTCGACGCGGCCGGCTAGCCCTTGCAACCGTACCCGGGCTCAGGCGACCTCGGGCACCTTCTGCCCACGGGTCAGCCGGCGCACTAGGGGTACGGATAGCAATGGAGCAGAAAACAACGCTAAGACAGCCTCGCCAGTGTGGGATGTAACCATCGTGCAAAATAACAAACGGGCATTATCTGAACCAATGGGCTGGGGTCTGAGGGCCTTTCTCGGCGTCACGGCCACGCCATGCGCGCAGCCGAGCGAGTCACAAACGCTGACGAGTATGCATGGGACGCTAACAATGGTCATGGCAAAGGCCGAACGCCGAACCACCGCGAAGGTGAACCGCCCATGAGCCGGAAGCAGTTCGAAAGGCGGCGGAGCTGAACCACGCCTTGTCATCGACGGTCTACCCTCGTGCTCTGAAAAAGGCGTGAATAGAGCCGTATGCGAAGCATTGTCATCCGTCATTGGTGCGCCGCAGGGCATGTGTAAGTTTGGCGTCGGGGGGCAATGCTGTCCGATAAATAAGGTTGCAGCCGGGAGGAGGGAGAGGCCGGCGGGCGCAAGCCGTGCCAGTACCCCCCGTTAGGCGTCGGGGTGCGCCCCTACTATGGAAAGGCCGTGAGGCGAGAACCGCCGCGACTATGGGGATCGGGGAATGGCGACGCGTGATCGGCGGACCGTCAGGTTGGCGACCCACGATTATGCTGCCACGGCTACCTACTTCATCACGCTCGTGACTGTTGCGCGGCTTTGCTTGTTCGGTGAGGTCGTTGATGAGAAATCGGTTCTCAATGACCTCGGGCTGATTGTCGAGGCGGAGTGGCGGCGCGCAGCCGGTATTCGACCCGAGGTGGCGCTCGATACCTTCACCGTCATGCCGAACCACATGCATGCCCTGCTGCGGGTCAAAGGGCCGAGCCCCTCACGGACCGCTGCGAACGGGTTGAGCCGACGACCTCGCACCCTGGGCGCGCTCGTTGCTGGGTTCAAGTCTGTAACGTCGTCGCGGGTGTCCAGGCTGATTGAGCTTCAACCTCCCAGCGTCTGGCAACGGGGCTACCACGAACGCGTTGTCCGCGACGACGCAGAGTTACAGCGCATACGTCTCTATATCGAGCGAAATCCGGCAGCGTGGCCTGAGGATCCTGAAAATCCGGTCAATGTGCCCATCGGACCGATCGCCCGTAGCCGGCACGCCGAAATGCCATAGTAGGGGCGCACGGCGTGCGCCCGGCCCCGTTAGGCGTCAGAGTGCCAGTACCCTCGTGCTCTGAAAGAGGCGTGAATAGAGCCGTATGCGAAGCATTTTCATCCGTCACTGGTGCGCCGCAGGGCATGAGCAAGTTTGGCCGTAGTGGTACCAGTGCCCCTACGGGCTAACGGAGGTACCGGCGCGACAGCTGTGCTGCCTGCCGCAGTGGGAGGCCGTTCAGCTTCTTGCAAGGGGCGATCCGGCAGGCTTTGAGGGTGTGGTCCCGAATTCCTACCACCTCGCACACCGTCTCGCGATCCCCCGCCTAAGCTCCCTCTTTCCCCCAGAATTGGGGGAAAGAGGGAGCTTAGGCGGGGAGTTAGGGGGCCTATGCCCGAACAGCCACACTTTGGGCGCGCGTGCCGCCGCCCCAGGTCGGCAGGTACGTGGACTTGATCCCGACACCTCCTGCGACGACGAGCATGATATCGTCGGGGTCGCGCGCCAGCACCAGGCAGTCGTCGCGCTCGGGCGACATCCGAGCGCGAATGCTCGCAGCCATTCCCTTTCCCAGCAGCGACAGCGGCAACCGGCCGTGTTCGAAGATAAATCGCTTGACGTCGCGCTTGCTCATGCCCGACCCGGCCAACGCCTGCGCGTGTTCGTAGCTCAACAGGAGGAGCGGCTCGCCGCCACCGAGGAGACCCGCGCCACCGGTATTGCCGGCGATGGTCATCGAGTGCGCGAGCGTGAGCATGATCTCCTCTGGTTCCGAGTTGGAACCGTGTACCACTTCGACCGTGCCCGAGATCCCGACGGCCGTGACCACCGTCTGTTCGACGGTAAAGCCGCGTTCCACGTGAAGCGGCTCCCACGGTGAGTGAGCCTCGTTTTCTGCAAAGCAGACGCCGTACTTCGCGGGCTGGCCCATTGTCGCCATGTCCATGCCGCCGGAGCTGGCTCCGCCAAGGTTCTGCAAAACCAGCCGCATAGCACGACCGATGCAGGCATTCGCCCGGACGCCTCCGCCCAGGCAGTTGGCGCCACCGCTGATACCTGCCTTCGCCGCGCCGGGCCCGTTGACGATGAAGATCGGCGCCGCACTGCCGGTCGTAGTCTGAATTCCAAGCAGGTTGAATTCCGGATCGCCCATCGCCTGCACCGCTGCCGCGATCACTGGAAGGTGTTCCGGGCCGCATCCCGCCATCACTGCACAAACGGCAAGGTGATAGACGCGGATGGGCTTCAATCCCGGTTCCAGTTCGCCGACGTGTTCGGTAGGATCCATACGTGCATCGCGGTACATGCGGCGAACTCGGTCGGCGGTCGGCGGTACGATCGGCAGGCCGTCGGCCAGCCCGGCCCGGTACAGCCGCCCGTTAACCGATTCGAGCGGTTCGGCGTCGGACACCAAGAGGTCATCAAGCGTTATCGGAGGTTCGCTGGTCGTCATTCCAACCGTTTTAGCATCGATTCCGGACGACATCGGTGCACGCGCGAATCGTCGGGACGCCGTCGTTTACGGCCCCTCCGATGACCGGCCTTTTCGGATCATCTCTTCGAATGCGCGGATGACGTCGGCGGCGTTGGGTAGGTCTGCGGCTTCACCTTGCGGGCGCGTGTGGGACTCCTCGCGCGCTGATTCCTCTAGTTCGCGCACGTGTTCAGCTACCTCGCTCTTGCTGCGGACCGCATCGCTGACCTGCGATTCGAAGAACGCCGAAGCATCCTCGAGACGGGCCAGGTCGAGCGGCACGTCGATCAGGTCACGAACGGCTCGCAGCAGTGCGAGCGCCGCCTTTGGATTGGCAGTGGAAGGCAGATAATGCGGTACCGCTGCCCACAGGCTGGCCGAGCGCATGCCCAGCGCCTGCGCCGCGTCTGTCATTACACTGACGACTCCTGTCGGCCCTTCATACGTCGTCGAGAGCGTTTCCATCACTTCCAGGGTTGTGGAAAAGCCATCGTCGAGTGAGTAGCCGGTAATTGGCACGGGGCGGGTATGCGGGACGGCCGCGAGAAAGGCCCCGAGCGTGACCACACGCTGGACGCCGAGCTCGCCAGCAGTCGATAGCACCGCATCGCAGTACGTGCGCCAGCGCAGGTTTGGCTCCCTGGCAACGAATGCCACCAGATCCGACGACCACGAGGTCCCACCCTTGACCGCGTAGAGGTCGTGCGAAGGCCAACGCAGAATGCGTTCGGCGTTACGCAGCCGTACAAGCGGACGAGATTCGATCTCCGTGAACACGTGGAACGGGTCGGGAGAAATCGTGGCTATGCGTTCGGCATCCAGATGGCGTGCCAGCCAGCGCACGGCCGCTGTGGCCGCCTGGCCGGCGTCGTTCCAGCCCTGGAACCCGGCCACCAGCACGGGGCTTCGCAGCTTTGGCCAGCGCCTGACGAGGCGCTCGACATGTGCTTTAGATGGCAATTCACTCACTCCCGCCAGAAGTCCTTCACCTATTCTAGCGAAAAACCCGCGGCACCGCAGATACCAGCCGGGTTGGACATTGGACGTGGTACCGGCGATAATGTCTCAGTCCCGAATGATGTCGGGAAATACCAGCAGGGGCGCGATTCGCTGGCAGGCCTTCCGAGGGCCCGGGTGATGACGCGGCCGCTCAGACCTCGAGGAATTGATGAACCCCGTCATCGAACACAGCTTCACCCGATACCTCGCGGCCAAGAAAAGCATCGACGACCGGTCGTTGAACCGCCACGTTTGGGGCGGCTTGAGTCGCGAAATCGGCGCTTCGGACGCCGGTGCACGCTACAGAATCCTGGAGGTCGGCGCGGGCATCGGTACAATGGTAGACCGCGTTTTGGAGTGGGATCTCTTCTCCGGTCTCAAGAACGCATCGACAGGGACCGTCGAGGTGGACTTCACTCTGGTCGACGACCAACCCGAGAACTGCCGTGAAATGCGGCGACGGCTGGAATCTGTGGCTCCGGGTCCGTCGACGAGCCTGGAAGACCCCGGAAGCCCGATCCACCTCGCGCGCTCCGGCCTGAATATCAGTGTGACCATCGAGGCCGCGGATCTCTTCGGCTATCTAGACCGCGAGCGGGAGCAGACCTGGGATCTGCTGATCGCCCAGGCGCTGCTCGATACCGTGCATCTGCCGTCCGCGCTTCCGGCTCTGCTGAGAGTCTTACGCCCTGGTGGGCTCTTTCTGTTTTCAATAAATTTTGACGGCTGCACGATTTTTCAGCCCGAAATTGGCGGCCTGGACGACATTATTGCGGCGCTGTATCACCAAACCATGGACGAACGCCTCATCGACGGCCTGGCGTCAGGCGACAGCCGGACCGGCCGTCACCTCTATCACCGTATTCAGGCAGCGGGGGCGGAGGTGCTTGCTATGGGTGCCTCGGACCACGTGATTTGTGCCGGGACGGACGGCTATCTAGACGACGATGCCTACTTCTTGCACTTCATCGTCAACACTGTCGAACGCTCTTTGTCGGGACATCCGGAACTCGGCCGCGCTGACTTTGCCGCCTGGGTGGAACAACGCCACAAGCAAATCGACCGCCACGAACTCGTGTACATCGCGCACCAACTCGATGTGCTGGGCCGAAGGCCCGACCTGCGGGCCCGCGCATGACTACGATGCAAATTCGCTTAGCCGCGATTCAAGAAAGGCGTTCAGGTCCTGCGTGCGTTTGACCAGCTTGTCGTGGTGAATCATTTCGGCGAGGATGAAAAAGCGGTCGTTTCGAACGGCATCGACGACCAGTTCGCCGATCTCTTCCGGTTGCTTCTCTCGGTCGCCTTGAAACCTCGCCGACTGCTTCGACTCCGAAAGCTCACGCTCAGGCGTCATGGCGATACTGCGCCCAGTTTCATGCAGGTTGGTATTGACGCTTCCGGGACAGAGCACCGAGACGCGAACGCCGCGTGGCCGGCAGTACAACGCCAGCGATTCCGAGAGCCCCACGACCGCAAACTTGGAAGCCACATAGGGCGCCCCTTCGCCTGTCAGCGCGACCAGTCCCGCAATCGAAGCCGTGTTGATGATGTAGCCGCTGCCGCGCCGCAACATATGCGGCAGGAACGCCCGAATTCCGCGCACAACGCCGAAAACGTTTACGTCGAATTGCCACTTCCAATCTGCGACAGAGATCTCTTCTATTGCGCCACGCAATACGCTACCGGCATTGTTCATGAGGATGTCGACGCGGCCCATCTCCTGGATGGACACGGCCGCCAGCCGCTCGATATCGGCGTCCCTGGTGACGTCGCACTTGACCGCACAGGCGCGCCGCCCGAGCGCCTCGACCTCCGCCTTTGTGCTGGCCGCCCTGGATTCATTGATGTCTGCCAGGACGATGTCCGCGCCGGCCCGCGCCATGGCAAGCGCCGTGCCCCGACCGATTCCGCTCGCACCGCCCGTGATAACCGCAACTGTGCCTTTGAGCTCCATAAAGCAATACAACTCCATTCAATCGGTCAGCGCGGGCATGACCTCGTTCGCAATCAGTTCGAGCGCCTTGATGTCGGTGTGGTCGTTGAGTTGGAGCATTGCCCGCTCAACCCCTTCCGCTTCCAGTGCACGCAGGCAGTCGATAAAGTGGTCCGGTGTGCCTGCCACCCAGCCAACGTCCCGGACGGCATTTGGCACCTCCGACGCGTCAACGCTTGCCAGGTTCGGGATCAACCCCCGCATCACTTCGGAGCGACGGTTTAACTCGTGTTCGCTGCCGCCCACCAGAAAGCCCACTGCAACCGAGCGACGAATCTCTGCCGGATTGCGGCCGATCTCAGCGCAGTAACCCGCCAGCCGCTCGCTCCGAGCACGATACAGCGACGGGGAGGCCGTCGTCAGGTTCCACTCGTCGGCGTATCTCGCCACGATGCGCAGCGTGCGGCCCTCACCCATACCGCCGATCAGTAGCGGCACGCGCGGTCGCTGCACCGGCTTGGGGTAGGGGTCCACGTCGTCAAGCTCGTAGTAGCGTCCCCTAAAAGAGTGCGGCCCGTCGCCGAACATGTTCAGGATGACCTGCGCCGCTTCTTCCAGGCGACCGAGCCGTTCGCCGGGCGGCGGGAAAGGGATCCCGAAGGCCCGATGTTCGCGCTCGTTCCAACCCGAGCCCAGCCCGAGCACCAGCCGCCCGTTGCTCAGCACGTCGACGGCGGCCGCCAATTTCGCCAGCATCGCCGGATGGCGAATGGTGATTGGAGAGACAAGCGAACCAAGCCGTAGCCGTTTGGTTTCGACCGCGGCGACGGCGAGCGTCAGCCAGGTATCGAGTGACTCCCGCTGCTCATCGAGTTTCGAAAGTAGGTGATCGGACCGCCAGAGCGAGTCGAAGCCCAGGTCCTCGGCCGCAACGGCGATGCGGCGCCAGTTGTCCCAGGTCAGCCCCTCCTGTCCCTCAACGATGACGCCGACCTTCATGCCACGACCCCCGCACAGCCGATTATACCCATGCCTGATTCAATCGGCGTCGGGCTAACGGAGGAGTGACGGTGGAAACGGCCAACTGATTACCGGGAATTAACCGCGGACGAGGTGGTGTATGAATTGGTCGGCTCCCATGGCCACGAAGAGCAGGGCGAGGTAGCTGATCGAGTACTTGAAGAGACCGAGCGCGGCGCGCGGACTCGGCGAGCGCTTCAGCCGCCAGGCGAGATACACGAAGCCGGCGCCCAGCACAGCGGCAGCGACCCCGTAGGCGACGCCGACCACGCCCGTCGGAAGCAACAACAGGCTGGACAGTACGACCAGCACGCTGTAGAGAAAGATCTGCCGGCACGTCTCCGCTTCGCCGCGCACGACCGGCAGCATCGGCACGCCCGCTCGCTCATAGTCTTCCTGGTACCGCAGAGCCAGCGCCCAGAAGTGAGGAGGGGTCCACAGGAATACGATCGCGAACAAGATCAACGGAGCCCAACCGATCCCCCCGGTTACCGCGGCCCAACCGATCATGGGCGGCATGGCGCCGGCTGCTCCACCGATCACGATGTTTTGCGGCGTGCTGCGTTTGAGCAGCAGCGTATACACCACCACGTAGAAGAGCAGCGCAATTTCGGCCAGCACGCCGGCGAGGACATTCACAAACAGGGCGAACACGACGAACGCGGCGACGCCGAGCAGGCAGCCAAACAGCAACGCGCGGAAGGGCGTCAACTGCCCTGTAACCAGCGGCCGGCCGCGGGTTCGGGCCATGAGCTTGTCGAGATCCCTGTCGAGGTAGCAGTTGATCGCCCCCGCGCCCCCGGCGGCGAGGTAACCGCCGAGCACAGTTGCCAGTACCAGGCCAAAACCGGGCCAACCGCGGGCCGCGAGCACCATCGCCGGCACGGTAGTCACCAACAGTAGCTCGATAATGCGGGGCTTGGTTAGCGCTATGTAGGCGCGAATGGTCGCGACCCAATGCTGCGTCACCGTAATCCGCGGCGTGACCGGAGATGTCTCGGAGGCTCCGATGCCGATGCTCAACCGGCAACCTCCTGGGGCGGACGTGCACCCGCGATTACAGTTCGCGTCGCACTTTCCTGCGCCGGCAAGGTCACGCGACGCGTGATCGTATAGGCCATCCAGGCAATGGTCACGAACGCCAGCCACAGCGCGGCGCCGGTTGCCAGGTGCAGGATGCGGACACTCGTGGCCAGGCTCGTCCAAACGTTGAGCGCTCCGACAAATATCTGCAAAATGTACAGCCCGGCCGCAGCGCACACCGCCCGCTTGATCGCACGCTGGTTGGGCAACCAGCGGAATGTCCCGACTGCCATCACGGCGATTGCTACAGTCACCGCGACGACGATTAGGCGGTGTGTGAAGTGAATATCCACCAGCCGCTGACCGTGCGCGAATACCTGGCCGTTGCACAGCGGCCAGGTGGAGCATGCGGCCCCGGCGCCCGAGCTCGCGGTGTAGGCCCCGCTGAGCAGAAGAACGTACATCCCCGCTGCGGCGACAAACGCCGCGGTCCGAAAGGCGCGCGGACCGGAAGATGAGCCCACGCCCGAACGCACCAGCGGCCGTGTCCGCTGAAAGCTAATCAGCGTCAACATTGTCACGCTCGCGAGCAAGAGCATCGCAGTTCCCAGGTGTGCCGTTACGATCGAAGCCGGAAGGTCGGCTCGAACGGTGACAGCGCCGAGTAGCACCTGCACGACGAGAACGCCCACGGCGATACTGGCCCATCCGACGACCGCGCGATCGTGCCGAAACTTCATCCAGGCAAGTGCGGCGCTGCCGGCGACCAGCACGCTCACAATGCTGGCAAACAGGCGATGGGAGTATTCGATTAACACGTGTTCGTTGAACGCCGGGATCACGCTGCCGTTGCAGGTGGGCCAGTCTGGGCAAGCCAGTCCCGATCCGGTGACTCGTACTGTGCCGCCAATAACGACCAAGATATACGTGGCGACCGTCGTCGCCAGTGCAAGCCGTTGGAACGTGGTCACGGAATGTCCTCGAGGGGCGGCAATCAGGGATGAACTGACCGCCGGGTAGGGCCCGGTAATCCTGGAAATTGCACGTGCGTCGCCTTTTCCCGAGGACGCAATTGGGTTCGGGGCGGCTGGCTCCGGCGGGCGGTAATCGTGACAAGAGAGGCCAATGAAATGATAGGGGCTCGACACCAACCTTTGTCAAACGCGGATCGGTTGCTCCTTTGTCGGCCGCCTGCCTATTCTGCGCATAGAAGGGCAGGTTCTTCCCCAATGATCTCCAGGCCGGACTCCTCAAACCTCGCCGCTTCGTCCAGCCGGGCTGCCGCCGATCGTTCCCTGTCGCACACCACGTCTCCGGCCGTCGTCACCGTGTCCGGCCTCGTCAAGCGATACGGCTCGGTGGCGGCCGTGGACGGCATCTCGTTCGAGGTGCGCGGTGGCGAGATCTTCGGCCTCCTGGGCCCTAATGGCGCCGGTAAGACGACGATCGTCGAAATCATCGAGGGGCTACGCGACGCGGACGCGGGGACGGTGCGGGTACTGGAGCTCGACGTGCGTTCACAGCGACAAGAGATCAAGGAGCGCATAGGAGTACAGCTACAGACGCCGTCGCTCTTCCCCCGCCTCCGCGTCGCCGAGTTGCTGAACCTCTTCGCCGGTTTCTTTCGCCGCTCGGTGTCGATCGACGATCTCATCGAAGACTTCGGACTCGAAGAGAGCCGGCTGAAGCTGGTCAAACAGCTTTCCGGTGGCCAGCAGCAGCGGCTTTCCGTCGCGCTCGCGCTGGTAAACGACCCGGAGATCGTGTTCCTCGACGAACCGACCAACGGGTTGGACCCTCAGGCCCGGCTCAACCTCTGGGGCGTGATGCGCGGGCTGCAAAGCCGTGGAAAGACGATCGTCGTGACTACCCACTATATGGAAGAGGCCGAGCGGCTATGCGACCGCGTTGCGATCGTGGATCGCGGCCGAATCGTGGCGATCGGGTCGCCAAAAGAGCTGATCCGTGACGCCTTTACCGAGAGCGCGGTCACGTTCCGAGCGGAAGGCGCGGAGCACGACGTGCTGTCCGAGCTGCCGGGCGTGGTCAACGCCAGCGACGAGAACGCGGAGTGGACGCTGTACTCGAACAACGTCCCCGCGACGATGGGCGTGTTGCTCTCGTACGCGCAGGGGCGCGGACTTGAGGTCGAGGGGCTAACGGTTCGTGGCGCCTCGCTTGAAGACGTCTTTCTCAAACTCACCGGGCGCCGGTTTCGCGACTGAGGTTCATGCCCATATATGAAGACGTTCGTCGCTCTCACACGCGCCTACTTCCGATCGTTCATGCGCGAACCGTCGGCGGTCGTCTTCTCGTTTGCGATCCCGGTGCTGTTTATCGTCGTCTTCGGACTGCTGTTCGGCAATCAAGGCACGCCGCACTACGACGTCGGCGTTGCCCAAGAGCGGCCCGGTCCAAACGCCGATCGGCTCGTCACCGCCTTGGAACAGGTCCACATCTTCAAGGTTCACCGCGGCGACCTGCAGTCGGAGCTAAAGAAGCTGCACAAGGGGGATCGGCGCGCCGTCGTGCAGGTGCCGCCGACGATCGACCAGCCGGACCAGGCCGCGGTTCCCGTAACCGTCTCGATCTATAGCGACCCATCCAACACCAACACCCAACAGGTCGTGGCGCCGGTCCTCCGCCAGGCGATCGACGCCTTCGACCGGCGGCTTAGCGGCAGCCCGCCGCTGCTGATCGTCGAATCGATATCCACCAATGCTCAGGATCTGCGCTACATCGACTACCTGGTGCCCAGCATTCTCGCGATGTCGCTCATGCAGCTTGGCCTGTACTCGGCCGTAACACTGGTGACCCAAAGGGAATCCAAGCTGCTACGCCGCCTCGGAGCCACGCCCCTGTCGCGTCGCACGCTGGTCGCCAGCCAGGTGACGCAGCGAGTCCTGATCTCCGTGGTGCAGGCGGTGATCCTGATCGGTGTCGGCCGGGTGCTGTTCAAGGTGCACCTGACCCGCGATCTGCCCGAGCTTGGGTTCTTCATCGTTTTGGGCACGCTCGCGTTCGTCGCGATGGGCTTTGTCGTCGGCGCCGTATCTTCGTCGGCCGAATCGGCCATGCCGCTGGTGCAGTTCATCGCCTTGCCGATGCTATTCCTCTCGGGCATCTTCTTCCCCGTGGACGCCGGACCGCGCTTCATCGCGCCGATCGTCCGCGCGATGCCGCTGACGTACTTAGGCGACGCGATCCGTCAATCGACTGTTCAGGCCACCGCGCTCAATCCCCTCTGGGTGGACGCACTGGTTCTGGCCGCCTGGCTTGCGGTCAGTTTCGTGCTGTCCGTGCGCCTCTTCCGCTGGGAGTAGCGCACCCATCCGTGTTTGGAAGACGGGAACGACCCCGCTCTGCCCGCCTATACTGGACGCATGGTACGCATCCACCTGGACACAGACATCGGCGGCGACATCGACGACGTTTGCGCCCTGGCCATGCTGCTGCGATGGCCGGACGTCGAATTGACCGGCGTTACCACGGTAATGGAGGAAAACGGTCGCCGTGCCGGCTACGCCCGCTACGTCTTGCTCCTGGCCGGCCGCGGGGAGGTTCCGGTTGCCGCGGGCGCCGACGTAACGCTCGGCCGGTTCCGCGAGCGACCGGGCTATCCGGACGAAGCGTCCTACTGGCCCGAGCCTGTCCCGGCCGAGCCCGGACGGCTCGAAGACGCGTTGCAACTGCTCAAGGCCAGCATCGAGGCCGACGCGGTCATCGCCGCGATTGGCCCATTCACCAACCTTGCGTTACTTGAAGAGCGCTACCC
>DAINSK010000016.1:0-66481 GCA_036741355.1 Chloroflexota bacterium
AGATGCCCAGGACGGCGGAGGGCGTGCTGAAGCGGGCGGCGACGTCGCGCATGGAAGTCCCAACTGGCAGCGTTTGATAGAACTGGTTGCAGCCTTGGGCGATGATCGGCTTGATCTCCCCCGGGATGCCGGCGAAGACGACAGCGCAGATCTCCAGCGAGGAGTAGGCGAGGATTCCGCCGGAAACCGCAAACAACTGGTAGCACCAGATACCGTCGCCCGGGAGGTTGTAGTCGGTGTAGGCGCGTGTCGTGCTGGTTAGCGTAGCGATCGGCACGCTCGTACCGACCGGCGCGTTTGCCGGCCCGCGAAAGAGCAGGAAGCTATCGGCGCTGAACGCCGGTATGCGTATGCCCCAGGTTACGACAATCCCCTGGCCGTCGGTGGTTCGACCCGCAAAAAGCGTGAACTGCTGCGTCGGGGCCGGTATCTGCGCGGCAACGCGACGTGGGACGGCGGCGATGATGCAGAGCAGGAGCACCGACGCGCAGACCGTCGCGAACGGGCGTCGAGCGAACATGGCGGACTGTCTCCCGTGCCCATCCTACGCCTGCCGCGGGGCCTGTCAAGCAAGATTAGCGCCGCACACGCCGATGCTGCCTCCAGCGGCTTCGTCTTGCACTCCACGCCCTCAGCGGCGAAGATGGCGGACGTGAACAGGGAACGGCCCCCTAACTCCCCCGACCCTCTTTCCCCTCGCCAGGACACGCTTCGCTGCCCCAATTCTGGGGGCAAGAGGGAGCTATGGCGGGGGTTTGCCAGCGAGTTCGGGCGTACGAGAATCACAGGACGCCAGCTATTTTCCGAGCACGGCACCCACGGATCGCTCCTTACCCCCAGTATTGGGGGCAAGGGGCAGGGGGAATGGGGGCCCGAGGGGCGAGCCTCCAATGACCGTCGGCCGGCTCCCGGCTGCGCGCTCAGGCATAGGGAGAGACTTTAGATGACACGACCCAACCCTGGTGTCTCGGGCGAAGAGCTGCCGGTCCTGACGGCCACGTATGCTACCGGACGGGGTAGCACCGTTCCTTCTGCCCGTTCGATCACGCGGATTTTTCCGCTGGGGGACGAAGGCGAGCGCATTCTGTTGGCGGTCGCCGACGGTATCGGCGACCGCCCGTCCGCCGAGGTACAGGCCGCCGAGGCGCTGGCACAGTTAGAGACGACGGTGGCGCGGAGCGGCGCGGGCGTACCGGCAGAAGAGGTGCTGAAAGCGGGTTACGAGTCGGCAGCCAACGCGATCGACCGGCTCAAGTCCCTGCCGGGAAGCGTGAGCGGCTCCGGCGCGGCCATGGTTGCGGCGCTAGTCCACGACGGCGTCGCAACGATCGGCAACCTCGGCCGCGGCGCGGCGTACCTGCTGCGCGGAGGCAGCGCGCACCGTCTGACCGCCGACAACCGCTGGGGCGCCGGCACGGCGGCTCTCCAACCACCAGACCCGGAAGCGACACTCGAAATTGGAGAACGGGTGCCGCTGGGCGCGGGCGGTCCCACCGCGCCGGACATCACCGGTCCGCTGCCGCTGCAGCCCGGCGATACGCTCCTGCTTTGCTCCGAAAGCGTGACGCGGGGGCTGGGACCCAAAGTTGTCACCGCCGTATTCGAAGAGGCCGGACCGAGCGACGTCGCACAACAGCTCGCGGACCTCGCGTCGCACCAACCGGACGTGGACGGCGCCGCGGTGGCGCTGCTGCATTTTCCCGCGGACGCCGCGCCCGTGGTCGTACCGCCGATTCCTCGGACAGGCCGGCGTCCGCGCTGGCTGATTGCCGCGGTTCTCACGGGAGCGATCGCGGCCGGGGCCGTGTTGGCGGGAAGCATCTACTACGCCGCGACCAGGGGCAACGGCGGATCGAAGCCCGCCGCGACGGCGGCAGCCCGGGGGGCCGTTTCCTCTCCGACTCCGGCGCATCCCGCGGTGGTCGTACCCGCCAGCCCAACGGCGCGCGCCGCTGCGCCGGCGAGCACGGCAACGCCGCCGCCCCGCTCGCCGACGCCCGTCGCCTCGCCAACGCCGATCGTCGTGGCAAACCTGCCCGTCTGCGTCGCGACCGGCAGCCGGCGACCGTGTCGCTACACCGCCCAGCCGGGTGATTCGATTTCGCGCATCGGCGACAGTTTCGACCTCACCAGCGTCTGTTTCGTGGCCGCCAACGTTCAGCACCAGCCCGTTGCACCGCGCCCGCCCGACTTTCGCATCGGCGCCGGAGAGGACTATGCGCTCCTCGGTCCAGCCGACTGCGCCGCCCTGGCTGCCGCGACGACGGCAGCCAGCGCTCCGTCCGCGTCAGCGACGACCCCGGCACCGGCGGCAGCAGCAAGGACGCCGCTTCCCGTCTGCACGCCGCGCCCCGGAGCAACCGCTCCGAATCCGTTGTGTTAGGTAGACGTTTACCCCTATCCCCCTCCCCTTTCCCCGATGCGGAGAAAGGGGCGATCCTGCGACGCAAGCGCGGGCATTGGCCGGGTTGTTCGGCGCTTTAGCAGTGACTAAGCCACGCCTGGCGTACCATCGCTCGCGTTGCCGCCAAGGCGCATCCTCGTCGCGATACTCTGCATAAGCTCCTCTCCGTGTATCGGGGACGGGCAGGGGGTGGGTTCGGCCTGCGCTCCACCCCAGCCTGAACCCGGCACCCAATGATCGCCCCTCTCCATCGCACTGCGATGAGAGGGGTTGCGGGTGAGGTATGACTGCCTACTGTCCGGCTGCGCGCCCGAATGTCTTACTCGTCGCCTCAAATTCCCGCGCCACCGCAGCAAAGCGATCGAGCAGCGGCAGAACCTCGGCTTCTGGCCGCGGTGGCAGAACGCAGATGACGCGCTGGGCGCCGGCCTCTGCAAAGGCGCGTACGGTCTCCGGCTCGGGGCGGACACCGAACGCGGTGGCCGAGATCGTGCTCATGTCGCGTCCCTTCTCGGCGGCGCGGCGGCGGATGTCGTCGAGCCCGCGGGCGAAACGCGCCGGGTCGATCATGTTCGGCATCCAGCCGTCTGCCCAGTCCACCACCCGCTGCCGCGCCCACCGCGAGCCTGCGCCGATCAGGATCGGCGGGTGCGGCTTTTGCACCGGCTTGGGAAAGAACTTGAGCTTGGGAAAGTCGACGAACTTGCCATGGAACTCGGGCTCCTCCTCCGTCCACAGGCGCTTCATCGCCTGGATGCGTTCGCGCGTGATCGCCCAGCGCTTGTCGAAATCGCTGCCGAACAGCGCCATCTCCTCTCCGAGCCAGCCGCCGCCGATGCCCAGGATGACGCGCCCGCCGGAGAGCAGGTCGAGCGTGCTGATCGCTTTGGCGGTGACGATCGGCTCGCGCTCGGGGATGAGGCAGATGCCGGTGCCAAGGCGCAGCCGCGTGGTTGCCTTGGCCGCGAAGGCAAGCGCGACGAACGGGTCGAGGGCGTTCCAGTACTCGGCCGGCAGCGGCTCGCCCGGCGGGTACTGGGTGGTCCGGTGCACGGGGATGGCGGGATGCTCCGGCACCCACAGCGACTCCATGCCGCGATCCTCGGCGAGCTCCGCCAGCCGGTCGATGGGGATCGCGTACTCGGTGGGGAAGATGATCACGCCGAACTGCATGGTCCAGGCCTCCGTGTGTAGATTGTCGATGTCCGCGTGGCCGGTGACCGGCGGCTTTGATGGTGCAGTGTAACGCCGCGAACGACCTGTCTTTATCGGTATAGTGGAACAGGAGCGCCCGTCCTGCCGCCTCATCCCGCGCTCTCACCTAGACGATGCGGCTGCTGCTCTCCTCGATATCTCGGAGGAACTGCCGCGCGATGGTGCGTCCGACAGCAGAGAGGATGAGCGCGTGGGCCCCAACGATGACCGTGGTTGTTGTAACGGTTGGGTAGCGACCATGAACCAAGTTCCCGGAGAATAGCCATAGCCTCGTCGTGGTGTTCATCAAGCCGGTCAAGGATGGCGAGATATTCCGACGAGTCGTTGAACACGCAGCGGGAGGAGAAGGGGATAGTGCGCTGCACCATAGCTTATGTGTGGCGCAGGGCCTTTCCGATGTACTCATGCTTCTTGCCGGAGATGCCGCCAGGGATGCCGCTATCGGCAATCCCGGCCAAGCGCAAGAGGGGATCGTCAGGTCGGAGAATTCCCGTCTTGCGCCGGCGCCGGGTGGGCTGGTCAGCACGTTTTGCCTCGTGGTGCGGCGTGATAGCCAGCTCCTTGCCGTGGGCATGCACCACCTGCTTGGCGCCGCTTTCAGCCACTGCCTCAGCCGCCTGCATGAGTTCATCCGGGGAAACCCTGTGGTGAAACGGCGCTTCGCGTGCCATAAATTGGTTGCCTCACTAAGCATTAAAGTCTAGCCTAGCTGCACACGACTTGACAGGCGCTCGATCCTGGAGTAGTAACGAGCAGGCGGCGCACTTGATGCCGAATGGCGGCGGGCGGAGGTCGACGTATGGGCCACTGGTTTGACGATCTTGCCGGCACCTTGGCTACGAAGACTTCACGGCGCGACACGTTGAAGCTGTTCGCGGTGGGCATCGGTGCTCTCGTTGCCTCCCCGCTCCGGCATACCTCCGCGAGTCCCGCACAAGCGGGTACAGCAGCCACGTATCCCGCGGGGTGGAACCTGGTAGGCGGGCCAGCAGGCTCAACGTTGAATGGAGCGAGCGGAAGTCTGTATTCACTGCAGCCGGGCGACACAGATTACGAGGCGATCCCTGCCACGTCGCCGCTACAGGGGTGTTTGGGCTATTGGGCATATTTTCCTAGCGGGGGCAGCTTGAATGCGGGCACCAGCCAGGGGACATGCCTCGTAACGCCGACTCCAGGTAGCTGGACGATGATAGGAAACCCATCCGCTGGCGGCGCAGCAGCGGTGGCGGGTGCCGACTCGCTACTAACGTACAGCCCATCGGCGGGCTACCTGTCAGCTAGCGCCATACCCGTTGGCGCCGGTGCCTGGGCCACTGCGAGTGGGAGCGTTAGCGTCGCCGCACCTCTGCCGCTACCACCACCAACGCAAGCCCCGCCGCCGGCTGCGGCACCTGCACCAGCGCCTGCACCGGCAGCCGTTACGCAGCCGACCTCAACGTGTTGCCGCCATTGCTCGACGGGATGCCCGTGCGGCAATTCTTGCATCACTTGTCGCGATACGTGCCACCAATCAGGCGGCTGCGCGTGCTAGTCTGTCCGAGCTGTTCGTCTTTGTGGCCGAGCCGGGGGTACCAGCGGACAACAATGCCGCGGAGCGCAGTCTGCGCCATCTGGTGACCAGTCGCAAGATCAGCGGCGGCACACGCTCGCCGCAGGGCACGCAGACCAAGATGCGGCTGGCCTCGCTGTTCGGCACCTGGCGTGCCCGTGGTGAGGATCCCTTGCGCGCCGCTCACCAACTGCTCGTCTCACCCCAAGTCTGAACTGTTACTAGCCTGCGGCCGTCGGACAAACTGCTTTATCGTGTCGCATGCCGGTTGGTGACTCCTTTGAGCCAAGCGCACGATCATGCTGTTGCGAGAACATTTGCGCATTGGTCGACACGCGAATAGCGTGCATGGTAGTGCGCGGAATGGGGTTGGGGTGTGCATGCATTACGACAACGCCTCAAATCAATTTGTCGGTGACAGCCTTAATATAAGTGGACGCGTCTTCGCTGAAGCGCTGGAGAGACTCGTCCACGGCGGCGTGCGGGTTGACAGGGCTTACCGAATTCTGAGTGATGAGAAATTCTGGTCTATGACGAGGAAGGTGCGTAGTCGCCGCCGGAAAGTGGGCACCGTCGATCCGTGACCACGACCATCGGATACGCGCCAGATTCAATTGAGGCGGAAGCGGCTCCACATCGCCGGTCACCAAGGCTCCGTCATCATCTTTCGGTCTCTTTCACGGTATTGGTGACTCTGGCGCGCTTCGAGGGCGACTCCGCTACGAGGGCGGCTATTAGCTCCTGAGCCGCCCGTGAAGCTCTGCGTGGCTGTACCGACGCCGTTGCTGGCCGTGATGGTCAGCGGCCAACGATGACGGTACTGTGTCGTACGCTGCGACTGGCACCCCGGGTAGCCTGTTCTACGTACAGGTCGGCGATGGCGATTGGCAGCAGATCAGCATCCCCGATTCCGGCGACACATGCGCAGATGGCAATTGTAGCGTATCTGGAACCTTGCCCGCGGGGCCGGCTTCACCGCCGCCTGCGTCATCGGCCGTCGACATCCGCGGTTCATAGGCGGCCGTGTACGCAACCTCGGCTTGTTACTTCTCCTGTTCTGGACCGATCGAATCATTGAGTCGCCCGCCGTCGCCTGTAATGCTTGGTGCAGCGCTGAGGCGCGGTGCCCTTCTGTTGCGCGCCCGGGAGGCGAGGAGAGCGCAATGCACCGATCCCTGACCCCGGCTCGCGGCCTGCTGGTGACCGCGGCGGCGACGCTGTTCGTCGCGGGCTGCACCGGTGGCAACAAAAACAAGAACGCCGCAAACAGCAATGCGGTCGCGCCGAGTGCGGCGGCCACAATCGCCGTGCCGAGATCGCCGGCGCCGTCGGTGCCGGTGCGCACGCCTACCCCGGCCGCAGCGGCGCGCACTTCCACACCTGCGGCCGCGGCGCGGACGGCAACGCCTGCGACCACGGTTGTGAACAGCCCTACGCCGGGCGCCGTGACGGCGACCGACGCGGCGTTTCAGAAGGCGATCGCAGACGCTGCGCTCAAGGCGGAAGACCTGCCCGCCGGCTTTGTGCCACAGGGGTCGGCCGTCACCGAGGCGACGCTGCCCGGCCAGACGGCGGGCTATAGCGCGACCTACACGAACATCAGCAAGCTGCCGGCGGTGACCGCCCTGGTCGTCGCCATCGGCGGCTTCAAGGATGCGGCAACCAGCACCGCTGACTTTAACGACGTGCAGAATCAGATCAGCAACGGGACCGGGTCGGAGTTCGTCTTGCAGCCCGTTACGAACGGCCCCAAGCTCGGCGACCAGTCGCAGAGCTTCCAGGTAAGCGGCACCAGCTCGGGCATCCCGCTCGGCGGCTTCGCGATCATCTGGCGCCGCGGCAAGATCGACTCGGCGCTCGTGTTCGTCGGAACGCCGGCGGTCACCACGATCGACGACGCCGCCGCTATCGCGCAGAAACAGGATGACAGGCTCAAGGCGGTGGGACAGTAAGCGTCGAGCCGGCCCGGGAGTACGGCTGCCAATCGGGTACACTGGGCGATGGGGAGCGGGGCGCGATGGCGCGCTCCGGCTCCGCATCGCCCGTTTGCGGCGCACAGGTGGGGTGTGGTGGATGTACAGTCGCCACGGGCGGCTGACGCGAGACCGCTGAACGCGACCGCGGCGGACGGGGAGACGCGCTCGGCGCCGGTCGAAGGGCCGCCTCTTGTACTGCCGGCGGAGAAGCCGGCGCGTCACTGGGACCGCGTGGCTGCCGTACGCGCGGCGCTCGAGCCGCGGTTACACGCCCTCGCCGCGTGGACGCATACACAACTTGCGCTCCGCCTTGGGACGGCCGCCATTGCGCTGCTGGGCGTGGCCGCGGCGGTGGCGCTGGTGCTGGTCGGGTTTGTGGGGATGGGAACCCACCCGCAGACATTTAACGATAGCAGCAGCGCCCTGGTTGGGCCGCAGCTGCCGCCCGAAGGGCCCCCGTCGGTCTTTTCACCGCCGTCGCCGTTGCTGCCGGTCCCGCCTCCCGACTCCGGCATCAGCCAGAACTTCGCGCGGGTCGTGTTGCAGCCGGACGATCTGGCGCCCGACTTTACGCCGCTCGACAGGGGGTCGACCGGTGACGACCCGACCACCGGCCTGGTGGGTTCCTACCACGCCGTCTACCAGCGGCCGCTGTCGATTGCTGGAACGGGGAGTGACCAGACGATCGCCGTGCTCGCGACGTTGAGCGCCTACCGCACCTCTCAAGCCGCATCGTTCCACCTCAACGACGTGAGCACGGGCACGCTCGCGGTCGATGCCGGCCTGCCCACGCTCACCAGCGAGCCCGTGACGGCGCGCATGGTGGGCGATGAGAGCCGCGCCGTTCATCTGACCGGCAGCTACGCGGGCGTCGGTATCGGCGTCTACCTCATCCAGTTCCGGCGCGGCACGACCAACGCCATCATTGGCGTGGCCGCGGTGCTCGGCTCGGAGTCGCTCGACCAGGCGCTGGCGCTCGCCGAAAAGCAGGACGCGCACATCATCGCCGCGGCGCTGCCGCCGATCAGCTAAAGCCCGGTGTACAATCGAGCGGTGGCCTGGCCGGCGCTCCGCCCTGGGTCGGCTAAAGCCAGATCGTACGAACGTTCAGGAGGAATGCCATGAAAAAGGTGATCTTTGCGGCCCTCGTGCTGGGGGCCATCGCCGGCGGCTTCTTCCTCTTTCGCTGGTTCCGCGGCGAATCCGACTACGAACAGGCCGTGCAGGAGCTCGACGAGGGGCCGGCGCTCGAGCCCCACATGAACGCGGACGCCGCGCCACCGATCGCTGTGTCCGCTCGGTCGCCCGGCGGTTGAAACCGCGGGCTTAGCGCACAAAACCGGCCTGCGCCGGTTCTGGAACCCGCCGGCAGCGTTGCCCGAACTCGCCGACGAAGGCGGCCGGTGGGGATTCTTACCAATCGTCCGCGCAGGCGGACTTCGTCGGATGAGCCCGCGACCCTGGTCGCCGGGCGGTCTGTGCTGGCTTAGCGGAACGACGTACAGCGATGTGGCATTAAGAATTACGCGCGGCGCACGAGCCGGCGTAGGCCCTCGGGCAGCCGTCTCCGCTGGGCGCGGCCGTGATCGCGGATGGCGATCGCCACCGCGTCATTGTGCGCCTCGTGCTCGAGCTCGTCGGCGAGGGGCGCCAGAGGAACGGGCTCGCCGTACTTGTGGGCAAGCGCCGCCTCGACCAGTGCGTCCGCGATCGCCGGGTTCTTCGGCAGAAGCGATCCATGGAGGTAGGTGCCCATCGCGTTGCGATAGCGGGCGCCCTCGGTCCCGTCTTCGCCGTTGTTGCCGAAGCCGGCGATGACTTGTGCGAGCGGCCGCGCGCCATCGTGCAGGTAGGTGCGCCCGCCGTGGTTCTCGAAGCCGACGATCTGCTGGCCGTCCCAGTCGGCCACGATGTTGCCGATACACCGCTTGACGCCGTCGCCGGGGTGAACGGTATGCATATCGAAGATGCCGAGCCCGGGAAGCTCGGCACCGTTGCCGGGCTGGTAACGCTGCCCGAATAGCTGGTAGCCGCCGCAGACGGCGAGCATTGGCATGTCGTCCTCGACCGCCTCGCGGATCGCGTCGCCCTTGTCGAGCAGGTCGGCCGCCACGCGGCACTGCTCGCGGTCCTGGCCACCGCCGACGAACAGCAGGTCGTACTGCTCCGCGTCAAACGGCTCGTCGAGGCCGATGCTGTCGACGACGAGGTCGATGTTGCGCCGTTCACAGCGGCGCCGCAGGGTCAGGATGTTGCCGCGGTCGCCGTACAGGTTCATCAGGTTGGGGTAGAGGTGTGCCAGCCGTAAGCGAAACTGCATGGGCTCGGTCGTGCTCCAGGAGTTGAGGTGCGGCATCTACGGTCTACGCTGCCGTCCGGGTTAGCCCGTCACCCGCTAGGGTGACGTCGTCGACATAGTTTTCCTGCATAGCAGAACACGATGCCGCGGCTACCCTATCACGCTCGCCACCCGTGTGTAAGGCATTTGCGACACCTCGTGGCTGATCTGCAACAATTTATTCTCCCTCGAGATCCTTACTGGTCCCAGAATGCGCTTCGCCCCGCGCGCCGCGCAATCATCTCCCGCAGCGACATCATGGCCGTGTAGGTAGGCAGCACGTACAGGCGGCTGTCCGTGGGCGCCGATCCGATCGCCCGACTGAGCGCGCGCTCCAGCGACCTTTCGAGCAAGACCTCCCGCTCCAGGCCGGCGTACTTCAGCCGCAGCGCCAGATCCGTCGCGCGGGTGCCCGTGACGACGGCGCTCTCGACTCGCCCGGCGAGCCGCTCGAAGTCTACGTCCCAGATCCAGGAGATGTCGCGACCGTCCTGGATGCCGTCGTTGAGCGCGAGCAGCAGGTGCAGCGGACCGCGCGCGGTCAGCACCGTGCCCAGCGCCTGGTTCATTCCCGCCGGGTTCTTGACCAGCAGCACGTGAATGTCGCGGCCACCAACCTGAACGCGCTCCTGCCTGCCGAACGCCGCGGCGAACGACGACAGCGCCCGCACGATGACGGTGTTGTCGACGCCGAGCACCGTCGCGCCGGCTAAGGCGGCAGCGGCGTTATAGGCGTTATAAAGTCCCGCGAGCGGCAGGTCCAACGCCACGGCGCCCAGCGGCGTAGCGATCGACAGCCGCTGGCTTCCCGCTTCGTCAGCCACCACGGCAGTAACCCTGATGTCGGGCTCCGGCCGGCACCGCCCGCAGCCGCCGCAGCGCCACGTGCCGATGTGGCCGTAGTAGATGCGGGCGTACGTGTACTCCGTGCCGCAACGCTCGCACCAGCGGGCGTCGGCGGCGTGTTCCTCGCCTGCAGCATTATCACCCGGGTCGTCGATCCCGTAAAACAGCGCCTCGCCGGCAAAATGCTCGGCGAGGCCCGCGACCGAAGGGTCGTCGGCGTTCAATACAATCGTCGCGCCGGGCGGAAACAGCCCGAGGCTGCGCCGCCAGAGGCCGAGGATGCTGTCGACTTCGCCGTAGCGATCGAGCTGGTCGCGGAACAGGTTGGTGAACACGGCGACGTTCGGCAGCAGGGCGCGTGCCGCCTGCGGCAGCGTCGCCTCGTCGACTTCGAACACGCCGGTGCGCTGCGCCGCGTTGGGGATGCGCCCGTCGACCCCCGCGGCGTCGAGCAACGTCGTACCGATGCCCCGCATCAAGTTCGACCCGCTGCGGTTGTGTACCGGTTCCCGACCGGCAGCGCGCACGATTCCCGCCAGCATGCGCGCCGTCGTCGTCTTACCGTTCGTTCCGGTGACGACCGCCCGGCCGGCGCCGAGCTGCGCCGCCAGGCGATCGGTGAGCCGCGGATCGATCCGCTCGGCGACCACGCCGGGGAGGGCCGTGCCGCCGCCGCGTCCGAGTCGCCGGCTCGCGGCGCCGAGCAGCTTACCGGCCGCCACCGCGGCGATCGAGGCGGGGGGCAACGCCGCGCGGTTATCGCCGGCCACGGCGCTCCAACAGGTGCAACAGGCTGGTGCGGCCGACGAGGCCGAGCACCTCCCCGCCCGCGACGACGGGCACGGCGACCAGCCCTTCACCTTCGAGCCGTTGCAGCAGGCTGGCGCCGTCGTCCTCCAGGCTGGCGGGCTCGAGCGTTTCCGCCGGCACCATCAACTGGCGCGCCGTGACGCGCTCGCGGTCGCGCTCCGGCACGGTCACCGCGCTGCCGCGCGTCACCATGCCGATCAGCCGTCCGCCCTCGGGCAGACCGTCGTCGGCGTAATCGGCAACGAACGCCACTTCGCAGTCGCGGCTGGAGAGGATCTGCGGCAGGAACGTCATCACCGAGGCGGAGGAATCGACCACCGGAACGTCGCGCAACATCGCGTCCTTGGCGCGGTAGGCGCGCAGCTGCTCCAGCACACGGAGGACGCTCAGCGACTGCCGGGCGGCGTTGTTGAGGTACCAGCCGATCAGGATCAGCCAGGCGCCGTTGAAGGCGCCACCGCCGAGCGACAGCCCGGGAACGCGGGCGATCGTCGCCGCGCCGAGCGCCATTAGCAGCAGGGCGACGACCTGACCCGTGCCGCCGGCGATGCGCGTCGCCCACTTGTAGCTGCCGGTGGCGGACCAGATCAACGACCGGAATATCCGCCCGCCGTCCATGGGGAAGCCCGGGATGAGGTTGAAGACACCGACCGACAGGTTGAGCAGCCACAGCCACGTCCACATCACGGCGAACGGCCCGGGGTGGCGGAAGTCGGTGAGCAGCATCAGCCCTAGAAAGAGCCCGGACAGCAGGATGCTGACCGCTGGTCCCGCGGCCGCGATCGCCAGTTCAGCCGAAGGCTGCTTCATCTCCTGTGTGATCTGCGCCACGCCGCCGAGCAAGAAGAGGGTGATGCTGCGCACAGGCACGCCGAAGTAGCGTGCCACCAGCGCATGTCCCAGCTCGTGCAAGAGGATCGAGGCGAAGAAGATCAACGAGGTAATCAGCGCCAGCGACCAGTACGCAATCGCCGGCCGGCCCGGGAGAACCTCTGGATAGACCCGGCCGCCCAGCAGCCCGGTGGAGAGGGCGAGCGACACGAACCAGGAGGCGTTCACACGAATGGGGATGCCAAGTACGTGGCCGGCGGTGAAAGTGGATTTCATTAACCGCCCCTGGCTAGGCTGCCGCGATCACCGGTGCCTGGAATCCCGGCCGGCGTAGAATCCTCCGGGGTCCCAGTATAGCACTGGAACGCATGACCCATCGCCGGGGGCGGGTGTGCGTCAACGGCTTGCGGAGCGCGACGCGGACCGCCGGCGGCTTGCGGACGCGCCAGGCGACCAAGGTGTCTGCACCGGCCCCGCCCAGCGACTAAAGTCGCAGGCTCATGCAGCAAAGTCCGCTTGCGCGGACTAGTGGTTCGCATCCCCGCCGGCGCATGCCGCAACCGGCGTAGGCCGGTTTTGTTGTACGAGCCTGCGGTGTCAACCGCCGGGCGATCCCCGGGTGTACTGAATCCGCCGGGCGATGGGGCGCGCTGCAACTGCTGCGTGATTGCGCGGGTTGCTGCGTGCAGGGACCCCGCAAACCTTTGACGCCCACCCGCTGGAGTGGTGTCTCGTGGACTGGCTTGGGCGGCAGGAATAGAATAGTGGTGGCCGGGCACCAAGCCCGACGCGTGAGTGTGGTGGAGGTGACGTCTTGAACCGGCGTCGTTTGCCAGGCCCCGATGCAGGACTGACGGTGCGGATGTTCATCGTCATGTTCCTGCTGGCCGCCGTGTATCTCGCCTTCTCGGCGGTGCTCTGGCGGTTGACGGGCAACTTCCTTCTCATCGTGATCTTCGCGGGTAGCGGCCTGCTGATCCAGTACTTCTTTTCGGACAAGCTGGCGCTCATGTCGATGGGCGCCCACGAGGTGACGCCCGAACAGGCGCCGGACCTCCACGCCATGGTGGAACGGCTCGTGCAGCAGATAGACCTGCCCAAGCCGCGCCTGGCGATCGCCGATACGGACATGCCGAATGCATTCGCCACCGGCCGAAGCCCCAAGCATGCCGTGCTGTGTTGCACGACGGGCATCATGCGGCGGCTCAACTCCGACGAGATGGAATCGGTGCTCGCCCATGAAATGACCCACATTAAGAACCGCGACGTGGCGGTCATTACCTTCGCAAGCTTCTTTGCGACGGTGGCCGCGTTCATCATGCAGTGGGGCTTCTGGCTTGGCATGATGGGCGGCGATCGGAGCGACGAAGACCGGAACGGCAACGCCTTCGTGCTGGTGTACCTGGCGTCGATTCTTGTCTGGGTCGTGAGCTTCTTCCTGATTCGGGCGCTATCGCGCTACCGCGAGCTGGCCGCGGACCGCGGCTCGGCGATCATCACCGGTGCGCCGATGAACCTCGAATCGGCGCTGATGAAGATCAGTACCGGCATGGCGCGCATTCCGAACGACGACCTGCGATCGAAAGAGACGCTGAACGCGTTCTTCATTGTGCCGGCGCTGGCCGGCGGCATGTCGGTGAGCGAGTTGCTCTCCACGCATCCGTCGCTCGAGCACCGCATCGCCCAACTGCAGCGCATTCAGGCCGAAATGTACGGCACGCGGTGACGGGGGCAGTCGGCAGTCGGCAGTAGTAAGCTTCCAGGAGCTCGCGTGGGGTTGCTAGACACGCTGCTCGGGCGCACGAAGCCCGTGAAGTCGAAGAGCGAGGCGCTGTTCGCGATGGCGACGGCGCAGCTCACGCTCGAGACGAAGTTGCGCCTGACGCCCGCACACCGCGCCGGGGTCGTCTTTCGCCCCGTGGAATCGTCATACTTCGACGAGGCGGAGCAGCAGTTGCAGGCGATGCTCGGCCAGAGCGGCAAGGACGAAAACCTCAAGTACGAAACGCAGACGGACTCGTACGGCTACCGCTGGATCATCGTCGAGAACGAGAGCTTCGAAGAGCTGGTTGCGGCGCTGCACATGGTCAGCATTACGCTCGCCGACCAGGGCTTTGGCGACCAGTTGCTTGCTGCGGGCTTCCGCTTCGACACGGCCGACCACCCGGTATACTGGATCTACAACTACAAGCGCGGCGCGTTTTACCCGTTCGTGCCGGCGCGGGGCGAAAAGCAACGCGACAACGGCGAGGAGCTTCGCCTCGGGGCGGTGATCGGCAAGGAGCTGCCGGTAGAAAAGGCAACGGACCGCTGGTTCGCGCTTTGGGGCATCCCCTTTTGAGCTGGAGCCGTCCCACGGCCGGGGTTGACCGCTTATACTGGATCCACTGAATTGAGTGAGGAACTACATCATGGGCTTGCTCGGTCGCATGTCTACGATTTTCAAGGCCAAGGTCAACCGTGCCCTGGACAAGGCCGAAAATCCGGGCGAAACGCTCGACTATTCCTATGAGCGGCAGCTCACGCAGATCCAGAACTTCAAGCGAGGCATCGTCGAAGTCACGACCGCCAAAAAGCGGCTGGAACTACAGTCTTCGCAAGTCAAGTCAGACATCGACCGCATGGACGTGCAGGCCCGGCAGGCGCTGGCCGCCAACCGTGAGGACCTGGCGCGGACAGTGCTGCTACGCAAACAGACAGCCCAACAGCAATTGGACCAGCTCGACCCGCAGATCGCCCAGCTCAATGACCAGCAGCAGAAGCTGAGCGATGCCGAGGCGCGGCTGTCGACCAAAGTCGAAGCTTTCCGGACGCAGAAGGAAGTAATTAAGGCGCAGTATTCGGCGGCGACCGCACAGGTGAAGATCGGCGAAGCAGTGACGGGCATTTCGGAGGAGATGACCGACATCGGCTCTTCGATCGACCGCGCCCAGAACCGCACCCAGCAAATGCAAGCGCGCGCGGGTGCAATCGACGAGCTCGTCAATACCGGCGTGCTTGCCGACGTCACCCAGACCGGTGGCGGCAACGATATCGACCGCCAGTTGGCTCAGATTACGACCGATAGCACCGTCGATGCCGAACTGGCTCGTATGAAGGCCGAGATCGCGCCGCCGGCGCAGCGGCCGCAGATCGGGCCGCCGGGTGCCTCCAGCCACTAGCAGCGCGGCCGCACCAGTCGATTCCGGCCGGGGATTCGTACCAGAAAGAAAACGGAGGCGACTCGATGATCGTCCGCATTCAGGGCGAGGGCCAGTGGGATATCTCGGGTAGCCAGGTCGACGAGCTGGACAAGCTCGACGATCAAATCCTTGCCGCCGTCGGCGATCACGACGAGGGCCGTTTCCACACGTTAGTAGGACAGTTGCTCGACCAGGTGCGCAAGGGCGGGCGCAAGCTGCCGCCGGAAGAGATCGCCGAGTCCGACCTGATCCTGCCGCCCGCCGACGCAACGATGAGCGAAGTCAGGGAGCTGTTCGCCAGCGAAGGCCTGAGTCTCAGCTAGACCCGTCACCGAGCCATCTCAACGCATTCACAAGCTCGACGTAAGCCTGGCGAGTTCGCATTAGTTTTCTACGGGTATGTTGGATATGGGACGGGGCGCGGCATGCTGGTCGGCGGTACAGGAGTTACAGTGTGCACCGGCTGCGGCGCAGGGTTCGTAGCTGGTGCGGGCTGCGCCGTAGCTGCTGGGGCGGGCGCCGTCGCACCCGGCGCAATGGTTATCGAGCCTCCCGATCGTGACAGCGCCCAGGCGCCCTGACCGGGCTGCAGGGATGTGACGGCCATGTACTGGCCGGCTACCGCGTCAAACGCGAACACCTCGTCGGCGCCGGTCACCAGTGCGGGGGTCGTGCCGCTAGGGTTGCCGATCAACTGCCACTTGCCGGCAGACGCGGCGACCGTAATCGAAGCGTTGCTCCCCGCGGGAAGCGTAACCGGAATGTCTCCGGAGAAGTATGCCCAGTATCCGCGGCCGCCGCTCAGGGAATCGCCCGAGCCGAGCTGCGTGTAGCTGTTGGCCGCGGTGTCGAATGCCAGCACGCTGTCGGCGTTCACGGCCGTTCCCGATGGCACGCCGATCATGTTGTAACCGGCGCTGAACGTCACCGTTCGGCCGGCCGCGCCCTGCGCAGCTCCGGACCCAGTTGCCGCTTCGGCTGCGACAGTGGCGCTGCCCATAATGGACACCAGCAGGATTGCTGCGGAGCTCAGGGTCAAGAGCGTGGCGAACCGTCTGCTCAGCAGGCTGTTCATCGGCGGTACCTCACGGGTTGCTTTGAATTGTTGTCCGGTGTTGGTAGGAGGCTTCTCAGACGATACGCATGAGCGCCGTCCGCGGATGCATGGAATCCGAACGACGGAGTTCCGGGATATGATGCGACTATGACGAACGGCGCCGCAACGCGGGAACTCCTGCTGACCGAGACCTTTGCCAGTATCCAGGGTGAGGGCATCCGGGCGGGACTGCCGACCGCGTTCCTGCGTCTGGCGCGCTGCCCGTTGCGCTGCACCTGGTGCGACTCCGAGTACACGTTCACGGGCGGTGAGCGCGTGGCCCTCGACGCTACGGTAGAGCGGCTGGCCGCGTACGGGCAGCTGCCCAATGTCTGCATCACAGGCGGCGAGCCGCTGGTCCAGCGCCGGTTAGTGCAAGAACTGATTCCGCTTATGTTCGAGCGGCTGTCCGCCCTGACGTCGGTGGAAATCGAGACGTCCGGTTCGCGGCAGATCTGGGCGGCGGAGCCGCGCGTTCACTGGAACCTCGACGTGAAATGTCCGCTGTCGGGCATGGAGCGGCACAACCGCTGGGAGAACCTCGACTTCCTTCGCGAAGGCGACGAGGTCAAGTTTGTGATCGCGGGACGCGAGGACTTCGACTTCGCCACCCGCGTTGTGCGTGAGCGACTGGTTGGTCTGCCGGTCGTGTGCTTCTTTAATCCCGCATGGGGGCTTGTGCAGCCATCGCAGCTCGTAGTGTGGCTCCTGGAGAATGCGCCGCCAAATACCCGTCTCGGCCTGCAACAGCACAAGTACATCTGGGGGTCGGACGTCCAAGGCGTCTGATACGATAAGTCCGGAGGCTGAGCCATGTCCAATGAAGTGTATGCCGAGATTCAGGCCAGCATCGAGCGGGGCGAACCGATCGCGCTTGCCACGGTGGCACAGACCCGCGGATCGACGCCAAGGAAGTCTGGGGCGAAGATGGTCGTCCGGCCGGACGGTACGTTCTTTGGCACGATTGGCGGGGGCTGCGGTGAGGCCGAGGTCTGGCAAAAGGCGATGGAAGTGCTCGAAGGCGGCCACGCCGGTGTGGTTACCGTCGATCTGACAGAGCCAGTCGACGGTGAGGACAAGATCTGCGGCGGCGTGATGGATATCTTCGTCGAGCGTATCGACCCCAACTAGTACCCGGCTGCGAGGCGAACCGCGCGTGTTTGAGTCGATTGAGGCGGTGCAGGCTGCTCTGGCCCGCGAAGAGTACTTCGCGGACCGCGCCATGGCAACGACCGTCTTTCTGGCGGACCGGCTCCGCAAACCCCTGTTTTTGGAGGGCGAGGCCGGAGTCGGCAAAACCGAGGTCGCCAAGGTGCTCGCGCGCGTGTTCGGCGCACGGCTGATCCGGTTGCAATGCTACGAAGGCCTCGACGCTAACCACGCGCTGTACGAGTGGAACTACCCCAAGCAACTGCTGCGCATCAAGCTCGGGGAAAACGCCAGCCACGGCGCCGAGGACCTCGGCAAGGAGATCTTCTCGGAGGAGTACCTCATTCGCCGCCCGCTGCTCGACGCCATCTCGGACCACGGCGCAGTGCCGCCCGTGTTGTTGATCGACGAGGTCGATCGCGCCGATGAAGAGTTCGAAGCCTTCCTGCTGGAGGTTCTATCCGATTTCCAGATCAGCATCCCGGAGCTAGGCACGATTCGGTCCGAGCGGCCTCCGTTTGTCGTGCTGACCTCCAACCGCACGCGTGAAATCCACGATGCGCTCAAGCGTCGCTGCCTGTACATGTGGATCTCATACCCGTCGTTTGAACGCGAGATGGAGATCGTGCAGGCAAAAGTGCCGGGCATCCAGGGACGGCTCGCCGCCCAGGTGTGCGGCTTCATGCAGGCTCTCCGCCAGCGCGACTTTTATAAACGACCGGGTGTCGCCGAGACAATCGACTGGGCGTCGGCGTTGATGCTGCTCCACCGCGATCATCTGGACCCCGGCACGGTGAACGAGACGCTGAGCTGCATCTTCAAGTACAACGACGACATCGAGGCGTTTCACCAGAGCAACGTTGTAGCGATGCTCGAGTCCGCCGGCTCCGCGGCGGGCGGCTAGCCGCGACGCGGATCAGTGGACGACGTGCCGCCGCTACCATCGCCGCTTCACCCCGACTCACTGGAACCGCAGCTCGGCGACGAACTGACGAGCGCGTGCGGCGAGCGTCACGCGTCGCTTGCCGCCAACCTCGTCCAATTCGCGCGGTTGATGAAGGCATCTGACTTCGACGTCACCAGCGGTCGCTTAATCGACGCCGGCCGCAGCCTCGCTCTGCTCGACCTTCGCAGGCGTGACGACTTCCACGAGGCGCTGCGCTCGAATCTGGTGTCGCGCGTCGAGGACTTTCCGGCCTTCGACTTGCTGTTCGACCTCTACTGGCGCAGCGACCGCAGTAGCGATCGCGGACTCCTGCCGCGCGCGCGCTACGTCGAAGGCGGTGCTCCTCGTCATGGCCGCCACGGGGGCAGCCGTCAGGTGCCCGTCGAAACCAGGATTGCGCACGAACTGGAGGGGGAGAACCCGTCGGCGAGTTACAACAACGCCGACCTCCTCACCGCTAAGGACTTCTCCGACTTCACCGACGAGGACGTGAAGCGAGCCCGCCGCGTCATCCGCCAGATGGCGCCCAAGCTCGCCTCCGCGGTGAGCCGCAGGACGCGGATCTCGCGGACCGGCGGACAGGTCGATCTGCGGACCAGCATCCGTCGATCGGTCAAGCACGGCGGCGAAATCTTTGAACTGTATCGCCAACGCCGCCGGATCGACACGCTGCGGCTGGTCATGCTGTGTGACGTCAGCGGCTCGATGGACGTCTACTCGCGCTTCCTGGTGCAGTTCCTGTACGCGGTGCAGACGGAACTTCGTCACGTCTCGACGTTCGTCTTTAGCACGCGTCTGAACGAAGTAACGCACCTGTTGAAGTCGCGATCCTTTGAGGAGGCTCTGGCGGGTATTCGTCAGGAAGTGGACTCGTGGTCGGGCGGCACCAGCATCGGTTCCAGCCTGTACGCGTTTGATCGACGCTTCGGCAAGCAGCGCCTCAGCGCCCGCTCAGTGGTCGTCATCGTGAGCGATGGGTGGGATCGCGGTGACACCTCGCTCATCGCGCGCGCCATGACGTCGATCAAGCGGCGGAGCTATCGCATCGTCTGGCTGAATCCCCTGGCAGGCGGGCACGACTACCAGCCGCTTGCAAAGGGGATGGCGGCTGCGATGCCCTACGTCGATTACTTCATGCCAGCCAACAACCTGGAAAGTCTGGTTCGGGTGGCAAGGACCCTCATATACTTGGCCCGTGGCTGACGGTCGCGATCAGACGCTCGCGCCGCCGGCTTTTTATTTGGATGGTTTCGCGCGGGGAGAATTTGGATGCCAGGTGGGCGGCTGTTGCTCGTCGGCGGAGTGGTTGCGTTACTGATCGTCGTGCTCGTGGTGGGCACTGTTCTGCAGATACTGGGCAACTCCTTTCGAAATCTGAACCAGGCGCGCGACAGGAGTCGCAAAGAGCGCGACAGCCGCCCGCCTGCCGTTAGCCGCCCGGATCCGATCCGTTATACGCCCCGGCGGACACGCCTGCGGTGGTACTCACCCGCACTTATCGCCGTCCTGTTGCTCTCCCTTGCGGCCGGCCTCTGGCTCGCCCGATTGGTGGGATGAGAGTTGAGAACTTCGTGCTCTATGTTCGTTGGCGCGAGAGGAGCGGGTCAGGAGCGCAGGTTCGTCTTGCAAAAGTCCACCGTTCGCTGCCAGGCGTCCTTCGCCGCCTCCTTGTCATGGACTTCCGGACGGTCGTCGTTGAAGAAACCGTGGTCCGTTTTCGGGTAGACCCGCAGGTCCGCCTGCTTGCCGAGTGACTGCAACTGCTTGCGAAGCTCGTCGACCGCCGCCGGCGGCATGTAAGAGTCTTTTTCGGCGTAAAGCCCGAGCACCGGCGCTTGCAGCTTCGAGAGGTCGGGCTGCCAGCCGGGTAGGACGCCGTAATAGACGACGCAGGCGCCAATCTTTGATGGATTGTGGCAGGCTTCGTAGAGCGAGAGCCCTCCACCGAGGCAATAGCCGACCACGCCGACACGGTCTCCGGCCACGTTCTCATTACCAAGCAAGTATGCGACCGTGCCATCCAGGTCCTTCACGACTTCTTGGGCCTGCAGGCTCATCATCAGCTTGCCGGCTTCGTCCGGCTCGCCGGTCTGCTTGCCGTGGTACAAGTCGGGCGCTAACGCCACGAACCCTTCGCTTGCAAATCGCTCGGCGACGTCCTTGATGTGGCCGACGAGCCCCCACCATTCCTGGATGACCACCACGCCAAGATGCTTGCCGCCGGCTGCAGGAGTCGCCAGGTACCCATCGCACGTACCGCCATTCGCGGCGAATTGCACCATCTGTCCGGGCATTTGTTCTCTCCCTTCGAATATCGACATGGTGACCCGATCCTACCATTCTCCGACACGGTCGAGGGCGCGGACGCAGCCCGATGCGTTTGCGAGCGTTATACTGAGAGCCGCCGACGCGTCCGCGCGCGATCTCTGCTGATGTCGAGTATCAATGAGCGAAACTGCCCTGTCTGAGCCCCGGCGGTATAAGCCCACGCTGCTATATCGCTTCCTCGAGTACGTGTTTGTGCCGGCTGTCATGGCCACCTGGGTGCGGACGGACGTCCAGGGACGTGAGAACATCCCGGCCTCGGGTCCGTTCATCGTGGTGAGCAACCACGTCGATAACAACGATTCGTACGTGCTAGGTCGCTACATGCCCGGCGCCGTCCATTACCTGGCACGGCCGGGGGGCATGGACGCGCGGATACTAGGCCCCTTTTGGAGGGCGATGGCGGCGATCCCGGCCGATAGAGAAGGGCTGGCCCAGGCACTGACGCTGCTGAAGCAGGGCGAGGCGGTCGGCATCTACGCCGATGGTGTGATTACGCCGGCGCTGATACAGGCCAAGGCCGGCGTGGCGGCGCTCGCGGTGCGAGCCGGTGTGCCTGTCATTCCGGCGGCCGTCTGGGGAACCGAGCGGGTGCGCATCTTCCCGTTGCCCAACGGGCGGAGGCGGAGGGTCCATGTACGCTTCGGCCCTCCGCGTACGCTGAGCCGTAAAGATGTCCGTGGGATAGGCCTTCAGGGGATGGCCGATTCTTTGATGACCGACGTGGCCGCCATGCTGCCGCCTCAGTACCGAGGGTACTACGCGGCTGCCGTCGCCGGGGCGGCTGCACAAACCGCAGACCGGTCGTGCGACGCCGTAGCGCAGTCTTCCGGCCTCGATGAGCTCGACCGGGCCGTTAGCCTCACTCACGAGGACGAGGTTCGATGACGGACGGCGGGCGGGTCGTAATTACCGGCATGGGAGCAGTGACGCCGCTCGGACTCACCGCCGACAAAACGTGGCGCAGGTTGATGGCCGGCGACTCGGGAATCGAGACGCTCGAAGGTTTCGAGACGGGCGACCTGCCGGTCCGAATCGGCGGGCAGGTCCACGACTTCTCGCCACGAGACTACATGGATTTCAAAACGGCCAAGCGCATGGGTCGTTTCGCGCAGTTCGCGGTCGCTGCTTCGCGCATGGCATTGGCAGACGCGGGCCTCGAGGTGGGCGAGGAAAACGCCGAACAGATCGGGGCGGTGATCAACACCGGCGGGGGCGGTTACATCGAGACGACCGAGGAGACGCTCGCGATGGAGCGCCGCGGGCCGTCGCGCGTCAGTCCCTTTTACGTGCCGATCATGGCCCCAAACATGGCCGCCTGCCAGCCGTCGATCGTCTTTGGTTTGCGCGGTCCGGTCATCACCTCGGTCGCGGCCTGCGCAAGCAGTATCCAGGCGTACAACGACGCGTTTCACCTTTTGCGGCGTGGCGAAGCGGACGCGGTGCTGTGCGGCGGAACGGAGGCGGGCATCAACCGCCTCGCGATTGCAGCGCTCGCCAACATGCAGGCGCTTTCTACGCGGAACGACCAGCCGCACAGCGCCAGCCGCCCATTCGACCGCGACCGCGACGGGTTTGTATTGGGCGAAGGCGCGGTCGTGATGGTGGTCGAGCGCGAAGATCACGCGCTGCGCAGAGGCGCCCGTGTCTATGCCGAGATCTTGGGCGGCGCGATCACTGGCGACGCCTACCACATCACGATGCCCGCGCCGCAGGGAGCCGGGGCGGCGCTGGCGATGCGTCGGGCCCTGAGCTATTCCGGCGTGCAGCCGGACGAAGTCGATTACATTTGTGCGCACGGCACCGGAACGCCCCTGAACGACGCCGCTGAAACTGCAGCGATCAAGCAGGTGTTCGGAGAGCACGGCTGGAGGCTGGCGATTAGTTCGCCGAAGTCGATGGTTGGGCATATGCTGGGCGCGGCGGGCGCCCTTTCGGCGCTCGTCTGCGTCCGCGCCATCCACGAAGGCGTTGTTCCCCCGACCATCAACCTGGAGAACGCCGACCCGGTCTGTGACCTGGACTACGTGCCGCTCACAGCCCGCTTCATGACCGTAAAGACCGCGATCACGAACGGTTTCGGCTTCGGTGGCCAGAACGCAGTGACCGTGTTTCGGGCATACGAGGCAGTGGGGCGCGCAGCCGGGCAGTAGGCAGTCGTGTAAGCTCGTCCCTCATCGCCTGGCGGCACAAGGTCAGCGATCGCGTAGCCGCTCCAGATCCGGTCCTGCGCGAGCGCCGTATACACAGCGTCGTCGTCAACGTCCTCCTCGACCGTCCATTGCCCTTCGTGCATCAGCTTCGCCTCCGGGTGGCATCCCCGCGGCTCAGCATGGTACAGGCCACTGATATCCGACCGCCAAGGCACCACCGTTTCTGGCGGTTGCCGGCCGCCGACTGCCGACTGCCTACTGCCCCTGCTCTACTGCCTACGGTCCCCGACCATGCCGATCCCATGTGCTGCCGCGGACCCCGTCATCCGCCAACCGAAACTTTTGCACCCGTTGCGTAGCCGTACGGGGGAAGTCGGCGTAGACCTCGATGTAGCGCGGCAACATGAATCCGGCCATTCGAGGCCGAAGGTGGCGCGAGAGCGTTTTCGGCTCGAGTCGGGCGTCGTCATGAAGCAGGACGCACAGCTTGATCTCCTCTTCGCCCAGATCCGACGGGGACCGCTACCGCTGCGGCTTCCCGCACGGCCGGGTGCGTGAGCGCTTCGCGCTCGACCTCGAAGGCGGAGATGTTTTCGCCACGACGGCGGATGAAGTCCTTGAGCCTGCCGGCGAACCGGTAATAACCGTCTTCGTCACAGGTGCCCGCGTCACCAGTCGCGTACCAGCCCCCATGAAACGCGCGCCAGGTCGTCTCCTCGTCGCGAAAGTAGTTCTGCGTCATGAGGAGCGGATCGTGCGGGCGCAGCATGACCTCTCCTGCCGTGTTGGCACGGGCCGGACGTCCGTCTTCGCCCGCAATATAGGCGTCGAGCCGGCCGCACGGCATTCCCACCGTCCCTATCCGCCGCCCTTCCGGCGGCGGCATGAACCATAGCGAGGCCGTTTCGCTCTGGCCGTACGTTTCGATAAGGGTCAGGTTGAAGCGGCGCTCAAACGCCTCCCAGAGGTTGATAGGCGTCGCAGCTCCGATCGCCCGCACCGCAGGGACCTCGGCGTCGTCCGGCCGCTCCGGCCTCGCCGCAAGCAGGCTGATCATGGCGCCCAGATAAGGAAACATGCGCGCCTGGTGGCGGCGGATGTCGTCCCAGAAGCCGAACGGATTGAAACGTCGGTCGATGGCGACGGCGGCGCCGCCCAGCCAGCAACCGAGCGAAAAGCCCATTGACGTGACGTGAAAGAGGGGCAAGCAAGTATACGCGGTTTCGCCGGGGCCGAGGCGAACGAAGTCCTTGCCGTAATACCAACCATGCGCCAGTTGGGCGGCGCGACTGAGAACGACGCCTTTCAGCCGTCCGGTCGTGCCCGAGGTGTAGATGACTAGCGCAGGCGCGTTCCGCGCTGATTCCAGCAGCGGCGGCGGTTCGGAACTGGCGGCCGCGAGCAATAGGTCATAGCGGGCGGCGCCCGCCAGATCTACGCGGTACGTCAGCAGTCGCCGCCGCGGCGGCGACTCCCCAAACGCGGCGGTGTATGTGGGGACTACGGCAGCATCGAGGATCAATGTGTGCAGGTCGGCATGATCGACGATGTACCGCAGGGTCTCACCGGTCAGGTTGATGTTGACGGGGACCAGTGTGGCGCCGATCTCAATCGCGGCGAGCCACGTGGCGAGGAAGGCGCGGTTATTGGGCAGCAGCGTGCCAACCCGATCGCCATCGCTAATTCCCGCATCGCGCAGCGCATTGGCGCCTGCGAATGCCAGCCTGCCAAGCTCGTGAAAACTCAGCCACCGCCCGTCGATGTGGACGGCGCGATCGTTTGCATGGCGGATGTATCCATCGCGCAGCAGACGCGCGAGGCTTGCTCCAGGAGGCACGTCATAACTATCGTCGGGGCGCGGCTCGGTCACTCAGGGATCCCTTCGCGAGGCCGTCCTGGCGGTCCAGATGCCAGTCGTATGGCTCGTAGACTGCTGTCCCACGCGCGAACGCGTCTCGAACGAGTTCCGCTTCTTCCGTATCGGGCACGTACCGTGTGATCCAGCGCGCGATCCCTTCTGGGCCACCAAAGTCGTCGGCGTATAACTGGAACAGCGCTGGAACGCGTACCTGGTCCGATTCGACCGAGACCCCTCCCCCTCTGATAAAGTCCCGTGCTGCGTCATCGAGTTCTTCGCCGATGCACTCCGCCCTGTATACCCGTAGGGACGGACAGGACAACGTGGCGCAGTTGAGTGCGAAATGCGCACGCGGATCGGGTGGTGACACGCATAGCCTGCGTCGCGGATCGTCCGGGCCGAACGGCGGGTCGAGACGTGGCAGCGGAGGCTGGTTGTCTCTCAGTATTCCATGCTCGATCGCTTCGGCTGAGATGCGTTGTCCACCGACCTCATACGCCGCCCGACGAAAGAAACCAGGTTGCTCCCGAATCGATTCCTGGACGGCGAAGGCAATCACGGCGTCGACCGCGAGCGCATTGTAGACGTTTATCCAGAAAGCTAGCCGCTGCTCGCGGGTGCGCAACGTGCCCGGGTCGAAGGCAGCAAGCTCCTGGGAGACGGAGCGATAGGCGGCGCACGCCGGCTCGAGGGCCGGTCGCTCGCGATCTGCCACGGAACCGCCGCTTGATGACCATATTGTTCGGACATTTATGGCCGCCGTCACCAGGCGACCGGACAGATCGGGCGCCGCGTTGACTCGAGCGGCGCCGGCCGGATTGAGAACGTGAGTCTCGTCCGTTCGCGCCCGCATGAAGCGCAAAAGCCCGATGTCGATGCGCAAACTCATTTGGCGTTGAGGACCAGCCGCGCATAGAGGAGCCAGCACGACAAACGCACCCTGGTTTCATCGTTAGGGGAAACGTGCATCGGTTCTGTCACCGTGAACTGGTGCCCGAACGGTACCTCGACCTCGGCTATTGTACGTTAGCGGAACCGACGATCCGAGCGGGAAAGCGCGAGGCACTGAGTGAATCACTTTGGATTGACCGTTCTATTGCGTCGAGCGCTGCGGTATACTTCGGCATGCTAACTGAAGATCGATATCGTGCGCGTTGTGCGAGTCGATAGCACTAAGGAGAGACGAAATTCATGGAACTCAGGAACTGCGTCATCGTTGATGCTTGCCGAACGGGCTTTGGACGGGGTGGACGTGGCTCGTTGGTCGCCACGCGGCTGGACGAGGCCGGTGCCACAATCCTCCGAACGCTACTGGACCGCAATCCGAAGGTCGGCAATTGGACGGTAGAGGACATCGGACTCGGCAACGTGGCCGGAGCTGGTGAGCTCGCCGGGATCGGCGCTAACACCGTCGCGCACCTCGCGGGCCTGCCGCACGAGGTGTCCGGCTTCGACGCAAACCGGCAATGCGGGTCGAGCATGGAAACGCTGCACCGCGTGGCGTTGGAAATCATGGTGGGTGCCATCGACACCGGCGTGGCGCTGGGCATCGAGCGCATGGGCCGGACGCTTGGCGGAGGCGGCGGTGCCCGCCAAACGAATCGTATCACCGAGTTCAACCCGCGCCGCATGCAGATGAACGAAGTGCAGCGGAACCCGGCCCGCGACCACGACAAGATGTTCTCTGTCAAGTTCCCGGATTACATTCTGGACGCACCGCCGGTCACGTCGATGACCCAGACCGCTCAGAACGTAACCGAGGTCTACAACCTCAGCCGCGAAGAGATGGATGAGTTCTCCGTGCATAGCCACAAGAAGACGATGGCCGCTCAGGAGAACGGCTTCTATAAGACCGAGATCATCCCGCTCGAGGTCGAGACACCGGTTTTCGACGACCAGGGCAACTGGCTGCCTGACGAGCATGGCAAGATGTTCACGTTCGACCGCGACGAGTGCGTTCGCCCCGGGACCAACATGGAGGCGATGGCCAACTTGAAGCCGGTTGCAGGGATCAAGAGCTATGGCGACCAGGAGCTGCGCATTACGGCCGGTAACTCCTGCCCGACCAACGACGGCGTGACGGCCGTGCTGCTGATGAGTGAGGAGCGGGCGCGAGAGCTCGGCCTCGAGCCCCTGGCCCGCATCATCGGCTTTGGCGTCGCTGGAGTGAAGCCGCAGCTCATGGGGCTCGGCCCGATCCCCTCCACGCGGAAGGCACTCAAGCACGCGGGCATTACCGCCGATCAGATCGATCGCGTCGAGTTCAATGAGGCTTTCGCGGCACAGGTCATCCCGTCGTGCAAGGAGCTTGGGATCCCATTAGACAAAGTGAACGTCAACGGCGGCTCGATCGCCATCGGCCACCCGCTGGGCGCCACCGGTGCCCGCCTGGTCGGCTCCGTGGCACACGAACTGCGCCGCTCCAACCTGCGCTACGGCCTGGCCACGCAGTGCATTGGCGCCGGCATGGGCATCTCGACGATCATTGAGAGGATGTAGATCTGGCAGTGGGCAGTAGAGAACCATCCGGGGTAAGGTAACGCAGGGGCGGCCCATAACGGGTCGCCCCTTTCTGCTCCTCCAAATACTTGTCAGACGCTGGCCAGGTCGCCGATACCTTGCCAGGGCCGCTGGCCATTGACCTTCACGATTAGTAGATGCAATCGAAAGCCAAGTTTTGACGAGCGCTCTGCCTGTCCGGCCGTCAAAATTCGAGCCAGTGGTGAGTATGGCTGCAGATGTGGGCGCGGATGCCGTGACACCGCCGCTCGGTAAGCTCGACGTCGCGCTACGCGAGCGTCGCTTTATTGTGACGGCTGAAGTGACGTCGCCGATTGGGGCGAACGCCGCCTCGCTGCGCCGCCGTGCACGATTGCTAAGCGGGCACGTGGTTGCAGTAAACGTCCCCGATGGCCAGGCGGCGACGGCGCACCTGGGACCGCTCGCGGCAGCCCGACTGCTTCTCGATGAAGGCGTCGAGCCGGTGCTGACGCTGCAGTGCCGGGACCGCAACCGATTGGCGCTGCAGTCCGAGCTAATCGGCGCGGCCGCGCTTGGCGTCCACAACGTCCTGTGTTTGACCGGCGACGCCCCGCCGCCCGGCGCAGCATTCAAGCCGGTTTTCGATCTCGACAGCGTTGGTCTGCTGCAGGCAGCATCCGGACTCGCTGTTGGGCTCTCCATAGATGGGGCCGAATTCCGGTCGCCGGCCCGTCTGGTGCTCGGTGCCGCAGCGCATCCGCTCGGCCCGACCGAGTATGAGCGGATCGAGCGAATGCGCCTCAAGATCGAGGCAGGGGCGCAGTTCTTTCAGACACAGTATGTCTTCGAAGTCGATGCATTTGCCCGCTGGATGTACGAGTTGCGCACGGCCGGTCTTCACGAGCGGGCGGCGATCCTCGCTACCGTCGGGCCGCTCCGGTCCCCTCGCGTCATGGGTTTTCTGCGTGCACTTCCCGGAGTCCGGGTTCCCGCTGAGGTTGAGCGCCGTTTCAACGGCCTTTCCGGCGACGTTTTCGCGGAGGAGAGCGTGCGTTTGTGCGCTGAGACCGCCCGGGCGCTGGCCGATATTCCTGGTGTCGCTGGTATTCACATCATCGCGCCATATTGGGAAGACCAGATTCCACAAATCCTGACCATGGCAGGGCTTGCAGGCAGGACCATGCGTGCGACAAGCTAACCTGTCGGGAGCGACAGAGAGAGCGAAAGGGACAGCGAGACATGCGTGCGGAAGTGACGATCGGCATCATCGGCGACTACGACGGCCGGATTTCGCACGTCGCCACGAACGACGCGATCGCCCATGCTGCCGCCGCGCTTTCAATCACGGCGGACGTGCGCTGGCTGCCTACTCCGCAACTGCTTTCGTCTGAAGGGGAGACGATGGTCACGGGCTGCGATGCGTTGTGGGCGTCCCCGGGTAGCCCGTATCAGAGTATGGATGGAGCGCTGCAGGGAATCCGCTTCGCGCGCGAACGCGACTGGCCCTTTCTCGGTACCTGAGGGGGGTTTCAACATACTCTGGTAGAGTATGCGCGTTCCGTTTTGGGTGAGTCCGATGCAAGTCATGCTGAGTACGATCCCGAGGCGCCCAACGCCTGGATCGTGCCTGTTTCCTGCGCCGTTCCCAACCGCGCGGATGGTGCGCCCTACCTGTCCGGCGGGCTGCGCATCACCGTCGAGCCAAACTCGCTCGCCGGCCGCATTCTGCAGCAATCGGAGATTGACGAAGATTTCTTCTGCAATTATGAGCTGAATCCGGTCCATCAAGCAGCGGTCGAAGCGGGAGGGCTTCGGATCACTGGGTTTGGACAACAGGGAGAGGCGCGGATTGTGGAGCTGCCGAACCACCGTTTCTTCCTCGCCACCCTCTTCCTGCCACAGCACAATTCAACGCCGGACCACCCACATCCACTGGTCATGGCGTTTCTGCAGGCGGCACTGGCGTTCCGGGACGCGCGGGTTGGTGCGGTAGCATAGAGCGGGCACACCTCATCGAGGATCGTCGTTATGGCCGAGGCAAACCACGAAAAAGCCATTCACGCCGCCTTTCGGGAGGCCGAGCGCGAAGACGCCTTCTGGAAGAAGAACTACAAGCGCCTGTTACAGGAGTATCCGGATCAGTTCATCGCTGTTTGGGCGGGCGATGTGATCGCCGTCAGCCCAGCACTCGAGGGGATGCTGCAGCAGCTTGAGGAACTCGGTATCGACCCAACCAAGACTTGGTCGCGATTCCTTGATGCGCACCCCCTGCCGATGATCCTGTGATTCGCGGCTGGTTCGACAGCATCGGCGTCTGGCCTGCGCCGCGCGTGCGGGCCACCGTTTCATTGCACGGGATGGTCGGACTTCCGCCTGCGTCGGCTTTGATCAGCTTCCTGATCGATACGGGTTCGGGGATCTCGGCCATCCACCCGGGTGACGCTATAGGTCAGGTAGGCATTCCAGCCGCTGGGCTCATGGACCTCAGCAACCTTCGTCGCTCTCGGCGCTGATCGTGCACCTCTCGTGAAACTCGTTTGTTGACAGTGTCAGGGGCTCATTTGAGACGTGGCGCGTGATGTACTATGCCGTATCGGCTGATTTATGGTTTGGAGAGGAGAATATGGCAACAACGAGCGTGCGTACCAAAGTTGATAATGGGGGCCGAATCGTCTTGCCGGCCGAGTTCCGCAGAGCGCTCGATTTACATCCCGGCGATCCGGTGGTACTCGTACTAGACGATGGCGAAGTGCATGTTCGTACGCTTCGACAAGCTGTCAAGCGGCTGCAGGAGTTTGTACGCAGCTACATCCCGGAGGGCCGTAGCCTATCGGACGAACTCATAGCTGAACGCCGCGCAGAGGCCCAACGTGAGTAGTTGGGTGTTGGACGCCTCTGCCGTCCTGGCTCTCAGTAACCAGGAACCGGGTGCCGATCAAGTAGAGCAGGCGATCGGGGACGGAGCGGCCGTCAGCGCGGTCAATCTGTCGGAAGCTGTGGCGAAACTCAGCGCCGACCGGGCCGATGCTATGGTTCGTGAATTCCTGGATGGGCTTCAGCTACAGGTTGTGCCCTTCGACGCGGAGGCGGCGTACCAGACAGGTTTTCTTCGCAATGCTACAGAGCATCTGGGCCCATCACTGGGGGACCGTGCATGCCTCGAGCTCGCACGCCGGCTCAGCGTTCCTGTCCTCACCACAGATCGAGCGTGGCAGAGATTGCAACTCGGCGTTACCGTTCGGCTGATTCGATAAGCCTCGACGCATCGCAAGGCGGGCACTGATGTGTCGGAACTTTATCCCACCATCGCCGGCCCAATGTAGTCTCGGATGCCGAGGCGCTCGATCGTGGCGGTCGTGGGGCGGCCCGTCTCTTCATTCCAGCCGTGCTCGCGGTAGTAGCCGGTCACGATTTCGTCCTGCTGCTCGGGGCTCAGGCCCTTGTGCTTGGGCAGATCCTGCTGGAAGCGCTTCGGTAGCACGTCGGTCTCGCGGCCGAGGCCCTCGCGCATGTTGAACAGCCGCGCCATCGCCAGGCCGCGGTGCGCGGCCATCACCACGCCCTCCTGGTCGATATCCCAGCCGGTCACGCCCTGCAGCGCGTCGAGCACCTGGGCGTCGTCGTAGTTGAGGAAGAAGCAGAGGCCCGCCTGGTTTCGGAACGCGTTGCGGTCCCCCGTCTGCCGCATGTGGTCGCCACCTGTCGGGGCCAGCAGGTAGGAGGCGCGCATCTCGGGCATATGGCGCGGGTCATGCATCGCCATCTCCATGCCCTTGATCGTCGTCAGGAACTCGTCGCTGCCGCGGCCAATGCGCGCCGCTGCCCGTTGTGAGCCCTCCGCAAGCAGGTCGCCGATCCCTTCGCGATAGGCGATCTTGCGGATCATCTCGATCACCATCTCCGCGTTGCCGAAACGCAGCGACTCTCCCGTGGTGTCCGCGTCGGTTAGGATGCCGCGCTCGTAGCACTCAACTGCCCAGGCGATCGTCGTGCCCGTTGAGATGCTGTCAAGCCCGAGCGCGTTGACCATCTCGTTGCTCTTGCAGATCGCGATCAGGTCGTCGATGCCGAGCGTGTTGCCGAACGCCGCCAGCGTTTCATACTCGGGTCCGCCGTACTTCGGGTCGATAGACCAGCGCCCCTTGGGGTCCACGGCCACCGGCCGCCCCTTCGCATCGACCGCGTTCTCCTGTCGCGCCTCAACGCGCACGACCTTCTTGCAGCGCACCGAGCAGGAGTAGCACGACTTCATCGCGATGCGCAGCTTATCGCGCACGGCTACGGCGTCGATCTCGCTGACGGGATCGAATTCGCCGTACTGGTAGTTCATCGTCGGCAGGCCGCCCTGCAGGTGCTTGCCCACCATCGCGGCGCCGGTGCCGAACTCGTGGAACGCCTTGTGCTTCTCTTCCAGCGTCGATGCGACCCATTTGGCCAGCGCCGTTACCCGTTGCGGTTCGGCCATCGAGACTTTCTGGGTGCCACGGACAGCGATCGCCTTGAGCTTCTTCGACCCCATGACGGCGCCCAGACCCGTTCGGCCGGCGACCTCGTTCAGGTCGTTGTTGATGTTGGCGTAGCGGACAAGATTTTCACCGCCGGGGCCGATCTGCGCCGTGCGAATGCGCGGGTCGCCGATCTCGGCGACGATCGCCTCTTCGCATTCGCCCGTGGTCATGCCCCACAGGTGGACCGCCTCGCGGAACTCTACGTTGTCCTCGTTGATCCACAGGTAGACCGGCGTCTCGGAGGCGCCGTGGACGACAATCGCATCCCAACCGGCTTTCTTGAGCTCAGCGCCCCAGAAGCCGCCCGATTCGGATTCTCCAAAGCCGCCGGTCAGTGGCGACTTGGCGCCAACGCTGTGCCGGCCGGCGCCGGGAAGCGGTACGCCGGTCATGACGCCTGGGGCGAAGATGAGCACGTTTTCGGGACTCAGCGGATCGGCGCCTTCGGGCACGTACTGCAGCAAGTATCGGGCGATAAAGCCACGGCCGCCGACCAGCCGCCGGTAAATTTCGTCGCCCGGTTCCTCGATCCAGGTCGAGCGGTCGGTCAGGTTGACGTGCAGTACCTTGTTCCAGTATCCGTTAGCCATTGATCGTGTTCCTCCCAGTATTCGACGCTCTCATGCGGAGAAGCCGCTACCGGCCGCCTTCCATCGGACTGACGAGCAAAATCTCGTCGCCATCTGTAAGCACCGTGTCGTTCTGCGCCTGTTCTCCGTTTACTCCGGCGATGATCTCGTCGTCGGCGGTCATGCCAAGCTGCCTGGCCAGGTCCGAGATCGTCGCACCCTCGGCAAGCGTCACCGTCGTCTTATCCGGCGCGTTGCGGCCGCTGTACTTCCGCAGGTCGCCGAACAGTTTGAGCGTGACCGTCATCGCAGGTTTTACCACCAGTCGAGCCCCACGGCTGTTATTGTACGGTGTGAACCGACCGTAGGCAGCTATGTTCCAGGTGTCAAGCGACGGCCGTCGGCCGGGCAGTGGGCAGTCGGCAGCCGGCAGTCGTGGACGAGCCCAAATTCGTTGTCGGAACGCCGCACGCAAAGACCGCCACGGCCCGCTTTCTGGGAAGTGGTACGGAGCTTCGGCCAGCCCGGTGATAAAATCGGAGCATGAATAGCTCTGGTACGAAAGGGATCGAAAAAGCGCCGATCCTCGTGGGAACAGCGTCCTGGGCCGACAAAAGCCTGATCGAATGCGGGCGCTTTTATCCACCCGAGGTGAAGACCCCCGAAGGTCGCCTCCAGTATTACGCACATACCTTTCCGCTCGTGGAAGTGGACTCGTCCTACTACGCGATGCCGGCGGAACGGACCGCCGGCCTGTGGGTCGACCGGACCCCGGACGGCTTCATGTTCGACGTCAAGTCGTTTGCTCTCTTCACCCATCACCCGACGCCGCCGCGCTCGTTGCCGAAGGACGTGCGGGAGGCTCTATCGGAGGAGCTGCGGTCGAAGCGCCACGTCTACTACAAGGACGTGCCGCCTGAGCTTCGGCAGGAGCTGTGGCGGCGGTTCGCTTCGTCGCTGCTGCCGCTGGACAGCGCCGGCAAGCTCGGCGTTGTGCTGTTCCAGTTCCCGCCGTGGTTCCTGCCGGGACGCGAGAGTCGCGACTACATCGGTCATCTCAAGGAGGAGCTGCCCCAATACACGCCGGCGATCGAGTTCCGCAACCCGTTCTGGCTGGACGACGAACACGCACCGAAGACGCTGGCCATGCTTCGAGACCTGGCGATGCCTTACGTCTGTGTCGACGAAGCGCAGGGAACCCGCGCCAGCGTGCCGCCGATCGTCGCTGCGACCGCCTCCGTCGGCGTCGTTCGCTTCCATGGCCGCAACAAGGAGGGCTGGGCCAAGCGCAACGCCGGCGTGGCCGAAAAGTACAACTACGATTACAGCGATGAGGAGCTGAAGGAGTGGCTGCCAGGGCTGGAGCGGCTTGCGTCTGAGACCAATACGGTCCATGCACTCATGAACAACTGCGTCGAGGACAAGGGAATTCGCGATGCCCAGGACCTCGCGCGACTACTACGCGAGGTGCCAAACGGGGCTCCGGTCGCGGCCCCGGCCGGCGAAGCGAACGGGTCCGGAGCGCGCGGCACGCCCCCTGCGCAAGCGCGCTTGCTGTAACGCGAAAGCGTGCCAGGCCGGCCGGAAGGAAACTATACGTCGGGCGCGACGCCGTTGCGCCGGTCCTCGAGATAGCGCGCCCAGTAGTTGTCGCGCACGGAGCGGCCCCAGTTATAGCCGATCGTGGCGCCGATCCAGCCGCCGAGCAGGTTCGCCAGGTACCAGCCCGAGAACAACAGCACCACTAACGCGATGATGCGCCAGTTGCCGACGAGGAAGAAGTAGATGACTCCCGACAGGACCACGGCCAGGAACAGCCCCAAAAATGCGAAGCTGTTGACCATGAGGCCTTCCCGCCTGCGCTTGGACAGGTATACGCGCAGCACGTAGATCGGCACTTTTGAGACCAGCGCCATCTCTGCCGTCGAGCAGTGGCAATACCGGCATTGGTTTTCGCCGTCGGTCAGCCGGCCGTAGCAGTAACCGCAGAAGTGCCCGAGGTTTGGTACCTTCTGCAGGCCGATCTCTTCCATCTGGACCTGCAGATCGTCCAGGTAGCCGGTTTCGTCGTTTACCGCGGTGCTCACGGTGGGATCTTATCACGCAGGTTCGCGCGCATCCCGCTCGATTGATCGGCCAATGCGGCAGCGATGGAATGCCTCGGATCCCGGCCTTCTGGCGCCCGGTGCCTGGTCGCGGTACGCTTGGCCGCACCGCCGGCGGAGCGAGCCGGCGCCATGCGAGGGGCTGTCGTGCCGACCAGCGGTGATCACGAGCGCGTAACCGGCGCCTGGTCGGGACCGCGCATGCTGCGCGCCTTCCGGCACCGCGACTTCCGCCTGCTGTGGAGCGGCATGCTCGTCGTCAACGCGCTCATGCCGCTCCAGTTCATCACGGCCAGCCTCTATCTGCTCAATCGCGGCGGTAAGGATGCGGGCATACTGCTGGCCGGCGTGCTCGCCGCCGTGCGCGGCACCGGCATGCTGCTCTTCGCCCTGTTTGGCGGCGTGTTCGCGGACCGTATCGACCGCCGCCGCCTGCTGATCCTGGCGCAAATGCTTGCCTTTTCTGCTAACGGCTGCATCGCGCTGCTGATGCTCACGAATCCGTTCGCCAGGGACCTCAACGTGGTGCTGATCTTTGCGGCGGCGTTCCTCGCCTCCGGAGCCCTCGCCGTCGACAGCCCTACCCGCCAGGCGATGATTCCTCAATTGGTTGGTCAGGAAGACATGGCGAACGCGATCGCGCTCGACATCGTGGCCATCCAGCTCGCCTTTCCGCTATCGCTGCCAATCGCAGGTGTTCTTATCGACCATTTGGGATTCGGCAGCGCCTACGCGATGTCGTTGCTCGGGCACTGCACCGTGATCGCCGCGCTGTTGTCGTTGCACTACCGCGGCGTCGTCGCCGAGCGCGCCAGCAACGTGCTGGCCGATTTACAGGAAGGGTTCCGCTACGCGTGGGTTCACCGCACCGTGTTTTGGATTATTCTGCTGATCTTTTCGCTGACCGCCATCGGTATGCCGGGAGTGGCACAGCTCGGCCCCATCTGGATGACGACGGTACTCAAGCTGACACCGACACAGTTTGGCTTTATGGCGTCGACGTGGGGGATCGGCGCCATGATCGGCTCGGTGACTCTGGCCCACTTCGGACACTTCGAGCGCAAAGGGCTGCTGCTGGTCGTATCCACCGTGGCGTTCGCACTGTTTGTGCTGGTCTTCGGCTACTCGCGCAGCGTTCCGGTCACCGCCGCGGCCAACCTGGGTCTCGGCGCCTCGCTTTCGTTCGCCAACGTTTCGGCAGTTTCGCTCACGCAGCGGCTGGTGCCGAACGCAATTCAAGGTAGGGTGATGAGCCTGTTCATGATGAATCAGGGGATCTCCCAGCTAAGTGCGGGTCCGATCGGCGCGCTGGGTCAGGCGTTCACGCTGCCGCTGATCGTGCCGCTACTCGGATGGCTGAGCCTGGGCTGTGCTCTCGTGGTCGTGGTCAGCCAGTCGCATCTGCGCCGCGCTGCCCTGTTGCCGGAAGCGGCGTAGCACGTTGGCTAATTCGTTCCGCTTTCCACATACTGGGAGTGGATCACAATCCTGATCACACCGCGAGGTGGCGCTCATGCCCGGTCCTCTGGAAGGCATTATTGTTCTCGACTTCACCTGGCACCTGGCGGGGCCGTACGGCTCGATGCAGCTTGCCGATTTAGGTGCGGAAGTGTGGAAGATCGAGACCGTCTACGCCGACGAAAAGACCCGCGGGCCCGGGCCGATGGTGGACGGAATCAACACCTACTTCTTCAGCGTCAACCGCGGCAAGCACAGCCTCGCGATCAACGTCAAGACGGAGGCGGGACGCGAGATCGTTTACGGCCTCGCCCGTCACGCCGACGTGCTTACCGAAAACTTTAAGCCCGGCGTGATGGACCGGCTCGGCTTCGGCTACGAGCGTATGGCGCAGGAAAATTCGCGCCTTGTTTACGCCTCGACTTCCGGGTTCGGCCAGACCGGCCCCTACCGTGACCGTGGCGCGGTAGACATCATCGTGCAGGGGATGGGCGGCGTCGTCAGCATCACCGGCCACCCCGACGGTCCCCCGGCGCGCCCCGGCTACTCGATCGGCGATATGGCGGGCGGGCTGTACACGGCAATCGGAGTGCTCTCGGCGCTTGTAGAGCGCGACCGCAGCGGCAAGGGCCAGCGCGTCGACGTTGCCATGCTCGACGCCCAGGTGGCGCTGCTCGAGAACGCGATCGTGCGCTATTGCGCCACGGGTGAGGTGCCGCGGCCGATCGGCACCCGGCACCCACTCACAACGCCGTTCCAGGCGTTCCCGACCAGCGACGGTTTTGTGGTGGTGGCGGGCGTGAAGGACTGGGAGCTGTTCTGCGCGTACATCGAACGCGACGACCTGATCGCCGATGAGCGCTTCAAGAGCAATCCGTTGCGCACCAAGAACCACGCCGCGTTGGAGCCGATCCTCAACGATGTCTTCAGGCAGCATTCGAGCCAGTACTGGCTGGACCTGCTCGCGGCCATCTGCCTGATCGGTCCGATGAACACGATCGATAGGGTCGTCGAGGACCCCCAGATCAAGGCGCGCGAGATGGTGGTCGGGATTCCGGCCTGGAACGGCGCGGAGTTGAGCGTTTCCAACACGCCGGTGAAGCTCTCGCGCACTCCTGGAGGCGCCAAAGTCGGCCCCGACCGTCCCGGAGGGTACACGGCCCGGCTGCTCAAAGAGCGGCTCCGCTACACGGACGAGCAGATCGCAGACCTCGTAACCCAGGGCGCGATCTCAACCGGGGAGCGCGCGAATCCCGGCTAAACGTGCCCGCGGCCGGCCGTGCGACACGGTTAGACGTGCTAACGTCCATCGTTTACTCCTCTCGTTGGGGTGCCGGTGGCGTGGATCATACCGAGCGTGGCCCATTAATTGAAGGCGGTTATGCGCAATCCTTGCGGCCCGTCCGCTAGTAACTTTGCTCTACAAAGTACTTGACAGGTTCCAGTCACGCGCCTAGCATCGCCGTATGGTTGCCCCTCGACCGCTGTTCCCCGAGGATCAGGAGCCGCCGGCGCTGCACGCGCGGGCCGTTGACAACCTCGCCTTCATCCGCGAGACGATGGAGCGGGCAGGCTCGTTTACCGCGATCTCTGGGTGGGGAACGGTCGCCGCCGGCGTGACGGCCCTGATCGCAGCGCTAATCGCCGCGAAGCAGACGGCGATCGAAGGGTGGATCGCGGTTTGGACGGTCGAAGCGATGCTTTCGATCGCCATCGTGAGTTTCGCGATCGGCAGAAAGGCGCACATCGCCGGGGTGCCGATGCTGTCTGGGCCGGGGCGCAAGTGCTTATTGGGATTCCTGCCGCCGGCCTGCGTGGCGCTGGCGCTCACTGGTGCGCTCTATCGCGGCGGCCTGAGCGGCGCCGTTCCGGGAACCTGGCTTTTGCTCTACGGCGCCGGTGTCGTCACCGGCGGCGCATTTTCAATCCGGCTGTTGCCAGTGATGGGCTTCTGTTTCATGGCCGCCGGCACGGTCGCGTTATTCATACCGTCCGGGGCGGCCGACTATTTCATGGCGGCCAGCTTTGGCGGGCTGCACATCGCGTTCGGCGCGGTGATTGCGAGGAGGTACGGTGGCTAGGCAAAACGCCGTCAGGCGCGACCGCGCATCCGATGACTCGGTGGAGCTGCACAGCGTATCGGGCGCCACCGGGGCGATGCCCGAACTCGACCGCATGGTTCATGACCGTATGCGGCTGGCGATCGTAAGCGCCCTCGCCGTAAACGACTCGCTGAGTTTCAAGGACCTCAAGCAGCTTGTGCAGGCAACGGACGGCAACCTCAGCGTCCATGCGCGCAAGCTCGAGGAGGCGGGCTACGTCGACTGCACGAAGTCGTTTAACGGCCGGCTTCCACGGACCGACTACCGGCTGACAGTGACCGGCCGCTCGGCGTTCGAACGATACCTCGATCACATGGAGGCCTTGATAAGAACGGCGCGCCGGCGGTAACGGGCAGCGCTCTTTTTTTGGCCGCCTACTTTGCGCCGGCAAGTTCTTTGCAGCACCTCGTTTCCGAGCCAGGAGATATCGAATGGTGGCCCAGGTTGCGCCCACAGTCCGATCGACCACGACGGTTCCCGCCCTCGAAATCCATGCTTTGACCAAAGAATACGGCGGCGTTCCAGTTTTAAGGGGGCTGGAACTCGTTGTGCCCGCGGGCGGTAGTCTCGCGGTAGCCGGGCCGCGTGGCGCCGGCAAAACCACGTTGCTTGGGATCGCGGCTGGGCTGATCAGGCCGACATGGGGAACAGTGCGGGTCGGCGGCATCGATCCGGTGCGCTCGCCGGAGCGCTTGCAAAAGCACGTCGGCCTCATGTTCGCCGAACCATCGTTCTACGGCTGGCTGACGGGTCGGGAGGCGTTGCAATTCAAGGGCCGTTTCGCCGGGCCGAGCGCCGATCGGAGCGAGCGACGCTGCCGCGAGTTGCTCACCATGGCCGGTCTCGGAGGAGCGGCCGACGAGCGTGTGGAATGTTACTCGGCAGCCATGCGTCGCCGATTGGCGATCGTGCAGGCGCTCGGGTGTGGCCCGGACGTGTTGCTGTTGGACGAGCCGGCGGCCTCGTTCGAAGGTCCGGACCGGCTCGAAATCTTGAAGGTGATCGAGCGACTGACCAGCGTCACCACGATCATTTTTACGACGGATCGACTGTCCGACGCCGATTCCACGGGCGCGGATGCGGTCCTCATCCAAGGTGGCCGACTTGAGCCGGCGGTGCGAACGTCAGATTGAACTCGCGCCATCCCCGAGGTTGACGCTGATCGTCTTTCCCGATATGTACACTGAGGTGACGGGATGATGACGGCGACATCGCCGGGGACGCGGATGGACGGGATCGAGTTTGAGCCAGGCGCCTACCCCGAAGTGTGGCTTGTGAAGCACCACGGACAGCCATGCGGCGCCGTTGGGTTTGCCCCCGGCGACGGGCGTTGGCGCGCCGCCTGGCGCGGAAACCTGGTTGGCGACAGTTGTGATACGCGCGAAGAAGCAGCGGAGATCCTGATCGATTTGAAGCGGCAACGGGAGCTCGCACCGGAGCAGCCATAACGGCCCTCCACGGCCGACCGCACGGAGGCTGTTGCGGGACAGACCGACGATAAGCGCGCTGGTATTCGCGTAACGCGCTCGGGAACCACGCGAAATCAGCGCCCGGTCCAGTTAGGTATGGTCGCGAGGCGCTCGCTTCCGCCCTGGCCGGCGAGCCGGACGCGGACGCACTGGCCCGCCTCATTCTGCACGACAACGCGGCGGTGATGTACGCAATTAGGTGAGGGCTACTCCAACTTGTATGCCACGTTAATCTTGGCGAAGTTCAGGCTGATGCTTTCCGTCGGGCCGGCGGCGAACAGCAGCTTGAGTTGATGGCCAGCCTTGAGGTAGCTGCTCTCGCCCTTGATGCCTTCGAGTTTGAGGAACGCATCGTAGGCGTAGCCCCGAACCTCGTCGTTCTGCGTGGCCGCTTCCGCTAGCGCGAGTAGCTGCTCCATCAGCGGCTTCTCGTCGACCGGCAGGCCGGCATGGAAGGCACGCAGGTGCTCCGCGAACGCGGCTCCCGTCGGGCTGACCCGGGTCCCTGATTGCTCTGCCATCTCTTCTCTCCTCAAGTTGATTCGTGGTCTAACTGTTATCGGTTACCACATCGACGCGGTCGCCGTTCGCGTCGCGTACCTCGACGAACCAGGAGCATTCTCGCCAGCTACGGACGACACGGCCGTATGGAAAGCCCCGGCAGACGTCGGGACGCGTCTGGTGAATGCCGCAGCGGCCCAGACCGTCAGGGTCGCGACCGAAATGAGTACAGCGATATCGCCATCCGGCCCTTACCTCGCTCACAAGCACGAGGCCCGAGAGGAAACGGCGCCGATCTTCGTCCGTTGCCGGGTCCGCAAGCTGGACCACCATTTCCGATGGCGACGAAGCGGAGCGGATGTCCTCGCAACAGAGACCGCAGCGGTTGCACTCGATCGTCCGGTACTGCCCCGGTGTAACGACCGGAATCGGGATCAGTTGATCGACGACGCGATCGACGAGTGCAGCGAACGGATCCGGCATTCCCGAACTCTCCGTAGCGCGGGCCCGAGCTCGATACCGTGCTTCAATCGCCCGGGCGCGACTCCAGTATAGGTGCGGGTGTTGCCGATTTTCAGATACAAACCAGGGAAGTCGTGAATGCGTGCACGTATTCCGCGTACACGTCGCCGTGCCCCGGCTGCAGGCCGATTTTCAGGCGCCGCTCTCGACGGTCGAGCGGACGATCACCGGCCAGGTTCGCGCCTCTGCGCCGACCGTGTTTGCTCATGCAACTCTTGTACGCTAGCCGAGCACGCCGAAGCTGTATCCCTGCGCAACGAGTTGGGGCACAACGGAGTTTAGCGCGGCGACGGTGAATCGACCCTGCGTGTGCATGGTCACGACGCCGGATCGGATGCGGTTGGCGACGTACGACGCGGATGCACCGGCCCAGTCGTTTGTGTCCCAGTTGGTGTGAATGGAGGTATAACCGAGTTGCCCGGCTACCCCCCGGACAAAGGCGTTGTCGGCAAAGTACGGCGCGTGCAACAACGGCGCGGTGCTGACGCCAAGCACGCGATTGGCCGCGTCTTCGCAGCGCTGGATCTCGCGGGCGACCTGGTCGCCGCCGAGCCTCGTGAGGTTCGGATGGTCATAGGTGTGGTTGGCGATGCGATGACCCAGGTCGACGGCCCCCTGTACCTCACGCGCGTGCCATTCGATTGCCTGCCCGGTAAGAAAGAACGTCCCCGCCACGCCGAGCGCGCTCAGCGCGCGCGCCTTTTCCAGCGTGCCGACGTAGCCGTCGTCGAACGTCAGGTAGATCGTATTGTCGCCCTGGTCGGCGACCGCTCGAGAGACACCGAGACTGAGACTAAGACCCAGCGAACCGAGACCGGTGAAAAACCGTCTGCGGCTGACGACGAGCACGGCTGGACTCCTTGTACCCTCATTTTCGGTCCGCAGAAGGACGGGAAACCGTTTCTTAACTACGAAGGTTATGCGTTGAACCTGGACTGGATGTCAAGTGCCGGGGACTTTGCCGGTCGGATAATCGGCGGCTGACTTCTCGCCCGGACAGCTTTACATCCCCTTGAGCGCCCCCACGAGTGGATCTAGCACCTTGCGGGACAGGCTGTGGCGGACGCTGTTGTCCGGTGGCTCGCGGAGCACGCGCACGGCGCCGTGCCGCTCGAGAACGTGGTAGTCGGTGCTGCCGTCCGACTGACGGCGGAATTGCAGCGTCAGCACGCTGCCCCCGATACGCAGATTGGTCAGGGTGACGTCCGGCAACCATTCGGGCAACTCTGGGTAGACGAGCAGCACACCTAACGGCGCGATCGGGCGTACGCCCAGCATCGCCTGCAGGCAGAGCAGAATGGCGCCGGCCGACCAGGCCTGCGGCCAGCAGGCCTGTGGATAGATGCCCGGCAACGGGTGGCTGTGGTCGCGTTGCTCGCCGCCGACAGCCTCGGGGAGGCGGTGTAGGCTGTAACGTTCAGCCAGGTCGAACGTGCCCTTGGCGACCGCATTGGCATGCATACCGAAGCCGTAGCGCTTGAGACCGAAGGCGATCGTCGCCTGCTCGACCGTCCAGACGCTGCCGAGGTGATAGCTGAAGGGGTTGTAGGCGACGTGGTCGGCGCTCAGCGTACGTACGCCCCAGCCGCTGAAGAGGTCGGGCGCCATCAGCCGTCCCGCTACCGCGGGCGCATGGTCGGCGTCGACGATGCCCGTTGCCAGGCAGTGACCGGCGTTGGAGCCGATGGAGCGCACCTGCCGCTTCTGTCCGTCCAGGCCCATCGCCAGAAATCCTTGCTCCGGCATCCAGAAGGCGCGGTTGAACCGCTGCTTGAGCTGCATTGATTCGCGCAGAAGCTGACGCCCGCGGCTGATGTGGCCCAAGGCGATGAGCGCCGCTCCGAGCTGCTGCTTGCCGGCGTAGACGTATCCCTGCACCTCACAGGTTGCGAGCGGCAGCGACGCATCACGGCCGTTCTCGCCCAAGATCGCGTGCTCGGAGTCCTTCCAGCCCTGGTTTCGGTCGCCCATTCGCGATCGCGTCTGATATTCGTAGAAGCCGTCGCCGTCGAGGTCTGCCCGTCCGTCAAGCCACGCCAGCACGCGCTCAGCCGCTGGCAGGTGGGCGCGGAGGAAGTCGCGGTCACCCGTCCACATGAAGTGCTGGCCGAGCCCGATCAAGAAGTCGCCGGGCGAAGCGTAATCGCTGAAGTAGCGGCCGCGCGGGTTCAGGTTGAGCAGGTTGAGCGGACCGGAGCGCACCTGTTGGATGATGCGACCGGGCTGCTCGTCGCGAAAGTCGTCGGTCGTCGTGCCCTGATACCGTTCGCAGACTAAAAGTGCACTTTCCAGTAATACGTGAGAAGCGAGCAGCGACTGCCAGGACGTGGTGAGCAGGTCGCGACCGAACGGGTTCTGGTAGAACGGGATGCCGGCCGCGAATGCCGGCTGCTCGTCTTGGGGACCGTCCCAGAGCGCGAGAGCCGCGAGGTCGGACACTGCCCGCTCCGCGCTCCGCTGGACGCTGCTGTTCGACGATGTAATGCGCGTCGCGCCGCCGAGCCAAGGGGGGTGCATGGAGTTTCGGCCATAGCAGTCCGTGGACGGCGCAAGAGGAACGCCCTGGTGCACTGGAGCCACCGACACGCAGACGTGCCAGTCGTCTTGCGGCGCCAGCGAAAGCTCCCAGCCAACTCCGTCATCCTCGCAGCGCGGTCGGTTGCTGAACGTAAGCTGCACCGCCTCCCGCAGGTCTGGGTGGCGATAGACGAACGCGATGCTGTTGCTCTCCCCGAGCTTGCACTCGCGTTGCACCGTTGCGGACTGCAGCCGTTTACCGCGCCGGGGCTCCTCGAGGTCGGCGAAGTCCGCTTCAAGCAAGAGCGAAAACGTGCACGCGACCGGTGCGAGCGAGTGGTTGCGAACGTCGAGGTCGATGTGGAAGCCGTTCGCCGCGGTCACGGTGAGCTGGGCAACTACGGCATGGTCTACGTATTCTGTGTCGCCCGTCAGGCGTGGGTCCTGGTAGTAGGCAAGCAGGAGGTCGTCGCGCGCCGGGGCCACCTGAATGGGAAACAGCGGCTGGCCGTTGAGACGCAAAGCAAAACGGTTCAGGATGCGCGTGTTGGCGTAGTAGAATCCTTCGACGCCTTCGTCGCGAACTTCACCGTCGGGGGCGGTGACGAGGAGCGACTGGTCGTGAAAGACCTGGTGGCGTCCCGACTGACCACGCAGGCCGGTCTCTTCGTTCATTCTCTCGTCGCCAGATGCATCAACGGCGTCCCAACCGCCAGACACCGCCGGCGAGGCCGGCGGCCAGCGCGCCGGCCAGGGTGGCGCGGGGATGGAGCCGCGCCACGTTGTAGAGACTGACGCCGCGGCCAGGAAAACTGCCGCGTACGGAACCCTTGCCGGGCAGCGGCGCGAAGAGGTTGTTGGGAGCGTGATCGGACTTCGGTTGCTTCGACTGCTGGCCCTTCGAGCCGGTCTTTGCCATCCAGCGGTCGATCGCCGGGCCGGCGAACGCTTCGAGCGTGCTAAGCAGCTTGCTTGCCCCTCCCACAGCGATCTCGCGGGTGCGATGCTCGGCCGCGTAGCAGATGGCTTGAGCAACCAGGTCAGGGTCATAGACAGGCGTCATCGGCTTCGGCTTTACGCCCATGTGGGTTGCCGCTTGATCGAAGAGCGGCGTGTTCATCGACGAGGGCTTGATCAGCGTCACCTGTATCTCACTGCCCGCCTCTTCCAGCTCGACGCGCAGCGATTCAGTCAGTGCTTTCACCGCGTGCTTGGATGCACAGTACGCGCTTTGCATCGGCACCGCCCGGTCGGAGAGCGCTGACCCGACACAGATCAATGCGCCTGCACCCCGCTGTTTGAGGTAGGGCAGAGCCGCGCGGCAGCCGTAAACCTGTCCAAGGAAGTTCACGTCGAGCACCCGCCTGAACTCGTCTGAGCCGAGCTGTTCCATGCTGCCATAGGCGGACACACCGGCGTTGTTCACCCAGGTGTCTATACCGCCGAACGTTTCCGCCGCCCGGCCGGCGAGTGCCTGCACCTGCGCTTCGTCCGTGACGTCGGTCGGGACCGCCAGGGCACGGCCGCCTGCGCGGCGAATCTCGTCCGCGACCGCGGCAAGCGCCGTCCCATTCCGCGCGGTCACCACAACGCTGGCGCCCTTCGCGGCGAGCCGCAGGGCGGTCTGCCGGCCGATGCCACTGGAAGCCCCAGTAACCACGACCGTTTGCTCGTTCAGGCGCTTGAGTGCCCGCATGTTGGTCCCTCTCGCACCGTAATGGCGGTGTGGTTACGTCGAGTGTACGTCAACGCTGGCGGAGTTGGTGCGGACAGCGATGAAGACACCGGTCGCCGCTTCGGCCATCGCCAGCACCCCCGTGAGCCGCGGGTGGCGGTTCAGGAAACGTAGCGAATCTCGCCACAGTGCGGGGGACCACGCGGGGCTCCAGAGCCCGGTCTGCCGCGCCGGCATGAGGAGAACGAGAAGGCCATCACCGGCCAGAAAGGCCGCGAGCATGTTAAGGCTCAGCCGCCTCCAGGCGGCCGCAGACGCCGGCGTATGCGTGCTTAGCGCGGCGAGCCGTGCGGGCGAAGCGCGTGGTGGCTCTGCTCGGCCTGCTCGAGCGTGGCATCGTCGGCCACCATTGCGAGATGGTGGCGGAAGACCAGCTCACCGCCTAGCCAGCCGGAGAGGAGCAGCAACCCAACACTCACGGCGTGCAGGATAAGCACTATGACCTGGCGCCCGCCATTGATCGCCGCGTCCTCTCGCATCAGCAGCATGGCGATGAAGAAGAGGCCAACGACTGTAAGGTTGAGTGCCATGTGCGCCGTGGCCACGCCGCGCGCATCGCTGTTGACCGCCATCGTGAACTAATCGCCGAAGCCCGGCAGCGCCGCGACCAGCGCGGTGACGATCGCTGCAATGCCTGACCAGAAGGCGATGCTGTACCACTCGTGCGTCCGTCCCGACGCCGCGTAGACGATGTCCGCAACCAGCGTCCAGGTAAAGAGCCCAATCGGCAAGGCGACGAGCATGGGATGCAGGGGATGTCCGGTTATCGAGAATTTACTCCGCATCGCGTCCTCCACTTTGCTCCGTGTACGGCCATGCGGGGTGAAAGTCTACCGCGAGCGTACGCGCGCTCTATCGTAAACAGAATAGTTCGGGTGAGGTACGTTTGCAATATCCGGGCTAAGGGACTGCATTATTCACCGATCGGGGCAAGCGCGGCGCTGGCAACCAAGGCTCCCGCCGCCCTGACGGTCTCCGTGGCTCTTGACTCGCCGCGGTGGTTGCCGAGCCAGCCGGAACCGGCCTCTATCAGCCGCCGGTACACGTCTTCGTAGCGATCGGCCATAGCGGTTGGTGAGAAGCGCAATTCCGCCGCCCACCGGCAGCGGCTCCGTTCGATCTCGTGGACGCGCTCGATTGCACGAACCATACCGTCTTCGTCAGGCACCACGAAGCCGGTGACGCCGTCCTCAATCACTTCGGGCACCGATCCGCAGGGAAAGCCGATCACGGGCGTCCCGCAGGCAAGCGCTTCGGCCATGACCAGGCCGAACGGCTCGGGCCAGCGGATCGGGAAGAGGAGCGCCAAGGCGCCGCTGAGTAGCTCTGCCTTGTCGGCGCCGCCAACCTCGCCGACGTACTCGACTCCCGGCAAGTCGATCAGCGGCTTCACCTCGTCGTTCCAATAGCGCCAGTCCGCGCGGACCTCCGCGTTATGCGGCTGGTCGAGCGGCATGCGTGCGCCGATCTTGAGCAGCAGCCCGGCCCGCTGCGCCACCCTGATGGCGGTGTCCAGCCCCTTTTCGGGCGCGATGCGACCGAGGAACGCGAGGTAGTTTCCTCCACGAGGCCGGTAAGGAAATTCGTCGAGCGCTATGCCGTGGTAGATCGTCTCCTGCCAGTTCGCCCAAGGAATCGGCTGGCGTTGCGCGTCGCTGATCGAGACCACCGGTAGATCGGCGAAGCGGCGATACATCGGCTGCCATTCGGGGAGATCGAGGCGGCTGTGCAGTGTACTGACCGTTGGTACCCCCCGATGCGACCGCGCCATGGGGTAGGTGTAGAACCCCATGTGGTTATGGATGATGTCGAACTCATCTGCCATCGAGTAGAGCTTATCGAGCGCCGTCATCATGAATGGGAGCGGATCTTCGTACCTGGGGTCATGCCAGATGGCATGATCGGCGGTTGGAACCAGTCGTGCCGCTGTCCGTGAGTCGCCACTCGCGAACAGCGTGACTGCATGTCCGCGCCGAACCAGCTCCTCGGTCAGTACCGAAACCACGCGTTCGGTGCCGCCGTAGCGCTCCGGCGGTACGGCCTCGACCGGCGCCACCAACTGGGCGATGCGAAGGGGTCGCTGTGTTCGCGTGTTGATCCTGGTGAACGACATCTTTCCTACCTGATTCCCCCTCCAGTATGCCGCCGTAGCGGTCCGAACATCGTACCACCAAGGCAGTAATTAATGCCGGGTTGCCAAATCGCGCCGCATCGAGCAATCTGGACCGGACGCTGGGTCGCCTCGCACTATCGAAAAGCACCCAGGGGTCGCGTTGCCAGGCAGGAGTAGAGATGTGACAAACAACGAAAAACGGACCCCGGCGATGACGGCCCGCGAAGTGCTGCGCCGGGCAGAGGCGGCGGGCGTTGCGATCGACCAGGATCTGCTGCCCGAGTTGGTGAACGCGATGGACCTGGCGCTGACCCCGTTGCGAGACGTCGACACGCGGACCATCCGGCCGGTCGAGCCCGCGGTCCGGTTCGATGCGACGGGCGGATTTTCTGAAGGGAAGGGCTGGTAATGCAGGCCACCGATCTCGCCTACCTATCGGTCCGCGAAGCCGGGGCGCTGTTCCGGTCCCGAGAGCTGTCGCCGGTGGAGTTGACCCGGGCGCTGATCGAGCGCACGGAGCGTTTCCAGGAAGCGTTAGCGCCGTACGTGACCTTCATGCCCGAGCAGTCCCTCTCGGAAGCCCGCGCCGCCGAGGCGGCGTTCCGCGAGGGCGGCGATCGCGCGTCCTCGCCCTTGCTAGGCATTCCGGTCGCCTATAAGGACATCGTGATGACGAGGGGTGTACGCACGACCGCCGGTTCGGCGCTCCACGAAACGTTTGTACCCGAGATCGATGCGGCGGTTGTCAAGCGTTGGCGAGCGGCAGGCGCGGTGACGATGGGAAAGTTGATCACGCACGAGTTCGCGCTGGGGTTGCAGCCGCCGGAGCACGCCTTCCGCTGGGCGCGCAACCCCTGGAACACCGGCCATATTCCCGGCGGCTCGAGCAGCGGCAGCGGCACGGCGCTCGCCGCGGGGCTGGTGCTCGGCGCAATCGGCACCGATACCGGAGGCAGCATCCGCAACCCGGCGTCGTTTTGCGCGATCAGCGGGCTCAAGCCCACGTACGGTCGCGTCAGCCGCCACGGCGTGTTCACATTGTCCTGGACCCTGGACCACGTTGGGCCGATGGCGCGCTCGGTCGAAGACCTGGCGCTGCTGCTAAACCCACTTGCCGGGCACGACCGTGCCGACCCCGCGAGTGCGCACGCGCCGGTGGAAGACTACACGGCCGGGCTGGCACGAGGCGTGCGCGGACTGCGAATAGGAATTCCGACCAACTATTTCTTCGACGGTGCCGCCGACGAAGTGCGAGCCGCCGTATATGGGGCGGCTGACGTCTTTCGAGACCAAGGCGCCGACGTGCGTGAGCTCGAAGTGCCCCGTGCCGAGCTTTCGCCGATTGTGGGCGTGATCATGCTCTCCGAAGCCTACGCATATCACGCGACCGATCTGCGCGAGTCACCGCAGAGATACGGCAGGCAGCTACGCAACCGTATCCTCATGGGAGCGCTGTACTCGGCGTCCGAATACATCCAGGCGCAACGGGCGCGGCAGATGCTGCGCGAATCAATTGCCGCCGTGATGGACCGAGAGCGCGGCGTCGATCTGCTGCTCACTCCCGCCAACCCCGAGCCGGCGCCCACGTATGAAGCCGGGCTCGCGGCGAGTATGCGCCGCACCCGTTCGTACACGAGCCCGTTTAACCTCACGGGGCAGCCCTCCCTGGTCGTGCCGTGTGGCTTGTCGGGCGCCGGGCTGCCGATCGGCTTGATGTTGTCGGGGCGGCCCTTTGAGGAGTCGCGGACGCTGAGCGCGGGGCACGCCTTTCAGCAAATGACTAATTGGCACAGGCGCCGGCCGCCGCTGCCGTTCACCCCGGAATAAGGCGCTGTTTTACCGAGTGATGCTGCGCATTTGATCGCTACCGATCGCATCCGATATAGTCGGTGCATTATCGTTAAGGCGGAAAGAGCTTTGGACGTTCGCTGATGTCTAGCTCGGGTGATCTCGAAGGCGCGCGTTTGCGCAAGAGACGCCGTCGTGCGCACCGCCGCGAATGGAAGCGGCTGGCATCCGGTCAGCTTCGGCTTCGGCTCTTCGTAATTGCTGTCGCGTTAGCGCTGAGCGTCGTAACCGGTTTGGCGCTGGCGAGCCAGTGTGCGAGCGACAACGTCGCGAACCAGGCGCGTCCGTCGGCCAGGACCAGCAGCCATTCAGCACCGTCTTTCGAGGTGTTTTCGGCTGCGGTCCCAGCAATACACGGACAAACTCCGCAGTAAACCTCGCCGGTGGGGGTCAGCTTATCCTTCGGGTCCGAGGCGCCGGCCGCCGACGACGTGCATATGTAGGTGCCATATCGTCATGCCCGCGTCGCCACGCACGTTGAATGCCAGACGGTAGCCCCGCTCTGCCAGGCCGTCCGCGGCGGCCAACTTGGCGGCCGCGCGGGTCATGCGTGAAAGCAGGGGGCCGTCTTCTTCGGTGATATCTTCCGCAGTGGGAATGTGTTTTTTGGGAATCACGAGGATATGGACCGGCGCCCGCGGGTTGATATCGCGGATCGCGAACAGGTCCTCGTCGTCGATCAGCTTCGGCGCCGGCACCTTGCCGGCCACCATCCGGCAGAACAGGCAGTCGGGGAGGTCTGACATAGCAGGCCTACTGCCGGGCCGAAGGCCCTACAACGCCAACGCGTCTGCAACCTTTTCGCGGTGGAAGTCGGCGTCACCCCACATCAGCTCACTGCGCTTCTGGCGGCGGAAGTACAGTTGAATCTTGTAATCCTTGGTGAAGCCGATACCGCCGTGGATCTGCTGGCCGTGCGCCACCACGCGGCGAGTCGCGTCCGAGGTCCACGCCTTCGCCATGTGGACGTTGAGCGCCGCGTCCGGCTCGCCTTCGGCAACCGACCATGCGGCGCGGTACATGATGAAGCGGGCGCCGTCGACGTCGGTCACCATGTCGGCGCACTTATGCTGGATCGCCTGGAACGAGCCGATCGGGCGACCGAACTGCACGCGCTCCTTGGCGTAGTTCACGCTGATCTCGAAGTCCATTTGCGCCAGGCCGACGAGGTAGGCGCATTCCATGACCGTCGCTTTGAGCTGGACCTTCTGCAGGATCTCCCAGCCCTTACCGTCCTGGCCGATGAGGTTGGCAGCCGGTACCTTGACGTTTTCGAACTTGACCTCGCACTGCTTGTCGGCGGCGATGGTCTTGAGCACTTCCGTTGAAATGCCCGAACTCTTGGCGTCGACGATGAAGAGGCTGATCCCCTGCTCGTCCGTGCCGCCGGTGCGCGCCGCCACGACCATCAGGTCGGCGACGTTCGCGTCCTGGATGAAGAGCTTGGTGCCGTTCAACGTGTAGCCGTCACCGCTCTTCGTCGCCTGCAACTGGATGCCCTCAGCGTCCCAGCGTGCGGAAGGCTCGGTGATTGCCAGCGTCGCGATCGCTTCGCCCGAAGCGATGCGCGGCAGGTACTGCGACTTCTGCGCCTCGCTGCCGCCTTCGAGCAGCGCGATCGTCGCCTGCTGGGTCGGGATGAACGGACCCGGTACGAGGGCGCGTCCGAACTCTTCCAGCAGGACGATGAGGTCGAGGAAGCCGAAGCCGGAGCCGCCCTTCTGTTCCGGGATGAGCAGCCCTTGCCAGCCCTGTGCGGCCATCTTGCTCCAAACTTCGGGGCTGTAGCCGCGGTCGTCCTCTTCCATGTCGCGCACGTACTTCTCCGGCACTTCCTTTTCGAGGAAGTCGCGCGCCACGTTCTTGAGCATCTCCTGCTCTTCCGAAAGTCCCAGATCCATAATTATTTCCTTTCGTACCTGCCCGATGGTCGTGGCCGCCCCGCCCTCTGGTTCGCAGTCGAGGCCGATGCAGATGGTACAACGATGCGGGGGCAGTCGGCAATCGGGCGCGCATCCCGGCAGTCGTGAGGCGGCCTGGCGCAACGAAAAGGCCGGGGCATTCGCCCCGGCCTTTTTGGCAATTAGTAGTCCATCGGTGGAGGCGCCGCCGCCGCCGGCGGCTCCGGAATATCGGTGATAAGCGACTCTGTGGTCAGAACGAGGCTGGCGATCGACGCCGCATTCTCGAGCGCCGACCGGGTCACTTTCGCGGGGTCGATGATGCCTTTCTTGAACATGTCTCCGTAGTCGTCCAGCAGCGCATCGTAACCGTACGCAGCGTTGCCGTTGGCGTTCTTGCGAACGTTCCCGACAACGACGTTGCCTTCCTTGCCACCATTTATCGCGATCAGCCGCAGCGGCTCGTCGAGCGCCTTACGCAGCAGGTTGGCACCCGTGCGCTCGTCGCCCTTCAGCTCGTTCTCGACGGCGTCGAGCGCGGATTGGGCGCGGAGGTAGGTTACGCCGCCCCCGGCGACGACCCCTTCTTCGACCGCGGCGCGGGTCGCGGAGAGCGCGTCTTCAACGCGTGCTTTCTTCTCTTTGAGCTCGACCTCGGTCGCGGCCCCTACCTTGATGACGGCGACGCCGCCGGCCAGTTTTGCCAGTCGTTCTTGCAGTTTCTCGCGGTCGAAGTCGGAGGCCGTGTCGTCGACCTGGCCCTTGATCTGCTTGATGCGATCCTGGATCGCCTCATCGGAGCCGAAGCCCTCGATGATGGTCGTGTCGTCTTTGCTGGCGACAACGCGGCGGGCGCGGCCGAAATCCTCGACCTGCACCTGGTCCAGTTTGCGGCCCGTTTCCTCGGTAATGAACGTGCCGCCGGTAAGGATGGCGATATCTTCGAGCATCGCCTTGCGGCGATCGCCGAAGCCCGGCGCCTTGACGACCAGGACGTTGACCGTCCCGCGCAGCTTGTTGACGACGAGCGTCGCCAGCCCCTCGCCGTCGCAATCATCGGCGATGATGACGACGTTCTTACTGACCGACAGGACCTTCTCGAGCGGCGGCAGGATGTCCGCCACGGCCGAGAGTTTCTTCTCCGTGATCAGGATGTAAGGATCCTCGATTATCGCCTCCATGCGCTGGGTGTCGGTGACGAAGTACGGAGAGACGTAGCCGCGGTCGATTTGCAGCCCTTCGACGTACTCGGTCTCGTACTTGAGGCCGCGGGACTCCTCGACGGTGATCACGCCGTCTTTGCCGACCTTCTCCATGACCTCGGCAATCATCGCGCCGATCTCAGTGTCGCCCGCGGAGATCGACGCGATCTGGGCAATCTGCTCCTTGCCGCTGACCGGACGGGCCTGATCCCGGATAGACGCCACCACGGCGCGGACGCCTTGGTCGATGCCGCGGCGGAGAACCATCGGGTTGGCGCCGGCCGCGACGTTGCGCATACCTTCGCGCACGATCGCCTGTGCCAGCACGCACGCGGTGGTCGTGCCATCGCCCGCGACGTCGTTGGTCTTGGTTGCGACCTCTTTAGCAAGCTGCGCGCCCATGTTCTCAAACGGGTTTTGCAGCTCGATCTCTTTAGCGATCGTGACGCCGTCGTTGGTAATTGTCGGCGCTCCGAACTTTTTATCGAGCACTACGTTGCGGCCCTTGGGGCCGAGCGTGATCTTTACGGCGTCCGCAAGCGCGTCCACGCCGTTTTTAAGTGCACGACGAGCATCCTCGTCGAACAATAGTTGTTTGGCCATAACCGGTTCCTTTCGGCGAACAGTAGCCTATTAACGAGCGAGCACGCCGATCAGGAGATCTCGATCTTTGCGAGAATGTCCTTTTCGGACAGCACGAGGTATTCGATCAGATCGAGCTTTACATCGTTGCCCGAGTACTTGGCGTAGAGAATGCGGTCGCCGACGCTCACGTCCAGCGGCACCCGCTTACCGTTATCGTCTATGCGGCCCGGGCCAACGGCGACGACTTCGCCCTGCTGGGGCTTCTCTTTCGCCGTATCCGGAATCACCAAGCCGCTGGCCGTCGTCTCTTCGGCCTGAATGTTCTTCACCACTACCCGGTCGGCCAGGGGAATGATCTTCGATGCCACCGTTGTGACCCTCCTGCTTCCAAATAAATAGTCTCGGCACTTTAGCACTCGCACAATGAGAGTGCTAACAAGGGCATCGTACGCAACTGCTCCGAGACAAGCAAGACCCCCACTATCGGATTGATCTCAAACCCGGCGATCCTTGTCAGTTTACACGGAACCGTGTAGACTGCAGGTATGTCGGAGCGACGCGGATGGTATGGATCGCGGCAACCAAAATGGGACGCCACGGGACTGCTTGCCCTGCGCCGCCGCATGGGGCTGACTCAGCAGCAGCTGGCGGACGAGCTCGGCGTACGCCAACAGACGGTAAGCGAATGGGAGACCGGGGTCTACCGGCCGCGCGGCGCTTCCGCCCGCCTGTTGGGCATCGTCGCCGAGCGCGCCGGTTTCGTGTATGACGAGTCCGAAGGTGAAGCGAAGCAATGATCCACTTTGGCGCCGTTTGTGAGCGACCTCGGCGCTACCGGGTACGCCCGCCCTTTCGCGAAAGCGAGCTCTCCCTGCTATGGGAGGCCCAGCAGTTTCCCCCTGAGGCGATCGTGACCGACTCCGGGCAGGACGTCACCGTCTTGTATCGAGGGCGCCGGGGCGCCGGCCCCGGCCCCGATTTCCGTGACGCCGCCATCGCCCTTGCGGGCGGTCGGCTGCTCAAGGGGGATATCGAGCTGCACGTCCGCTCCTCCGACTTCCAGCGGCACGGCCACCACCTCGACCGCGGCTACCAGCGGCTGGTGTTACACGTCGTCTTCGAGCACGACGGCGGCCCCACCCTGGTGCTCGATGGTCGCGAAGTGCCGATTATCGCGCTCGGGCGCTGGGTGCAGCGGCGGGCCGGCGAGCTCCGCGCGACACTCGCCGACCCGGGCAGTTACCGGGAGCCGTGCCACACCGCGGTCGCGCGATTAGGAGAGGCCGCGGCGGTCGGAGAGCTCAGCGAGATCGGCGCCCGCCGGCTGCGCGAGAAGGCCGCCCGGCTGTTGCTGCTAGTCGAAAGCGCCGGGCCGACCGAGTCCCTGTATCGCGCTACGGCGCGGGCGCTCGGCCTGACGCGGAACTGTGCCCAGATGGAGGCCGTATCGACCGCCTTGCCGCTGGCCGAGCTCAACGCGATCGCCGCGGACGCGGCTGACCGCGAGCTTCTGATCGAAGCGGCGCTGCTGGGCACGGGCGGTCTGCTAAACGGTCAAACGGCGATGTGGGCAGATGCCGAAGCCGTGCGGGAGCAACGGCTACTGACGGCATGGCAGGCGCTGGGCGGGCAGCCACTGCGCCTCGAGTGGGATGCCACACCCAACCGCCCGGGATGCGGCCCGCGCGAACGGCTGGCGGGGCTCGCGGCGCTGGTGGGGCGCGATGGCCCTCCCCTCAATGCCAGCAAAGCTGAATGGCTCGAATTACTCTCCCGCGGACCGCGGGCGACGATGGCCGTCCTGCAGACTGGGAGCAACATCGGCCGCGACCGGGCAATCGAAATCGCGGTCAACGCGGTGTTGCCGTGGCTGCTTGCCGCCTACAAAGGCGACGCTGAACTTGAAGCGAGTGCCGTAGCTCTATACCAGGAGCTACCCGGCCCAGTGGCCTACGGTGCGACCCGCCTGCTGACGTCGGCCCTCGTCGATGCCGAGGGGAGGCCGCTGGTACGCGGGGCCGCGGCGGTGCAAGGAGCCCTGCAGATGACGCGCGATTGGTGTACGCGGGGCGGCTGCGGTCGGTGTCCGTTGTCGTGAACGGGCCACGGCCTCAGGCAACGGTGCCGGCTGCCTCGGTTTCCGGGGCGTCGAGTTGGACGAGCCAGCCGCGATATTTGGCTAGCTTGGCTTCATATTCCTGCTGCATCGATAAGAGTTGCTCGACCTTCTGCCGGATCAACTCGTACTGTTTTTCCGTGACGCTCAAGGAACGCGAAATCTTTTCGCGGCGTTCGGCGACGTCGGCGTCGCGGCGATATTCGGCGCGAATCTGGCTCTTCACCTCTTCGGCCTCGACCATCTCCTTGATCTCGGCCAGGGAGAAACCGAGCAACCGCTGTAGTTGGCGGATCTGCTCAACGCGTTTGACGTCTTCTTCCGAGTAGAGGCGAAAGCCGCCGTCCATTCGCGACGGGGGCTTGAGTAGCCCCTTCTCTTCGTAAAACCGGAGTGTTCGCTGGGTAACGCCCGTGCGCTCGGCGACTTCGCCGATCTGGAGGTATGCGCCGCCTTTGGCCACCGTCACGCGCGTCATCCCCTGGAGCTACATCCGGAAGTCTGCCGCTTACTGGGGTCATAGTAGCCGACTCTAACGCAAACGTCAACGTAAGCGATCGACTGCAGATTTTGGTCCGCCTATTCCGGCTCGTCCTCGCCCGGTTCATCCGGCTCCGGAGCCATGGCGACGACCGGCTGCACGATCGAGATGATCGACAGGTCCGCGCGGGAGCGTCGTGGACGTGGACGCAGGTTGTCGATCCGTTCGCGCAGGTTCTTCAATGCGGTTTCACCGCCGCGGGCAAGGTCGACGACCACGCCGATCACCCCGGCTTCGCGTAACACCTCGAGCTCGGGCGCTTGCAGCTCGTTTTCGACGAACAGGAACAGCGGTTTACGCGAAAAGCCCGAGAGGCGCTGCAACTCTAGCTGGCGCCTGACCGTGACCGGGCCGTCCCAGCGGACGAGCAGCGCGTCGAGCGGCATCCACTGCATCGCCTGGAGGAGGCTGTCGGACATGTCTGTCTGCGCCTGCATCACCAGCCCTGTCTCCTCTTCGAGCAAGACAGCCGCGGGCGCGTCATCGCCGCTGAAGACGATGAAGTCGAAGCCCTGTTCACGAGCCGCCGCAGCGTCGCCGCCTTCCTTCTGCCAGAGACCGCGGAGCTGCTCCTTCTGGGCGCCGTCCTTTGACCGCGCGGAACCACCCCGCGACAACACCATGTCAGCGCCCGCGGCTTTCGCCGAGCCGTTGATGAGCGCCGCCAGCAACATCGTTGGGCGCGCCTTTTGCGGTTCTTGACTGAACCCGATCTGCGGAGCCTCTGCGCGGGCAATGCGGTGGATGGCGTCCGATAGCTTGCTCATGCGTATATGTCCCTCGGCCCGGGAACTACCGGGCGTATCGAACCGTGTCGGATCCTCGGCTCGATCGTACGGAGGGCCGATCAACCGAGTCAACGAATACGTGCAGGCCGATAGGTCAGGTATCTTGCCTGTTCGATCGGGCGGGTGTCTAACCGTGGGCCTGCTGAAGCTCGGCGTCGCGGGCGGCGAATGCCTGCCTCAGGATGAAGGCGATGAACTCCGCCGCCGAATCTGCGCCCGCGGGGCCCTGGCCGCTCGCTCTGGCCGCCTGCGCGGCAATCGCGGTCGCGTGGCGCAACAGTGCGTCGCGCTCTTCCAGTCGCCACTGGTCGTTCATCTAAAGTCTCCAACGGTCATCGGGGGCTTGCCCCCGTTCACACCAGCAGAGCTGGTCTAGTTCATGCCCCTGAAGCAAAGCTTCTGCGTTGCTCCAACCTGGTCTTACCTGCCTAACGCCACACCCCGCCCACTGCTATCCGGTTGCGACGCCAGTTCGCGACGGTCATCGAGGCTTACTCCGCCCGGTACAGTGGCGAGCCCAAGCTCCCCTCTCCATCGGCAGGGAGAGGGGCCGGGGGCGATGTCCTGTGCCAGATCTCGCCCGCTGCTGCCGAACCGAGTGGCCATCTCGGCTCCGACTGTTATAGGGGCATCCTCTCGATCTCCCAGTATATGGGACTACCTGACACGATTCCGATTTCAAGCTTCCGTTCTTTCGCCACACACTCTGGGACGGGGCCGAAGCGCTCGGAGCATACGAGACCTGCTAGTAAGACAGGATCGATAACGGTAGGTTTTGCAACTGGTGTCGTTACGGGTATCATTATCACGACGAACCGGTAGCATCTCCTTCACCCAGTGCCTGACCAGCCCTCTTAGATCGCGACGCGATACCGCAAACTGCAATCCACAAATGGAGAGGCACATGCGCGCGATCCGTTAGAAGGGTCCGAGGGTACAGAGCAACTGGAGGACCACCTTTGGCAGATCGTCTCCTCACGAAGTCCGAGGGCTCCAAGAACGACGCCCCGTCCGAGCACACGACGTCCACGGTCGGTTGCCCCTGGTCTGACCAGGCCGACCCGCGGATGCACGCCACTCCCGTAGTACCGGACGACCTGCCTGAGCTCGACTGGCAGGAGATCCTCCGGCACGACAAGTCGGGCGACTTTTGGGTTGTCTTCTGCGGCGGCGTCTACGACGTCAGCGAGTGGATGTACCGACACCCTGGCGGCGCCGAGATTTTCATCGAGTTTTACGGGCAGGACGCCACCGACACGTTCAACGAGATCGGCCATTCGAACGAGGCGTGGAACCTGGCACAGACGTTCAAGGTTGGCCAGCTGAAGGAGGGCTCGAAGCCGCCTGAACAGGTGGGTCCTCCCACCATGACTGTTCCGGAAGGTCCCGGAGTCCGCGGCCCCGGGCCTGTTCAGGCCGGCCCGAAGCTGCACCCGCTCCACGAACCAGAGGGTGCCCCCGCCGCACCGGACGAACCGCCCGAGTTCGACTGGGAGGAGATCCTCCGGCACGACAAGCCGGGCGACTATTGGGTCGTCTTCGCCGACGGCGTCTACGATGTGAGCGAGTGGATCTACCATCACCCTGGCGGCGCCGAGGTCTTGATTGAAAGCTACGGGCAGGACGCCAGTAAGGCCTTCGATGAGGCGGGTCACTCGGACGAGGCCTGGAACCTGGCGCAGTCGTTCAAGGTCGGCCGGCTGAAGCCTGGCGCGACGCCGCCGCAGCGCGTCGGGCGTCCGGCCATCACCGCGGGTTGCCCTTCCCGCACGGCGCCGGCACCGCTGGAACCGCGACCGCTGCGCCGACGGCGGCTTCTGAGGACGACGGTCCGCTCGATATCCCTTACGCCGTCCGGTGGCTCGTGCCGAAGGGCGAGCGGTTTGCTAACTTCGACATCATCAACGACAACGATACGCAACTCGAGTACTGGCGCCGCTTCGGCCATATCTACGCCGTCGGTATCCCGACCAAGAAGTGGCGCCTCGTCGTCGTGTCCGACGCCGATCTGCTCGACGAGGTCGCAGGCAACGAGGAGCAGTTCGGCAAGCGCGTCGAGGACATCAATTTCTTCGACCAGCTCGCGGGGTCCCGCGGCGGAGGCATCTCGGTGGCCAGCGACAGCGACTACTATGATCGCGTGCGCCGGATCATGCTGCCCTGGTACGCGCCCGCGCATCAGAAGACGCAATTCGGGCGGATGAAGGATCTGGCCAAGAAGACGACCGCGGCGTGGGCTGCCATGCCCGACGACGAGCCGCTGGACATGCGCGAGTGGATGCAGCGCTACACGCTGGAGGTTTCCGGCCGCGGCGCGTGCAACTACGACTTCGGCTTGCTCGACAAGGACGCGGTCAACACGCCCTTCGCCGCGGCCGTCACCGGCAGCACCGGGGAGAGCATCGCGCGCATCAGCCAGCCACGTCCCGACTTTACGCTGCTGTCGGGTCCGGCGAAGCGTTCCCGCAAGAAGAAGTACCGCCAGCAGAACAACATCCTGTTCTCGACCGCCGAGGCCATCGTCCAGGGCCGGTTGAACACCTGCCCGCTCGGCCAGCAGACCGACCTCCTCACCCGTCTGATCACGGTGCCCGACCCCGAAACCGGCAAGCACCTCGATGCCGGAACGATCCGCGATCAGATCCTCATGCACCTCTCGAATGGCTTCAACGGCCCGTCGATCATCGGCGCGTGGCTCGCCTATGTGCTTGCGACCCACCCGGACGTCGAGCAGAAGTTGATCGCCGAGATCGACGCGATTACCGGTGGCGACCCTGACTACGACCTGCAGTACACCGACCTCATGGCGCTGGCGTACACGACGCAGGTCATCAAGGAGACCTTGCGGATCTACCCGCCCATGCCGGTCACGATTCGCCGCAGCCTCAAGGACGGCATGCTCGGGCGCTATCGCGTCCGCAAGGATGACATCATCCTCGTCGGCACGCTGGCAGCGCAGCGCGATCCGCGCTATTGGGGTCCGCAGGCCGAGGTCTTCGATCCTGACCAGTTCGCAATGGAGAAGGTGGTCGAACGCCCACGCCACGCGTTCATCCCGTTTTCCGTCGGTCAGCGGCAGTGCATGGCCCAAGAAGTGACCTTCATGATGCTGCGCGTCGCGTTGTTCGAGATCTACAACCGCTACCGGCTGCGGCTGGCGCCCGGCGCGAAGGTCGTCAAGAACACCGCGGCAACGACGAAGCCGATCGCCGTCCCCATCGTCCGTGTGCCGCGTGAGGGCAAGGAAGAGCGGCAGGCGGCCATCGCGGATCGCGTACACGGCGCCGGCTCCGGGGTCGCGTCCGGCGCCGGCGGTTCGCGCTTGTGGGATCGGCCGTCGGAGATTCCCGAGACCAGCGCCTATCGGCATATCGTCGTCGCCTACGGCAGCAACTTCGGGACGAGTAAAGAGGTAGCCGAGCGCTTCGCCGATCGCAGCCGCGTCTACGGGTACACCAGCGAAGTTGTCTCCCTGAACGACCTCGTCGATATGCCGCCGCGCACGCAGCCCTGGCTGCTGGTGGTGATGACCTCGACCTATACAGGGAACCCGCCCGGGAACGCGATCGCGTTCAAGTCGTGGCTGGACCGCACGGAGGCCGGTTGCGAGACCTGGAGCCATTGTCGGTACCTGGTGTGGGGCCTCGGCAACAGCCAGTGGAACGCATTCCTCGCGTTCCCGCGCTACGTGCACCGCAAGCTCGCCGAGCTCGGTGCTACCCCGCTCGCCAACATCGCGTTCGGCGACGTCGGCTCACCCGTCTGAGAGGATGCCCACGCCGCCTGGAACGACCGCACGTGGCCTATGTTTCTAGAGCTGTCGGGGGCTCGGCCCAGCGAGGCCGCCGCAGCCCGCATCGCGGCGGAGAAGGCCGCCGAAGAGGCGCTGACTACTACCGACTCGAAAACCGCGATGGCGCTCTCGCTCGACGGACAGATCGTCGCGCCGACAATCATGACCAACGCCGTCGGCCTGTCTACCGTCGAGGTGCGGGTCCTGGCCTGCCGTGAGCTGCAGGCGCCCGAGTCGCCGGCTCGGACACGCCACCTGGAGGTCAGCCTCCCGCCCGACTTCGACTACACCGCCGGAGATCACCTCGGCGTCTGCCCGCAGAACGACGACGAGACGGTCGAGAAGCTCGCCCAGCACCAGGGCGCCGCGCTCGACGGCGTCTTCTCGGTGCCCAAGAGCATGAAGGTGCGCGCTGTTCCCAGGGGCGTCCCACTCCAGGTGCGTAACGTCCTCACCTGCCTCGTCGACATCACGTCCATGCCAAACGTGGCGCTGATCGACCTGCTGCTCGACAAGGTTACCGAGCCGGACGAGCGCGCCAAGCTGGAGGAGATCAAGCGTGTTCTAATGACGCCGGACAGCTCCGACTCGCCACTGCGCGCTGCAATCAACGCGGGCGCCTACGACGTGCTGCAGCTGCTGGAGGAGTTCAGCTCCTGCTCGATCAACCTCTTCGAGTTCCTGCAGGTCGCTCAGCCGCTGCGGCCGCGCTACTACTCGACGAGCTCGAGCCCCCGAATCCACGGCAACACGACCGCGCACATCTCGGTCGGCCGCCGCGACTCTTCCGTGCCGGGGATGCCCAACCGCCGGTTTCGGGGCATGAGCTCGCACTACGTGCATACCCGTCGCGAGGGCGACCGCATGAACATCTTCGTCGACCGCGCCGAGGGCTTCCACCTCCAAGATGACGTCGCCAAGCCGATGATCTTCGTGTCGGCAGGCACTGGATATGCGCCGATGCGGGCCTTCCTCTGGGAGCGGTTGGCGATGAGGCGGGAGGGCGTGGAGCTCGGTCCAGCCATGTTGTTCAACGGCATCCGGGCCAGCAAGCTCGACTACATCTATCGCGACGAGATCGAAATGTTCGTTGACGAGGGCGTGCTGGACCACCTGCACGTGGCGATGTCGCGCGAAGTGTCGGACAAGCGCGAATACGTGCAGGACCGGATCGTCGACCAGGGTGCCCTGGTCTGGCAGCTCGTCCAGCAGGCCGGGTGTGTCTACGTCTGCGGCTCCCAGGCGATGCGGGACGACGTCCGGAGCGCCTTTGTCACCGTCTTCGCGGCGCACGGCGCGATGACACCACAGGCCGCCGAGGCCTGCATGGTGAAGCTGGAGACCGAGGAGAACCGGTATCGTCCCGATGTCTGGGGCTGAGGTGGAGCCCGCCAGGGTCAGGACTGACAACACGTTCGAGAACGAATCTGGCGAATGGGGATACCGTGGACCTACTTGCTCTCGTCTTGATGATTGCAGCGTTGGTGATGTTCGCGTTTGCCGCAAGCGGCCGCGAGCTCCGTCGCTTCAACGAGATCGCTCTCGGGCTTGTCTTTCTTACTGCCGCGCTCATCTGCCAGTTCACGGCAATCACCAACACCCACGTCGGGCGCTGATCGGATGAAGCCGGCTCTGAAGGTTCGCCACAACTGCTCGCCACCAGCACGCGCACCGTCTCGACCGTCAGTAAGATGTACCGGTCTCGGTGCAGGTCAGTGGCACTCCGCTCGACTATGGTACGGGCTCACGGCTGGTTGTTAATCCGCCCGCTATCGACCGATAGCGGCCGGCAACCCTTGACAGGCTTCGCAGGCCGTTAATAGACTCTGATCAAAACTGGTGTAGACGGAGACGAGTAGGCGAGGTCTGGACCGGCACAGCGAGCCCGGACTGGTGTAAGCGGGCGCCGTGACCCTTGCCGAACATCCCTCCCGAGCCGCCGACCGAAACCCGTTCTAGGAAAGAGCGGGGAGTAGACTCGGCCGGAGCGCCCACCGTTACCTGGGGCAGGGGTATTCGCGGCTGCTTTCCGCACGTACTCCGAAAAGCGGCCGCGCTCCGGCGCGGCAAGCGGGGTGGTACCGCGGGTCCTTCAAGGCCCGCCCCTTCACAGGGGCGGGCCTTTTGTATTCCGACGCTGCACGTGGGCCGACGCTGCAATGCGGCCCGCCCGCGGCAACCAACGATCGTCTGCACAGGCGAGCAAGGCACGGTATGTAGGCTGACGCTGCAACCCTGTCTGTAGAGAGCATCCGAGGATCGCCCCTCTCCGTTTCGGAGAGGGGAGGGGGTGAGGTAACCATGGCAACCTTCCAGCCCGTCTCCAGTCGGGTGAACTTTCCCGAGCTCGAGGGGCGCATCCTCGAATTCTGGAAGACGCACGAGATCTTCAAAAAGAGCGTCGAGCAGAGGCCGGAGGACAACGTATTCGTTTTTTACGAAGGTCCGCCGACCGCCAACGGCCGCCCCGGCATCCACCACGTGCTGGCGCGCGCTTTCAAAGACGCCATCCCGCGTTACCAGACGATGCGCGGCAAGCGCGTGCCGCGCAAAGGCGGCTGGGATACGCACGGACTGCCGGTCGAGTTGGAGGTCGAGCGCGCCCTGGGCCTGCGCTCCAAACCAGACATCGAAGCGTACGGCGTAGAGGCGTTCAACCAGCAGTGCAAGGAGTCGGTCTACCGCTACGTGCAGGAGTGGCAGCGGATGACCGAGCGCATCGGTTTCTGGATCGATATGGACGACCCTTACGTCACCTATGCCGACAGTTACATAGAGAGCTGCTGGTGGATCGTCAAGTCGTTGTGGGACGGCGGGCTCGTTTTCCAGGACTACCGATCGACTCCCTACTGTCCGCGCTGCGGCACCTCGCTGTCGTCGCACGAGCTGTCGCTCGGCTACCAGGAAGACACGCCCGACCCGTCCGTGTACATCAAGTTTCGGCTCAATGAGCGCTCCGGGGCGCCGGCTTCGATGCGGCTCGCCGACGGAGTGGCGACCGCGTTGCTCGCGTGGACGACCACCCCCTGGACGTTGCCTGGCAACACGGCGCTTGCCGTGGACGCGGGGGCGACGTATGCGCTGGTCGAGGTTGAAGGTCCGAACGGTCGCGAGCGCTTGGTGCTCGGAAATCCGCTGGTGCTGAGCGCGGTTGGGGAGGACCACACCCTCATTTCGACGCTGAGCGGTACAGAGCTGGCCGGCATCCGCTACGAGCCGCTCTATGAGCCGCGCGAGTGGGGCGTGCCGGCGATGGCTTTCGACGACGAGGGCCACGTCGTGCCGCTTGCGCCGGGCGAACGCGGTCCGGTGCGGCGGGTGGAAGCGGCGGACTTCGTCTCGATGGACGACGGCACCGGCATCGTGCACATCGCCCCGGCGTTCGGCTCCGATGACATGGAGCTGGGTAAGGCGCGCCGGCTGCTCTTCGTGCAGCCCGTGGACGTGCGCGGCAACATGCTCTCGCCCGGCATGCCGTGGGACGGCATCTTCGCCAAGACCGCCGACCCGCTGATCAGTGACGATCTGAAACAACGCGGTCTGCTCTGGCGCAGCGGGACAATCCGCCACACCTATCCGTTCTGCTGGCGCTGCGACACGCCGCTGCTCTACTACGCCAAGCCGTCGTGGTACATCCGCACTACGGCGCTGAAGGAGCGGCTCGTCGCGAACAACGCCCGGATCAACTGGTACCCCGAGCACATCAAGACGGGTCGCTTCGGCAACTGGTTGGAGAACAACGTCGATTGGGCAGTCTCGCGCGAACGCTACTGGGGCACGCCCATGCCGGTCTGGCTGTGTGAAGGCTGCGACGCTCGTACTTGCGTGGGCTCGATCGAGGAGCTGCGTGCGCGCGCCATCGATCCCGAGGCAGCGGCCGCCCTGCCGGAGCTGCACCGGCCATACGTTGACAACGTGCTGCTGCGGTGTGAGGAGTGCGGCGGGGCGATGCGGCGTGTTCCCGAAGTGCTGGACGCCTGGTTCGACTCCGGCGCGATGCCGTATGCACAGTCTCACTACCCGTTCGAGAACCAGGAGCTATTCAGGCAGCGTTTCCCGGCCGACTTCATCTGTGAAGCGATCGACCAGACGCGCGGCTGGTTCTATACCTTGCATGCCGAGGCGACGCTGCTCAACGCCGTCGAACAGGCGCCGGAGGGGATCGCCTACCGCAACGTGATCTGCCTGGGCCATATCCTCGACGCCAAAGGCGAGAAGATGAGCAAGTCACGCGGCAACGTCGTCGACCCGTGGGAGCCGCTCGACCTGTTCGGCGCCGACGCAACGCGCTGGTATCTGTACACGGCCTCGGCGGCTGGACAGCCGCGTCGTTTCAGCACCGAGCAGGTCGGCGAGGCCGTGCGCCGCTTCTTGCTGACACTGTGGAACACCTACAGCTTCTTCGTCACCTACGCCAACCTCGACGGCTGGGCGCCTACCGCCGGTGCCGGCGAACGGTCCGAGCTCGACCGCTGGGTGCTCTCTGAATTGAACCTTACCGTCGAACGGGTGACACGCGAATTCGACGGGTACAACCCGACCGATGCCGGGCGAGCGATCCAGGAGTTCGTGGAAGACCTATCCAACTGGTACGTGCGCCGTAGCCGCCGCCGTTTCTGGAGGAGTGGCGCCGATCAGGACAAGCTGGGGGCGTACCAGACGCTGTACACCTGCCTGGTGACGGTTGCCAAGCTGATGGCGCCGCTGGCGCCGTTCGTCGCAGAGGAGCTATGGCAGAACCTCGTGCGCGGAGCGGAGCCGGACGAGTCGGAAAGCGTGCACCTGGCCTACTGGCCCGCGGCACAGCGTGAACTGATCGACGAGGACCTGAGCCGCGACGTGAAGCTGGTCATGCGCGTCTCCAGCCTCGGCCGCTCCGCCCGTGCGCGGGCTCAAGCTAAAGTGCGCCAGCCGCTGCAAACGCTGCTCGTGCAGACGCGCACGGAGGAGGAGGCCGAATCATTGCGGCGGCTAGCGCCGCAGGTGCTGGACGAGCTCAACGTTCGCGAGCTGCGCGTGTTGGAGAACGAAGGCGACCTGCTCGACTATCAGGTACGCCCCAACCTGCCGAAGCTCGGTCCGAAGTACGGCAAGGAGATCGGCCAGATCAATCGCGCCCTGTCTGCCGCCAATCCGGCCGCGGTCGCGGCCGCCGTGGCGGCCGGAGAGCAGGTGTCGCTCGACGGCTACACACTGGAGCCGGACGAGCTGCTGGTAACGGCGAAGGAGCGTGAGGGCTACGCGGTGGCACAAGAGGCAGGCTATACGGTGGCGCTCGCCACGGCGATCACGCCGGACCTCGCCGACGAGGGGCTGGCGCGCGAGCTCGTCCACCGGCTGCAGACGCTACGCAAGGACGCAGGCTTCGAGATCGCGGACCGGATCACGGTCAGCTACCAGGGCGACGAAGATGTGCGCCGGGTCATGTCCCGATTCGCCGATTACGTCACCGTCGAGACGCTGGCAGTAGAACTGAAGGAAGGCTCGGCCCCCGACGGCGCCTACGCCGAACAGCAGAAGCTGGATGGACAAGAGGTGATGCTGGCGGTGAGGCGAGTTGGTTGAGGAAAAGAGGGGCAGGGGGAGATAGGGGTAAACCATGATTCAGCGTGACCGGCTCGTAAACACCTTTCTGGAGCTCATACAGATCGACAGCCCCTCAGGTAAGGAGGCGGCAGTTGCGCAGCGGCTGATCGCGATCTTGCGGGAGCTTGGCGCCGACGCGGGGCTAGACAGCCACGGCAACGTGATCGCCAGCTTGCCGGGCAAGGGCGACCCGTTGCTGCTGTCGGCGCACATGGACACCGTTCAGCCCGGCGAAGGGATTAAGCCGATCGTCGAGGGCGATACCGTGCGAACCGACAGCACGACCGTGCTCGGCGGCGATCCGAAGGCTGGCGTTTCGGCGATCATCGAGGCGCTACGGTCGCTCACAGAAGACGGCGCAAACCACCGGGCGGTCGAGGTCGCGTTCAGTCGTGGCGAAGAGATCGGGCTCGTCGGGGCGCGGCACATGGATTACGAGCGCATCTCCGCCCGCCAGGCGCTGGTTTTCGACGGCGAAGGCTCGGTGGCTAACATCACCAGCGAGGCGCCCAGCCAGCTTACACTCGACCTGCATGTTACCGGCCGCGCTGCCCACGCTGGTGTCGAGCCGGAGAAGGGGATTTCGGCGATCGCGATCGCGGCTGAGTTCGTACACGACTATCCGCAGGGACGGCAAGACGAGGAGACGACGGGCAACATCGGCCTGATCGAGGGCGGCAGCGCCCGAAACGCTGTGCCGGAAGAATGCAGGATCTGCGCCGAGTTGCGCAGCCGCGACAAGAAAAAGCTTCGAGGACTGCGCGAACGAGTAGAGAAGAGCGTCGGGAACCTGCGCAAGAAATATCCCGAAGCGAAGATCGAGCTGGAAATCGAGGACGAGTACGGCGGCTATAAGCTCGGCCCGGGCGATCCCCTGGTCGCAGTGGCAACCGAGGCTCTGCGGAAGATCGGCCTGGAGCCGAGGCTGATCGCTTCCGGCGGCGGCACGGACGGCAATATCTTTACTACCAAAGGGATTGCAGCGGTCGTCGTCGGCCTCGGCGGTGAACACTTTCACACCAAGTCAGAGACGCTCTCGATACCCCACATGGTGAACGCCGCGAGATTTTGTGAAGCGGTGCTACGTGAGTAACCTAACCCCCTTACCCCTTCCCTAAGGCCGGGAAGGGGTGATCTAGGGGTGCCATGTAAGAGCATGGGTGCAGCATCGAGTCGGGCGCATTGCTGTGCGCCCCTGCAGGGCTTCTTCAGCACATGAATCCGGTTTCAAGCTCCCCTTCCCTGGTTCCGGTACCCCCCGTTAGGCGTAGGGGTAGGGGAAGGGGCCGGGGGTTAGGTCCACGGCTGCCCCCGTCACGCCTCGTCCTCGTCCCGCAGGTTGGCGATCACCGAAAAGTCTTCC
>DAINSK010000016.1:66581-68930 GCA_036741355.1 Chloroflexota bacterium
CCCCCGTCACGCCTCGTCCTCGTCCCGCAGGTTGGCGATCACCGAAAAGTCTTCCAACGTGGTGACGTCGCCCTTGACGGAGCCAGTGCTCGCAAGCTCGCGCAGCAGTCGCCGCATGATCTTGCCCGAGCGCGTCTTGGGTAGCGCGTCGGTGAAGCGGATCTCCTCCGGCCGTGCCAGGGCGCCGATCTCCTTGGTCACGTGCGCCTTCAGTTCGTTCTTCAGGTCGTCGTCGGGCTTCTCTCCTGCTTTGGCCGTGACGAACGCCACGATCGCCTGGCCTTTGATCTCATCCGGCCGGCCGACGACGGCCGCTTCGGCTACGCGCGGGTGGCTAACCAGGGCGCTTTCGACCTCCATTGTGCCGAGCCGGTGCCCGCTGACGTTGACGACGTCGTCCACGCGCCCCATGACCCAGAAGTAGCCGTTCTGGTCGCGCCGGGCGCCGTCGCCGGTGAAATACCAATTGCGGTCGCCCATTTGGCTCCAGTAGTTCTCTTTGAACCGGTCGGGCTCCTGATAAATAGTGCGCAGCATCGCAGGCCATGGCCGCTTGATTACCAGGTAGCCGCCCGTGTTCGCCGGCACACTCTTGCCTTCGCGGTCCACCACGTCGGCGTCGATGCCGGGAAACGGGAGCGTCGCCGTACCAGGCGTCGTCGGCACCGCGCCGGGGAGCGGCGTGATCACGATCGCACCGGTCTCTGTCTGCCAGTAAGTGTCCACGATCGGGCAACGATCGCCGCCGATCACCCGGCGGTACCACATCCAGGCCTCGGGATTGATCGGCTCGCCGACCGTGCCCAGCAGCCGCAGGCTGGAGAGGTCGTGCCGCTTCGGCCACTCGTCGCCGGCGCGGACGAACGACCGGATCGCCGTCGGCGCCGTGTAGAGAATCGTCACCTGGTGGCGTTCGATGATGTCCCAGAAGCGGTCCCACTGTGGGTAGTTGGGCGCCCCTTCGTACATCAGGACTGTGGTGCCGTTCGAGAGCGGCCCGTACACGATGTAGCTGTGGCCGGTCACCCAGCCGATGTCGGCCGTACACCAAAATACGTCCTCGTCGCGAAGGTCAAACACCCATTTTGCCGTGGCGGTCACGCCGACGAGATACCCGGCGGTCGTGTGGACGATGCCCTTGGGCTTGCCGGTCGTTCCCGACGTATAGAGGATGTAGAGCGGTGCTTCGGAATCGAGCTCTGCCGCCTGGCAGTCCGCCGGGGCCTTTTCCATCTGGTCGTGCCACCAGACGTCGCGGCCCTCTAGCCAGGGGACCTGGGTGCCGGTGCGCTTTAAAACAACGACGTGCTTCACCGACGGCACGTTGGTGAGCGCCTCATCCACCGCCGGCTTCAGCAGTACCTCGGCTCCGCGCCGATAACCGCCGTCAGCCGTAATCACGACTTTGGCCTCGGCGTCGTGCATGCGCTCGCGCACCGCCTCGGCGCTGAAGCCGCCGAAAATGACCGAGTGCACCGCGCCGATGCGGGCGCAGGCGAGCATCGCGATCGGCAGTTCGGGGACCATCGGCATGTAGATGCCGACGCGGTCGCCCTCGACGACGCCCAACTGCTTCAACACGTTGGCGAACTTGCAGACCTGCTGGTGAAGCTCCGCGTAGGTCAGGACGCGCTGCTCGCCGGGCTCCCCTTCCCAGACGATGGCCCGCTTGGCGCCGTGAGACTGCAAGTGCCGGTCGAGGCAGTTATATGAAACGTTGGTGCGGCCGCCGATGTACCACTTGGCGAACGGTGGGTTACTCCAATCCAGCACCCGGCCCCACTTCTTGAACCAGTGGATCGACTGCGCCATCTCCGCCCAGTAGCCGTCGGGGTCGGTGCGCGCGCGATCGGCGATACGCTGGAACTCGGTCATGCCCTTGACGTGGGCGGTCGATTCGAACTGCGGCGGAGGCGGGAAGACGCGGCCCTCCTGCAGTACAGACGTAATGTCCTGTTCGCGTTGTTGGGCGTCGGCCATCTCGATTCCTCCCGCTGCTGGTGATGCCGTTATGCCACATCGCCGTGGGCGTGGCAAGGCTGGGGAAGTTCTCCAGCGTTGCACTGGAAGATGCTCTGGTTGTAGCGAATCTGACCGGGGAACAGCGACCTGGGGGTTGCAAATATCGCCTGGATTTGGTACATTAACCGGGCGCCCGTGAAAAAGGGCGCTCACAGCGGGCCTCTTTTACACCCTCAACAGTACCCGCAATCCAGCCTGGAACGGCTACCCGCCCCGGCTAGATCGGGAGGGAACGGTATTGCGGGAACCGTACCGGCAACGGTGCGGGGGCGGAGACCGAGCACCTTACCAACTGAAGAGTAGCAGGAAGGCAGCGAAGCCGTGTGT
>DAINSK010000017.1:0-68503 GCA_036741355.1 Chloroflexota bacterium
CGCGGCCCCCAATCCCCCTTCCCCTTGCCCCCAATTCTGGGGGTAAGGGGCGATCCCTGGGTGCCGAGTACCGACGGTATGGAGCGTTCCGATCTCCCCTCCGTTCCGAACTGGCCCGCAATCCCACTGCCATAGCTCCCTCTTGCCCCTAGCATTGGGGGAAAGAGGGCCGGAGAGATAGGGGGCCACGCTCCGTGGGCCGGGGAGTTAGCCGACACTACCAGGGCCAGCCAATCCCGGACACGACTGCCGACTGCCCGCTGCCCTCACTCGTGAATATTCACCAGCGAGCCGTTGCCGACCCAGCTCCAGAGGAATTCGGCGTCGGGTTCCACCATGCCGACGCAGCCGTGGCTGGTGGCTTCGTGGCCGAACACTGAGAGGGGGCGCCAGTAGTTGTCGTGGAGCGCGTGGCCGAGGTCGGTGAAGTACTGCGTGTAGAGAACGTGGTCGAGGTCATAACCGTCCACGCTGTCTATCGGGATGCCGAGTGCGCTCGAGGTCATCCGCTCGTCCGCGACGCGGTAGAGGATCCGGAACTGCCCGGTGGGCGTGTCCCAGCCCGGCATGCCAGTGGTTACCAGGATGACCCGCTCGATCTCGGCCCCGTTCATCGCCACGGCGACCTGCTGGGTGAGATTGACGTCTACCCAGTGTTGGCCCGGGCGCACGTTTCGCGGTACCGGCACCGTGACAATCTCTTCATCGCCTCCATCATCACCGTCGTCGGCGCGTACCCCGCGAGCGAACGGCAATGTCAGGCACGCCGCGGCCAGCAGTGACGCCCGTGCAAACAATACACGGCGATTCAGGCGATCGTTTGAGCGGGGAAAACCCATTAATCGGTTCCTCAAGCTCTGTGTTTTGTGAAGGGGAGCGTAAACGCATCCAAGCTCAATTAAGCGATGTGGCACCACCGCGGGTCAAGGAGACGGATCCGCGCCTGGCGGCCTTCATCGACGTCCAGTTCTCCCAACGCCCCGACTCCTATCACCCGGTCCCGACTCGTGGGTCAACGCACATGGCGGAACGGTGGCTGTTACAGAAATGGCCGGCAGTTTCCTGCCGGCCGGCGTGGCACCTTTGGCGCACGGTTAGTCCGCCGCGGCCGCCTGAGCGGCCGGCGCAGACGAAGATGCCGCGGCGGGCGTTGGAGCCGCGGTCTTGGTCTTGGTTTCCGACTTTTCAGTGCCGGACCCGACCTCAGCCGCGGCGGGCTTCTCCGCCGTATCGCCGTGATCGGAGCCGGATCCGTTCTTGCGGTTGTCGGTGACGTAGAAGCCGCTGCCCTTGAAGACGAGCGCCGGCGGCGTCAGCACGCGGCGCGCCACACCCTGGCAGTCCGGACATTCTTGAACCGAGAGCGCATCGAAGCCTTCTCGCTTCTCGTAAACGTGCCTGCACGCGCTACACCGATAATCGTACCTGGGCACGCTACCCTCCTGAGTCTTGATAGGGCGTCGTTCGAAATCCGCAATGCTGGTTCTATTGTACGGGCTTTAGCACTCGCTTACAAGACTGCTAATAACGGTATATCAAGGCCAGCAGTTATGTCGCTTGTTCGGGCACGAACGCAAATGCTATGGTTAAGCGGATAAATGAACGCGTTAGCGGGTGTCTGCCGCAGGCCGCAAGGGCTGCGGCAAATTTACGACACCCAGGCCGAGAGGAACAACCTGCTGTGCCTCCACAGATCTCCATGAAACAACTGCTCGAAGCCGGCGTCCACTTCGGACACCAGACCAGGCGCTGGGAACCGCGTATGCGGCGCTTCATTTTTACCGAGCGCAACGGTATCCACATCATCGACCTGCAGCAGACTGTTACCCGCCTGAACGTCGCCTATGACTTCGTCCGCGACCTGGTGACCGAGGGTGGCACAGTATTGTTCGTGGGCACCAAGAAGCAGGCGCAGGAAGCGATAGAGTCCGAGGCGGCGCGCTGTCACATGCCGTTCGTCAACAATCGCTGGCTCGGCGGCACGCTAACCAACTTCGCGACCATTCAATCGCGGATCGACCACCTCGTCCGGCTCGAAGAATCGAAGGCGCGGGGCGAGTTCGAACGGCTTCCCAAGAAGGAAGTGGGCAAGCTGGACGAAGAGATCGTGCGCCTCAACCGGCACTTTGGCGGCGTCAAGGAGATGACCAAGCTACCGCTGGCGCTGTTCATCGTCGATACGCCCAAAGAACATATCGCCATTGCCGAGGCGCTGCGCATGGGCATCCCGATCGTGGCGATGTGCGACACCAACAGCAATCCCGACGTGATCGAGTATCCGATCCCTTCAAACGACGACGCGATCCGCGCGGTGAAGCTCATCACGAGCCGGTTAGCCGATGCCGTGCTCGAGGGTATGACTCAGCGTGAGTTCGCCGAACAAGAGGGCTTGAACGCGAACCTCGAGAGCATGGACTACTCAGAGACATTTTCCGCGTCTCCGGACGAGGAGCCTCCAGTTCCAGCCGAAGAGCAGGACGAGTCTGCTCCTGCAACCGAGCAGGCCTAGAAAGTAACAACGATGGCCGTTTCGCCGGATATGGTACGGCGGCTCCGCGAAGAGAGCGGAGCCGGAGTCATGAGCTGCAAAAAGGCGCTGGAGAAGGCCGAAGGAGAAGGCCTGAACGGCGAGAATTTGTTCAAGCGCGCCGGCTCTATCCTCGAAGAGGAGGGAGCCGAAAAGATGTCTCGACGCCAGGACCGCGAGACCGCCCAGGGTGTCGTCGACTGCTACGTCCACGGCAGCCGCATCGGCGCGATCGTAGAGCTCAACTGCGAGACAGACTTCGTGGCGCGCAACGAAGCCTTTCGCAACCTGGCCCACGAGGTCGCAATGCAGGTCGCCTCGATGAACCCTCTGTACCTGGATGAGGCGTCGATACCGGAAGGAACGCCGGGCAGCAAGGAAGAGCTTGCTCTGCTTATCCAGCCTTTCATCAAGGATCCGAAGCGAACGATCGGCGACCTGGTCAACGAGGTCAGCCGCACCACGGGCGAAGTCGTTCGTGTCCGCCGCTTCGAGCGTTTCGAGCTCGGCAAGTAACAAACGTCGATGGGAGTCGTGCGGGCATGAGCAAGCCTCCCTACTCGCGCGTCATCTTGAAGCTCAGCGGCGAAGCGCTCATGGGCAGCGCCGCGTTCGGCATCGATAACGGCGTCCTCGAGTCGATCGCCCGTCAGATCGAAAACGCGATGGGCCTCGGCACGCAAGTCGCGGTGGTCGTCGGCGGCGGCAATATCTGGCGCGGCGCCGCCGTTGCAGAAAGCGGTGGTATGGACCGCGCGACGGCCGACTACGCCGGCATGCTGGCAACGATCATCAATGGACTCGCGCTGCAGGACGCGCTCGAAAAGATCGGCCTGACGGTCCGCACGCAGTCGGCGATCAACGTGCAGCAGGTGGCGGAGCCGTACATTCGTCGCCGCGCCATCCGTCATCTTGAGAAGGGACGCGTCGTCATTTTCGCGGCCGGGACCGGTAATCCGTACATGACAACCGATACCGCCGCGGCTCTCCGTGCAATCGAGATCGGCGCCGAAGTGTTGCTGATGGCAAAGAACCGAGTCGACGGCGTGTACGAAGCCGATCCGGCCACGGCTCCGGGTGCGCGCAAGTTCGCGTGTTTGAGTTACAGTGAAGCTCTGACAAGACGCCTGGCCGTAATGGACAGCACCGCGCTGGCGCTCTGCATGGAGAATAACCTTCCGGTCATCGTCTTCGCTCTGGCCGGCGACAAGAGTATCGAGCGCGCCGTCGCACGAGAAGAGATCGGCACATTTGTCGGAGCCCTGGAGACGCTCCTCGTGGGCGAACGGGGACGAAGCTAACCCGGCCACGAACCGGCCCATTGCCGGGCCGGGCGGCATGCGGTTCAACCGCGCCGCGTATGGCAGAACGCCAGAGGTGCACCCTTGACGATCAAGGACATTATGGCCAACGCCACCGACCACATGACCAAGTCGATAGAGAGTACGCGCCGCGAGCTTGCGGGAGTGCGGAGCGGCCGCGCCAGCCCCGGTCTGGTCGAGCACGTGCGCGTTGACGTTCACGGCGTACCGACCCAGGTAAACCATATGGCGACCGTCAACGTGCCCGAGCCGCGATTGCTTACCATCCAGCCCTGGGATCGCTCTCAGCTTGGCCCGATCGAGAAGGCGATCCAGAAGTCGGACCTGGGGCTCAACCCGAGCAACGACGGCAACATGATTCGCCTCTCCATCCCGCCGCTGACCGAGCAGCGCCGCAAGGAGCTGATCAAGGTGGTGCAGAAGCGCGTAGAAGACGGGCGCATCGCCATTCGCAACGTGCGCCGTGATGCCTCTGATCAGATAAAGCGGATGGAGAAGAACAAGGATATCTCGGCGGACGAGGTGCGTCGGGCGCAGGACCAACTTCAGAAGCTGACCGACACCAACGTCGCCGTGGTCGAAAAGCACGGGCGGGATAAGGAACAGGAGTTGATGGAAGTCTGATGCCGCGCCACGTTGCGATCATCATGGACGGCAACGGCCGCTGGGCCCAGCGCCGCGGCCTCAGCCGCAAAGCCGGTCACGAAGCGGGCGCCGAGAATATCCGGCGCGTGATCCGCCATTTCGGCGAGATCGGCGTCCCCTGCCTTACCCTTTATGCATTTTCCACCGAAAACTGGGGCCGGCCGAAACAGGAGGTAGGCTGGCTTATGCGCATTCTCGGCCGCGTGATCCGGCGCGAAATCAGCGAGCTGCACGATAAAGGCGTCCGGTTGCGCCACCTCGGCCGCCTCGAAGTTCTGTCCCCACAGCTCCAGCGGCAGGTACGCGACGCCGAAGAGTTGACGGTGAACAACACCCGGATGACCGTGTGCGTCGCCTTCAACTACGGCGGTCGTGCCGAAATCGTCGACGCGGTTCGCAGCATCGTCGCCGAGGGTATACCGGCTGAATCGATCGATGAGGAGACGATCGCTTCGCACCTCTACGCGGCGCGAGTGCCGGAACCGGATCTCATCATCCGCACCGCCGGGGAGATGCGGCTCTCAAACTTCCTGATTTGGCAGAGCGCCTACTCCGAGTATTACGTCACCGAGGCGTGCTGGCCGGACTTCGACGAGGCCGAGATCGACCGTGCCATGGCCGAATTCGGGCACCGCCAGCGTCGCTTTGGACGGGTCCCCGGCCAGGACGCGAGCCGGCAGGACTGACCGCCGTGCTGCGTCAGCGGCTGGCGACCGCCGCCGTGGGCCTGCCCGTTCTGATCGCCGTCGTGCTGATCGGCGGCCCGCCATTTGCGGTCGTCCTCGCCATTTTCGTATTCGCCGCCTGCCTCGAGCTCTGCCAGGCAGCCGGTTTCGACCCGCGCCGGCCCGAGTCGCTGCTCGCGGCAACGCTTGGAGCCGGGCTGGTCCCTGCGACGTATGCACACGCCGACGCACAGTCGGGCCTGCTTGTGGCAGCGGTGATCCTTCCGCTGCTTGCAGCCGTCATCCGCGCCGATGTCGATCCCAGACCGGTCCTGCCCGCTTGGCTCGTGCTGCCGGCGGCGGTCCTCTATGCCGGCTTCCTCGGCCATTACCTGCTACTCGTTCGGCGGTTTCCCCACGGATTGCAGTGGACCTTGCTGCTCATGCTCGGTACCTTTGCCACCGACACCGGCGCCTACGCGGTCGGCCGCCTCTTTGGCCGCCACAAGCTGGCGCCGCGGATAAGCCCGGCCAAAACGGTCGAAGGAGCGATCGGCGGGCTGCTTGCCGCCGTAATCGCGGTCGTCGCGCTCGACTACCTGCTCGACCTGCCGCACAACCCGCCGCTGATAGCGCTGTTGGGAGCGCTGGTTGGCGTGGCGGCGCAGCTCGGTGACCTTTCCGAATCGGCGGTCAAGCGTCGCTTTGGCGTTAAGGATATGGGCCGGATCTTCCCCGGACACGGGGGGGTGCTGGATCGGTTGGACAGCCTGCTCTTCGTCGCACCCGTGATATACTTTTTCGCACGATGGCTGATAATCTGACGGGCGTCGCGATCCTCGGCTCTACGGGCTCGGTCGGAACGCAGGCGCTCGACGTCCTTTCTGGACTTCGCCATCGCTTCCGCGTCGTCGGCTTGGCTGCCGGTCGAAACGTCGAACTCTTCGACCAGCAGGTACGCCAATGGCGGCCTTCGCTGATCTCCTGCAGCGAACCGGCGGACCGTTCAAGGATTCAATCAGACGCCGCGGAGTGGGCGTCGCTCGAAGAGATCGTCACCCACCCCGACGTCGACGTCGTCTTGATCGCAACGACCGGTAAAGCCGGGCTCGGACCTACGCTGTCGGCGTTGGGTTCAGGCAAGGCAGTAGCGCTCGCGAACAAAGAAGTGCTGGTCATGGCGGGCGAGCTGATTCGCGCGGCAGTAGACGCCGGCTCCGGCAGCCTTCGGCCGGTAGACAGCGAGCATAGCGCCATCTGGCAGTGCCTCTGGGGGGAACTGCCGGAATACGTCAGCCGGCTGATCCTGACCGCGTCAGGAGGCGCTTTCCGCGACCGCACCGTTGAAGAACTGGCCGGAGTCACACCGTCGGAGGCGCTGCACCACCCAACCTGGAGCATGGGGAGGAAGATCACCGTCGATTCGGCTACCCTTCTCAACAAGGGAATGGAGATGATCGAGGCCCGCTGGCTCTTCGACATCCCGTTGGACCGGATCGACGTGCTCATGCACCGTGAGAGCATCGTCCATTCGCTCGTGCAGTTCACCGACGGCTCGGTCAAGGCGCAGTTGGGCGTCCCGGACATGCGCCTGCCGATTCAGTGTAGCCTTACCTATCCGGAAAGGCTGCCGGTACAGCGTTCGCAGGCCCTGGATCTTGGGGCAATCGGGACGCTGCACTTCGCGGAGCCGAATTTCGATCGGCTGCCATGCCTGCGTCTCGCGATCGACGCCGGCAAACGCGGCGGCACCTATCCAGCCGTCATGGCAGCGGCCGATGAGACTGCAGTCGAGCAGTTCCTCGGCGGCCGCATCGGCTTTATGGATATTCCACGGGTGATTGAAGCGACGTTAAACGCTCACAATGGAACCGCATCGCCGGACCTGCCGGCGATCCTGGACGCCGACCGCTGGGCACGTGACTACGCTTTGGCAACGTCGGCATCATCGCAATGGAGCGGCGCGGCGCTGCCTGCTACCGCTTCCTGAGCCCATTTCTAAACAGTCAAGGTATCGACCTTCATGAGCGATCTTTTCCGGTCCGTCGTACCGTTCGTTGCAATCCTCGTCGCGCTCGTCATCATCCACGAGCTTGGCCACTTCGTCACCGCAAAGCTCGCAGGGGTGAAGGTGCTGGAGTTCGGCATCGGCTACCCGCCACGCTTGTGGGGTAAGAAGTTCGGCGAGACCGAGTACACGATCAACGCGCTACCCCTTGGTGGCTTCGTGCGCATGTTGGGTGAAACCGACGCCCACGAGGCCGACCCCGACGAGACGGGCGAGCGGGCCGGCGTGATGAACACGGCCGCGACCCAGCGTAGTGCCGAAGCAGATCCGCGTACGCTGGCCGCAAAGCCGGCGGGAATCCGCATCCTGGTGATGGCAGCCGGCGTGATCATGAACGCGATCCTGCCGATCATCCTCTTCAGCGTAAATTTCATGGTCCCCCAGAATGTCCTGGTCGGTCAGGCGACGATCGAGCACGTATCTCCGAACACGCCGGCGGCCGCCGCAGGACTGCAGTCAAAGGACGTCATCCTGAAGGTCAACGGCCACACGATCCAGAACACCCTCGACGTGCGCAAGTGGATCGACATCTATCAGGGCTCCACGATGGATTGGGAGATAAAGCGCGGCCGCGACATCAAGCAGGTCCACGTGTACGCCCGCTGGGCGGTGCCGACCGAGAAACAGGCCGACGGCTCTACGGTCAGGCAGGGACCGACCGGCATACGGCTGGACCAGGTTGGAGATTTCACTGAGAAACAGTCGCACCCGATCTGGGAAGCGGTTCCGCTCGGCGCCCGTGAGACGTATTTCACGCTGGTGCTCGTGAAAAATCAGATCATCAGCTGGTTCGCATCGAAAACGGCGCCGCAGGTCCAGGGTCCCGTCGGGATCGCCCAGGTGACAGGTCAGATCGTGAAGGAGAATGGCTGGACGGCGCTCATCCAGCTTGCCGCCCTGCTCAGCATCAACCTGGCTGTAGTGAATATTCTGCCGCTGCCTATGCTCGACGGCGGTCGCATCTTCTTCGTGTTGATCGAGATCCTGCGGCGCGGCAAACGCATCGCACCCGAAAAAGAGGCGCTCGTGCACCTTGTCGGCTTTGCGCTGCTAATCAGTGCCGTCGTCGTGATCAGTTACTTTGATATCCTGCGTATCGTCCGCGGCGAGAGCCTGGTGAAGTAAACGGCCGCGCTCCCGAGAAGATGGAGTTCAGCATGGTCGTCACTGCAAAAACGTACAAGCACGGTATCGTCGAACTGTACGCTCTCCCGGGCGTCTCCATAGACTTCGATGCGCTGTTTGATTGACGCCGTCGCCGGCTGCTCGTGGCTGTAGCGCCGCTTTTTTTCGGTCTGCTGATGATCCTCTGGCTCGCGCTGGGGCTGGCGGGCTGGACTGCCGTATCGTACCGCTTCCCGCTCAGCACGAGTTTCACCTCCCTGGGAGCCGCGCTGATGACGGCCGTGGCCGGCGGCGCGCTGCCCGCGCTGCTTGGCTGGCGCACGCTTCCGGGGCTGATTTCCGGTCTTGTATTGGCGTTGGTGGGATCAACTGCGGCAGCATGGCAGACTGTGACACGTACGCGCCGACGATAAGGTGCTTACACGAATCCTCTGGAGTATCAGAGATATGGCCGTCTCGGTCGCCCTCTCAACCATGTGGGCGCAACAGTCACGCTTCGACACAGACATGATCGCGTTCGCTGAAATCGCGAAGGTGGCCGGCTACTCGCACATCGAGGTCAGCCACGCAACCGACGAGCTGGGGCTGCGTGCGCTCATGGACCAATCGCCCTTGCCGATCAGCAGCCTGCACGCCCCAACGCCGCGCGAACGCACGCCAAACGGCCGTTGGAACACCGATCTCAATCTCGCGGCACAGGACGAGTCAGAGCGTCAGGCGGCGATCGACGCGACGCTTCGCACCATCGACCTGGCCGCGGAAGCCGGTGCCGGCAGCGTCGTCGTCCACCTGGGTGGAGTGAGTGCAGCGGGGGTTCGCGGCGATGGCGCCCTGCGACGGCTATACGACGCCGGCAAGATCCAGTCCGACGAGGCTGAGGCCGAACGGCGATCGGCGCGCGAGGAGCGAGCAGCCCGCGCCGGCACCGCGTTCTCCGCCGCCCAGCTCAGCCTGGATACACTGGCCGATCGTGCTCGCCAGAGGAAGGTCCGCATCGGGCTCGAGTGCCGTATGTGGTACCACGAAATCCCGTTGCCGGACGAAGCGGAGCGGCTACTCGCGTTCTTTGATGCAAGCGTCGTTGGCTACTGGCACGATGTCGGCCACGCCGAAATCCTGGACAGGATCGGGTTGGTGCCGCTCGAGGAGTGGTTCCAGCGGCTGGGATCGCGCCTGATCGGTTGCCATCTTCATGACATGAATGGAATCGTCGACCACCGCGCCCCCGGCACCGGAGACGTGGACTGGTCGCGAATTGCCACTGCGGTCTCTGGCACGAAGGTGCGCACACTCGAGATCAACCAAAATCAGCCTCAGGAATCGCTCGCCACCGCGCTTGCCTTGCTACGGCGCGAGGGTGTCGTTCCCGACGGTATGGCGACCGGCGTCTCGCCCGGCCGCTGAACTTTCTGCGGTATCTCACACGATACTGAACGGTCTTTCGCGCGGGAGGCGCCGAGCCATGAGCTACCTGATTCACCTCGAATGCCCAAAATGCCGTGAGAAGCGATCGCCAGCTGAGGTCGTGAACCTGTGCTCATGCGGGTCGCCCATGCTGGCGCGCTATGACCTGGAGCGTTTAGCCGCAAAGACGCCTCGCGAAGCGCTCAGGGGGCGAGAGGCGACGATGTGGCGCTACCGTGAGCTGATGCCGGTCGAAGATCCGGCCAACATCGTCTCGTTAGGCGAAGGTTTTACACCCGTGCTCCGCCTGGCACGCGCGGGCGAGCGCTACGGCTTTGGTGAGCTCTGGATGAAGGACGAAGGGCTTAACCCTACCGGCAGCTTCAAGGCGCGCGGTGCGTCTGCCGGCGTTTCGCGGGCCAAAGAGCTCGGCATTACGGACATCGCGATGCCCACGGCAGGCAACGCAGGCGGGGCGTGGGCCGCTTACGGGGCGCGCGCGGGCATGGTGACGCGCATCGTCATGCCGGCCGACGCCCCCGAAATCAACCAGAAAGAAGCGTGGGCGTGTGGCGCGGAGGTCTATCTCGTGCGCGGCCTCATCTCCGATGCCGGACGTATCGTCGGCCGGGCGGTGCAACGCTACGGCTGGTTCGACGCCTCGACGCTGAAGGAGCCCTACCGCATCGAAGGCAAGAAGACGATGGGCTTCGAGCTGGCCGAGCAGTTCGACTGGCGTCCGCCCGAGGTCATCCTTTACCCGGCCGGCGGAGGTGTCGGCCTGATCGGCATCTGGAAAGCGTTCGACGAGCTACGGCAGATCGGCTGGATGGATGACCGCGTGCGCCCGCGGCTGGTGGCCGTCCAGGCTGAGGGCTGCATGCCGCTGGTTCAGGCGTACGAGGCGGGCCGAACCGAGTCCGACTTTTGGGAAGGCGCGAACACCATCGCCGCCGGCATTCGCGTGCCGAAGGCGCTGGGCGACTTCCTCGTGCTGCAGGGGGTACGCGAGACCAACGGCGCCTGTGTCGCCGTCAGCGACGATCAGATAACGGCGATGGTCGGAGAGTTGGCATCGCTGGAAGGTACGTTGATCTGCCCGGAAGGTGCCGCGACGCTCGCGGCGGCGATCAAGATGAAAGAGAACGGCCAGATCGGTCGCGACGAGCGCGTCCTGCTGCTCAACACCGGGAGTGGCCTCAAGTATCCCGACCTGCTCCACCCAGATCTGCCGGTGCTGAACGCCACCGACGACATCTAATACGCCGCGGCCGTTTGCGCCGTCATACCAGGTCGAAACGTAAGCTGGAACGGCTACCCGGGAAACTCCCAGAGTCCACCGGACGGCTGATCAGGCGAGAGCCGCCACTGCGGTAGCGTAAATGTGGCGTCGACGTCCAGAAACGTCACTTCAACGCGCTTGCCGATTGCGACGTTCTCCTGTTTCTCTGGATTGAAGCTGGCGTCCACGAGGTTCATAACGATGCGCAACGCTTCGTCGGGCGTCGGCTCGCCGCGCTGCTCGTCGAGCTCGACGAGCACGATCGGATACGGCGCCCAGTCGCGGAAGCCCGGCTGAATCGCCTGGCAGACGATCTGGTAGCTGTAGATCGTCCCCTTGCCGCTGACCTGCTGCCAGTGCCACGCCATGCTCAGGCACCACGGGCACGATGGACCTGGCTCCCAGCGCAGCTTGCCGCAACCCTCGCACTGTTTTACGGCCAATCGGTTCTCGCGCGCCGCTTCGAAGTAGCCGCGGTGCTCGTTATCGTTCCCGGCTACAGAGAGGAGCATGCCTCGATATTCAGCCATCGTCCTAGCCTCGCCTCATGATCAATGCGCTTCCCGTGGCAGGAGTCGCCCAGCCCATGTTCATCGAGATCTCCGGTTGCTTCACCTGCCGGCAATGGCCCTCGGAGTAATCGAAGCTGTGCTCGCCCTGAGCCGCGCCGGGGCAGTAGTCATCCGCCTGCCAGCGCAACTGCCGTGTGTTTTCGATGACGAGGTTCATTCCGTGTGTATAGGCCTCGCAGAGCTGACCGCCGCTGGTATTGTTCGGCCGGTCACTACCAAGTTGGAGCGCACCGCTCGCGACATACGAACCGCCCTCGCCCTTCTTACAGAAGCCGTAATCCTCCATTTGGAGCATGGTCGTAAACGTGAACGCGTCGTAGCAGCCGGTCACGTCGATGTCCTTGTGCTCGACGTCCGCCATCTTGAAAACCATCGGCCCGGCGTAGTAACCGGCGACGCGCGTAATCGGCCCGTGAACGTAGTGCATATCCGGGCGCGGCTTGCTGACACGGCCGACCACGCCCAGGATGTGCGCCGGTCGCTGCCGCAGGTCACGCGCCCGTTCGGCCGAGGTCACGATAACGCAGGTTGCGTTGTCGGTTTCCACGCAGCAGTCGAGCAGGTGCAGGGGTTTGGTGATCCAGCGTGAGTTGAGCACGTCGTCGATCTCCAGCCGCTGCTTGTACAGCGCTTTGGGATTGTTGCTCGCGTGCTTGCTGCCCACGACCTTGACGGCGGCCACCTGCTCGCTGGTTGTGCCGTACTCCATCATGTGGCGCATGAACGCGAACGAAAACATCTGACCGGCGCTCATCCATCCGTACGGCAAGCGCAGCAACTGGCTCTCCCGCGGTGCCGACTGCGTCCGCGAACCGGTGCCACCAATGCGTGTCTGCGTATACCCATTCATCGACCGCCAGATGGCGACGGTATGGCACATGCCGCCTTCGATCACGCCACGGGCGATTCCGACAAGCGCCTCCGTGCTCGAGCCACCGCCGGAACAGTCCATAAAAAAGTTGGGGCGTATACCGAGGTCGTTCGCAACGGCCGGCGACGTGGTCGAGTCGTTTCCGTGGTAGCTCAGCAGGCCGTCGATCCCGTCGCTGCCGAGGCCGGAGTCCGTCATTGCGTTCCGGATCGCGGTCACAGCCATCTGGCGCGTGGTCATCCCCGAGTTGCGCGTATACGGCGTCTCCCCGACGCCGACGATGCAATACCGGTCGCGCATATCGCTCATATTGATGGCCCTCCTCTGGCCCGTGGAACAGATCGGGCTAGTCGCGCGGCAAGCCAAGTCCGCGCGTCGCGATGATGTTGCGCTGAACTTCCGAAGTACCACCCCGAATAGTCGCCGGCACGGCACCAAGGTAGCCCTTCGCAAACGACCGCTCCGCGCCGCCGTCCACGCGGAGGCCCTTGAGGCCAAGGCAGTTCATCGCCGTTTGCGCCAACCGCTGCGAGAGCTCAGAGTTGAACAGTTTGGCCGTCGAAGCTTCGTAGTTAGGGATCTCGCCCCGAGACTGCATCGAAATGATGCGAAACGAATACTGGAACATGACTTCGGTCTCGATGAAGCGCTGGGCTATCTCCTGGCGCACCGAACTGGCGTTGGCCCGTCGCTGAAGTGATTCGTCGGACTTGATCACGTCGAGCAGCCGCATCAGTGTACGACGCGCGGCAACGGCGCCGCCGATGTTCGAGCGCTCGAAGTCGAGCAGAGTCATACCCACGTACCAGCCGCGGTTCAGCTCGCCAACGAGGTTTGTGGCGGGAACCCGGACGTTGTCGAAGAATACTTCGTTGAAATAGTGCCCCTCACTCATATCGACCAGCGGCCGCACCGAAATACCCGGGGTCTTGATGTCGTCGATGAGCAGAAACGAGATGCCGCGGTGCTTCGGCGCGTCGGGATCGGTCCGCACGAGGGCGAACATCGCATCCGCCGTATGGGCGGCAGAAGTCCAGATTTTCTGACCGTTAATGACAAAGTCGTCGCCGTCGCGGACGGCCCGAGTCTGCAATGAGGCGAGGTCGGACCCAGAACCTGGTTCGGAGTAACCTTGCGCCCAGGTAACCTCGCCCGCAAGAATCGGAGGCAGATATCTGCGCCGTTGCTGTTCGGTGCCATGGACGATCAGCGTCGGGCCGAGCAGCGAAACGCCGGAGCCGCCGACGTTCGGCGCCCCGGCGCGCGCGATCTCCTGGTTGAGGATGAACTGCTCCATCGGGGTAAGACCAGCGCCGCCGTACTCCTTCGGCCAGTGCGGCGCTACCCAGCCCCGTTCGCTAAGCGCCTGTTGCCATTCCATGGCAGCGCGACGCACTTCGGGGTCCTGGGACTTGCGGTCGAATTCCCAGGCCCGGCCTTCGACCTCGCCGGTCGCGGCAAGATCGCGATACCGCGCCGGCAGCCGGGCGCTGATAACTTGCTGGACTTCTGCTCGAAATACAGCCTGCTCGGGCGTATCCTTCCAATCCATCGCGAAAACCTCTTCTCAACGCTGCGCCGGGGACGGGCGATTGTCGTGCGCTGTTAATGCCCCGTGAAGCGTGGATGCCGCTTCTCTCTGAAAGCGAGTGGACCCTCGCGGGCGTCTTCTGTGCTCGTGGCGATTGTCTGTAGCCATTGCGCCATTTCCAGCGCCGTATCGAGGTCGACGGCCTGCGACTTGTACGCCAGCTTCTTCATGTACTGGATCGCAACCGGCGGGCCATCGGCCAGTTCTCGCGCGAAATTGCGGATTTCCTCCGCGAGCGCGTCTGTATCGACGACGCGACTGACATACCCAATGTCCAGCGCCTCCTGGGCGCTGAACGTTCGGCTGGTCCAGAGCAGCTCCAACGCTTTCGCCATACCAAGGATGCGCGGCAGAAAATAACAGCCGCCGTTGCCCGGGATAATTGCGTTTCGGCTGTAGGCCTGCGTGAACTTTGCGTCTCGCGCCGCTATGCGGATGTCGGCCATGCTCGCCAGGTCCATGCCGGCCCCCGCCGCCGCCCCATTCACCGCGGCGAGATACGGCTTATCGAGCCGTAATACTGCTCGACCGACGCTCTGGATACTGCGCAGGTTGTGACGCCGGTCGGCAATCGACGGGGCCCGCTCGGACGATTCGTTGCGTTCGACGATCGTGCGTCCGGCCGAAAGATCCATGCCGGAGCAAAAGCCTCGACCGGCGCCGGTCAAGACGACAACGCGCACGCCGTCATCTTTCCAGGCGCGGTCGAGGTACTCTGCCAGTCCAGACGTAAGGTCGGCGGACAGCGCGTTTAGCCGCTCCGGCCGGTTCAGCGTGATGGTGGCGATCGAGTCTGTGACCTCGTACAGCACGTCCTGGTGTTCGCTGGTCATGGGTGACCTCCTTTGGCGCTTCATTTCACAAAACCCGCGGTACGCGCCCTACGCCCGGTTCGTCCGGAACCCTGTGCGTCCGCCGCAGCGATCGCTCGGGACTCTTTCGCCGTTCCTGGTGGTTAGACGGCTGCAACCGGCATACGTGATTCCTGAACCCGGCGCAGCGCTCGGACGAGCGGGGCTTCATGCTCAGGTTCGGGCAGCGGTAGCTGTGTACGGGTAGCAAATCCGCCGAACCGCTCGACGATCCGGTCGCCGATCTGGTCGTACGTGCCGACGGCGGCGAAAGTCCGCACCATTTCGTCGGTGATCAGACCCGGCATCTGACTCCAACCGTTCGTCACGGAATGTTCGTGCAGCTTTCGACCGGTCTCTCCCCAACCGTGTAACTCCCACACGGAGCTGTACGTGCGCGTCGAGCCATAGAAGGCGATCTGCCAACGCACGCGTTCGACGGCTCGGTTCACGTCGTCCTGTGTCGGCCCCGTTGCAATCATGCCGCCACCGGAGATATCGAGGTCGGCGAGCGTCCGGCCGCTTCGCTCGGCACCCTTTTCCAAGTTGGGCAACACGTGCTCTCGGACGTACGCCTCCGTGGAGAAGGCGTGCATGCGCACACCCTGGCATAGCTCTCCCGCAAGACGGCACATGTACGGCTTCACAGCGGCAAGTTGAATGGACGGGAACGGCGTCCCGGCGGGCAGTGGATGCGGGCGGTGATTGGGCGTCATGACGTTGAGCCGGAAGTGCGTACCCCCGTAATTAAGCTGGCTCTCCGTCTGCCAGCACTCCCAAACAGCCCGCATCGCGAGGATGTAGTCGCGCATCCGCGTCGCCGGGGCGCTCCACGGCATACCGAAGCGGCGTTCGATCTGTCCCTTCACCTGGCTGCCAAGCCCAAGCATCAAACGCCCGTGAGAAAAGCGCTGCAGGTCGAACGCCGCATACGCCATCGTAGTGGGGCTGCGGACGAACGCCTGCGCCACCGATGTCGCAAGCGTCACGCGTTGGCTGTGCTCGGCGGCCAGCGCCAGCGCAGCGAAAGGATTGTGCTGCGTCTCGGGCACAACCACACCGTCGAATCCCAACGCCTCGGCGCGTCGCACCGCGGCGGGGATATCGCTGAGGTCGTCCAGCGGCAGACCGGCTTCTACGTACATCGCAGCCCCCTTGTCAATTAGTCGCCGATTACCGCTCCGTGGACCGAGTCCTCCGCGGGCGAGACTTCGGCGCCGAAGCGGCTCTCGTGGTCCGGGTCCACCTCCACCAGGGTGCCAACACGAAGCATTTGCTCGAAATTCTGTGGGTCAACCTCGCGCGGCGCAGTTGGATGGTCACTCACGACGTTCTCGGCGTATAGTCGCCCGATCTCCTCGTCGCCCATTCCGAGTATGTCCTCCCGCAGATCGAGGGTGACGCTCCGCTTGTTCCAGTTGAGGTACTGGAAGATTAGGCTCTGTTCGGGCGCGGCCACGCCAGGCTGCAGCGGCTCCAAGGTTCGGGCGAAATCACCACCACCGGGCTTCTCCAACTTGATAACGTTCGCTCCGAAATCGCCCAATAGCCGCGCGGCGAACGGAGCCGCGACGCCATGGCTCAGATCGAGCACGCGGAGCCCACCGAGGGCTCCAACAGTTGTCGCGGAATTTTCCTGCGCCGCCGTCGTCATCTGAGAACCGCTCGGCTGCAGCCGATCAGTGCGCGGATTTCGTCGGTGATCAGGCTTTCCTCTGCCTCTGAAATACCGGGCCCCCTTGCCTGGATACTGCATCCTAACTGCCTGAGATGACAAGTGTTCGCCGCGGTGCAAAGCGACTCTGTAACCAAATTTTGGACAATGCGCAACGCCGTTGCGAAACAACGACGCGGCGATCTAACCTCACACGGTCAGGATTGCCCAGTGTACCGCTCCCTGGAAGGCGTGACTCGCCTGCCTGCCACGGGAGAATGTCGTGACGATCCTACACGAGCGGGCTGCTGAAACGATTTCCCGGGAGAAGGGCTACCGGGCGCCCGCGTACGCCGACGAAATGCAGGGCGAATGGTAAACGGCTCTCGCAATGCTCCTACCGGTTCGGCCGATTTCCTCGCCGGTCTGCGCGTGCTCGAACTGAGCGGCGGCCTCGCCGGATCGTTTTGCGGCAGGTTGTTCGCCGATGCCGGCGCCGACGTCATCAAGATCGAGCCGCCCGGTGGCGACCCTTCGCGCATGCACGGGCCATTCGCCGGAAACGTTCCCCACCACGAGACGAGCCTGCGCTTTCTGGCAGTTAACGCCGGCAAACGGAGTCTCGTTCTCGACCCCGAAAGTGAGCGGGACCAGGAACGATTGGGGGCGCTGACCGCCTACGCAGACGTCTTGATAGAAGAGCCATCACCAAATAAGCGGCACGATTGGCGACTCAGCGCCGGCGCTATAGAGTCCCACTACCCTGCACTGGTGCACGCTTACATCTCTCCGTACGGGCGGGAAGGCCCGTATCGCGACTATGTAGCCGATGAGCTCACCATCTATGCCCTCAGCGGGCTAATGTACCACATCGGCAGTACGATCGGGAGCCGCTCAGGCACGGCGCCGACCAGGCGCCGTACCTTGCCGGAATCAACGCCGCGGCTGGAGTCCTGCTCGCGCTGCTGAACCGTGACCGCGATGGAGCCGGCCAGCGCGTCGATGTCTCGATGCAGGAATGTCTGGCGCTGCTACTGGGCTCGCTCGAGCTGTCGCAGTACGCGTATACGGGCGGCGTGGCGCGCCGGGAGGCGAAAGACGGTCCGGGATTAAACGGAATTATCGCCTGCGCCGACGGGTATGCTGTTCCCATTGCGTTCGGGGCGCCTTGGGAGATGATGGCACACTGCCTCGACGCACCGGAGTTACTGGAGCCTCGATTTACCACCGCCGCCGGGCGCCAACGCCATGCGAGGGAGCTTGGTGCACTCCTCAGGGCTCACCTGTCCGGTCGCGGACGGTATGAACTGTTTCACAGCGCCCAGGCCCTGGGCCTCGCGTGGGGCGTTGTTCAAGGTCCGGCTGACCTGGTGCGCTGCCCGCAGCTCGCCGCGCGTAATTTCTGGTCCGCGGTCGAACATCCGGTGGCGGGTTGGATGAGCCTCCCCGGGCCTTCTTATCGCGCGTCTCGCACTCCAGCCAGCGTCCGCAGCCCGGCGCCGCTACTACCGTCGACCGGTGTCGTCATCGACTGGGAGCCGAGGAGCACGCCGTTGGAGCAGGCGAAGGCAATGACGACCACACCGGGCCAGCGACCGTCCCCAACCGGCCGTGACGAGGACGCAGGGCGTTCGCTCCCACTAGCTGGAGTGCGCGTGATCGATTCGTCGCGAGTATGGGCAATGCCCTTTGCGACCGGATTGCTCGGCGACATGGGTGCCGAAGTAATCAAAGTCGAGGTCGCGACCAACCTCGATACGCGCACGGCCGAGCCGTTCCTGCACAACGACACGGGCGGCCGTTTCTGGGAACACAGCGGCATTTTTAACAGCCTTAACCGCGGCAAGCGTAGTGTCACTATCAACCTCCAGACCGACGAAGGACGTCGCGAGTATCGGGAGCTCGTCTCCACCGCCGACGTGCTCGTGGAGAATAACCGGCCGGGCGTCATGCAGCGCCTCGACCTCGACTACGAGTCATTGAGCCGCCTGCGCCCGGACCTGATCATGCTCTCGAACAGCGGCTACGGTCAGACAGGTCCCTGGCGCACATATGGCGCAATTGCCCTGTCTCTCGAACCCACCACCGGGCTTAGCTACCTGACCGGCTATCAAGACGGCCCACCCGTTCGGTGGAGTTGGTTCACGGATTTCCCCGCCTGTTGGACCGCTGTCTTCGCTATCTGTGGCGCCCTATTCCACCGCAACCACACCGGAGAGGGCCAGCATATCGATCTGGCAATGTACGAAGTCGGGACGTCATTGCTCAGTGAGGAACTGCTCGATTACTCCGTCAACGGCCGCGAGCGCCAGCGCATGGGAAACCGCCACCCTGAATTCGCACCGTACGGCTGCTACCGCTGCCGAGGCGATGATTGCTGGGTCACGATCGCGGTTGCCGGCGACGCACAGTGGCAGGCGCTCTGCCGCGAAATGGCTCAAGCGGATCTGGGGCGGGAACAACGCTTCGTCACGGAAAAAGGGCGCAAAATGCACGAAGACGAGTTGAATCGCATCGTCAATTCCTGGACGAGCGGATTGGACCGTTTCGAGGTCATGCGGCGTCTGCAGGCGGCCGGCATTGCGGCGGGTGCAGTGCAAACGACCAGGGACCTCTTCTTCGACGACCAGTTGGCGACGCGCGGCTTCTTTGAGCAGGTAGACCACCGCCCCCGAGACCCCGAGCTCGGCGTGCGTCCATACGTCGGCCGCGGCTGGCGGCTCTCACGCACCCCGGGTTTCATTCAGGGTCCGGCGCCGGGACTGGGCGAGCATAACGCATCGGTCCTACAAGGGTTACTCGGCGTTTCACCCGAAAACCTGGCCAGACTCCAGGCGCAAGGTGTGACCGGCGATGCACCGGCCGAGGGCACGGCTGCGCCTGCGACTACGCCACCAGAAGAGCGAATCGCGCAGGGCCGCTGGGCGTCATGGGATCCGCAGTTCGAATGGCTGCTGGGCCTCGCTCCCAGTGTCGGACTGCCGCTCGCGAAGGAGAACTGAATGCGTTTCGGACTTGTGCTCCCCAACTATGCCCGCTGGTTCGACGCGGATGGCGCCCGCGAGGTGGCTGCAGCCGCGGAGGAACTCGGCTATCACGGCATCTACCTTAACGATCACGTGGTCTTTCCTCGTGAGGAGGTTGAGCATTACGGAAACGCCTTCATCGACCCCTACATAGCGCTTGGCTACCTCGCCGCCGCAACCCGGCGTATTCGCCTCGGCACTACGGTCATTGTGCTGCCGTACCGCAACCCAATCGTGCAGGCGAAGATGGTTGCGACCGCCGACGTGCTCTCCAACGGCCGTATCACGCTCGCGATTGGGTCGGGCCACGTGCCCGGGGAATCGGAGGCACTGGGCGTTCCGTACGCCGACCGCGGCCCGATGACCGACGAGTACCTGCGGATCATGCGACTCCTGTGGACCGAAGCCGAGGCGAGCTTTCACGGCCGCTGGTTTGACTTTGAGAACATTTGTCCACTCACCCAACCTGTGCAATCGCCGCTACCGGTGTGGATCGGGGGCAGGGGTCCGCGCCCTTTGCGCCGCGTCGTTGAGTTCGGCCAGGGCTGGCATCCGAGTTCGATGCCACCGGACCAGTTGGCAGACCAACTCGCCACATTGCGTGCCATGGCGCGAAAGGCGGGTCGCACTGAAGCAATACAAGTGGCGCTCCGCTGGTCGTTGCATCTGGTCGAAAGCAATGCCGATGCCGGACCGGTGCAGCATGGTGGTGAGATACAGCGTGCGCGCCGAACGCCGAGCGCGGCCGTGGACCTGGTGAAACAGTACGCCGCTCTCGGCGTCCACGAGTTGATCGTCGATCTGCCGGGCGGCCACGCGGCGATGCTCCGGCAGATGGAATGGTTTGCCCGAGAAGTGATACCAGCAATCGACGGTGAGCCCTCATGAAAGGCATCCGCCCGATGAAGATTCGCTGGGCCGAACCGGTGGTACGATACCGGCGCAGAGGATAGTCGTGGCACGTACTTCCATCATCGATGCCCACACGCACATCTACCGCACCCAGGCGATCGGCCGCCAGGCCATGACCTCTCTGAATCCGAACATCGAGTGGAACGGCACTCCTGAAGAGTTGCGGACGTGCATGGCTGCCTTTGGCATCAGCCATAGCGTCGGACTCGTGGTCACGCCTACGCGCGAGATGCATGAAAAGGCCGTCGCCTCCATACCGGCGGACGTCACCGGCGCTGAACGTCGCCTTCGGGAAGCCGAGATGAGCGGGCAGATGCTGGCGCGGATGGGGCGGAACAACCAGTGGGGTAGCGCGATTGGCCGCGAATTCCCCGAGATCATGCCATTTGTAAACGTGGACCCCGTGCTGATGGACGCCGTCAGGCTGCGGTCGGAGGTCCGCGAATCGGCCGCGAACGGAGCGAGGGGAATCAAGCTGTTGCCGATGCAGCACCAGGTCCATGCGAACGACCCGCGGCTATGGCCCGTGTATGAAACGGCGGCTGAACTGGGACTGCCCGTGCTCTCGCAGTCTGGCCGGGGCGGCGCCGTCTCGCCAGAAACCGGAGACGCGTGGGGCCGGCCATGCTACTTTGCCGGGCCTGCCGCGGCGTTTCCATCAGTGCGATTCATCCTGGCGCACCTCGGTACGGGCTACGAAGACGACGTCACGGCCCTCACCCGCGATTTCCCCAACGTGTTCGCGGATACCTCGACGGTACCGTCACGGGTACTTGACGGGCGGTTGGAGCGGGACGGTCTTGTACGGCTGTTACGCGGCATTAGCATCGACCACGTTCTATTCGGTACCAACTGGCCGCTTTACGACCCGCGCGCCGATATAGAGCTGCTCGAATCATTGGCTTTAACCGAGGGAGAGAAGCAGGCAATCTTCGTCGATAACGCGTCCAGGGTGCTCACGGGACCGTGAGCTGACCGCTCGCTCAGTCGGCATCGAACTGTGGGGACAGCTTGACATCAGCTTCGCGAGCGAACGAAAGCGCGCCGATCGGGAGCGCGTAGCGCGCCTGTGGCGGCTGAGCAGTTTCGACGTGCTCGTGACGCGCTATCCGCTCGCCCGATCCCTGAACGCCGTCGGCACCAATTGATCAGTCACACCGCCGCTGCTGCCGGTTGTGCGGCGACCAGGCGCATCAGGTCGGATATAGCCGGCAGTTTGTCGAGTTCCGCGATCCTGTCGATCGACCCCTCTGTTGCCTCGCGCCCGATCACGCGGCCGGCGCAGTCACGGTACTTGGCTGCAATCTCGTCCCAACTAAGCGGGTCGGTTGGGGCGCCGCGGGGCTCGTTGACGCGCCGCCGCAGCACCTGGCCGTCGCGCATGAACAACTGGACGTCCGCATACGCCTCCGCGGACGCCCCGTCGACTTCAACGGTCTCCACCCGGCGCAACAGCGCCTGGGACTGCGGGCGCTGGACCGCGGCGTCCGTGAACGTATCCAGCACCACACGGCCATCGATGAGCGCCGCGGTCACGCAGTACTCCAGACTGAACTTGCCCTCGAGCCCGGTCTCTGGTCGATGGTGAATGACCGCCGACACCGAACCGCGTGGAACCGTGACCGCTACGCGGTCGACCTGCTCGGCCGTTGCTCCGTGCTGCTGACGAAGCGCCAACGTGGCGTCGAGAGGGCGGTGCGTATTGAAGCAACACGGGTACTTCTTGACGCTGATGCCCGGCGATACAATGTCGAATGGCTTGCCCAGGCTCTCGAGGACCCGCTCCGGTCGGGCGTCGGCGGCGGGGGAGAACAGGTTGAGGAAACCGAGAGGCGCTTCCACGATCGTATGGTCCGCCGTGAAGCCGCCGCGGGCGAGCTGGGCGGCGAGGACGCCGTTCTGAGCGGCAGCGCCCGGGTGGAGCGGCTTGGTCATCGTGCCGAAGTTCTGGCGTGAGCCGCCGGCCAGAGAGACAGCGATGCCCAGCGCCATCACCATTTGATCGCGGGTTAGTCCGTAGAGTTTCCCGGCTACCACGGCGGCGCCGAGCGTACCAAGCGTAGATGTGGCGTGCCAGCCGTGCGGATAATGGCTCATGCCAAGGCCGCGGCCGATCTTGCACTCTACCTCGAAGCCCAGCACGAATGCTTCGATCAGCGCGGCGCCGGTGGCGCCGGTCTCTTCTCCGGCGGCGAGCAGCGCCGGCAGGAGCGGCGGGCTCGGGTGGCCGCGCATCGAGGAGTTGACGTCGTCGTAGTCGAGTGCGTGCGCGGCCACGCCGTTCACCAGCGCCGCGGCACGGGCGGGCGCGGCAAACCCCTGGCCGATGACGGTGGCGACCGGCCGTCCTCCGTCAGCCCGGACCACATCGGCCGCGATGCGGGCGCATGGCTCAACCGAGCCCGCGATCGCGACACCCAGCGTGTCGAGGATGGCCCGCTTCGCCTGCGTTACCGCCTCGGACGGTAGGTCTGCGAACCTCGTTCGGGAAGCGAATTCTGCGATCGCGCTCGTGATTCCCACTTCCGGCTCCCTTCAATGATGACGAACCATGGAGACGAGTCTCCGCCGGCTCGCTACTTGTTGTTGACCGACATGTAGGCGTATTCTTCCGTGCCGAAGTCGTAATCGTCGGCCACGAAATGGTTCTGTACCCATGGCTGCTGGAACGAGTACGCCTTCGTGTAGATGATCGGCGGATAGTACATCTTGTCGGCGTGCGCACGCTGCACGTCGAATACCAATTGCAGCCGCTTGTTCTCGTCCAGCTCTATCTGCTGCTTCTTCACCAGTGCCGCAAGGTCCGGGTCGTCGAGCAGGTCTTCGTTGCGGTTGCCCGCTTTCGTCAACATGCTGGTCAAGAAGTCATCCGGATCCGTGAACGGCGTCTGCAGAGCGTAGCCGATCGAGTTCGCCGGTAGCCCTTTGACGGTGTAACCCTGTATCGGATCGATCCAGTCCTTGAGATAATCCACGGTCACGGTCTGTACTTTGAACCCCGCGTCAGACAACATGCCGCGGATGGCATCGGCGGTGGCGTTGTACGTATCGCCGTAGGCGTTGTTCGGGTAGATAAACTTCAGTTCGGTGTTCGTCTGGCCGGCAGCGGCGACGAGCTGCTTGGACTGCTGGATATCTTTTTTGAACCACTTCGCGGAGTCACCCGCATCCTTGCTCTGCGGGTCCAGGTGCCATTTGCCGAGCCCCGGATTAATGATATTGTCCCAGACCGCTTTGCCATTTCCGTAGATGGCGTCGATCAGCGCCTGGCGGTCCACCGCTACCGAGGCGGCCTGGCGCATTCGCGGGTCTTTGAAGGGGCTATTGGCGTCGGTGACGGGCGTAAAGTAGAGGAAGGAAAGCCCGTTCGGCGTGTACTCGTCGACATGTGCCTTGGGCAGCGCCTTTTTCATTGAGTCCACATCGGACGGCGTGATCCCCAGTACGTCGAGCTGACCCGCCTGTAACTGCGCTTCTTGGGTAGACGTGGCCGGAATGATATTGAGCACCGCGCCATCGGCGTACGGGATGCCCTTGATGAAGTAGTTCGGGTTTTTCTTCCACGTGAACGCCGTCGGCGTCGAGCTGACGAAGATCCATGGCCCCGTACCGATCGGTTGCTGCGCCGGGTCGATCTTCCCGTCCACGGCGTCCTTTGACATCAGCCACAGGTATTGCGGGTTGCCGAGTTTGTTCAGAAACGGCGCATACGGCAGCTTCAGCTTCCAGACCAGGGTATTGTCATCGGGGGCCGTGAGACTGTCGACGATCGGTGCATAAACACCGTTGTTGACGTTCTTGGGGCTGGTGGTGAAGTACTGATAGCTTGCCAGCACATCCGCAGAGGTGAACGGCCTGTTGAGCGGCGGATGAAAGGTCAGTCCCGGCCGCAGTTTCATCGTGTAGGTCATGCCGTCGGGCGTCACCTCGTAGCCGGAGACGTGGTCGGGCACGGGTACCCGCGAGGACGTGACCTTCGGGTCGGTGCCCGCCTCGAAGCGGAACAGGCGGCCGTAATGGAAGCCCGCGAGGTATTGCGTTCGAAACGTGTTGTTCGCTACCGGGTCGAGGTTGGCGGTGCCGACGATGACGGCCTGGATCGTGCCGCCGGTCTTGAAGCTGCCGGCCTGCACCGGAGTCTTCGCTGCTGCCGCCGCGGCCGGCGATCCGCCGGCAGCGGGCGAAGCAGCCGCCCTGGTCGGCGACCCGATGGCGGGCGCCGCGGTGCCTGTCCGCGTGGCAACGACCGTCGGCGCGGTGCTGTTCGTATTGTTGTTATTGCTGCTGCTGCAGCCAACCAGACCGAGAGCGACCCCTCCCGTGACAAACGTGGCTCCCCCGCTTAGGACGCGCCTCCGGCTCAGCCGGTTCATCGCGGCACGCCGCCAGTACGCACTGCCCTCACGACCGTCACTGTACATAGGTTACGCTCCCTCTCTTCGGCCCCGCCCGGCACGTCGTGCGGGCACGGAACCACTACACCCATCCGGCGATTCGCGACGACTCCTCACATCGCCCCACGAAGCATACAACGGGCGCGGCGCTGTGTGTGGACAGCGCGAATTTTGATTCAGCGCCGCTGTTCCACTTCCGCCGGTCGCGCGCCTACCGCCTACGTCCGTTGGCCCCACTCCGAGGGGTTGCCTATACTGGAAAGTGCGCGGCCGAACCCGCTGCGAAGTGCCTACGAAAGCGGAGGCCGTCACCCCGACCTCCCGAACTGGGTTCAATGCCACCAGATCAGTTGCCCGAAGAACCAGAGTTGGACGAGTGCCCGCAACCACATCGGCAAGCCGCCCACGCTCGAAGGGAAAACCGTGCGCTTGAGCGACCTTCATGGAAAATCGGTGCTGGAGAACTTCTGGGCCACGTGCATTACGGTCCAATGAGCCGGGATTTTCTGGATCAAAAGCTGTCCGTACTGCCGTAGCGAATGAAGAGCGGTGCCGGGCGGTATGAGCCTGCGGGGGATGCTGGGTGGCAAGGGTCGCGACGGCAACGAGCTGGGCCAAGGGATGGCAGGGGTTTGACCCTTTCCGGGCCATTCATCGGCTGCTGACGTCGGTACGGGTGGCGATAATACTGCTCGCCGCTGTTGCGGTTTCGGCCCTGATCGGCGTCATTTTCCCGCAGGCCGCCGACGACGTTCGCGCGGTGCCGGCGTCCTACGACGCTTTCACCGAATTCCAGCGCGGCCGTTACGGCATCTTCACCACGGCGATGCGCCGCCTGGGCGTGTTCGAAGTCTTTCATTCGTACTGGTTCAACGGTCTCATCCTGGTGCTGTTGCTCGCGGTCGCGGTCTGCATCGCGAACCGTATCCCGCCGATTGTGCGCAACGTCCGCCGGCCGGTGAGGCGCGTAAATGATCGCTTTTTCGAAAGTGCACACCACCGAACCGAGTTCCAATCACCACCCGAGCCAGGGGCGGTCGAACGCGTGCTGCGCCGCCGCGGCTACCGGGTGGCCGAAATCCGGCGCGACGGTAACGCAACCTACCTGTTCGCCGACCGGTTCCCATGGGCGCAGTACGGCACCTTCCTGTCGCATCTCTCCTTGATCCTGTTCATGTCGGGCGCGATCGTCACCAAGGTCGTCGGATTCACCACGTTCATCTCTATCTCGCAAGGCAGCACCTATCCGGTCTTTCCGACGATCCACGCCGGCCAGATGCAGGTAGAAAACCTGCAGGCAGGTGACACCCCCGACGGGCGTGGCCTGCCGACCAGGTTCTACAGCAACCTCGCGGTTTTCCGAGATGGGAGACAGATCTGCACGGGGACGTCGACGGTCAACGACCCCATGCACTGCGCCGGTTACACCTTTCATCAGACCGCGTTTTCGTCCGACGGCGTGGCGTTGCAAGTCAGGGACCTATCGACGGGCCAGGTGGTCTACAACGAGGTGTCGGACCTCGATGCTCAAGGGAGCGCTCCCAGCCCACATCTGGTGATCCAAAACCCGAGTGGAGCGGTCGTCTTCGACGACAACGTCGTGCTCGCGCCGATCAATCCCGGCGATCTTACACAGCTGTACGCCATCTTGCCTATATCGACGGCGGGCTCGGGGTCGCCGGTGCTGCCGATCGCGGTAACGGCGGTCGAGGACTCCGGCCGCCACTGGGCGGTCGGAATCTTTCACCCGAAAGGCGACCGGGCTGACGATTCCCAGTTCGTAATGAAGCTGCAACCGGGCCAGAGCAACACGGCCAACGGGTTCACGTTTTCCGTACCGGAGCTCAAAGGCATTCCGCTCGGCGTCGTTCAGGGCGTGCCCGGCATGTCCGACGTGTCGCTCATCCAGCTCGAGACGTCGGCACGGGGCGAAAGTTATTTGGACCTGCTGGACATGGGTTCGCCCCAAATCTCGATCGGAGCAAGCGACAACGCCGCTGGGCCGGCGCCCGCGGCCTCATCGCCGTCTTCGTCCGAGTCGCAGCCGGCCCGGCCGCAAGGCGCCGCCCCTGCGCAGGGAAGACTGGACCTTGTGCCAAATGTGCCGCAGGTTTCAAACGGCTTCCAGTACACCTTCCTCGGCGTCCGCTCGGTGACCGGCATCACCGTGCGCAAGGACCCGGGATCGACGTTCATCTGGGTGGCGACGGCGCTGATGATCCTGGGTCTCGGCATCACGTTTTACGTTCCGCGTCGCCGTCTTTGGGTGAAGATCACACCGCAGCGAACTTACATGGCCGGCGTAGCCGATCGGATCGTGAACTTTGCCGCCGAGATGCGCCGCATGGCGGTGGCGGCGGGCTCACCCGACGTTCCGCTTGCAGACGACGATTGATCGCCGGCCCGCGGCAACGTTCTTGCTTCATTTTGAAGCAACTATGACAATGGGCCCGGTGTCGCGGACGCCACGGCGCGGGCGAAGCGCGATCAGAGGAAGGTCTCTTTTGTGCTAAATCTGCTGTACATCAACATCAACATCGACCCGAACATCGGCACGTTCGGGCCGTTTCAGATCACCTGGCACGGGCTATTCACCGCCGTGGCCATTGCGGCAGCGGTCGTCATCATCGCCTACTTTGCGCGGCAACACGGCGTCAGCGAGGACGACATCTACAACGTCGCTCTCTGGGCCGTACCCGCGGGTATCGTAGGAGCCCGCCTTCTGTATGTGTTCGAGCATTTCAGCACATTCCAGCACGACGTCGGCAGCGTCATCTCCGTCAACGAAGGCGGCATCTCGGTGTACGGCGCGCTGATCGGCGGCGCACTTGCAGGATTCATCTACGCGTGGCGCAAGCGCCTGCCGGTGCGGCGTATCGCTGACACAACTGTGCTCGGCCTGCCGATCGCGCTGGCGATCGGACGCATCGGAGACTTCATCAACGGTGAACATTGGGCCAAAGCGTCCAACCTGCCGTGGGCCTTCTGCTACACAAACCCGAACACGCTCAACGGCGACCCGAACACCAGCACGACGGCGATCTGCGGCTCGGTCACGAAGAATCCCCTGAACCCACCGGCGGTTCACCCGGTGGCCGGTGTCTACGAGCCGCTCTGCCTGCTGGTGATCTTTGCGATCTGCTGGTACCTGTGGCGGCGTTTCAACGTTGCGGGGTACGTGTTCTGGATCTTCGTCCTGCTATACGCTGCAATGCGCGCCGCACTCTCGCCACTGCGGCTGAACGAGAGCAAGGTCGGCGATATCAGCGTCCCGCAGGTGGTGTCCGCCGGCACCGTGGTGCTCGCGATCGTCGCTCTCTACGTCGTTCGACGCCTGGCGCAACGCGACCCGGCCTCGGCGACCGCCATTCAGCCGCCCGTCGCTACGCCCGCGGTTTCAGGCACTCTGACCAAGGCTCGGCCGCGGCGAACGTAACAACGAGCCTAACGAAGAGGCTACGTCAGTGAGCACCAAAGATAGACTCCCAGCAGGCGGATTCACACGTGCATTCTCGTGCGTGCCTTCGCGTTGAGCGGCCTCAATCACCGCGAACCGTGAGTCCGCGCCGGCACACAACGTGGTCAAACGCGGCCTAAGTAGGCGGGGCGTTTTGCGGTTGGCTGGTTCCGCGGTGGTTCTGCCGCTCGGGCGCCGGCTGGCCGGGTATGAGCGCGAAGGCCACGATTCCCCCGTTTCCGCGGCCTTTAACCGGGGCCCCATTCAGGGTCTGGCCGGCACTCAAACCCGGCTGGTTGGCTACGCATTCGGCACCGAAAGCCCGGACGTCACAGTCTTTGATGCACAGACGATGCAGGTTCTGGAAACCCGTCCGATCGATGCGACCGTGCGCTGGCTCTCGAATGAACAGACATTTTGGGACGGCCGCTACATTTGGACATACGACTTTCCCGGAAACGTCGTCGAGGCGATTGCAATCGATCCGCGCACAGCGGCGGTCGCCCGAAGGATCTCCACAGGCGGCGCCGGACCGTCGCACAGCCTGATGCTACGCTCCGACGAACGCACGGCGTGGGTCAACATTGCTGGAGACAACTATCTGGCGGTGATCGACATCGAAGCCGGCGAGGTCGTGGACCGTGTCGAAACCGGCGAGTTCCCTTGAGACTTTCACTTTGGGCCGGACGGTCGGTTCGGCTTCGTCCCAGAGCGTGATCAGGACACCGTTGCCAAGGTAGACCTCGAGCGCCGCACGATCGTGCAGCGTGTGAACTTTCCCGCGGGCAGCGAACCGATCATGCTGCGTGTTTCACCGGACGGTAAATACGTGTGGGTCCAGACATATAAAACGAACATGAACTATGTGCTCGACGCGGACAGCATGGCCGTCATGAACGCGATTCAGGCAGGGACCGACCCGGAACAGTCGGCCTTTCAGCCGAATGGCGGTCCGTACGGGATGATTGCGCATCTCTCCGACAGCTTCCTGCTGGTGCTCGACAGCTCTACTGGTAACGAGGTTGCTCGGATCGAGCTCGGAAAAACGCAGGCGAACATCAGCTACACCGCCGATGGTGCGATCGCCTTTGTTACCAGCCCGACGGGCGATGAGGTGGTAGCTATCGACATGGCGCGACTGGCAGTAATGGCGAGGTTGTCGACCGGCAAAACGCCGATGGGGCTCGCGCTCGTGACCCTGCCAGGATTCTCCACCAGCGGTACTTTGTAGCAACGGAGGGCACGGGCGCACTGTCATAGACCCGCGTTCATCACCGCGGCGCGGGGGCCGGCGTTGCGAAACGCGCCGCGGCGATGCCGATGAGTTGCAACCCCGACGCCACCGCAACAGAACTTCGCGCATCACCGGGCGGCCGCACTGTTCCGTCTACGGTGACCGCAACCTCGTCGCCGATAAAGATGCTTTCGAGTGTGGCGGCCGGCGGCTGAACCGCTGCGCCGGCTGCAACCACGTAGACAGTGTCACTGCCGCGCGTGCCGCTCAGCCCGGTACAATGGACCCGCAGCCACCGTTCGCCGTTTACGACCGCTTTCGCGGCGATGGTGCCCGAGTAGCAACTCGGGAGAAAACTTCTTGAAACGACGGTAAGCGTCTCCCCGGTGCCACCAAAAACCTGGCGAAACGTGCCCACCGGCCCCAGTCCCGCATCGGCGACGCCGGGTGTGGCTGGCGCAAACGCATCTTCGGTTATCTCTAGCCGTTTCGGACTATCCAGCAACCGTGCCGAGCCGCCGGGGCCCGTGGTAACGTCGTAGACGACCTGCGCACGACCGGATTGCTGGCCAGGACCGAGCGCCACCACCCGTAAACGACCGTCGGCGAGCGAAATTCCGGCCACGACGAGCCGGACGCTTCCGCCATCAAAACTGGCAGTGTCCAACACGGCTAGTTGGGGCTGGCACCCCTGATCGGTGCGGGTCGGCGGCGGCAGCAACGGTCCCGCCGCGTTGGATAACCCATTTCCGTCGAACACGTCGACGAAGCGGCCGGCGGACTTGTCAAAGGCAAACACGTCCAGGAACAAGCGATCGCAACCGCCGGGGCTGGGGATCCGGCTGGCGACAACGACATTGCCAGTCACGCTCCCATCGAGCGACGCGTCCAACCGTTTGATGAGTTCGGCGCCCGGGCGTACCAACTGCTCGGTCGTAAGGTCCGACGCCTTGGGGAGCGCGGGACCGGTCGCGATGGAGGCAAGTGTCGCGGTGGTGTTGTCAGCAGGCGCTACTTTGGGTTCGGCCGCGACTAGAGACGCCAAGTCTGAGTGCGAAAACGGCCTCACAATGGCAACGGCCACACCCGCGGCCATGACAAGCACAGCCAGAACGGCGACGATAGTTACCAGCAAATGCCGGCGCCACGCCGGCCACGATGCGCCTGGGTTCTCTGGCGACGCCGGCACGCGGGAACGTGATACACGCGGCAACCAAAAGCTAATTCGCAGGCGGCGTCGCGGCGGACGAAGTACCGCAGACCCCAGGTGCCGCCGTCGCTCGACGGGCGCTCCTGGGGTCTGCGCGCCGATACCTGCCCGCTGCCACAGCGGGCACAGCTCATGCTGGGTGGTTAAGCAGAACGCGATCTGATGATCGATGGGAACCTTGCGGACCAATGGTTCGGCAAAGCATCGATGACCGGGAAACGGCATCAGAAGATGCGTTTGGCGGTCATCGAACAGGCCGAGCGCTGAACAGGCATCGACGGCGACGGCGGCGGCCAGGTCTAACCCGCCAGAATCACTGTCCTGGGACAACCCGGACACAGAAGATCCACCGTCCGGGGCAAAACCTTCACCGAGACTGGCCATCTTCTCCCCGTCGCCGGCCGTTCCTCTTTGGACCTGCTTCAGGGTAACCCGGTTCGCGGTCGCGGGCAACGCTTTGCTGTTATTTTATTGCAAACACTTATGGTTAGTGCTGCTGGGCCGGGTTCACCATTCCTGGGCGTCATCGGCTGCCTACATGACCCAAAATTCCGGGGATTTTCCCGCTGCGAATACCGTTAAGAATGGTGGTCTCCTGGCTTGACGTCACTGCTCCAGATTTGACGGCAGCGTCCAGGCACGGCTGAACGGCCGTGGCAACGCTGCTGCCAATGGCTTGTGCCGTCGTCCCGTGCGCCTGCGCTATCTGATCAAACGTCTGACCGGACTTCAGCTCGGCGCGCAGCTGGTCGGGGGTTTCGTTGCCGAGCGCTTGCTGCACGGCTGACATCGCCGCCTGGCCACATGCTTGCAGTCCTGCCGCCATTCCCGCCGCCTTGCCGCCGCGATCGTGGCCGCCCGCGATACCTGCGAGTCCGGCCAGACCGCCCGGGAACTGACCGCTATCGACCGCCTGTTTCAGCTTCGTTGCTCGGTCCTGCGTGATCTGTCCGCTTTTTACGGCAGCATCGATCTGCTGATCGGCAGTCGTCTTGAGGGCGCTATCCAGCTTCGCTCGATCCACGCCGAGGTTCTTTGACAGCCCATCCAAGAAGCCATTTACTTGGGCCTGTCGCTGATCGGACCGTGGCCCCGCCGACGGTGTTGGCGTAGCCGGCGTTCCGCCGCCGGTTTGCGCCATCGCTATGCCTCCAACCGCCGCCACGCCCAACACCAGCGCAACGCCGATTCCCGTTACGATCCCAACCCTCCTGGTTTTGCCGAACATGTTCCCGTTCTCCTTCGTTGCCGGCCGAACGTCTTACTTCGCGGGCATTCGTTGTTCTCATTGAGCCTGCCCCCGCCTCAGCCTCTTCCGTTACCATCGCAACGCAAGCTGAACGGAACCTGAGTGCGGGCTTAAGCCCGGCTAAAAATTCAGTGTCCGGCGGCGGTGGCTTCAGCGGTTTCGACCGCTTGACCGTGCTCCGAAGTCATTGCCGGTAGCGCCGGCAATAGCAAGGTAAACGTGCTGCCCTTGCCGAGTTCGCTCACCAGCTCAATTTTTCCCCCAAGCTCCTGCGCGATCCACCGGGCTATAGACAGCCCGAGCCCGGTCCCTTCGCCGTGTCGCGATGGATCTGACCGGTAGAACCGATCGAAAACGCGCGCCTGATCGTTGGGAGCAATGCCAACACCGGTGTCGCGCACGCTGATAAGCACCCTGCCGTTTTCAACCCGCGAGGTTATAGTGACGCTTCCGCCTGGAGGCGTGTACTTGATCGCGTTATCAACCAGGATGAAGAGAAGCTGAACAAGGTAGTCACGGTCGGCGGAAACTGAGGCGTGCACGGTCTCATCGAGTCGCATATCGACGGCCTCGACCAACCGTGACGCTTTCTGGAACACCTCGGCGATAACCGGCTGCACTTCCACGGGCCTCCGGTTGATGTGCAGGCCGCTATCAGCGCGAGCCAGCGCCAGGAGGTTATTGACGAGGCGACTCATGCGCTCCGTTTCAGTAAAAATGTCGGAAAGCGCCTCGCGATGGTCCGGATTGACCGAAGAGTCTTCAAGGCGCAGCAACTCGGCGTTGCCGCGGATCGTCGTCAGCGGTGTGCGCAATTCGTGCGACGCGTCGGCGACAAAGCGCCGCTGCGCCTCCAATGCGCGTTGCAGCCGTTCGTGAGCCGCATCGAGACCGTCCAGCATGTTGTTGAACGTAGCCGCCAACCTGCCGACTTCGTCCTCCGGACCGTGGTGCTCAACACGCCGCTTGAAATCCTGCCGGTGGCCTATGTCGCCCGCCTCGGCGGTCAACCTGTCGATCGGTCGCAACGCATTGCGTGCAAGCAGCCAACCGGCTCCGCCGGCGACAATCAGCGAAACCGCCGTACCCAGGAGCAGGACGAAACGCAGGCGGCTGAGAGTCGTATCGACGTCGGACAAGGAGCGCGCCAGCAGTTCGGCAAATGGCGGCGCGCAGGCAGGTAGGTTACGGAAAATGATGTCGCCGCTTATCGGTTTGACCAGCACCCGAAGATGGACGTGGTTCGCATTTGCGGTCTCGAAGTGGTCCTGCCCGGTCGAGGTCGGTCGCGGTAACGTTTCGGTCCCATTGGCAGGAGCGCTGAAGCACACCTGACCGTTACTATCGATCACCTGCTCATAGATGTTGGGATCGCCCAGCGCCGCCGAAGCCGCCAATTCTCCAATCCGAACCGGCCTTGGTGGAGAACCGGACGCTCCGCCCGAAGGTGAACCTCCGGGGCCGCCGGCGTTGGCGCGCGGGTTGCCGCCTCCAGCCAGCCGCACCTCCCGCCCTGCCCGATCACGTAACGATTGGTCAACTTCCGTATGGAGGGTGTCGTCGAGCCGGAAATACAACAGCATGCCGAAAATGACGAGCGTCACCGCCAGCACGGCGCTGTAGAGCAGGGTCAGTCGCAGGCGGATAGACATCGTCATGATCGGTTACTGCGGGATCTTTTCGGCGGGCGTGGGACTTTTGAGCACATAGCCCGATCCCCGCATCGTATTGATTAACCGCGGTTCGCCATTCGCTTCGAGCTTCTGTCGCAAATACCCCACGTACACTTCCAGCACATTCGACTCACCGCTGTAGTCGTATCCCCACACCTGATCCATGATCACGTCACGGGTTAGCACCTGCCGCGGATGCCGGAGAAATAGCGAAAGCAGTTGATACTCTTTGGTGCTGAATTGAATCGTTCGTCCCGAGCGGGTAGCTTCTCGCGTCGCCGTGTCAAGCGTTAGATCTTCAAATCGAAGCACGACCGGGTCCGCCTGCGCGTGAGAACGGCGCAGGGCGACGCGAACGCGGGCCAGCAGTTCCTGCAGCGCGAATGGTTTGACGAGGTAGTCGTCAGCGCCTTCGTCGAGACCGCGCACCCGGTCGTCGATTTCGTCCCGGGCAGTCAGCATCAGGATCGGTATGTCGCTGACCGAGCGTAAGCGGCGAGACACTTCATAGCCGTCGATGTCCGGCAGCATCAGGTCGAGCACAACCAGGTTCGGCGGCTCGTCGCGGGCACTGCTTAGACCGGCACCGGCGGTTAGCGCGGTTCGCACTGTATAACCCTCATAAGAGAGGGCGCGGCGCAGCAGGCTGACGATTTTTGCGTCGTCGTCGATAACAAGAATTGATTGTCTTGTGGACGCCGTCACATATCGCTCCTGATCGGCAGGCAACTCCTGCACCGATTGTAGCGTAGTCACCCAATCTGAGAGGGTTATGAGAGGAGATCGTGCTGGATGGTGATATGGGTGAAAAAGGGCGTGCTGGCGACGGGCCAGAGGCCTGGTTATACTCCGGGCGCCGAGTTCACGGTTTCACGCCACGTAGTAGAAGCATGGATCGAAGAGAAGCAACGGGCAGGCATCGCCTCGATACTATGCCTGCTGGCCGGCGACCAGTTACCGCTGTACGCCCGGGCCCTACCGCAGGGGCTGCTCGAGTTTTATCGGGAGTCGGGGCTGCAGGTCGCGAACATCGCCTCGCCGGATGGGATGGCCGAGCCGTATACGCCCGATCAGCTCGACCAGGCGTGGCGCGCCTTTCAGCGCTTACCGAAACCCGTCCTCGTCCACTGCAGCGCCGGCTACGACCGTACCGGCCGTATCGTAAAGTACCTACTTCGACGTCTGAGCGATGAGACTTCCGGCTGATCCGGCTCGAATGGTCCGCGACCGAGCCGGATATCAACCTCTGGCGCTAAAAACCGAGCCCCCGGTCCTTCAACGACACAAACCGTCCGACGCCGATGACGACGTGATCCAGTACCTCGATGTCGAGCAGCTTGCCGGCGGCGATCAGATCTTTGGTAATGGCGACGTCCTCGCTGCTGGGTGTAGGATCGCCCGAAGGGTGGTTGTGCACGACGATAATGCTGGTCGCGTTCATGCGAACCGCCGGCCGAAAGACCTCGGCCGCCCGGACCTGCGACTGATTGACCGTGCCGCTGGACACCGTCACCGTCGAGAGCACCTGATTCTTCGTGTTAAGCACGAGCACGCGTAACTGCTCCTGGTCGAGCAGCGACATGTCGGCTTGAACCAGCCGTGCTACGTCACCGGGCTCGCGGATCGTAGGTCGCTCGCCGAGCTCGGTGATCGCCAGCCGCCGGCCCAGTTCCAGCGCAGCACGCAGTTGTGCCGTTTTCGCCTCGCCAAGCCCACGGACGGCGCAAAGCTCATCGAAACTGAGGCGCGCCAGGCCCGCGAGCCCCGCATGCTGGCTCAACAGACGGGTAGCGACGTCCAGCACACTTTCGCCGGAAACGCCGACGCGTAGGATGATGGCCAGGAGCTCGGGGGTGGAAAGCGCGGATTCACCGTAGGCGCGGAGCCGTTCGCGCGGGCGGTCGCCGGCCGGCATTTCACGAATCGTAGGCCGGTACTCTGCGCGCCGGACCGCGGCGAGGCGGGGTGCTGCCGGAACCTCTTGCTCTTCCAGGTCAGCTTCAACCACCTCGGCGGCAGCAGTTTCGTGGACTGAACCAGCGGACGGGTTGCGGACCATGGCAGTCTCCCGCGCGCCGCGGCCGGCATCGCATCTCTGCGGCAAACGCTGTTTCACTGTAGCGCCGCCACGAAGCATGCGGAAGCTTTAGTATGCCGGGCGGTTATACGTCCACGGCGTGTGCAGTGACCTGGACTTCGTCCGGCCTACGGAAACGGTAGCCGAGCCCGGGAACGGAGATGATGTGATGCGGCCGTCCTGCATCCGGCTCAATCTTGCGGCGCAGCTTCCAGATATGTGCGTCGATCGTGCGCTGCTCCGCCAACGCCCGAGAGCCCCAGACCGAATCGAGCAGATCTTCGCGCGAGTACACGACGCCCGGGTCGCGCATCAGCGTATACAGCAACGCAAATTCGAGTGGTGTCAGGTGAACCGGGCGCCCACGTACCACCGCGGTCCGGCCATTCTCCTCCACGGTGACATCACCGATACTAATGCGGCCGTTTGAACCCTCTGGCGCATCGCAGGTTCGCCGGAGCAACGCCCGCACCCTGGCAACGAAGACCGCGGGCCTGCAGTCTCGAGACACCACGTCATCGGCACCCGTGGCAAAGCACTCTAACACCCGGTTTTCATCGATCGCTTCGGTGATGACGGTGACCGGGGCGCTCGCATGCTCGCTGAGCCAGGGAAGCAGCTCAAGCGCATCCATGTTGGGTCGGTCGTCGACGACCACCACATGGTCGGGCGGCCGCCGGCGCAGCAACCGACCTGCCGAGTCCTCATCCTGAACCCGCAGCACCACCAACCCTACTTCTCGGAGCGCCGCCGTTACGCTTCCACTCCAATCCATCGAGTCGATTATGCAAACGGCGCCCGCCATACCGTACCTCTTGTCCATCGCCGCGGTCGATCGCCGACCGCTTTCGTCAGTCAATTGCGGGGAGGCTTTGGACAATATCCTACTGATGCGCACAACACAGTGCATGAGGGTTTTCTCAGTATTGAGATTGAGCCGCGCCTTGCTATTCGGTCTGAAAAGGCCATGACTGAAGATCGGGAATGACGAGACCGTGGTCCGCGACACGAAGGTCGCGCCCCGCGCGCTCGCCGATCTCCAGTGCCAGTTGTTCTAACTCGTAGTGGGTCAGCGCCCTCGTAACCTGGGGGAATGCACAATCGTGCGCCGGCGGGTCGTCGTCGTGGGAGCCGCCGTAGTGAATAAGGTACGTGCGCGCGGGCCGCCACGCGGCCGTCAATGCTAGCGACTCTTCGATTGATATATGCCAGTTGCGGTGTGAAGCGGGGTTTTTCACATCCAGTTGCGGATGAACCGTGGTGGAATCCACAAAGAGCAGATCGCAACCAAACATCGGCTTGGGGTCCGAATCCGGCAGCAGCCTCAACATGTCCCAGGCGATGCCGATGCGGCGCCGCCCGGTAGACGATTCGAAGTCCACGCCGTATATCACCGCGCCCGGCGCCGTCGGTCCGTGCTCGACCGGGACGGCCGACAACCGCAATCGTGAGCCTGCGCGGCCCTCGATGTCCGACGCTATTTTCGCTTTCACCGGACGAAAATCCACCGACTTTCGCCACCAGTGGAAAAGCCCGTGACCGCCAAAGACGGACTCGAACGCCGCGTTGGTGCAATACACGGGCAGCGGCCACGGCTGACCGATAACGGTGCTGCGGGAGCATGAAGCAAGCAGCCAGTCTAGGCCCGCGACGTGATCGAAGTGCGGATGCGTAAGCACGACCGCGTCTACCCGGTCGATGCCCGATGCCTGCTGCAGTTCCAGCAGGCTATTGACCACGCCCAGGCCAACGTCGACGAGCACGTGCAACAAAACGTCGCCGCCCTGCCGCACGATCAGCGAGATGGATGTGTTCGCCAGCCGGTAGGGAGAATAGCCAACCTCCGCTTCATATGGGCCGTGCGATCCAAATTTGGCTGGCCAGGCCGAATGGTGGCCGTTGACACGCACCACGAGTTCGGGCGCTAGAGTACCAGTCAAAAGCCGGACTGCAGCGATTGGAGCACTCTGGCTGCCTCCACGCTTTAACTGTAATCCACCCCCGGCGTGCAGACCTCATCCGGGCATCGTTTTCAAATGGATGTCGCGCCTTCGGTCAGGTCCGCGCCGGCAACAGCACTTCGACGCTGACGTTAAGGTTTGCTACCATCGACCATAGCCCTCCTCCATCGCGCGAGCATCTACCATACCGGCAGGATTCTCATGGCTACCGCGATCGCCCGGCCGCCAGCGCCTCCCATTCGCCAAACGCCGCCGCGCGGCGGAACGTTCAGTTCCTTGCGACACCGGAACTTCCGCTTGCTGTGGATCGGCACGATCGTCTCGTCTTCGGGCGATTGGATGGATATTGCCGCCCTCTATTACCTCGTCTACGCCCTCACGAGAGATCCGTTCTACCTCACCGCTTATAGCCTGGTCCGCGCCGTACCGATCTTGAGTCTGACACTGTTCGGCGGCGTGGTTGCCGATCGATTCGAGCGCCGAAAGCTGATGTTCGTCACGCAAACGCTGGCGATGGTGCTCGCTACGGCGATCGCCGTTCTGGTCAGCGGCGGATGGATCAATATCTGGGAGATCCTCGTCATCGGCTTCGGACGGGGCGTGATGATGTCATTCAATCAGCCGGCGCGCCAGTCGCTGATTTCGGAACTCGTGCCGCCGGGCGATCTGCAAAACGCGATCGCGCTCAGCTCGGCCTCGATGAACCTGACCCGCGTGATTGGCCCGTCGATCGGCGCCGCCGCAATCGCGATCGCCGGCCTCCAGGGCGCATTCTGGCTCAACGCCGCCAGCTTCATCGTGCTGCTCTGGAGCCTGTTCGCGATGAAGTTCCCGCAGCGGGCCGTCGGGCTCATGCGGAAAAGCATGCTGGGCAGCCTGACAGAGGGCATCGGCTACCTGAGGCGCCATGAGTCGCTGGGGACGCTGGTGCTGCTGGCGACCGTGCCGATGGTGTTCGGTATGTCATATATCTACATCCTTCCGGTGTTCGCCCGGGACATTCTGCACACCGGCGCCGACGGCAACGCCTTCCTCGTTGCGGCGTCCGGTGTCGGCGGCTTTGTCGCGGCCCTCGCGATCGCTTCGGCGCACTCGTTCCGCCGCCGCGGCTGGCTGATGCTGGTCGGCTTGGTCGTGTTCGGCGGCTCGCTGATCCTATTTGCCGAGTCGAGCATGTTCCTGCTCTCGATGGTGGCGCTGATCGGAGCCGGTGTCGGTCAGATGTGTTACATGGCCACTAACAACACGCTGGTGCAGGAGATCGTCGATCCGGAATACAGGGGCCGGGTGCTAAGCACCCTGTCGCTTAACATCGGCTTCGTTCCGCTCGGGACAGCCCTCGCCAGCGCGATGATCAAGATCATGGGCGCCCCTTCGGCCGAAGCCGTGATGGGCGCCAGTCTGGTCGTCACCGGTCTCTACGTCGCCTTACGCGTTGCCCGTGTTCGCGATCTCCCCTGACCTCGTCGACGTTCGCCTGACCGCCGCTTGATCCGCTCCCGGCCCGATCGCCTCGGGTGTATGCTGCGTCCGACAGCCACCTTTCGGAGGACGAAGAGATGCGCGAGCCCCAACTCGCAGGGAAAGTCGCGATCGTGACCGGCGCCGGCCGAATGCGCAGTATCGGCCGGCCGATCGCGGTTGCGCTGGCGCGAGACGGCTGCGACGTGGTGCTGACCGGCACCGGCCGCAAGCCCGAGGACTACCCGGAAGACGAGAGGCAAGTGGCCTGGCGCGACATCGAAGCCGTTGCGGACGAGGTGCGCGCCCAGGGGCGCCGCGCCCTGCCCCTCGTCTCGGATGTTCGAAGCAGCAAGGCGATCGGCGAGCTTGTGGCCCGCTGTATCAGTGAATTCGGACGCGTCGATATCCTGATAAACAACGCCGGCGCCGCCCGCGGCAAAGACCGAGTCCCCGTGGTTGAACTCGACGAGGATATCTGGCGGAACGTGATCGACACCAACCTCACCGGCAGCTTTCTTATGTCGAGAGCCGTCGCCCGCCAACTGATCAAACAGAACAGCGGCGGGCGGATTGTCAACATCTCCTCGATCGCCGGTAAGACGCACGGCGCGAATACCGCGGCATACGCGGCCAGCAAAGCCGGGCTTCAGTCGCTCACGGCCTCAATGGCGGCGGAGCTTGCCCAGTACCAGGTGACCGTAAACGCCGTGCTGCCCGGAATGATCGATACGTTCCGCATGGACGATCTGGGACGGGGCGAAAACTGGGAGCGGATGATCAAGCAGCGGGTACCGCTCGGTCGGGCCGGCACCGGCGAAGACATCGCCCATATGACCGTCTTCCTTTGTTCCCCGCAGGCGGACTGGATCACCGGCCAGTGCTATGTCGTCGACGGCGGCACGGTACGCCGAGGGTGAGTTGCAGGCCGGTTCAGCATCGATTCGGTTTCGAGGGAGGAGTCTGGCATCAATGCTGCTGACACCAATGGCATCTCGCCTGCTATCAGATATGGAGGATTCTCACAAGGCGCTGGTCGAGCACAGCGACGCCGATCAGCCCGTTCGGCACGGCTTTCGCGCCATATGCGAGGCGGTGTCCGCGGCGCTGGCCGACCTCACGGAGGATCAACTGGTGGCCGCGCCCTCCGTCGACGAATGGTCGATGGTCGAAGTCGTGGAACACGTCACCGAGCACGACCGCAAGTACCACGAGGTCGAACAGCACGGCGTCGCCCATTATGTCGAGCATGGCCTCGAACACGCGTTGCAGCTCTGGAAGTTGCGGCACGACCAGCTGCCGCAGCAGGCTGAAGGACCGCATGACAGGCGTTCTGGTACACTGTAGACAGTATCAGAACATGTGTACTGATACGCGAACGCAAACGCGATCCGGGAGCGGGTGCAGGTGGCAACAACGGCAGCGCCGGGCACGATGAACGACGAATCTGACGAGCGGCTGGTCTCCGGCCAGGAACAGCTCGAGGACGAGCGGCTCGACACCACGCTGCGGCCGAAGTACCTCGCCGATTATATCGGCCAGGAAAAAGTCAAAGACAACCTGCACATCAGCATCAAGGCGGCGCTCGCTCGCGGAGAAGGGCTCGATCACCTGCTGCTCTACGGTCCTCCTGGACTCGGCAAGACAACGCTGGCGAACATCATCGGCGCCGAGATGGGCGTCAACGTCCGCACCACCTCCGGGCCGGCGATCGAGCGGCCCGGCGACATCGCTTCCATGCTCACAAATCTTCAAACAGGCGATCTGTTCTTCGTGGACGAGGTCCACCGGTTGCCGCGCATCGTCGAGGAAGTCCTCTACGCGGCAATGGAGGACTTCGTCCTCGACCTGGTGATCGGCAAGGGACCCGGAGCCCGCAGTATGCGCATCCCCTTGCAGCACTTCACGCTCGTCGGCGCCACGACTCGCTACGACATGATCAGCCCGCCGCTGCGCGACCGCTTCGGCTCGGTCTACCGCCTCGAGTTCTACACCGACGAGGCGCTCACCCTGATCGTCAAGCGCAGCGCCCGCATCTTGAACGTCTCCGTCGACCCCGACGCCGCCGTTGAGATCGCCCGCCGATCACGCGGCACGCCGCGCATCGCCAACCGCCTCTTGCGCCGAGTCCGTGACCACGCGCAGGTGCTCCACGACGGCGTGATTACGCTCGGCGTGGCCCGCGAATCGCTCGCTCGTCTGGAAGTGGACGACCTCGGGTTGGACGACGTCGACCGCATCATCCTGCGCACGATTGTCGAGAAGTTCGAGGGCGGACCGGTCGGTCTCTCTTCGCTCGCGGCATCGACGGCAGAGGACCGGGATACCATCGAGACGGTGTATGAGCCGTTTCTGCTCCGCCTGGGGTTCATCATGCGCACCCCTCGCGGCCGCGTCGTGACCCGCGCCGCCTACCGCCACCTCGGCGTAACACCACCCCCCGAGCACCAGGACCCTCAGCGAGCCTTCCTCTGGCCGTCCGACGACCAGACCGTCCAGCAAGACGGTTCAGCTTAGGGACCCGCACTGCACATATGGCGCGTGATCAGCCCATGCATGACTCGAAGTACGTCTGCCCCGACAGACATGGTGGTGCCATCTATCGCGCGCCGAGCCTTCGGTACCGGACGATACTGGCCAAAAGTACTGATCGCTTCGCGACTAAGGCCGCATGCGCGTCGCTATCGCGCCGCCTAGACTCGGTGATGTCGAATCGGGCAGATTCAGCCCGGTTCGCCACGGAGGAACCGACATGTACATCTTCAAAAGTTGCCCGAAGTGCCGCGGCGACCTCGCCCTGGAACAGGGCAGCGTGAACGGCAAGCTGTTGGGACCCGACACGGACTTCGCTTGCCTGCAATGCGGCTACTACTTGCAGCCCGCTGAGCGACGCGACCTGATCGTGCGGATCGTGAAATCGCATCGTAGCCGGCGCCGCGCCGCCCAATTGCCCGCCGCAGCGTAACGGCGCTACCGGTATTCTATCCGTGGGACAAACAGGCGTTCGAACTCAGCGTGTAATGACGAGGCGGCCGCCGACCCCACGCCCTTGAGCAAGCGCTGCGCCAGGGGAACGCGCGGCCGCACCGTGACGGCATTCTTCTCCGGTATGTTGACCATGGACGACGCGACCGCTACGGCGCGCTCCAGGTCGCCCAACTCGTCGACAAGTCCTTCGTCGAGTGCCCGGTTGGCCCAGAACACCTCGCCGGTGGCCCATTGTCGCGCCCGCTCGCGCGAGACACGCCGTCCATCGGCAACAACATCGATGAACCGTTCGAAGAACGCGTCCACCATTGACCGCATATTCACGCGCTCAGCCTCGGTTTCCTCACGAAATGGCAGTCCGGCGCCCTTCAGCGGGCCGGTGGCCGTCACGCTCACCTGCACCCCGATCTTGTCGAGCAGATCTTGCATCTGCGGGCGGATCGTGATCACGCCGATGCTGCCGACGATGCTGGACCGCTGCGCTATGATGCGCTGGGTAGCGCAGGCGATGTAGTAAGCGCCGGACGCGCCGGTGCCGCGAATGAAGGCGATGACCGGCTTTCGCTCGCGCACACGGCGAACTGCATCGTAGAGATAGTCAGAGTCGCCGGCTGAACCGCCAGGCGAATCGATATCGAGCACCAGCGCCTTAACCTGCTTGTCTTCGCGCAGTGACTTGAGCATCGGCGCGAATTGGCGCGAGCGAACGGCGCCTCCGATCGTGCCGTACATTTCCACAACGACAACGCGCGACCGATTGAAGGGCGGGATGTTCATGACCCTCTTCCTCCTGTTGGGGCCGGCGCACGCGCCTTCCCGTTCCAGAATACTCCTTCGCATACTCCCCGGAGCCCCGGACATGTACTTCACGGGGTATGTCCGTGTGTGCCCCATGCCGGTAGCCTGTGGTCGTAGGGACAAACGAAACGGGGACTCGGCCCGATTCTGAAGGAGGGAAAAGAGCGATGTATATCGGTGGAGGCCTTCTGGCACTCATCATCATTATCATCATTCTTGTCCTGATCTTCCGGTAGATGTCAGGGCCGGGCGGGGTGCCGTCCGCGCGGAATCATGATCTAAAAGAGCCCGTCCGGACCGCCGGATGGGCTCTTCTGGTTCAGGCGTCGTCAGATTTGCCGGACCTCGCCTCGGACAACGTGCGCGGATCGGGACCGATATACGCCGCGCGCGGACGAATGAGGCGGTTGTCCTCGTACTGCTCCAGAACGTGCGCACACCAGCCGGCCATGCGTCCTGTCGCGAACACAAGCGTGGTCAGATCGTCCGGGACGCGGAGCGATTGATAGACGGCGACGGCGTACAGATCGACATTTGGAGCCGGGAGCCGCCGGTACGAGGCGACCCCTTCGACGGTTTCAGTCAATTCCAGAAACTTGCGTTCGCCCGTGCGCTCGGCGAGTCGTCTGGCCAGGTCGCGCATCAGAACGGCGCGTGGGTCCATCCCTCGATACACCGCGTGACCGAAACCCGGTAACGGTGTACCGGAGCGGACATACCGCTCCAGTGCGCTATCAACGCCTTCGTGCTCGACGGCGGCCAGCATCGACCGGACGAAACGGTCGATGCCGCCGTGCAACGGACCGCGCAACGCACAGAGCGCGGCAAGCACCGACGAAACGAGATCCGCGCGAGTGGAGGCCGTCACGCGGCCGGCAAACGTCGAGACATTCAGCTCATGATCGGCGTAGAGGATCAAGACCTCTTCCAGCGCCTGCACATCGTCCGCGGGTACGGAGTCGCCGTTCATGGCAGACATGAAGATGGAAGCAACGCCCCGTTTATCACCGTTCGCACCTTCGCCAGCGATGACTGCCTGCAGCCGAGAGCCGCGATTTGCGCTTCCCGCAAGGGCGGCAAATGCCCCCATCAGGCGAACCGCGCGCCGCGGCGCGGGCAACTCCCGCGAGCCGACCAAGGCAGGGACGCATGAGCCTAACACTGGTAAAACGGCTTGCATGCGCGCGATGGGGAGCGAGCCTGCGGGCAGCCCTGCGAACGCGTTCCATACAGGGTCAGGGAGTACAGCGCCCGCAGCCAGGTCGTCATAGATCTGCTCGAGCTCAGAGGCCGAGGGCAGCGATCCGGTAAGTAACAGCCAGGCTACTTCTTCATAACTGGCGAACGTCACCAATTCGTCGATCGCGATGCCGCGGTAGCGCAGCCCCGTAGGCTCGATCGAACTGATCGACGACTCGAGCACGACGACGCCGGTTGCGCTGCGCATACGCGGCTGTTCGTCCACGCGCTAGCGCTCGGCCGCCCAGTCGTCTGCCCGCGGCAGGTCTGGAATCGCCGGCCCTCCCGCAAATTGAGCAAAATCTGCATGGGCCGACTTTGCAGCGTCCGTTACCTCACGAGCGCCCATGACTGCTTCGGCATCGTCGTACTCGACTGGTCTCAGTTTGAGCAGCGACTCGATCTCGCTCTGCAGGTAGAGCCGGCGCCTGCGGATTCCCTGCTTGTAGCTCTGCAGAATGCCACGCGAAACATAGGCATAGAGCGTCTCCGGCTTGACGCCGAGACGCTGGGCCGCTTCCTGAACGTCGAGGTAGGATCTGCCTTCGATGTTGATCATCTTCGTTTCCAGTATTGACCCCCGGCTGCCGGCGGTCAACGCGGCCCGTAGTCGACAATCAAGTTAAATCAATATCCATTGACTTTCATCCAGTTACGCCGTAGCGTCGGTTTATCGAGCGGTCCTCAGGTCAGCAGCCGACCGCCGCACATCAAGGACGAGGAGCACACAATGAGCACCATGACGAAAGCTGGATTGGAAGACGTCGTCGCCTGCACGTCGGCGATCTGTGAGATCGACGGCGTCGCCGGCAGGCTATCGTACCGCGGCTACAACACCGACGACCTGATCAACGCCACGTTTGAAGACGTCTGCTACCTGCTCTGGCGGGGCGATCTACCCACCCCCGACCAGGTCTCTTCCCTTCGCAGCCAGATGGCGGAAGAGCGGCTTTTACCCGTCGGGGTCGTCGACGTATTGCGTCGTCTGCCGGCGACAACGCACCCGCTGGCAGCACTACGGACGGCGATATCGGCGCTTGGTGCGCTCGACCCCGAAGGGGAAGACGGATCGCCGGAGGCCAACGAGCGTAAGGCCATCCGCCTCACAACCCAGGCGCCGCTCATCGTCGGCGCCTGGGATCGATTACGTAACGGTTTGGACCCGGTCACTCCGGTCGCGACGGACGGCGTTGCGAGCAGCTTCCTCAGGGCCGTATTCGGAACGACGCCGGCAACGGCCTCCCAACGCGCGATCGACGTCGCCTTGATCCTGCACGCGGATCACGAGCTCAACGCATCGACGTTTGCTGCCCGCGTCGCCGCCGCGACGGAGACGGACCTCCACGCGACCATAACCGCGGCCTGCGCGGTGCTCAAAGGGCCGAAACATGGGGGCGCCAACGAAGACGTATTCGTCATGCTGGAGGAGATCGGAACACCCAAGGCGGCAGACGAATGGGTCAGGCGCAAACTGGCCTGGCGCGAATCGTTACCGCCCGCCGAGCGCCAGATGATCAAGGCACGGTTCTCCGGGTTTGGTCACCGCGTCTACAAGGTAGACGACCCGCGCGCGGAGCATCTGCGGCGGATGGCGCAAACGCTGTCGGAAACCGACGCGCGCACGGCAAACTGGCTGGCGATCGCCGAACGGGTTCGCGCGGTCGTCGCCGCCGAGAAGGGGCTCAAAGTCAACGTCGACTTCTACTCGGCGCTTGTCTACCAGTCGCTCGGCATTCCCGCCGACCTGAATACCAGCATCTTTGCCGTCTCGCGCATGGCCGGCTGGACCGCACACGCGCTCGAGCAGTACGCCAACAATCGCCTTATCCGGCCCCGCGCGGAGTATGTGGGCGAACGAGACCGGGTAATTACGCGCGGCAGTGGCCAACTACCGGCCTAATCCCCGGCCGCCGCGGCCGGCTGACCTACCGCCGCCTCGAGGTCATCGCTGTGGCCGCTGACCTTAGCCGCCGCGGCCTCTTCTTGCTCGCGGTAGGCCATGCGGTACAGCCGGGCGTAAATGCCGTTGATGTCGAGCAGTTGCTGGTGCGTGCCCATCTCGGCGACTTCGCCACGTTCCAGCACGACCACGCGATCGGCATCGCGGATCGTCGAGAGCCGGTGGGCGATTACGAAGCTCGTGCGCCCCTTGAGCAGAGTGCGCAGCGCCCGCTGAATCACCACCTCTGTTTGCGTGTCGACATTTGCCGTGGCCTCGTCCAGTACGAGGATGCGAGGGTCGGCGAGCACCGCCCGCGCGAAGCTCAGCAACTGTCGTTGACCCACGGATAGGTTCGAGCCGCGCTCGTTGAGCACCGTATCGTAGCCGTCCTCGAGCCGCACGATGAACTCGTGCGCACCGACAGCCTCAGCAGCCGCCTCGATCTCTGCCTGCGTTGCTTCCAGGCGGCCATAGATGATGTTGTCACGCACGGAGCCGGAAAACAGGAACGGTTCTTGTAGCACGACGCCCATCTGACGCGTCAAGGACTTGCGCTTGATCTTGCGCAGGTCGAATCCGTCGATTGAGATTGAGCCGCTTGTGACCTCGTATAGCCGGCTTACGAGCGAAATCATCGTGCTCTTGCCGGCCCCCGTCTGGCCGACGAACGCGATCGTCTCGCCTGGCTGCACGTGCAGGTCGATATCCTTGAGCACCGGCACGCCGTCCACGTACTCGAACGTGACGTGGTCGAAGTCAACCCGACCGTCGATGACGCCGAACTCTACCGCGTCAGGCGCGTCCGCGATCTCCGCCTTGGTGTCGAGCACCTCAAAGATGCGTTCGCCTCCGGCCATCGCGCGCTGGATCTGCGTATACTGCAACACCATGTCGCGGATCGGGTCGAAGAAACGCTGGATGTAGAGCACGAACGCACTCAACGCTCCGACCGTGAGCGTGCCGCTGTGGACGCGAATGCCGCCGACGATCAGTGCCAGTGCGGAAGCCATGGCGACGATGATTTCGACGATCGGCAGGACCGCTGCCGAGAGCCGTCCGGCTTCGACGTTGGCCGAGAGATTGGTGCGATTCACCTGGTCGAATCGCTTGCTGTTCTCCTTTTCACGGGACATCGACTGGATCACCCGCACGCCCGACACGTTTTCGTTGAGCGTCGAGTTCACGACGGCGATCGCCTGGCGCACGTTGATAAACGCCAATCGAGCCCGCCGTTGCCAGATAGCCATCACGACGACCAGGACGGGAACGGTCGAAAAAGTCAGCAGCGCCATTTTCCAGTCGAGTAATACCAGCGCCACGATGACGACCACCAGGCCGGCCATGTTCCCGAACACCGTCAACATGCCCGATGTCATCAGTTCCTGTAGCGAGGTGACGTCGCTCGTCACGCGCGACATGACGCGACCGACCTCGTGCCGGTCATAAAAGCTCAGCGAGAGCGTTTGCAGGTGGTCGAACATCTCGGTGCGCAGCGTCCGCAGGACGTTATGGCCGATGATGCCGCTTTGATTGAGTTGCAGGTACTGGAACCCCCACGCCAGCAGTGCGAAGACCAGCGAGATGGCGCCGATTTGATCGAGCCGCGTAAGGTTTTTCTTGTGAATGGCGTCGATGGCAAGGCCGATCAAGAGCGGTTGCATATAGGACGTAAAGGCGAACCCTATTACGCCGACGATTGACGCGATCAACCGCCACTTATACGGCCTGGCGTACTTACCCACCCGCCGCACGACTTTGGAGTCGTACAGCTTTCCAAGCTCATCGTCGTTCCAACCGTCTAACCCGCGGCGAAACGCTCCCGGGCCGCCGCCGGACGTGAGGCTCTGACTCCAGCCGCCGGCCGCGCCGCCGCCGCCATGAAAGAAACCCATAGAACGCTCCTAGTCTCCCGCGACAACGGCACCCGCAGCGACTGCTGCTGTTCCGCCTGTCCCGCGCTGGCTTGTCTCGTATGCCTCTTCCTGGTCGCGCAGTTCCAGGTCGTAAATTGACCGGTAAAGGCCGTTGCTTGCGAGCAGCTCTTCGTGGCGGCCGCGCTCGACGATCTTGCCGCGTCGCAGCACGATAATCTGATCGGCCTTGCGCACGGTGCGGAGCCGTTGGGCGATGACGAACGTCGTGCGGCCCTGCATCAGCTCTGCCAGCGCCTGCTGAATCAGGTACTCAGTCTCCATATCTACGCTGCTGGTCGAGTCGTCGAAGACCAGGATGGCGGGGTCCATCAACAACGTTCTGGCGATGGAGATACGTTGCTTCTGTCCGCCGGAAAGCGTGACCCCGCGCTCGCCGACCCATGTGTCATACCCTTCGGGCAACGTCAGAATGAAGTCGTGGATACGCGCCGCCTTGGCGGCGTTCTCCACTTCCTCGTCGGTCGCATTTAAGCGTCCATAGCGAATGTTCTCGCGGATCGTGTCCATGAACAGGAAGACATCCTGCTGCACGATACCGATGTTTGCCCGCAAGGACGCCAGCGTAAGGTCGCGAATATCGTGCCCATCGATCTTAATGCTGCCGCCGGTCACGTCGTAAAAGCGGGGCATTAAGTTGACGACGGTCGACTTTCCGCTTCCCGTCGGACCAAGCAATGCGATCATTTCGCCGGGATTAGCGTCAATGCTGATGTCCCTTAGTACGGGACTGATGGAGTCGTAGCCGAAGCTTACCTGGTCGAACCTCACGGCGCCCTTCGCGTCCTTCAACCCATACGCGTCGGGCCTCTCTTTAACGGCGGACTCCGCGTCGATGATCTCGAAGATGCGCTCGCCCGCCGATTGCGCACGGGCAAACATCGTCACCATAAAGCCGAGGCTTCGCACCGGAAGCTGCAGGATCGTCAGATACAGCAGGAACTCGGTCAGCTCGCCGACCTTGACCGAGCCGTTAGCCACCAGGTGTCCGCCGTACCAGATCGTCGCGACAAGGGTGAGCGATCCGAGTCCGGCCAGTAGTGGCTGGCTAAATGCCTGTACGCGGTTGGCAGCGAACGACCAGGTAAAGAGGTCGTCTACTTCCTTTTTCATCTTTTTGCTCTCGAACTCTTCGCGGCTGAACGATTTCACCACGCGAACGCCCGAGAGGTTTTCCTGCAGCACCGTGCCCATGCGGCCCTGCTGATCCTGAATGGTCAGCCACATCGGTCGCATCTTGGACGCCATCCTGTACGAGAAGTACGCCATGAACGGCAGGATGGTCCATGCCACGAGCGTCAACCGCCAGTTCGACGTCACCATCAACGTGAACGAGATGACCAGCAGCACAATCGTGTAGAAGAGGCGGATAACGCCCATGTTGATGTAGAAGCGGACTCCTTCAACGTCGCCGGTGGCGCGGGACATGATCTGCCCGATCTGGGCCTTGTCGTGGTAGGCGAAACTCAGTCGCTGGAGCCGATCGTAGATCTGGTTGCGCAGATCGTAAGCTACTTGTTGCGACAGCGTTTCACCCATGAATTGCTGCAGGTAATAAAAGATCCCGCGCATGATCGACGAGCCAAGGATGGCAAGGCCCGCCAGAACGAGACCGAGAGTATCGACCGAGCCGGAACGCAGGTTCACGTTGTCGATCGCCCAACCGATAACGCGCGGCGTCACCAGCACAAAGCCGCTCGTTAGCAGCGTGCTGACGACGACCACCGACGTGCGCCACTTGTAAGAGCGCAGGAATAATAGGAGCCGAAGCAGAATGGGCATGCGATCCCTCAATCTCTGGCAATGCGTTAGGGAGTACGTCCCTTATCCTAACGTTCACGTCAGGTTTTGGCAACCCGCTGTAACACTCTAACGGTCCGGCAGCAAACGTCAGCGGTGGTACACTTGCCGCAGTTGCAGCAGTTGGCGGGGGCATCTCGCATGGCAGCGGTAGCTTCGTCTTATGTCATCCGTCCAATGACCGTTGCGGACATTCCCCGGGTCACCGAAATCGAACGGGAATCGTTCCCGACCACGTGGCCGCAGAGCTCGTATAAGCGGGAGCTGCAAGAAAATGGCATGGCCCGCTACCTGGTCGTTGGCGACAGAACTGCGCCGCCACCGGACCGCTTGACCGACGCGCCGGGATCGCACGGTATGGGCAAAGTGGTCGGCGGCGTACGTCGCCTGTTGGGTCGCGATGCTGCGGGGTTGGCGCCGCCGACTGAAGATCAACTGGTCGCATTTCTGGGCCTCTGGTTCATGCTCGAAGAGTGTCATGTGGTGACGGTAGCGGTGCGCGAGGCAATGCGTCGACGCGGCATCGGCGAACTGCTGGTGATCACCGCGATTGAGCTGGCATTACAGAAGGAACAGGACGTGCTCACCCTGGAGTGTCGCGTTAGCAACACGGCTGCACAGGCACTCTACGCGAAGTACGGCTTTAAATCAGTTGGCATGCGCAAGCGCTACTACACGGATAACGGCGAAGACGCCTTCATCATGACCACGCCCCCAATTCACACGCCGGAGTTCCGGTCGGCTTTCGAACGCCTCCGCTCCGTCCACGGCGAACACTGGGGAGCCGCGGAGATCGCCGTGCCTGAGTTGCCCTAACCATGATGCAAATGCAGCGGCCGGGCGCTCTATTAGAATAGTCCGACAATGCGGCCGTTTTCGTCGATATCCACCAACTCTCCGCCGGGCTTCGACGGCAGGCCGGGCATCGTGCGCATGTCACCGCACAACGCATACAGGAAGCCCGCTCCGGCCGAGAGTCGCACGTCCCGCACCGGCATCGTGTAACCGGTTGGCCGGCCCAGCAGGGACTGGTCGTGCGACAGCGAGAGGTGGGTCTTGGCCATGCAAACCGGCAACCGGCCGTAGCCCAGCTTCTCGAACTGGCGCAGCTTGCGTCGCGCTTCCGCGGCGAGGCTGATTCCGGCGGCGCCGTAGAGCGTCGTGGCAATCGTCTTGATCTTCTCCTCCGGCGGCTCATCGTCCGAATAGAGGAGACGGAACCGTGATGGTTCGTCCGCGGCGCGGACGACCGCCCCGGCGAGTGCCCGGGCGCCTTCGCCACCGTGTACAAAGTGCTCGGCAATCACCGCATCGCGCGCTCCCGCTGCTAGACTCGCCCGTTTGATCGCTTCCATCTCCGCCTCGGTGTCCTGCGGGAACCGGTTGATCGCCACGACAACCGGCACACCGAAGGCGAGCACGTTAGCAATTTGCGCTTCGAGGTTCGGCATGCCCGCGGCCAGCGCGTCGAGGTCTTCGTTGACGAGACCAGGCGGCAGCGGTCTACCAGCCACGACCCGAAAACGACCGGAATGTGCCTTCAGGGCACGGACGGTCGCAACCAGGACGGCCGCGTCGGGATGCAGGCCGCTCTGACGGCACTTGATGTCGCAGAACTTTTCGAAGCCTAAATCGGCGCCGAAGCCGGCTTCGGTCACGACGAAGTCCGCCAGCCGCAACCCGATCTGATCGGCGAGGATACTGCTGTTGCCGTGCGCGATGTTGCCGAATGGACCGGCGTGCACCATCGCCGCTGTGCCTTCCAACGTCTGCAGCAGGTTCGGGTTGATCGCGTCTTTCATGAGCACGGTCATGGCGCCCGCGCACTTGAGGTCCTCAGCGGTCACCGGCGTGCCGTCGTGCGTATAAGAGGTGACCATCCGCCCCAGCCGCTGGCGTAGGTCCTGCAAGCTGGTTGCCAGCGCCAGGATCGCCATGCACTCGGAAGCGACGGTGATGTCGAAGCCGCCCTCACGCGGCACGCCGTTCTCGCGCCCTCCCAGTCCGATGACGATTTCGCGAAGGGCGCGGTCCGAAATGTCCACGACTCGCCGCAACTCGATGCGGTGAAGGTCGATACCGAGCGCATTACCGTGGTAGAGATGGTTATCGAGGAAAGCGGCAAGCAGGTTGTGCGCGGCGCCGACGGCGTGATTGTCGCCGGTCAGGTGGAGATTGAAGTCTTCCATGGGCACGATCTGAGCGTAGCCACCGCCAGCGGCGCCGCCTTTAATCCCAAATACCGGTCCTAGCGAAGGCTGTCGGATCGCGGCGATCGCTTTGCGACCGATGAGCGAGAGACCTTGTGCCAGCCCGACGGTGGTCGTCGATTTTCCCTCGCCGAGCGGTGTCGGCGTGATTGCGGTGACGACGACGTACTTACCGAGCTTCTTGTCGCGCAGCCGTTTCAACGCCGAAATGTCGACTTTCGCCTTGTAGCGGCCGAACAGCTCGACTTCGTCTTCGAGCAGCCCCAGTTCCGCGGCTACGTCGGCGATCGGTCTCAGCTTCGCGGCCTGGGCGATATCGAGGTCGCTGGGGAACGGCGTCGTTGAAACTGCTGGAGTGCCTGACGGCTCTCCCGGCATGTGCTCGCACCTCCGGCTGGGAGCCGGCAGCGCGGGCTCCGGCGTTCATTTAGTATAAGGTGACGCACCAACACGAGCGATTGACCATCAGCAAGCTGCTCCGATGGGCAACGACAAAGCCCGGGGGCTTTGCTGCCACCCGGGCTGTCTGAGAAAGCTGCCGGCTGTGACGTTCTACTGGCGCTAGAACGGTCTTCACATCGGGTATCTAGTTCCGAAGGTCGACCACCCGGATCACCGGCATCCCAATGAGGTCGCGGAACTGATTCTCGGCCGAGAGAGCCGCCATCGTGTTCGCTTCGTCCGCTTCCGTGACGAAATTCCAGACCGTCACGTCCAAGGGCGCAAGACCCATCCCCGCCCGAATCACGTTCGCGTCTTCGATCTCGCGACTCACCTCGGACTGCTGGTCCGACGAGCCCACGAGAACGTAACTTGGCTGCCCGGTCACCGAAGCCGGTAGCACGTACCCCGCGGCTGCCGGCACGTCGCTAACCTGAGCTCCAGCCGTCCGCAGGTCGACTACTTCGATCTGCGGCAACCCCAGCGCCGCACGTGTGGTGTTTTCGTCGATGAGGGCGCGTACGGCCGTCTCCGCGGGGAAGTCCGCCGCCACCGGGATCACCGTGCTGTTCAGCGGCGGGACGCCCGTCTGCGCCCGAATCTCATCAGCCTCGCTGATTCCCCGCTCGACATTGGCTGCCTGGTCCGCAGAGGCTACCAAAATGAGGTTTACGTGCTCGGCCGTTATAGCACCCGTCGCGCCAGCGGTTGAGGCGGGAACGCTGCTAAACGCGGCGTCGCCCTGTGGCGCCGACGTTTCCGTCTGTTGGGAAGCCGTTACCGCCGTTTTGTTCCCGTGGCCGCGCAATTGGGTTTGCCAGCCGACCCCCAGGCCAATAAGCAGCCCGAGCCCGGCCACCACGCTAAAAACAAAGTACGGTTTCGCCCGCGAGTGACCCGCCCTGATTCTGATCGCTGCCATCACCTGTCTCCTTTTCTATTTCTATGTAGCACGGAGAGTTCCGCACCTATCCGATGAACGCCCCGCACCGATCTTTTGGGGCGTAGGGCCCATACCGCCGGCTGACTTTCGATCTGCTACACTTTTGGCGCCGTGCGCCATGCCCGCGCGTGGCGAAGCCAAAATTTCTGCCTCGGGCGCCGGGGGTGCTATCTGGTGACAGACCCTGGCCGGTACGACCTCTTGCCAGCGGTCGAGCTCTGCAGCCGCTGCCACGAGGAGACCGCGCGCTTCCTGCGCGGCGCCGTACACGACGACGGAATCTGCTTCGAGGTCTTCCGCCGCGCCATCTGTGACGACGATGGAGCCTGCTGGGAACAACTGGAGCGGATATACGGCGAGCAGGTGAAGAGCTGGTGCCGAGCGGCCCACAGTAACGCGGCGGCGGACCATGACGAGCTCGCCGCCGTCGCCTGGGAGCGCTTCTGGCACAGCTTCAAGGCCGACCGGCTGTCTCAGGCGAGCGGAACGCCGGCGGTGCTCGCGTACCTCCGCGCCTGCGCCTGGAGCGCAGCGGTGGATTACGCGCGGACGAGAGGCACCGCGCTTTCGCTGGATGAAACCGTGCCAACCGAAAGTGGCGTGGGACGGTCGATCGGCGAGCAGTTGCTGGACCACGATCCCACGCCGCCGGAGGAAATTGAAGCAGCAGAGGCGCGCTCCGAGCTCTGGCAGGTCCTGAACGACCACCTAACGAATGAGGCCGAGCGCGTGCTTATGCACCTATCGCTCGAGGTCGGGCTGAAGCCGCGTGAGATCCAGACGCAGCGGCCGGACCTCTTTCCAGACGTTAAGGACGTCTATACGATGACCCGCAACGTGTTTGACCGCCTGCGACGCAGCCCCGAGTTCCGCCGCTGGTACGACGGGCGCACCTCGTGAGATACACGCCTTTCGCCGCGTTCGTTTGCACGGATTGGTTTCCCGTGGATGCCCCACAAATCGCCGCCATCGCGTTTAGTGAATGGAATATGACGGAGCCGGCGTGCCCCGAGGCGCCCCGCAACGAGCACGTCGCCTGCCGGAAAGTGCGACTACAATGACGTACCCAGCAAGACCCTGCGTGAACGCCTCTGAGATAAACTCAGGCGATCTGCTTGCCTACGTTGCGGGCGAACCAGGGTCAGGAGTGGAGGATCATCTCGAACGCTGCCCGGCCTGCCGGGCCGACGCGGGGGAGTACGCGGAGGTTCAGCGGCGGCTGCAGGCCACATTCCTCCGGCAGTCCTGTCCACCGGCACTAACACTTGCCGAGTACGCACTGGGCGTACTCGCCCCGCAGGCAAGGCAAACTACGGCCGCGCACCTCGTGGAATGTCCTCACTGCCGCGCCGAGCAGCGCGACGCCGCGGCGTTCTTGACCGCAGACGACCGTCCCGCGGCCCGAGGCGTGCTCGCCGGCATCCGGCGACTTCTTGCGCAACCTCTGCGTCCCTCGCCGGCCTTGGCCGGGCTGCGCGGCGCTGCCGGCGCAGAGAGCGTGACGTACGATGCCGACGGCGCGCGGCTCACTATCGGAGTGCAGAGCGCGGCGCGCGGCGGAACCTTTGTGATTGCCGGTCTGGTCGAGGATGGGCAGCGGTTTGAAAACGCATCCATCACCCTTTTCAAAGGTGAGAGTCTGGTCGAAGCCCGGGTCCTAGACGACCTGGGCTCTTTTTCGTTCGAAGCGGTAACCACCGGCGTTTACCGGCTAGAGCTGCAAACCGGCGACTTACAGATAGAAGTCGACCCGCTGACTGTGGAAACCACCTGACCGGTAACTCGCCCTCGTCCCTCCCGATAGAGCTTTCCCAACTCCCCGCTCAGTCGAGAGCCTCCAAGTAACTCCCTGAAACAAGTCTGAAGATTCGGAACGCACGGCGCCCCAAAAACGGCGCCCCCACGGTTCAGTCTGGAGACACAACTACACATACAAGGAGGTCGCCATGAAGAGCGGAACCAGGCATCCCGGACACAACCAATTCAGTGTGAGTAATGCCCAGGAAAGCGAGGAACGACATGTTGGAGCTTGAATTCATGGCGCAGGTGGAGCAGCGGATGCGCGAGACCGTGGTGTACCCGAAGGTCAATCTTCTGGCTCCCCACAAACGCGACCTAGAGCTGCTCGAGCTTGCAGAGCGCAAAAATCGGCGTCGCGGACCGGCCGACTGGATGGGTAACGGCCTGGTTGGGGTCGGTGAGCGGTTGATGGCGCTGGGAGAGTCGCTCGCCAGCCGTCGAAGCGACTCGAACCCCGCGAGCTAATCACCCGAAAGTTGTCCGTAAGGCCAGGGCCGGCTGACTCGTGAACGAGTCAGCCGGCCCGCCCGCTTGCACCATAACCAATTCGTTATGTAGGCCCACAGTGTTTCATATTTGTAGTACCATTCACATCCAAAACAGCGCGCGACCCGTGCTAACCCACGAGGTGTCCAACCCGTGACAGCCGTCGCCCCGCCCCTATCCGCCGACGAGTTTGTCCGCCGCCTGTTGGCCGCGGACGACGACTTGAAGCGCCGCACGCTTTTGGATAAAGCATCCCTCGACCCGGACCAGCTACGCCGGGCAGTCCTCGCCCTCTGCGACGAGGCCGCACGGTCACTGGGTGACCCGCCAAGCATGGAACGAATCACCCTCGACGCCATGGCACTAGCCACGCGGTCCAACGATCCGTATCTCGATGCGATGGCGCTCATGCGGTACGGCGAGGTCTCTCTGGCCCAAAGCCGGTTCGACGACGCGGTCCGCTACTGCGATGAGGCAGCCACTCTCTTTACCCGGCTCGACATGCCGGTAGAGGCCGCCCGTACACGCATGTGCTGGATCGTGGCGACCTCGTCTCTGGGGCAACCGCAGGAGGCGCTCAAAGCAGCCGGCGCCGCGCAACGGGTCTTCGAGGCCCACCATGAATCCGAGCGCCTGGCATCGCTTCACTTGAACGTAAGCCTGGTGTGCATGCACCACGGTCTCCTGCGACTGACGCTGCGTCGATCCCTCACGGCGTTGCGCCTGTTCCGCTCGCTTGGCGAGGCGGGCAGTCCGAGTGCAGGCCGCTGCCATCTGAATCGAGGACTGGCCTATACCCGGCTCGGGCGGATGCGCGAGGCGCTCGCCGAGCTCGCGCTCGCGCGTGGCATCTTCACGGAGCTGGGGAGCCCGTTCGACCTGGCCCGGGTGACCCGCGGAATCGCCGAGGCGCAGATGGGCCTTGGGCACTATGCCGCCGCGATCCTTGCCTTTGAAGAGACCCTGGCGGCTTTCCTTGAGCTTGGTCACCAGCAAGCAACGCCGATGATCGCCCTCGACATGGGCGACTGCTACCTGCGGCTCAACCGTCCCGAGGACGCGCTGCGCGTGCTGCAGGAAGCGCAGGCGGACCTCGAACGTTTGGGGGTCGCTCACTATGTCGTCGGCTTCGCAACGCTGCGGGTGACCGCGCACTTGCTTCTCGGGCACGTGGCGCAGGCCCGCGAAGCGCTTGATGAGGCAGAACACCGGTATCCTGACGTGGGGGCGCATTACCGGACCGGGCTCGCGCTGCAGAGGGCTCGGTTGTTGCTGCGCGAGGATTTACCCGCCGAAGCGCTCGTATCGGCACGGCGGGCAGGGTCGCTTGCCCGCGGCGCAGGGATGCGCCGGCTCGTCGCCGATGCCGTCACGATCGAAGGAACTGCGATGCTCGGCCTGGGCGACGTCGACGGCGCGGCCCGCGCCGCTTCCCGAGCGTATCGTATCGCCCGGGCCGTGGGCGCCGCGCCCGTCCTCCATCGCGTTCAGGAGCTGCTCGGCACCATCGCTGAGGCGAAAGGTCGTGACGCGGCCGCGTGCCGCCACTACGCCGCCGCCATCGGGCAGCTAGAGCGAGAGCAGCGCGGCGTAATCTTCGCGTTCCGCGATAGTTTCGCCCTGGACCGCGGCAGGGCCTACGAGCGGCTCGCCGCCCTGCAGCTCCGTGCCGGCCGCGCGTCTGCGGCGCTCGCCACGGCCGAGCGCGCCAAGTCGCGCGCCCTGGCCGACGCGATAGGCGGCGCTGTCGAACTGCGCCCGCGCGGCGATGCCACCGTCCGCCGTCTCGGGAAAGAGCTGGCCCGGGCACGCGAAGACTACGCTACCGCCACGCGCGCGGCCGATGAAGCGGCGGCCGGCAACGGCAAAGCGCTGGACCAACCAATTGAACCGATCGCGAACCTGGAGGCGCGCATCGCGGGCCTGATCGAGCGGCTCCAGGTCGCGGGCGCGTCGGACGCGGCCGGCCTCTACGGCGCTCGCGCCGACGACAAACTGCCGGAGCTGCCGCCGCGGACGGCGTTGCTGGAGTTCTTCTTCAGCGGAGACGACGTGCTTCGCTTCTGGGTCGATGCAGCGGGCATCGCCGGCCAATTGCTCTCCGGCATAATACCGGAGCTCCGGCGGCTCCTGCAGGCATTCAGGCTCAATCTGGACGCGACTGAGCACGCGCAGGGAGACCGTCGTACCATACTCGCCGCCCAAGCGCGCCAGGTCTTGCGCCGTCTGCACGGTATGTTGCTGGCTGACCTGCCCGCGGTTGAGGGATACGACTCGCTGGTCATCGTGCCGCATGGTCTGCTGCACTATCTTCCGTTCCACGCTCTGTTCGATGGAGAAAGGTATTTGATAGAACGGGTCGCCGTGAGCTATGCACCATCGGCTGCCCTGTACGGGGTTTGCCGGTCGCGCCGGCCGCGTCGCGGCAAAGGGCTCGTGCTCGCGAACTCTTCCTGGGGCCGTCTACCCTTCGCGATCCAAGAGGGCTCGGCCGTGGCCACGGTGCTTGGTGCAACACTGCACACAGAGGCGGAGGCCACGCGCGCGGCGCTCAGCGCCGAGAGTAGTCGGGCCTCGGTGATCCATCTTGCCGCCCATGGGCGCTTCCGTGCAGATGCGCCGCTCTTTTCTTGTATTGAGCTCGCCGATGGACCGCTGACCACGGCCGACGTGTTCGACCTCGACCTGCGCGCCGCGCTGGTAGCGCTCTCCGCATGCGAAACGGGTCGCGCCGCGATCGGAGGCGGCGATGAGTTGGTCGGCATGGCACGCGCCTTCCTCTACGCCGGTGCAGGGGGCCTACTCGTCAGTCAGTGGCGGGTGGACGACAGCGCGACCGCCGCCCTTATGGCGCACTTCTACCAAGAGCTGGCCCGAGGTGTCGGACGTGCCGAGGCGCTGAGACGGGCGCAGATCGCGCATTTATCCGAAGCCAAGGCCGACAACGCCGCGATTCATCCGTTTTCTTGGGCGGCATTTCAGATCATCGGCGATAACCAGGGGATTACACGACGCCACGGCCCTGTGGCGCGAGGAGGCAAGTAACCATGCCCGACACGACACTACCGCATATCGTCTTCTTTCGGCGTTCAGAAGTCACCTTGTTCTTCGAGGGGGCCGCTACAGCCCCGGACAATCGCGACCTCCTGAGCTCCCTGCGGGGAGCGGGCATCCCTGTGAGCGCGGATTCTCCTTTTACCGGACCCAACCTGAGCTCCCTGCAGGGAGCGGGCATCCTCGTGAGCGCGGATTTTCCATTTTCCGGACCTAACGGCGATCGTCCGCCACTGATCTTGCGCCGCGGGGGCCAACCGATCGGTGTGCTGCAAACGGTCAACCTGGACACGTGGATCTCCGAGGATCAGCGGCGCAAGTGGGAGGAGGCCGGCTCTTTTGCAGATCTTTCCAAGGGATACATCCAGGTGCGGGACGTGATAACCACGCTCCTCGCCTCCGTGGGCTCTGACACGATCAGTTGGGGAGGGTTGCCGCTCGCCGAAGTGTCGCCCAACTGGCTCTCGGGTGCGGCGTGCGGCGGTTGGGATCCCGGCCCCGGCGGCCGCCCGGTGCCTCCCCGCAGCTTTGGTCCGCAAGGGCGTCCACGCTTCCGGCGCAGCCTTCGGGCGGGTGGTTGGCTGTCACTGTGGGGTCTACTTTTCCGCCGCCGGAGCGCTCTTGAGCCCCGGCTTACTCCGGATAGGCGGCAAGGCGATAAGGTCCGCGTCGCCATTTTCGACACCTGGCCCTCGCAACTCCAACCCGCCTTCGATCCGCTTGGACGGATCGCGGCCAATCCCTCGGTAGCTGGAACGGCTGCGACGCCGAGCCCAAACCTCGCCGACATAGCGTCCGGAGCGATCATCCCTGCCGGGCGCATCGCCAACCCGATCGGCACGAGCTTCGACGGCGGGCTCAAACCGTTCCCATACGGTTCTGCCGCCAAGGCGATAGAGACGCCCTACGACCTTTCTGACCATGGACTCTTTGTGGCTGATATCATTCACGACATCGCTCCCCGGGCGGAGATCAGCGTCTACCGAGTGCTGACTGACCAGGGCATTGGCGATACGGACGTTCTCCTGCGCGCCGTGCAAACGGCGATCGATGATGCGCATGAAAACCACGCTCGGCTGGTGCTCAACCTCAGCCTCGGCACCGCACCACAGGCGCTACTGATTGACCAGATACTGCACAAAATGGAGCAGTTCTACCTGGATCCGGCGAGCCTGCTCACCGCAGTACAGGACCTCCACCAGAACTCGCCGTCGCGCGTGTCTGCAGCCGCACCCGGCAAGGAACCGGACCCGACGCCCGAGGTCGATCTGCTGGAACGGCAGGGGCTCGTCGATCCCAAGGCGCGGAAGTTCAAAGGCGTGCTGGGCGTAATCGATCGGGTGTTCCGGCTAGACCAAGAGGACGGCGTGCTAGCCGTTGCGGCGGCGGGCAACGATTCGTGGGGCGACGGCGATCGTTTCACACCGCGACTGCCGGCCGCGGTGGAAGGGGTTCTGGCGGTCTCGGCGGTCGCCGGAGCCGGCCTGCAAGCGTCGAGCTACTCTAATATCGACGACTTTTTCACCGACAACGACGGTCTGAGCGCCTACGGCGGCGAAGTCGAGGTCCGGGCGTCGGACGGGCAGGTCTACACGACGGCGGGCAACGCGCTGGTTGGGCTCTACTCGGGGTCCGAGCTCCCGCCGGGCGTCGCCCGGGGCAACCCCTCTGGTTTGGCTGAGTGGTCCGGGACGTCGTTTGCGACGCCGATCGCAGCGGGCATCGCGGCCTGCATCTGGTCTGAGGACCCCACTAAGTCAGCAGCCGAGATCCGAACCGCTTTGCTGAACATCGCAAACAGCTATCCCGGAGATGTGCTCCCGTACATACAACGTTGAAAACAGCGACGTTAAGAATACGCCTGGTTGACGGCTGACCCGGCGGCCGCCTGCCGTTCGGCGAGCGCCTCCACGTCGGCGATAGTGTAGTTGCCGGGCTTGCCGCCTGCGGCAGCAAGCTGCTGCGAGAGGCGCCGCAGCGCACCGTTGTACGGCGTCGGCACGTCGTAGAGCTTACCGAGCAAGACGATCTCGCCGTTGAGATAGTCGGTCTCCAGTCTTGTGCTGCCTTTAGCGAGGCTCTGCCAGGTCGAACTACCGCCTCGTTCTGCGCCTGGGATGTCGGTCTGTTGGAAGTGGCTGCTTACCACTTGTCGGTACTCTTCCGCTCCGGCGGCGTCGATGCCCGCGGCCTCATAGCAGGCGAGCGCCTCGTTGCGAACCTTGCGCATGATTGCGCGCGCGGACTCGTCGGTACGGTGAAACGACGCCACCGTCTGCAAGGCGTTGCCGAGGTTCGTGAGCAGTTTTGCGTACTTCAGCCGCATGACTGCCGGGTCGGCGCGACTGACGAAGCCGGCCACCGTCAGGTCCGCGGCGATACGGCGACTCACGTCGTCCACGCCACCCGGGAAGCAGCCGAGATCGAGCACTCCAGCTTTGGGCGCGCCCCAACCGAGGACGATTCCGGGCTCGAGGAACGTCGCCGGCAAGGCCACAAGCATCGGGTATACCCGCGCAAATCGGCGGGACGCCATGCGTTCGTTGTCCACACCGTTCTGGCAGCACACGATCGGCAGGTCGGCGCCGCCCGCCGCCTCCAGGTCGTCAAGGGCGCCCGCGGTGTCCTGGGACTTCATCGACAGGACCACCACGTCGCCGTCCGTGAACGTCAACTCCCGTGGGTGCGCCACCGTGGGCACTTTTAGTTCCCTGGTGCCCTCAGGCTCGCGAAGGGTCAGGCCGCGCTCCCAGATCGCCTGCAAGTGGGCGCCACGACAGATGAGCACCGTTTCTATACCGGCCCCGAACAGCCTGCCGCCGACCACACCGCCGATTGCGCCCGCACCGTAAATGATGTACCGCATTGGTTTTGCGCACCTCGTCCGGAACTGCTGAGACGCCCTTTTGGGCCACGCGCAACAGTGTACGATGGTGGCGGCTTCACCGTCGCTTCCCGGACTTCAGCGTGTCGACACGGAGGCTCGGCGACAAGATTGAGGGGCCAGATTGACCTGCGCTTCGAAAAGAAGCACGCCCAGCAACTCAAAAAATTGGGATATCAGCGTCATCCGCAGGGTTCCGGGTGGGTGCGGCCGCTGAAAAAGGCCTGGTTTCCCCGCTTTCACCTGTTCACCACGACCGACTGGAATGAAAAGGTCATCCGCCTTGACCTGCACCTCGACCTGACGCGTGAAAACCCGGATTCGCGCCTGCCGACCGCGGCAAGCGACGGCACCGACGTCGTCACCGAAATGGCCCGCATCGTCCGTTCGTTCGATCCCGCTGTCAAATAAACGAAACGCACTAGAACTTCGGAGATCGGGCTTCGCTACCGCCGGCCGCCGGGCTGCGCGCCCCACTGCCTCGGACCTAGCCTGCTCACTCCCGCGGCAGGCCCAGGCCGCGAGTCGCGACGATATTGCGCTGAATCTCGCTGGTACCGCCGTAAATCGTGACGGAAACGGTACCCAGGTAGCTCTGGGCATAGCGGGCGCGCAGGGCGGCCCATTTAGAGCCGCTGTCGTACACGTTGCCGTACATGCCCACGACCTTCATGCCCGTCCGCGCCACGCGCTGCTGCAGTTCCGTGTTGTAAAGCTTGGCAATCGAGGCTTCGTAGTTCGGGATCAGGCCCCGGTCCTGCATGGAGATCACACGGTACGAGAGCATCTTGGCGACGTTGGCTTCGACCAGCCGGTCGGTGAGGTCGAACTTGATTTCCGGGTTCACGCCGAGAGTGCTCTTCTCCGAACCCTCCCTGGCAAACTTGATCAGGTCGTCGACGGACTGCCGCTGGCTGACGGCGTTGCCGATGCCGGAGCGTTCAAAGTCGAGCGTCGTGGCGCCGACGTACCAGCCGCGGTTGACCTCCCCGACGACGTTCTGGCGCGGCACGCGCACGTTGTCGAAGAAGACCTGGTTGAACACCGCCGACCCGGTCATCGTCACGAGCGGTTGCACCGTAATGCCGGGGCTGCTCATCGGCAGCAGCAGATACGTGATGCCGCGGTGCTTGGGCGCGTCCGGGTCCGTCCGCGTCAGCATGAACATCCAGTGCGCGTATTGGGCACCGGAGGTCCAGATCTTCTGGCCGTTCACGACAAAGTCATCGCCGTCCAGCACGGCGCGCGTCTGCAGGGAAGCGAGGTCCGAGCCGGAGCCAGGCTCGGAGAACCCCTGGCACCAGTTGACCTCCCCGGAGAGGATCTTGGGCAGATATTCTTGCCGCTGCTCTTCGGTGCCGTGGGCCATCAGGGTCGGCCCGACCATCGATATGCCCATGCCGCCCACCCCGGGTGCACGCGCCTCCGCCATCTCCTCGTTGAGGATGAACTGCTGTTTCACCGACAGCCCGCCGCCGCCGTACTCCTTGGGCCAGGCGGGCGCCACCCAGCTGCGATCTGCGAGCTTCTTGCGCCACTCGCGCATTGCGGCCGTACCTCGCTCGCGAACGTCGCCGCCCGCGCGGGACTGCGTGTCCTCGCGACGTAGCGGGCGGCTCGACGCTTCGTTCCAGCCCGTCTCGCGGTTGCCCCGGCGGAACTGTTCGGGCAATTCACTCTGGACAAAAGACCGCACTTGTCGGCGCCACTGCGCCTCTTCAGGCGTATCTGAGAAGTCCATTAATCCCTCCAGACATCGAAGTCGGTTCTGGTGTATGCACCTTACGCAAACGTCAGATTTCGCGCAAGTGCTGCGGCACGAGACATGGCACGGCGCCGGCAGCCTCGATTGGTATTACAGCAGGCCTCGGGAGCGAGCAGCCCCCACACCGGCGTGCCGGCTGAACGCGGCAGCGTCGACCTCGCCAGGGCCGACGCGCTCGACGATATGGGTGAGCGGCGCGCGGCGCACGAACTGATCCTGCAATCCCTGCGGCCGCCGCCCGGGTTTGCTTGACATGGGCGGCGCTCTCCGGGGGCATCACCTTCGGATAGGTCGGCCCCAGCAACACGACTGTAAGCGCATTCCCTCGTGCCTCTAACAGTACGCACACGAGGATGCCATCGTGTCTGCCAGCGGGAGTATGACCGCGCCGGACGTCACGCCGCAGCGCTACGCACCCAAGAGATCCGAGACGAGCGAGAGGTAGAACGCTACGCCCAACGGCAACGCACTCTCGTCGAGGATGAAGCTCGGGCTGTGGGTAGACCCTCGGTTCGTCGCACCCGGCGTTCCGGCGCCGATGCTAGCGAAAGCGCCCGGCACGCGCTGGAGGAAGTAGGAGAAGTCCTCCGACGGCATTGCCGGCTCGGGCGTGAGCACGTTGGCGCTTCCAAAGACCCGCTCTGCAGCGCGACGAGCGACCGCAGCCATGGCATCATCGTTCTTCGTGACCGGGTAGCCGTACTCGTAATCCAGCGTCGCTGCCGCGCCGAACATCGCCCCAGCGGTCTCGGCAACGTTACGGATCATCTCCGGCACCTCCCGGCGGATCGCCTCGTCAAAACACCGCACCGTGCCGCTCATGGTGACCAGCTCAGGGATGATGTTCTCCTTCGTACCTCCGTGGATGGTCCCGATCGTAATCACCACCGGTTGCATCGCCGACAGCCGGCGGCTCGCGATTTGATGGATGCCCGCGATCGCCATCCCGGCAGCAGCGATGGGGTCCGCGGTGGCGTGCGGACGGGCTGCATGGCCGCCTTTGCTGATGATCGAAACCCGGAAGGTGTCCGAGCTCGCGGAACGCGGACCGCCCGTCACCCCGAATTGCCCGACATCGTAGGTCGGACTCTGGTGCAGACCGAAGACACAATCGACCGAAGGGTCCTCTAACACACCCGCCTCAATCATCGGCAGCGCGCCGCCGGGTGGCTTCTCCTCCGCCGGCTGGAAGAGAAAGACTACGTTGCCGACAAGCTCATCGCGAATTTCCAGGATCGCCTGGGCGGCGCCGAGCAGCATCGCTGTGTGGGCGTCGTGGCCGCAGGCGTGCATCGCACCGGGACGGCTGCTGGCGAAGGGCAACCCTGTGGGCTCATGCAGTGGCAATGCATCCATATCGGCGCGCAGCGCGACAGTTCGCCCCGGACGGCCGCCGTTCAGCACCACTTTCACCCCATAGCCGGCGATGTTCGTCTGCGGCGCATAGCCGAGGGAGCGCAGTCGGTCCGCGACGAAGGATGCGGTTTCTTTCTCCTCGAAACTCAACTCAGGGTACTGGTGAATATGGCGCCGAGCCGCCAACACCGTGGCGTCCGTGGCGTGGGCGAGCTGTAGGATTCGTTCCCTGTCCACTCTCCGGCTCCTCTACTCCAGGACGGTGTGAGAGTGAGTGTAATGGACGAGACTCCGGAAGCGGCTGGTGTTGCGTTGATCTGCCGAAGAGACACGAGCATGCAATCGTGTATGCCAACGGCGCAGGAGTGTAGACGCTTGTCGTCGTGGCTCCCGCGTGTGGACAAATCGGCTCGCGACGGAGACCGACACTCAGGCAACTGCCTCGCTGCGGCAGGAAGCACCGCGGCCAGCGCTTCCTGTCGTTCCCACCGGCCAAACCAGTCTTCGGGCAGTCCAACCGCCACGGTCTCGTCAGGCGAAGCTCACCGTCCAAGCGGTTGTGTCGTGAAGATCGTTGGTGACGAAGAACACGTAGGGACCGTCATCGGGCAGATTGATGGGATAACTCACCTGGTTGGCGGGGTCGTTGAAAAAGAAGATTGCCCCGGTGTGGCCCATCTCGCCCGCCTGGATCGCTTCGCCACCCAGATCGTCGAGATGGTACAGAAAGCCGGTGATTGCCGAGCTTTTGTCCGCCTGCAACGCGATCTGCGCGATGCCGTCGGGCAGCGTGAAGTAGGGCGTGATGTCTTGCCCTTTGCTGGAGAAGCTCGTGCCCTGCGTGGCGGCAACCGTCTCGGGTAGCGGCTGCTCGACGCTCACCTGCCAGGCGCCGCTCGCGTTCACGGCCAGGTAGTAGGGGGCATTGAGGGCGGTGACCACCACCGAGCCGCCTTTGTAGCTGCCGATGACGTCGTACACGAGCGCATTGTCCGTGGTCTGCGACTGCGTGAAGGCGTCCGCCGGGCTGTAGCCGTCATTCGGTACGAAAGTGTTGACGATGAAATTGCCCGTGCCGTTGTGTTGGGCACGCAGCACCGTGATGCCAGCGGCCAGGCTGACCGGTCCCACGACCGCCGTGCCGGCCGCGCCCCGGAACGTGGGTGCGCCGGGGATCGCCTGCGCGTGGACGGATGGCGCCTTCAAATGCAGCAGGCGTGGCGCGGCCACGAGCGCGAGCGCCGTGGCGCCCCCGAACTGCAAGAAACCGCGTCGTGTGGTCATCGGCATTCGCCACCTTCCCTTATGTCCCGCCTAGCGTACAGGACGCATGCAGGCGAAGCCACCTGCTTGCGCGGACGGGACGGGGCTTCGGGCTCCGCAGGGATGACGCTGGCGCGCAAGACAGGCCGTGACTTCGTCCTTCGTGGACCGCATCCACGCCTACCTTCCCGGCTGGGATGTTCCCAAGATGGAGACGTCGCTGTTCCCGACGTACTTTGGGCTCGTGAGCGATCCCTTTCGGAATGCTTGACGTAGCTCCGGCAGCAGCCAAATATGGCATCCGCGCGCTACTTCCGAAATGGATTCTCCAACAGGGGCCACCCAAATCGCAGTTGGACACTTCCTACTCGACGCGCGTATGCTCGCCTTCGGAGCAGCAAGCACGCCATTATCCCGACTGTGCTGCGGCAACGGGCTGAATCCGCACAATCGATCCCGAGGCAAGCAGCCAACGGTGCGCGGCAGAGGAGAGCGGCAATGCATACGAGCGAGTTCTACATCAATGGCGCCTGGGTGGCTCCGTCCGGCAGCGATACTATTGACATCCTCAATCCTGCGACCGAGGCGGTGATCGCGACGTTGCCGCTTGGCACGCCCGAAGATGTGAATCAGGCGGTTGCAGCCGCCAAGCAGGCGTTCATCACCTGGAGCCAGACCACGACGGCCCAGCGCGCCGCGTATCTCGATAAGATCACCGCGGGTCTGGCAGCCCGTCAAGACGAGATCGCCAGTACGATTAGCCAAGAGATGGGCATGCCGCTCAAGGCCGCCAGGGCGATTCAGACGGGCCTGCCCATGCGCACCTTTAGTAGCTACGCCAAGATCGCCCGCGAGTATGAGTTCGAATCCGGCGATGGCGCGACCCGCATCCTGCGCGAACCCATCGGCGTCTGCGGCTTCATCACGCCCTGGAACTATCCGCTGCATCAGATCGCCGGCAAGGTTGCCCCGGCACTGGCCGCCGGCTGCACCGTCGTGCTCAAGCCCAGCGAGATGGCGCCGCTCAATGCCTATCTGCTCGCGGAAGTCATTGATGAAGCGGGCTTACCGGCAGGCGTGTTCAACCTCATCAACGGGGACGGTCCGGTCGTCGGTGAGGCGATCGCCGCCCACCCGGACGTCGACATGGTCTCCTTCACTGGCTCGACCAGGGCGGGCAAGCGGGTTGCTGAACTCGCCGCGCAGACAGTGAAGCGCGTGACGCAGGAGCTCGGTGGAAAATCGCCGAACATCATTCTGAACGATGCTGACCTGCGGAAGGCGATTCCCGCCGGGGTGATGGGGTGCTACGCCAATTCCGGGCAAACCTGCTCGGCACCGACGCGCATGATCGTGCCGCGCGCACAGCTAGCCGAAGTCGAGGCGCTGGCAAAGGCCGCGGCAGAAGCCTGCACGATGGGTGATCCGTTCGACGAGAGTTCAACCCACGGACCGATCGTCCACGCGTTGCAGTACCAGAAGGTGCAGGATCTGATTCAGGTTGGCATTGACGAGGGGGCAACGCTGGTGACCGGTGGCCCCGGGCGACCGGATGGCCTGGAGCACGGCTACTTCGTCAAGCCGACGGTGTTCTCCAACGTCAGCAACGATATGACCATCGCCCGTGATGAGATCTTCGGCCCGGTGCTGTCGATCATCCCGTACGACACCGAGGAAGAGGCCGTGGCGATCGCGAACGATACTATCTACGGCCTCGCAGGCCGCGTCTGGTCAGGTAACCAGGATCGAGCTCGCGCGGTGGCGCGGCAGATTCGCGCCGGGCAGATTCACATCAACGAAGGTCGTGGCAGCAGTGAGCCTGCGCCATTCGGCGGCTACAAGCAATCCGGCAACGGGCGCGAGTTCGGCAACTGGGGACTCGAAGAGTTCCTTGAAGTCAAAGCAGTCATGGGCTGGTAGGCGCGCCAGACCCGCCGTGCTGAGATGTGAGGGGATGGGCGCCGCCACGTCGAGCGAGGGAGCCAGAGGGGGCGCGGAGCGCGTGCGGCGAACCGCCGCTATACTCATCCCGTTGCCAATTCCCCGGATCCGCAGCTACTCCCGTGTACTGCTTATGGCGGAATAACCGGCAACCGCCTGGTCCTACTTCCCCCGGTCGCTGCCCCCGACCGCGGGTGAGTACGTACGCTGACCGAGACTTACCACAACCGCGGGGAGGGAACGGATGCTGCAAGCCGCGGTTTACCGGCGGGCACCGGCGGCGCGATCGGTGGTATCAGATGCTGGAACCACTCGGCCGGCGGCTCCCCGCACCGCCGCTACGCCGCCGCTCAGGAACGGCCTGGTCACGACCGCACACGATGAGCCGATCGTGAATGGCACAGCGGTTCGATGCCTTGAAACGGGGATCG